>JAPHRE010000044.1 GCA_026195905.1 Pseudopelagicola sp. | reverse complement strand
GAAGCTGGCGCGCGACGGGCAAACTTGCCCCGGTATTCGGGGATGACATCTTGTGCAGGATGGATTTGACGTGTGTCTCTGGCATGGTCCGGGCGCAACTATCGGGTTTGCCCGACCCTAGCCGCCCCAAGGTTACCAAGCCCTTTACAAAGCCTCTTCGTTCACGCCGCAACCGTCGACGAAACCGGTAAGGTGACACGGAACGCCGCGCCGCCCTGCCCCGGAAGGTAGTTCACAGACCCTTTCAGTCGCCCCATAATCTCGCGACAAATGGCAAGCCCAAGCCCCGCCCCCCCGGCCCGCATCGTTCCGACCCTGGCGAATTTTTCAAAGATAACCGCCTGATCATTTTTCGAAATCCCTGTGCCGTTGTCCACGAAATCAATCAGTATGGCATCGCCCTCATGCCCCACACGGATTTCAAGCTCGGGTGCATCCGCATCACAATATTTGCGCGCATTGGAAATCAGATTGATGAACACTTGGCTCAACCGATCAAGATCCGTCGTCAACCAGAGCATCTCGCGGGATGTATCGCGCACAATACTCAGCCCCTCAGGCCCATTTCCCGTCAGCGCCGAGGCAATCGCATGGTCAAGCACCTGCGTAAGCTGACCGCGTTGAATATTGAGGTTCACCTGACCGTTTTCCAGCACACTCAGATCAAGCAGATCATCCAGCAATCGCGTCAGCCGCAATGCCTCATCGTGAATGATCGACGCATATTTGACCTGCTCTTTCTCACTCAACCTGTCGCTATCCCGCAGGATTTCTGAAAACGCCCGGATCGACGTCATCGGTGTGCGAAGCTCATGGCTGACCTGGCTTAGGAAGGCGTCCTTTTGCACCGAAATCTGCTGTAGCTTCTCATTGGCCTGTCGCAATTGTCGGGCCGTGCGCGCCTGCTCTGCGGATTTGGCTTCAAGACGGTTGGAATACTCCATCATCTGCGCCGTTTCATCCGCCACCGCCAGCAGGTCTTGAACCGTAACCGACGCCCCACCGACGATCTGACCGATCATGGCATGTGCCGTCGCCGTGCCAACCGACCCCGAAAGCGCCCTCTCAAGCGACTGGAGGAAATCCGGCGACGGGTCTGGAAGATAGCCGCTGACCCCCTGCCTGCGCGCCTCACCCTCGAACAACGCCTGCGCCTCTCGCGCCCCAAGAATGCGTTGCGACATTATCATCAGGTCTTCGCTCTGCGCCGCGTTCCCGCTCCAGCTTTGCGGCGTGGAACTGTGCTCATACACGTCCACGAACTGCGCCCCCTGCAAGCGCTCAAGAGGGGTCGGAAAGCCGAGCATCGAGGCAAGAACAAACGCCAACCCGTTAAGCGAAATCGACCAAAGGATCGCGTGCACCAGCGGATCAAGCCCCTCAATCCCGAACAACGCCTGAGGCCGCAGCCAAGACCACCCGAAAAGCCCCTGCTCAAGGATATGGGTCGGCATAATCACATCCGGCCCAAAGCTCGGCAACAAAAGGCAATAGACCCAGACCACGAACCCAACCGAAAGCCCCATAAACGCCCCAACCCGCGTCGCCCCGCGCCAAAACACGCCGCCCAAAAGCACAGGCAGGAACTGTGAGACGCCGACAAAAGACACAAGCCCAATAGAGGCCAAGGCCGCGCCGCCGCCCGAAAACCGGAAATAAAGATAACCAAGAACCACGACCCCAGCGATCGAAAAGCGCCGTGACATGATGACGACATTGCGGACATCCCCCGACACCATCGCCCCGCCGCCCGTCGCCGAGAGCCAGATCGGCATGACGATATGGTTGGACACCATCGTCGATAGGGCAAGGGCGGCCACGATGACCATAGATGTCGCAGACGAAAAGCCGCCGATGAACGACAACATCGCCAAACCATCATTGCCCATCGCCAACGGCAGGGTCAGCACGAACAGATCCGGGTTGGACCCTTCCGGCAAAAGATCAAGCCCCGTCACCGCGATCGGCACCACAAAAAGGCTCATCACCATGAGATAGGCCGGAAACGCCCAGGACGCGGTGCGCAGATGGCCCTCGTCGTCGTTTTCAACCACAAGAACCTGAAACATCCGCGGCAAACAGAGAAACGCCGCCGCCGAAAGAAAGATAAGCGAGGCCCACCGGTCACCCCGCATCTGCCAATGACCAAGCTCAGACGCGTCAATCCGCGCGATCATCTCGCCAACGCCGCCGCTAATGCCCCAAACAACGAACACCCCAACCGCCGTCAGCGCGAAAAGCTTGACGATCGCCTCAACCGCGATGGCAATCACAACCCCGTGGTGGCGTTCGTTGACATCAAGGTTACGCGTGCCAAAAAGGATCGTGAAAAGCGTCAGGCCCATTGCTACAAAAAGCGCCGTCGCGTCCATATCCGTCAGGGTGCCCGCACTATCCGACGCATCGGCAAAAACCGAGAAACTAAGCGTCACGGACTGAAGTTGCAGCGCAATATAGGGCGTGGTGCCAATGACCGCGAGAACCGTGACCCCAACGGCAAGCAGGTTCGACTTGCCATAGCGCGATGAAATAAGGTCAGCGATTGAGGTCACGCGCTGGGTGCGCCCGATACGCACCAATTTGCGAAGCCCCCACCACCATCCGATCATGACCAAAGACGGGCCAATATAGATCGTGAGATACTCCATCCCCGACCGCGCGGCGTTGCCCACCGCCCCGTAAAAGGTCCACGCCGTGCAATAGATCGAAAGCGATAGCGTGTAGACCACCGGAGAGCGCAGCCATCCGCCCTGCCCCCGCCGTGCGGCACGTTCTGCGCCAAAGGCGACGGCAAACAGGAACGTCACATAGACAAGACACACCGCGACAAGGATATTCATCGTCGCCATAGCGCTCTACCCGTCCTTGCGCTCGATATTGAGACCCGACCGACGCAAGAGAAGCGATGCCCCCGCGCTGACAAGAACCGAGAAAAACCAAACCCCGAAAATATAGCCGATTGCCTCGGATGTGGTGACGGACCCCTCCGGCCCGGTCGCCCAAAGAAGCGGCACAGACCATAGAAAGCCGCAAATCAAAGGCAATATACGCATGAAATCGACAAGACGTCGCCCGCGATAGCCTTGCCGTTCAAGGAAGATTGGCGCGTGCCGCTCGCTCACGACGCGACCAGCTCGCGCACCGCCTCCAACATTTCTGCATTGGAGAACGGTTTTGTCATAAAGCGGTTAACCCCGGCCTTTTCGGCCATTTCCCGGTCCTTGAGTTGGCCCCGCGCCGTGAGCATCATAACCGGCAATTCCCCCGGACCCAGCGTTTCACGCAAGACCCGTAAGATATCGAGACCGCTTTTACCCGGTAACATCACATCGAGAATCAACAAATCCGGTTTGGCATCTTGCACAACCTCAACGGCATCATGTCCATTTGAATGGGTCGCTACGGCCCAGCCATCCCGTGAAAGAATGAAGCTGATCGCCTCGATGATATTCGGCTCGTCTTCAATAAGAAGAACCTGTTTGCCCATACCGCTTGCCCTCCCCGACACGCGTTCGTGCGTCTATATCTGGTTTGTCGATCTTAGTGTCCCTGTCGGAAAAACCAAGTCGAAACATAGATCAGCCCCCTTACATTAGGATTGAAGGCTCACGACGCCCCCCGCAATCAACGCTCGGACAGACCCGACAACTCGCCCCAACCTCAGGCGCCGTCACCTGCGCTTTCTCAAGCGGGGCGATCAACATATACGAATGATAGAGCGGCTCTGCGTTGAACGCCCCCGGTCCAATCGCCTCGGCGACGGCAAAACAGTCGAACGCCCGCGCGTCCTGCCCGGTCACCGTGACCTGCTGACGGATGGGCCGCAAAGGTCGGTTCAGAGCCTGAAAAAGCGGCCATTTCGGACAGGCCGCGCTGAAGCGTGGCACCGGAAAGCCCTCGATCGGCTTGCGCAGCATCAACGTCCCCGATCCGTCACACACCACAAGCCCAAGCTCTCGCGGCAATAGCGTCTCCGAAAGGACCACAATACGACGAAACACCGTCGACATAGAGACCCCGAACCGCTGCGCGATCCGCGTGAATTCCAGCCCCTCCTCCGCTAAAACAGCCTCGACATCTTTTCGCGGCATCAGCCGGGCATCCTTGCGAAACTGGCGCAACGCCAATACCGCAAGGTCGCGCGCGCCCTCCGATGTAAGCTGCGGTTGCGCCGCGACAAACGCCCCAAGATCGAACGCCGACGCGTCCTCTGCGTCCTCGAACTGAGGGAAAACATAGCGATGCGCCGCCAGCATCGCCTCCACCTCCTCCATCGGCGAGGTCAGGCTGGCGCCCACGTCCCCCGCTCCATCAAGATAAGACACAAGCTGCTGCGTGCTTTCGGCAAGGCGGCGGCTGTCTTCATTGAGGTTGCGTTGAAACCGCTTTTCCCACTCCGGCTCGATCTCCTGTGTTTCGGCGAGGATCGACGCCGTGGACCGGATCGCCGTCACCATCGTCAAAACTTCATGCATCGAGGTGGCGAGATGTGGATCATGGGTCAAACGGTCGGTCAATGTCGCCGCCACCCGCTCAAGCGAGGCAATCCGGCGATGGCTTTCCACCACAAGCTCGGCCCAGCCCGGAAACCGCCCCGCGAATTCATCAATACGGTCTAATTCGGGCTGCGCCTCCCGCCCCCCTGCCGCCGCTTCCCGCAGCGTGGCAATCATCGCCGCCTCGGCCCCTTCACTGAGAAGCGAAGGCTCCACGCCAAGAATTTGCGCAATATCCACAAGGAGTTTGCCGCCGATTCTGCGACGGTTATGCTCGATCAGGTTGAGATAAGACGCCGAGATACCGACCTCACGTGCAAGTTCGGATTGCCGCATTCCGGCCATCGCCCGACGTTCGCGGATACGGCTCCCGGTTAAAGTGTCCCGCGCCATAAGCATTTCTCCGTCATTTCAACAGCTTTCCGCAGTGCAGAATAATTTCTTTACAATGCATACCACGGTATTGTGGATTAATTTACAAAAAAATTGTTGCTTTGAAAGCAGTTGTTGCGAAATTTTCCAACTCCCCCTGATAATGAATTTGCACAAAGTGCGTTTGGCCTGCGGGAGAGGAGCCGCAAGTCAAGAATTACAAACTGGGAGGATTACATGTCCAAAACCACTATGACACGTCGCGGCGTGCTCAAGACCGGTGCTGTTGCAGGCGCCGGCGTTGCGCTGCCGACCATCTTTACCGCCAGTTCGGCGGCTGCCTACACGAACGAGCCGACCGGCTCGACCGTAAAATTCGGCTTCAACGTGCCCCAGACCGGCCCCTATGCTGACGAAGGCATGGACGAGCTGCGCGCTCAGGAGCTCGCCGTTGAGCACATCAACGGCATGGGTGACGGCGGCGCGCTGAACACCTTCAGCTCCAAAGCCCTCGGCGGCGACGGCGTTCTCGGCAAAAAAGTCGAATTTGTCACCGGCGACACTCAGACCAAATCGGACGCAGCCCGCGCATCGGCAAAGTCGATGATCGAAAAAGACGGCGTCGTGATGATCAACGGCGGTTCGTCCTCGGGCGTCGCCGTGGCTGTTCAGGGTCTCTGCCAAGAGGCTGGCATCATCTTTATGGCCGGTCTGACCCACTCCAACGACACCACCGGCAAGGACCGCAAGGCCAACGGTTTCCGTCACTTCTTCAACGCCTATATGTCGGCGGCTGCGCTGGCTCCGGTGCTTTCGAAGGAATACGGCACCGATCGTCGCGCCTATCACCTGACCGCGGACTATACCTGGGGCTGGACACAGCAGGAATCGATCGCGGCCGCAACCGAAGCGATGGGCTGGGAAACCGTCAACAACGTGCTGACTCCGCTCGCCGCAACCGACTTCTCGTCCTACATCGCTCCGGTTCTGAACTCCGGCGCGGACGTGCTGGTTCTGAACCACTACGGCGGCAACATGGTGAACTCGCTGACCAACGCGATTCAGTTCGGCCTGCGCGACAAGGTGGTCAACGGCAAGCAGTTCGAAATCGTCGTTCCGCTCTACTCCGAACTGATGGCGGCTGGTGCCGGTGAAAACATCAAAGGCGTGTATGGGTCGATGAACTGGAACTGGCAGCTTCAGGACGAAGGCACCAAGGCATTCGTGCAGTCCTTCGGCAAGAAGTATGGCCGTCCGCCGTCCAACTCGGCACAGACCTGCTATGCCCAGACCCTGCTCTATGCAGATGCCGTGGCACGCGCCGGTTCGTTCAACCCCTGCGCCGTTGCAGAAGCCCTCGAAGGCTTCGAATTCGACGGCTTGGGCAACGGTCCGACCCTGTATCGCGCCGACGATCACCAGTGCTTCAAAGACGTGCTGGTCATGAAAGGCCGCGACAACCCGACCAACGAGTATGACACGCTCGAAGTGGTCGAGAAGACTCCGGTCGATCAGGTCACATACGCAGCGGATCACGCAATGTTCGGCGGCGCCGAAGCATCGCTCGGCACCTGTAACCCGGGCGCCTGATCCTAGTCTCACGTGTAGTGGCGGGCGGGATTGCTCCGCCCGCCACTCACCACGAGCGCCAACGCCACGGCACAGGGATACGAAACTTCCCGGTAAGGCGCCTTTCCCAATAGTCAAATGGTGGGGACCATGGACGCAATCATCCTTCAGATTCTGAACGGGCTCGACAAGGGCTCGGCCTATGCGCTGATCGCGCTCGGGCTTACACTTATTTTCGGCACGCTTGGCGTCGTGAACTTTGCGCATGGCGCGCTGTTCATGATCGGCGCCTTCTGTGCTGTCACTCTCTCGAAAATTCTATCCATTAGTTTTGAAACCATTGATCCGACGCAACAGGACTTTCTTGGCAACCCGCTGGTTGTCAAAACGCCCTATGTGCACGCGTGGTTCGGACCGGAATTTGGCGCAAGCCTGATCGATTGGGCGGTGCCGCTGTCGATCCTGTTCTCGATCCCGATCATGATCGGCATCGGTTTCATCATGGAACGCGGCCTGATCAAACACTTCTACAAACGCGAACACGCCGACCAGATCCTCGTGACCTTCGGTCTCGCCATCGTGCTTCAGGAGCTGGTAAAATATTTCTTCGGCGCGAACCCGATCCCCACCGGTGCGCCTGACGCTCTGACCGGCGCGTTCGATTTCGGCGTTTTCTTGGGCTTTGATGCCAATACCGTGATCTATCCCTACTGGCGTCTGGTCTATTTCTTCTTTTCCGCTCTGGTCATTGGCGGGGTCTTTGCTTTCCTTCAGTTTACCACCTTCGGCATGGTGGTGCGCGCAGGTATGGCTGACCGCGAGACCGTGGGCCTGCTGGGCATCAACATCGACCGCCGCTTTACCATCATGTTCGGCATTGCAGCCGCCGTGGCGGGGCTTGCGGGGGTGATGTATGCGCCAATCAACTCGCCAAACTATCATATGGGTATGGACTTCCTCGTGCTGTCCTTCGTCGTGGTGGTTGTCGGCGGCATGGGTTCGCTTCCGGGCGCTGTTGCCGCGGGCTTCCTGCTCGGTGTGCTTGAAAGTTTCGCCTCGATGAACGAGGTGAAATCGCTCCTGCCCGGTATCGACCAGATCATCATTTACCTGGTTGCAATCATCATTCTGCTCACCCGTCCGCGGGGTCTCATGGGCCGCAAAGGCGTGATGGAGGAATAAACCATGCTCGGAATGAACAAAAAAGACACGGCCCTTATGATCGTTGTGGCGATCCTCGCCCTCGGTGCGCCGATCCTGCTCAACCCGTTCCCAACCGAAAGCGCAATGGCGCAGTTCAACGCGGGCTACCCGGACCTGATGCAGCGTTTCGCGATCTTTGGCATTTTCGCCATCGGCTTCAATATCCTCTTCGGCCTGACCGGCTACCTCTCCTTTGGCCACGCGGCCTTTCTCGGGGTGGGGTCTTACTCGGTGGTCTGGATGTATAAGCTTCTCGACTACAACGTGATCTGGGGGCTGCCCCTCGCCATCGCAACCGCAGGTATCTTTGCGCTGCTGATTGGCTTTATATCGCTGCGCCGCTCGGGGATTTACTTCTCGATCCTGACGCTTGCCTTTGCCCAGATGTCGTTCAACCTCGCCTATTCGGTTCTGACACCGATCACCAACGGCGAAACCGGCCTTCAGGTCTATACCGAAGACCCGCAGGTTCTCCTGGGCGCCAACGAGGCCAACGCGCCGCATCTCTTCGGTCTGGTGATGAACCAGTCGAGCAAGCTGAGCATGGGCGGTTGGGAATTCACCTTCAACAACGGCTATTACTTCTGCGCCGTGATCTTGATGCTGATGTTCTACCTCGCGATCCGTATCTTCCGCTCGCCTTTCGGTATGATGCTGCGCGCGATCAAATCCAACAACACCCGCATGGCCTACACCGGCCTCAACCCGCGTCCCTATGCGCTTGCGGCTTTCGTGATCTCGGGCATGTATGCCGGTCTCGCCGGTGGCCTGATGGCGGCGATGGACCCGCTGGCCGGGGCCGAGCGGATGCAATGGACCGCGTCTGGCGAAGTCGTCCTGATGACCATCCTTGGCGGCACCGGAACCCTGATTGGTCCGGTCCTCGGGGCGGGCTTCATCAAGTATTTCGAGAACATCTTCTCGAAAATCAACGACAACATCCTGCACGGCTGGTTCAGCTTCCTGCCCGATGGTCTTGAAGACTTCGTCGTCTTTATCATCCACCCCTTCATCGGCAAGGGCTGGCACCTGACCTTGGGCATTCTGTTCATGCTCGTTGTGATCTTCCTGCCCGGTGGCCTTGTTGAAGGCGGTCAGCGCATCAAAAAGCTGATCACCAGCAAGAAAGACGACGACAGCAACACCGCCAAAACCGAACCGGCAGAATAAGGAGAATTGACCGATGGGAATTCTTGAAGTCAAAGACGTTGGCAAACGGTTCGGCGGCCTACAGGCGCTTTCCGATGTCAATCTGAGCGTGAAGGAAAACACCGTTCACGCCATCATCGGCCCCAATGGAGCGGGCAAATCGACCCTTCTGAACTGCCTCGTGGGCAAGCTCATCCCCGATACCGGCTCTGTCATGTTCGACGGCCAATCGGTGCTCGGGCGCAAACCCTACGAGATCAACCAGATGGGCATTTCCCGTGTGTTTCAGACGCCCGAAATCTTCGCCGATCTCAGCGTCATGGAAAACATGATGATCCCCTGCTTTGCCAAGCGCGATGGCTCTTTCCGCATGCATGCCATTGAAAACATGCACAACGAAAAAGACATCGTCGAAAAGGCCGAGGCCATGCTCGAAGATATGAACATGGCCGATAAGAAAGAGATGCACGCGGCCTCGATGTCGCGGGGGGACAAACGTCGCCTTGAGATCGGCATGTGCCTCGCCCAGGAGCCGCGCCTGCTGCTCCTCGACGAGCCCACCGCCGGCATGGCACGGGCCGACACCAACAACACCATCGACCTGCTCAAGCAGATCGCTGATGAGCGCGACATCACCATCGCGATCATCGAACACGACATGCATGTTGTGTTCAGCCTCGCCAACCGGATCACCGTTCTTGCCCAAGGCACGCCCTTGGTCGAGGATGACCCGGAAAACATCCGTGGGAACCCGAAGGTGCGCGAAGCGTATCTCGGCGAGACGGCATAAGGAGACCCTGCCATGAACGTCAAACCCGACTTCTCCAAGGGCCATAACCTGGCCGAAACCGCGCCCGCCTATCTCTCCATCTGGAACATGGAGAGCTACTACGGCGAAAGCTACATCGTGCAGAACATCTCGTTCAACGTGCACGAGGGCGAAATCCTTGCCCTCCTCGGGCGCAACGGGGCGGGCAAAACCTCGACCCTACGCTCCATCGCGCGCATGGATAGCCCGCAAGTGACCCACGGCGAAATCTGGCTCGACCACCAGCCGCTGCACCTCATGAGAAGCCATGAGGCCGCTGCTGCCGGGATCGGCCTTGTGCCCGAAGACCGCTGCATCATCCCCGGCCTCACGGTCGAGGAAAACCTGCAACTGGCCCAGATCGCGCCGCCGATCGGCTGGTCTCTGGACCGCATCTACGAACTGTTCCCGCGCCTCGGCGAACGCCGCAAACAAGAAGGCGTCACGCTCTCGGGCGGGGAACAGCAAATGCTCGCCATCGCTCGCGCGCTCGCGCGGGACATCAAGGTGCTGCTCTTGGATGAACCCTATGAGGGGCTTGCGCCGGTGATCGTCGATGAGATCGAAAAGACCCTGCGCATCATCAAGGAACAGGGCATCACAACCGTGATCGTCGAACAGAACGCCGTGCGTGCGCTCGAACTGGCCGACCGCTCCGTGATCCTCGACACTGGTGGCATTGTCTTTGACGGCGCGGCGGACGAAGTCCTCGCCAACGAAGAACTGCGCAGCGAATATCTGGCCATCTGAACCGGATACCCCGCCCCCTCCCTTGCGGCTTGCGTAAGGTTGGGGCGGGCGCGTCTGCGCTCGCTTCCCCTCGCTTCCCCAAGGCCCGGTGTCACACGAAACCGAGCGTCTTTCCTAACGGGCCGATCTTGCATCGACCGGTTTTCTTTGACCGCACACTAGGCGGGCCAGCGCGTCTCAGCGCGCCTCAGCGCCTCGACCACCGCCTCAAGATGGGCGCGCGGCAGGATCACAAGCATCTTGGCCGCATCAACCTCAATCTTCACTGGCCCCGCGACGGACCCAACCGCCATGTTGGATGTCCCGACCCGACCATCGGGCGCGAACGCGATCCCCTCAATCGGCCAGCGCAGCCCCTCTGACCGCCCACGCACCTCCCCCATCGGGAAAAGCGAAACCCGCGTTCCCTCCGCAAGCGGCAGCGTGATCTGCGGTGGCGCAAGAAACACCAAATCCTCCTCGCCAAGCAAAACGCAACGCCGCGCCGCATGGCGCTGCAACACGTTGTAACAGGCCAATTCGTGGTCAATCCGTGCCCCAAGGAACCCGACCCCAATCACAAGCGGCGACCGGATATGGCGCAACGCCTTGTCAAAATCGGTGCTGTCCTGCTCTGGGATGCGCATGATCCTTTCGGGTGCAATACCGCGCGCCACTAGGCCATCTGCACTGTCCATATCGCCAATGACACGTTCGGGAACCACCCCCGCATCAAGACAGGCATGCGCGCCGCCATCCGCCGCCACAACCCGCGCGGTGAACCGACGCGCCAGCGCAATGTCTCCAATTTCGACACGCCCAGCACCAACAAGCGCGATAGGTTCCAAATCGTGAACAATCTCGGGCATTTGGTTCAATTCTCCCCCCCAACTGGCAACAGCGCCACAAATTCGCCTAGAAATGATACGCTGCATTGCACAGAATCGGTCAGCTTTCGTCTTTCCTTACGTGGTAAACAGAACACCGAGTAGTTCAAAGGACCCGCTTTTATGGTTACGAATAGCAAAGTTTTAACGGTCTCCTATGGGACCTTTTCCTGCACCCTCGAAGGGTTCGACGACTCATTTGATACAATGAAGGCGATTGCAGAGTATTTCCGCGACCTCGCCGCTGATGATCGTTATTTTGGTGCCGAACCCCCGACCCCTGATGCCGAGATGCTTGCCCGCATTGCCGAGCGCGAGATCGCCCGCCGTGTCAGTGCCCGGACCGAGGAAGGCGCCATCTACCTAAGCGCCAACGCCCCGCACCCCCCCGAGGCCACCCCGCAAGAGCCGCAAGAAGGCGCGCCCCAGGCAAGCGATCGCGACGCGGCGACCGAAGAAGCGACCGCACCCCAAGACGCGCCCCAAGTCCCTGCTGCCGAAACCCCTCCCCTTGAGGCCGAAGGAGACGTCGCAGACGCACCCCAAGACGCGCCCGATGAGGCCGAACCGGAGATCGCAGATTTTAGTGACGAGAGCGCCGAGGCGGCACAAGAGGTCGCGCAAGACGACCAAGAGGCAGAGGCACCTGTCGCCCAAACCGAGGACGACACGGTTGAAGCGGCTCAAGACACCGCCCAAGACGCTGACCAAGGCACTGACGCGACATCGCACATCGAGGACGCCGCCGAGGTCGTCGAGGCCGAAGACCACGACCAAATCAGTGCTGAAACTGTTGACGAGGCCGACGAGGAAGACAGCGACGAGTTGACCGCATACGCCGAGGCCGAAATTCTCGATCCCGAAGACGCGTTCGAACCCGAAGACGATAGCATCGCCGCCAAGCTTCAGCGCATCCGCGCCGTCGTGTCCAAGTCCGCACAAGAGCCGGAAGACGATGATTTCTCCGAAGACGAACACGCCGAAAGTTTCCTGTCCGAAACCCGCCGCGAGATCGAATCGGTTCTGAAACTCGATGATGAAATGGCCGCGGCCGCCGCGGCCGAAGATGCTGAAAAAGACTCTGACGCCATCGACGACTCGCCCGCCGCAGAGAGTGCCGCAGAGGCAGCCGAAGAGTCGGCCCAGCCGATCCGCGCCCGCGTCCTTCGGATGAAAAAATCCGATTTCGAAGCCGCTGTTTCCGAAGGCCTCCTCGAAGCCGAACCCGATGACGCCGACATCAAAGCAAGCGACGCACAGCCCGCCTCAAGCCTGTCGCCCGAGGACGAGGCCGACCTGCTCGCCGAACTGGCCCAAGTCGAAGCCGAACTGAACCGCAGCGATGCCGCCGCCGAAGCCGCTCCCGCCCAGGACGCGCCCCCGGAGTATGGCCCGGAAACTGGTCAGGATACCGCGCCCGTGGCCCCCAAACGCCCCAAGGCGCTGGTCAATACCGGCGAAGATATGTCCCGTCTCCTGCGCGAGACCGACAACCAAATGGACGAGCCGGAAGGAAGCCGCCGCCGTCAGGCGATTGCCCATCTGCGCGCTGCGGTCGCGGCAACCAAAGCCGAGAAAAAGGCCGGAGACGCCAAACCCGCCAGCGACCAAACCGAAGCCTACCGCGAGGATTTGGCCTCGGTCGTGCGCACAGAACCGCGCCGCGTCGGCCCGCGTGATGGCAATCCATCGCCCCGCGCGGCGGCAACCCCGCTTAAACTCGTGGCCGAACAACGCATCGACACCGCGACACACGAGGCCCCCCCCGCCGCACAAGACACACAAGACGACACATCGCGCGGCCCTGTTCGCCCGCGCCGCGTGTCGGCCGCCGACCGGAAAGAGGCTGCTGCCAAGTCTCCTGAAATGCCGGCCGGCGCGGAGATCGACGACGCCTCAAGTTTTGCCGAGTTTGCCGAATCCGTCGGCGCCACCCGCCTGCCCGACGTGCTCGAAGCGGCGGCGGCTTACCTGACCTACGTCGAAGGGCGCGACAAATTCTCCCGCCCGATGGTGATGCGCATGGCGCGCGATGTGGACGAAGAGAATTTCAACCGCGAAGACACGCTGCGCACCTTCGGCCAACTCTTGCGCGAAAACAAAATCGCCAAGATTTCCGGCGGCCGCTTTACCGCGTCTGAGAGTATCGCCTTCAAACCCGAAGACCGCGCCGCAGGCTAACACCGCACCGCGCCAAAACCCAAAAGGCCTCCCACCGGGAGGCCTTTTTTGTGGCTGGATCAGGAGCCGCCCTGATCCGTGTCGTCCGGGTCGGCCTGACCGATGCCCTTAAAAATCGGCTTGAGCGGGAAAACCCACGCCACGCCGAAGATCACATAGATCACAAACTCAACAAACATCGGCAATTGCCAGAGCGACAGACGGCTCAGCACCCCCCAAGCCACGCCAAGGTAAACCGGGATTCCCACCAGCAGGATAAACAATGCCCAGCGCCGCCGCGCCTTATAGCTCAGTGCCATCTATTCATGCCCTCAATCGGCAAACGGATCGGTGACGAGAATCGTATCCTCGCGTTCCGGCGATGTAGAAAGTAGCGCCACAGGGCAATCAATCAACTCTTCCACGCGACGCACATATTTGATCGCATTCGCAGGAAGCTCGGCCCAACTGCGCGCGCCTTCCGTCGATTCGCTCCACCCCGGCACTTCTTCATAAATCGGCTTGCAGCGCGCCTGCTGGTCCGCCGCTGTCGGCAGATAATCCAGACGTGAGCCATCAAGGTCATACCCGACACAAATCTTGAGCGTCTCGAACCCGTCCAACACGTCAAGCTTGGTCAACGAGATGCCGTTGATGCCCGAAATCGCACAGGTCTGGCGCACAAGCGCCGCATCAAACCACCCACAGCGCCGCTTGCGCCCGGTGGTGGTGCCAAACTCATGCCCACGTTCGCCAAGACGCTGGCCATCAGCATCGTCCAACTCGGTCGGGAACGGCCCCTCGCCAACGCGGGTCGTATAGGCTTTGACGATCCCAAGCACATAATCAATCGAGTTTGGCCCGATCCCCACGCCCGTCGCCGCCTGTCCCGAAATCACATTGGACGAGGTCACGAACGGATAGGTGCCAAAATCAATATCGAGAAGCGCGCCCTGCGCCCCTTCGAACAAAATGCGTTTTCCCGCCTTGCGCTTTTCGTTCAGCACCTTCCAGACAGGTGCCGCAAAAGGCAGGATTTTCGCTGCAACTTCCTTGAGTTGCGCCACAAGCCCGTCGCGGTCAACGGCGTCAATCCCAAGCCCCTTGCGAAGCGGATCATGGTGCTGCAACGCCCGATCAACGCGCGCCTCAAGCGTGGCATCGTCGGCAAGATCGGCAACCCGGATCGCCCGGCGCCCAACCTTATCCTCATAGCACGGGCCAATGCCGCGCCCGGTGGTGCCGATTTTCGTCCCCTTCGATGCCGCCTCTTCACGCGCCCGATCCAATTCGCCATGAATCGGCAGGATCAGCGGCGTGTTTTCCGCAATCATCAAGGTCTCGGGGCTGATCTCGACGCCTTGGGCGCGCACGGTTTCGATCTCATTGATAAGATGCCACGGATCAAGCACCACGCCATTGCCGATCACCGAAAGTTTGCCGCCCCGCACCACACCCGAAGGCAGCGCGTGCAGCTTGTAGACTTTCCCGTCGATGACAAGCGTATGACCGGCATTGTGACCGCCCTGAAACCGCGCGATGACATCCGCGCGTTCGCTCAGCCAATCGACGATCTTGCCTTTGCCTTCATCGCCCCACTGGGCACCAACGACAACAACGTTAGCCATATCCGATCCTTTCAGAGGTCAAACCCGCGCCCTTTTAGCCGCGATGTTGGGTGCGCGAAACCGCAAATGTGCCATGACACTGGACAGCGGGCGTAAATTTTCGCAAACCAAGGGAAAAGTATTTGGAGTCACAATGGGTTTGTTCCTGCGTTGGGTCTTTGCATTCATTCTGCTGGCCCTCACCTACAATCCCACCCAATGGAATTTTATCCGTTGGAGCCGGGGCAATTATCTTGAGGAAACGCCGCTCACGGTGCTCCTCGGGTTGCTCCTTGTGATTGGCTATATCATCTACCTGCGCGCCACGCTGCGCTCGATTGGGGGCTTTGGCATGTTCCTTGTGCTCTCCGTGGTCGGGGCGCTGGTCTGGGTGCTCTATGATTGGGGTATGTTGTCTCTGGATAACCGTGATCTCAATACATGGATCGGGATTTTCGCGCTGTCGGCTGTTCTTGGCATCGGTCTTGGCTGGTCGATTGTGCGCCGGATGCTCGCGGGACAGGTGGATATCGACGATGTCGAAAACTGACCGTTAACAGCCGCGCTGTTTCCCGCGCTGTTCCCAATGGGTCTTTTCCTGTGCCTGTTTCCTGTCCTTGTGCGGATTCCTTTTCGGAAACCCGCTTGCCCCGCGCAGCAAACTTGCCTACATAGCGCGCTGAACCAACCGAACGCTGACAGGTCCCATGGAAAACGTCGTCCTTACAATCCATCTCCTCCTCGCGCTGGCGCTGATCGGCGTCGTGCTGATGCAACGCTCGGAAGGCGGTGGCCTTGGCATGGGCGGCGGCGGCGGTGGTGCCGTCTCGGGCCGCGCTGCGGCGACCGCCCTCGGCAAAGTGACTTGGATTCTCGCGATTGGCTTTATTGCCACGTCCATCACGCTGACGATCATCGCGGCGCAAAACGCATCTGGTAGCTCGGTTCTCGATCGCCTCGGCGATCAGCCTGCCGCGGTCGAAGAGGTCGAGGATGCCCCGGCATCCGATACGCTCCTGCCGCCGGGTGGCGATGACGCCGATGCGCCTCTGGTGCCGCGCGCCGACTGATTGGTCGCACAACACCAACGCTGCTTGCCGGGTGCGTAACGCGCACCCTCCCCACCACTGCTTGTCGATCTCTGCCGAACCGTAACAGCATCTTGCGGTTCGGTTGCCAAGCTGGTGCGAATCCTGATATACTTAAGTCCCGTGATGCTGCGACAGATTCTGTTTGAATTCTTCCGTCGTGGGCACCTCAAAAAGTCTGAACTCACGGGAGTCGCCGATTCATGGCAAGGTATATATTCATCACTGGTGGAGTTGTGTCGTCTTTGGGAAAAGGCCTTGCCTCGGCCGCCCTTGGTGCGCTTTTGCAGGCGCGTGGCTATACCGTGCGCCTGCGCAAACTGGACCCGTATCTGAACGTGGATCCCGGCACGATGTCGCCCTTTGAGCATGGCGAAGTGTTCGTGACCGATGACGGCGCTGAAACCGACCTCGACCTTGGCCATTACGAACGCTTTACCGGCGTGCCTGCGCGGATGACGGATTCCGTCTCTTCGGGGCGGATTTACTCCAATGTGCTCGAAAAAGAACGCCGCGGCGACTATTTGGGCAAAACCATTCAGGTCGTCCCCCACGTCACCAACGAAATCAAGGACTTCATCAATATCGGCGATGATGAGGTTGATTTCATGCTCTGCGAAATCGGCGGCACCGTGGGCGACATCGAAGGCTTGCCCTTCTTCGAGGCCATCCGCCAATTCAGCCACGACAAACCGCGCGGCCAGTGTATTTTCATGCACCTGACCCTCCTGCCCTATCTCGCGGCGTCCGGCGAACTCAAAACCAAACCGACCCAGCACTCGGTCAAAGAGCTGCAATCCATCGGCATCGCGCCCGATATCCTCGTCTGCCGCTCCGAACAACCGATCCCGGAAAAAGAACGCCAGAAGATCGCCCTGTTCTGTAACGTGCGCAAAGAGGCCGTGGTCGCCGCCTATGATCTCAAGTCGATCTACGAAGCCCCGCTCGCCTATCACTACGAAGGGCTGGATCAGGCCGTGCTCGACGCCTTCGACATCGCCCCCGCGCCCAAACCCGACCTGCGCACCTGGGAAGACGTCAACGACCGCATTCATCATACCGATGGCGAAGTCAGCATCGCGATTGTCGGCAAATATACCCAACTCGAAGACGCCTATAAGTCGATCAAAGAGGCGCTGGTGCATGGCGGCATGCACAACCGCGTCAAGGTCAACGTCAACTGGGTCGACGCCGAGGTTTTCGACAAGGAAGACGCCGCCCCCTACCTTGAAGGCTATGACGCGATCCTCGTGCCCGGCGGCTTTGGCGAACGCGGCACCGAAGGCAAGATCAAAGCCGCGCAATTCGCCCGCGAACGCAAGGTGCCCTATCTCGGCATCTGCCTCGGCATGCAAATGGCCGTGATCGAAGCGGCCCGCAACATGGCCGGGATCACCACCGCAGGCTCCGAGGAATTTGACCACGAACTCGGCAAAAAACGCTTCGAGCCGGTCGTCTATCACCTCAAGGAATGGGTGCAGGGCAGCGCCAAAATCACCCGCAAAGCCAGCGACGACAAAGGCGGCACCATGCGCCTTGGCGCCTATAACGCCGTGCTCGAGGAAGGCTCTAAAGTGGCCGAAATCTACGGCGACACCACCATCGAGGAACGCCACCGCCACCGCTACGAGGTCGACACAACCTACCGCGAAAAGCTCGAAGAGGTCGGCCTGAAATTCTCCGGCATGAGCCCCGATGGCCGCCTTCCCGAAATCGTCGAATGGCAGGATCACCCGTGGTTCCTCGGCGTGCAATTCCACCCCGAGCTGAAATCCAAACCCTTCGATCCGCACCCGCTGTTCAAGGATTTTATCCGCGCCGCCAAAGACAACTCGCGCCTCGTCTAAGCCTCATCGGGCCAACGCCGCACAAAAGGCGTTGGCTGCCCCCCAAAACGCGCTATCGTGCCCCCATGCGCGCGCTTTTCTCTATTGCCCTCTGCCTTGCTACCCTGCCGCTCCGGGCCGAGGTGGTGCCGGTGCCTTACAAGGCGCTGGCCGCGACGCTGGACCAAAGGCAAGACTTTGAAACCCTGCCCCACCGGGGCGAACCGGGCTTCAACCTCGATCATACGCTGCGCAGCGCCGGTCTTTCCATCGGAACCCATTTTCAAGGCCAATCCCTGATCCCGGCCCCTGGCCCGACCGGCGCGCCTCATGATGCGCTTGGCCCCGGCGATGCCACACGCCCGCTTGCTCTAAAAACCGATCCGCGCGGACAAAACCTCTCGATTGCCTTCCATCGCGGCTTTGGCTCCAACGCCCTCTTGCCGCTGGGACCGCATGGCTTTGACCGCCTCTCGGGGCGGGGCGAGGGCGCGGTGGCGGTCCTCTTCGATGCCGATCAATCCGCCATCGCCCTGCGCCTGCATACCGACTATGCCACCGCGCTCGCCGCACCGCGCCGCCAAGGCACAGTGACCCTGCGGTTTTATGATCGCACCGGCCGCCGCATCGGCGTTCAAACCCTGCGCCCCGGCCCCAGCATAACCGAGCTTGGCTTTCGCACCAAACAGGACCGCCCCCGCATCGCTGGCCTTCTCGTGACCAATCTCGATCCGGGGGGGATTGCCTTGGACGACATCCTCTTCCAAATTGTCCAAAGATTATTTTGAATTTCAAACACCCCGAAGGGAGCACATACAATGGCCAAAGGTTACTGGATCGGACGGATCGACGTGCAGGACATCGACACCTACAAAACCTATGTCGCCGCCAATGCCGCCCCCTTTGCCGAGTATGGCGCGCGGTTTCTTGTGCGCGGCGGCCCGTTTGAATCCGTCGAAGGCGACGCCCGCTCGCGCAATGTCGTTATCGAATTTCCCTCTTACAAGGCGGCGCTCGACTGCTACCATTCTGCGGGTTATCAGGCCGCGAAAGCCCTTCGCGACCCGGTGAGCACTGGAGAGCTTGTGATTGTGGAAGGGTATGACGCCTGATGTTTGAGAACCTGATTAAACGCCTGACGGGAACGCCTTCGACCCCGCCCCTCCCCGAACCGGACGAACATCTCGCCCTTGGCGCGCTATTGGTGCGGATCGCCAAATCCGATTCGCACTACCACATTCAGGAAATAAGCGAGATCGACCACATCTTGCAGGAGAGCTTTGATCTCAACGCCGTTGAGGCCGCCAAAATGCGCGCCACCTGCGAGAAACTCGAAGCCCAAGCCCCCGGCACGCCGGATTTTGCCCTGCTGATCCGCCAGAATATCGACTACGCGCACCGCCTCTCGATCCTGCCCGCCTTTCGCCGGGTGGTGATTGCCGATGGCGTGCACGTCAAAGCCGAAGCCGATACCGTCTTGGAGATCGAAGATATGCTCGGCATCCAACCCGAAGACCGGATCACGCTTTGAGGAGCCGCCTTGCGCCCTTGGACCCAGAGGCATAAATCATCCCCATGATAACCGAATTCTTCAAGCGCCTGACACAGGCCAGCCCCGAAACCGTCTCCCATGACGACGCCCGCCTTGCCTTGACGGCGCTTTTGGTGCGCATCGCTCTGGCCGATGGCGAATATACCCACGAAGAGGCCGACCAGATCGACCGTGTGCTGCGCCAGCGCTATGAACTGTCACCGTTTGAGGCGACCCAATTGCGCAAAGAGGCCGAACACGTCGAGGCCACTGCCCCTGATACCGTGCGCTTTACCCGCGCCATCAAGGACGCCGTGGCCTATGAGGATCGGATTGGCGTCATCGAGGCGCTGTGGAAGGTCGTGCTGGCCGATGGGATTCGCGACGCCGAAGAGGATGCGCTGGTACGGCTGGCGTCAAACCTTCTTGGCATCAATGATCGCGATTCGGCCTTGGCCCGCCAAAGGGTCACACCAGAGGCCTGATCGCCTTGGCGGGGCCATGTGCGCGTCGCGCTTCGGGCGGAAAGCCCTTGGCCCTCTCATCTCTGCGTGACCTTGACCATTCGGACGGGAATACCGGCATTTCGCCGCATTTCCCCCCGCGTCAGCCGTTTTGCGCATTGCAATCAACCGTATTTTGCGACCTATTGAGTCCCTGAACCAGTCTCCAAACCGCCATTAAACCTAGGTCTGCCCTTGCCCGAAGACACACCCGTTCTCGAAATCCGCGACCTGCACAAAGCCTATGGTGATCTCGAAGTCATCAAAGGGGTCGATATTACGGCGCACCGTGGCGACGTAGTGTCGTTGATTGGCTCCTCCGGCTCTGGGAAATCGACCATCCTGCGCTGTGCCAACCTGCTTGAAGATAGCCAACAGGGCGACATCCTGTTCAAGGGCGAGCCTGTGACCTGGAAAGGCACCGGCCACGGCCGCCATCCGGCGGACCCCAAACAGGTGCTGCGCATCCGCACCAATCTTTCGATGGTCTTTCAACAGTTCAATCTCTGGGCGCATATGACCATCCTGCAAAACGTCATGGAAGCGCCGTTGACCGTGCTTGGCCGGGACCGGGCCGAGGTTGAAAAATCCGCCCGCCGCTACCTCGATAAGGTCGGCATTGGCGACAAATGCGATGTCTACCCGGCCCAGCTTTCGGGCGGCCAACAACAACGCGCCGCCATCGCCCGCGCCCTGTGCATGGAGCCGGAGGCGCTGTTGTTCGACGAACCGACCTCCGCGCTCGATCCCGAACTTGAACAAGAGGTGATCCGCGTCATCAAGGATCTCGCCGCCGAAGGCCGCACCATGATGATCGTGACCCATGATATGAAGATGGCCCATGATGTCTCGGATCACGTGGTGTTCCTGCATCAGGGCAAAATCGAAGAACAAGGCGCGCCGGAAGAGCTTTTCGGCGCCCCAAAAACTGACCGCCTGCGCGGCTTCCTGTCCGCAACGGCCCATTAACAACCAACCAACGGGAGTATAATCATGAAAAAACTGATCCTGACCACCGCCGCACTGGCCCTGACCGCAGGCATCGCCTCGGCAGATGGCCACGGCAAAACCGTGCGCATGGGCACCGAAGGCGCCTATGCGCCGTGGAACTTCGTCAATGACGCGGGCGAAATCGACGGCTTCGAGCGCGAACTCGGCGACGAGCTGTGCAAACGTGCCAAACTGACCTGCGAATGGGTCAAGAACGATTGGGATTCGATCATCCCCAACCTCGTTTCGGGCAACTACGACACCATCATCGCCGGCATGTCGATCACCCCCGAGCGCGACGAAGTCATCGACTTCACCCAAGCCTACACCCCGCCGGACCCCTCCGCATATGTCGCCATGTCGGCTGACGTCGAGGTCGAAGGCGGCGTGATCGCGGCACAGGCGACCACCATTCAGGCCGCTTTCGTGGCCGAGCAAGGCTGGACCCTCGTCGAATTCGCAACCCCCGATGAAACCGTCGCCGCCGTCAAAAACGGCGAAGCGGACGCGGTTCTCGCCGACAAAAGCTTCCTCGACACCGTCGCTGGCACCGACGGCCTCGTCATGCTCGAACGCATGGAACAGATCGGGGGCGGCGTCGGCATGGGCGTGCGCGAATCCGATCAGGAACTCAAAGCGACGTTCGATGCCGCCATCCAGTCGATGAAAGACGACGGCACCCTGAACGCCATGATCGCCAAATGGGAAGTCGCTTCCCAGTGGTAATCTCGTCCCCCTAAGGGATTTCCGGGTCCGTGGCCCTAAAGCTGCGGACCCTTCTGTCACCGACAGGACCGGACCAACCGACGCATGTTTTCCTATTGCTCAGATCCATCAACGCTCGACGGGCTCACGTGGCTTAGCTGCTACCTGACCACAGGCAAACACATGGGCCTTTATGTCTCGGTCGTGACCGTTCTGGTGCTGCTCGCCGTGACTGCCCCTGTCGCGCTTTTGTTTGGATTTGCCGGGGCGGCCTCTGCGCGCTCGCGCATCGCGCCGCTGCGCTGGTTTGGCAAGGCCTATACCGCGATCGTGCGCGGCGTGCCGGACATTGCCTTTTTCCTCTTTTTCGTCATCGCCCTCGATCAGGGCTTTGAATGGATACGCCATAAAATCCTCTGCTCTGATTGGGATCAACCGATCCGCCAAGGCAGCGATTTCGTAGTCTGTGACGCGGCCAAGCTGCCGCTCTCCTCCTCGCCGCAATGGGTGCATGAAACCTACGGTTTCCTCCTTGCCGTGCTGACCTTCGCCATCGTCTTTGGCGCGTTTGCGGCCAATGTCCTGTTTGGGGCCATGCGCGCCGTGCCCCGCGCCCAGATGGAGACCGCCGAAGCCTACGGCATGTCGCACCGTCAAGCCTTCTGGCGCATCATGGTGCCGCAAATGTGGGTCTATGCCCTGCCCGGCCTGTCGAACCTGTGGATGGTGCTGATCAAGGCGACGCCGCTCTTGTTCCTGCTCGGGGTCGAAGACATCGTCTATTGGGCGCGTGAACTCGGCGGAACCAAAAACGCCCGCTTTACCGACTACCCGCATGGCGATTGGCGCATGTGGTATTTCCTCGCGCTCCTCGTCTTTTACCTCGCCTTTACCAAAGTCTCCGAAATCGTGCTCGACAAGATTATGAAGAAACTGACCCACGGTCAGGCCACAGCCGCTGGCGAAGCCCAAAGAAAGGCCGCCGCATGAGTTGTTGGGACACCATCGCGGACTATGGCTTGCGCTCGATCGGCATCGGCGAACGCCTCTTGCCGACCGAGAACTTTACCCTGTGCCAGCAATTTACCCTGATCGGCTCGGGGATGCTGTGGAATATCTATTTCGGCGTGCTGGCGCTTTTGGCGGGATTCTTCTTTGCCGTCGCCCTCGCCGTGGGCAAAGCGTCCCAATCGCGCCTGATCCGCAAACCGGCGGAATGGTTTATCTTCGTGTTCCGCGGCTCGCCTCTCTTCATCCAATTCTTCTTTGCCTACTTCCTGTTCCTCTCCCTGAAACAGGTCATCCCCTTCTTTTCGCCCCTGACCTCGGCATGGCTCGGGGCGCTTGTGGTGCTGTTCTTCAACACCGCCGCCTATTCCGCCGAAATCTTCCACGGCGCGCTTCAGTCGATCCCCAAAGGCGATCTTGAAGCCGCCGACGCCTACGGCATGTCCGGCTGGTCGCGCTTTCGCCGTATCACCTTTCCGACCATGCTGCGCTTGGCTTGGCCCGCCTATACCAACGAGGCGATCTTCCTCTTTCATGCCACGACGCTGGTCTTTTTCTCCGGCTTTCCGGCATGGCGACAAAAGGGCGACGCGCTCTACTATGCCAATTACTTTGCCGACAAGACATTCAACCCCTTCATCCCCTATCCGATCCTGGCAGGGTATTTCATCCTGCTGACGCTCTGCATCGTCGGTCTCTATGGTCTCGCCAACCGGCACCTGAACCGACACCTGCCCTCGAACGCGCGCCGTCCGATCAAACTGCGCCCGACGCTGCTGCGCTAAATCCGCACCACCGCGATACAGACGCAATACCGACGCGATACCGACACGGCATTTTCCGGGCGTTTTCCGGGCCTTTTCCAACAAAGGACTGGACAAATTGCAGCCGCACGGGAATATTTTGATCAAATTTTTCGACCCACGGGTGTTCTATGGACCTGGACCAATTTCCAACACTGCGCGTCGGCGCGGCTGATCTCAATGGACAATTGCGCGGCAAACGCATCCCCGCGGCCAATGCCGATAAGCTGGACAAGGGCGCGGTGCGGATGCCGCTTTCGGCCTTGAGCGTGGATATCTGGGGCGCCGATGTGGAAAACTCGCCGCTGGTGTTTGAAACCGGCGACGCCGATGGAATCCTTGTGCCGACCAACCGTGGCCCGGTGCCAATGCCTTGGCTCAACTCGCCTTCGGCCCTTGTTCTTATGACCATGCAGACCGAAGATGGCGCGCCTTTCCTTGGCGATCCGCGCGCCGCATTGGCCGATGTGCTGTCGCGCTACGACGCGCGCGGCTGGACGGTGATCGCCGCCACGGAGATGGAATTCTCCCTCGTCGATGATAGCGACAAGACCCTGCGCCCGCCGCGTGATCCGCGCTCCAAACGCCGCCTGTTCGGCCCCGATATCCTCTCCATCGACGAGTTGGACGCCTTCGAGGATTTCTTCACCGATCTCTATGATGGCTGCCGCAAGATGGACCTCGCGGTCCAGACAATCACCAACGAGGCCGGTCTGGGCCAATTCGAAGTCACCCTCGCCCATCAAGACGCCCTGCGCGCCGCCGATGATGCTTTGCTGTTCAAACTCCTCGTGCGCGGCCTTGCCCGTAAACACCTTATGGCAGCCACCTTTATGGCCAAACCCTATGCCGACGATGCCGGAAACGGGATGCATGTGCATTTCTCCGTGGTCGACAAAGACGGCGCGAATATCTTCGACAATGGCGGCCCTGAAGGCACGTATCTTCTAAAACAGGCCGTCGCGGGCTGTGTTGCGGCCATGCCCGCCTCGACCCTGATCTTTGCCCCGCACGGGCCAAGCTATGACCGGTTGGTGCCCGGCGCCCACGCACCGACAGGGGCGACTTGGGCCTATGAAAACCGCACCGTCGCGATCCGTATTCCCGGCGGCGCCCCTGCCGCGCGCCGCATCGAGCACCGCGTGGCCGGGGGCGATATCAATCCCTACCTGATGCTCGCCGCCGTGCTCGGCGCGGCAATGGAAGGCATCGAAGAAGGCCTGACACCGCCGCCGCCGATCGACGGCAACGCCTACGATCAAGACGTCCCGCAACTGGCTCCGTCATGGGGCGCGGCGATTGATCTGTTTGAATCCGACCCGTTCATCGCCCGCTGCTTGCCGCGCATGTTGATCCGCAACCTGGTGATGACCAAGCGCCAGGAACTGCGCCGCCTTGCCGATGTGCCGCGCAAAGAGCGTTGGAAACTCTACCTCGAAAGGGTCTGAGCCTTCCCGTGCGGTGCCCATCATGCGGGCACCAATCCGGGACTGACCTTCGGCACGGTCCAGCCCTCTTGCCGGAGCTTAGCCACTCAGCTACCCTCAATTTGATCAAAAAATTGGTGTTACTATGAAAATCGGCATCCTCCAAACCGGCCACGCCCCGGAAGAGTTGCAACCCCTGCTCGGCGACTACACGGATATGTTCCAGGATTTGCTTCATGATCAAGGGTTTAGCTTTGAGACCTATAGCATCGTAGACGGCATCTTCCCGCAAAGCCCCGAGGACGCAGACGGCTGGCTCATCACCGGCTCCAAACACGCCACCTACGAGGATCACGACTGGATTGCCCCGCTCGAAACCCTGATCCGCGACATCGCGCAAACCCGCCGCCCCCTCATCGGCATCTGCTTTGGCCACCAGATCATCGCGCAAGCGCTTGGCGGCAAGGTCGAGAAATTTTCGGGTGGCTGGGCGGTGGGCCATCAAACCTATCAGTTCGGCGGCGCACCGCTTTCGTTCAACGCCTGGCATCAGGATCAGGTCACAAAACGCCCCGAAGGCGCAATCGTGCTGGCCTCAAACGATTTTTGCGAGAACGCCGCCCTGCTTTATGGCGATCAGATCCTCACGGTGCAGCCCCACCCCGAATTTGACGCCGCCGTTATCGCGGGCCTCATCGAGACACGCGGACCCGGCACTGTCCCCGACGATCTCCTCAAAACGGCCCAAAACAATCTCGACAAACCAACAGCCAACGAAAGTTTTGCCGACCAGATGGCGGATTTCTTTCGTAAGGAGCGCACAGCATGAATGACTGGCTCAAGAACGCCCCCGAAGCGGCGCGCGACTACCTTGACGGCAAACGCCTGGACGAGGTGGAATGTATCATCGGCGACCTGCCCGGCATTGCCCGCGGCAAGGCCGTTCCGGCCAAGAAATTCGATCGTCAGGACTATTTTCACCTGCCCGACTCGATCTTCTACCAGACGATCACCGGCGGCTGGGGCGAGGCCGCAGGAGACGATGGTTTCATCGAAAAAGACATGGTCCTGCGCCCTGACATGGCGACGACGACCGCCGCCCCCTGGACCGGAGACTGGACGCTTCAGGTCATCCATGATGCCTATGATACCAAGGGCGCCCCAATCCCCTATAGCCCGCGCAACGTCCTCAAACGCGTCGTTGATCTCTACCGCGCCAAGGGCTGGGAACCCGTCGTCGCACCGGAAATGGAATTCTACCTCGTGGCGCGCAATATCGACCCGGCCAAGGCGATTGAGCCGATGATGGGCCGTTCCGGACGCCCCGCCGCCGCGCGTCAGGCCTATTCGATGACCGCCGTGGACGAATTTGGCCCCGTCATCGACGACATCTATGATTTCGCCGAGGCGCAGGGGTTTGAAATCGACGGCATTACCCAAGAAGGCGGCGCGGGCCAGCTTGAAATCAACCTCCTGCATGGCGATCCGGTCAAACTTGCCGACGAAGTGTTTTACTTCAAGCGCCTGATCCGTGAGGCCGCGCTGCGTCACGATTGCTATGCAACCTTCATGGCCAAGCCGATCGAAGACGAACCCGGCAGCGCCATGCACATGCATCACTCGATCCTCGATATCGAAACTGGCGAGAATATCTTTTCCGATCCCGAAGGGGGCGAAACCGATGCGTTTTTCCACTTCATCGCCGGGCTTCAAAACCATTTGCCTTCGGCGATTGCCGTGCTCGCTCCTTACGTAAACTCCTATCGCCGCTACGTGCGCGATCATGCCGCCCCGATCAATCTTGAATGGGCGCGCGACAACCGCACCACAGGCATTCGCATTCCGATCTCCTCGCCCAAAGCGCGTCGGGTTGAGAACCGCCTCGCCGGAATGGATTGCAATCCCTACCTCGGGATCGCGGCCTCATTGGCCTGTGGCTATCTTGGCCTTCTGGAACAAAACCGCCCCGGCGCTCAATTCAAAGGCGATGCCTATGACGGCGAAGAGGCCATTCCGCGCATCCTTGGCGGCGCGCTTGATCTCTTTGATGAGGCCACGAAACTGCATGACGTGCTTGGCCCCGACTTTGCCCGCGTCTATTCGATCGTGAAACGCACCGAATACGAGGAATTCCTCTCCGTCATCTCGCCCTGGGAGCGCGAACACCTGCTGCTCAACGTCTGATGCCTTCGGCACGCGCATTTTGGCCACGATAAAGAGGAAAGCGCCGCGATGAACCTTCTTTATGCCAATGATAAAAAAGGGGAATATCCCCAAAGCTGGTATGCGGCGACGGTTGATCCGCTTGCGCCCTTCCCGCAGTTGCGCGGCGAGACGACGGCCGATGTCTGCGTTGTTGGCGCGGGCTATACCGGGCTTTCGACCGCCCTGCATCTTGCCGAACGCGGCTATGATGTGGTCCTGCTTGAGGCGCATCGCGTCGGCTTTGGGGCCTCCGGGCGCAACGGCGGTCAGCTTGGCTCGGGTCAGCGCATGGAACAAGACGCGCTTGAGGCGCTCGTCGGCCACGATGATGCACGAAAGCTCTGGCACCTCGCCGAAGAGGCCAAGGATGTCACCAAGACTCTGATCAAAAAACACGAAATCGCCTGTCATTTGAAACCCGGCGTAGCCCATGCCTGTTTCCATCCCCGCGAGGTCCGCCACGAACATGCCTATGTGGCGCATCTTCAGGACCGCTATGGCTATGAGCAGATCACGGCGCTTGACCATGACGCCCTTCAGGCGATCTGTCCCTCGCCGAAATATGTCGGCGGCTCGCTCGACATGGGCGCCGCGCATCTGCATCCGCTGGCCTATGCGCTCGGGCTTGCCCGCGCCGCCGCCGCGGCGGGTGTGCGCCTTTTTGAAAACACCCATGTGCACCATATCGACAAAGGTGCCCGCCCCATCGTGCGCACCGACAAAGGCCGCATAAACGCCGATCACGTCATCCTTGCCTGTAACGGGTATCTTGGCAGCTTGGATCGCAAGGTCGCGGCGCGTGTCATGCCGATCAACAATTATATCGCCGCCACCCGCCCTCTGTCCGAGGATGAGCTGCAAACCGTGCTGCGCCGTGACGTCGCCATCGCGGATTCCAAGTTTGTTATCAACTACTTCCGCCTGAGCCACGACAAGCGTCTCTTGTTTGGCGGCGGCGAGAGTTACGGCTATCGCTTCCCCTCGGATATCTCCGCCCTCGTGCGCAAACCGATGGCCGAGATTTACCCACAGTTGGCCGATATCGAGATCGACTATGCCTGGGGCGGCACGCTTGGCATTACGATGAAACGGATGCCGCTTTTTACCCGCCTTGCGCCCAATATCCTCTCGGCGTCGGGCTATTCCGGCCACGGCGTTGGCACCGCGACCCATGCGGGCCTCCTTGCCGCACAAGCCATCGCCGGCCAAAGCGAAGGCTTTGACACAATGGCCCGCGTCCCTGCCCCGCCGTTCCCCGGCGGCGGCATGTTCCGCACGCCCCTTCTCGCAGTGGCGATGACATGGTTTGCCCTGCGTGACCGGCTTGGCGTCTGACATATTCGCAAAGATTCATATGACTGAACCGCCCATAGGCTGGTTTCGCGGCGGTATTTGTTTTATGATTTTCAAAGCTAGAATTAAGAAATGCGAAATCTATGACCTTGCCGCCAAACGTTTACGCCGCCGAACCCATCCCCCCCTCCGCCCGCGATGAGATTGATCGCCTGCTACAATCGGGCGATCTCTTCCGCTACACCGCGCCGGAAAACGCCCCGGTGACGCTGCTCGAGGCCGAGTTTGCCAAGATGATGGGCGTCAAATATGCGCTGGCGGTGTCGTCCTGTTCTGCGGCGCTCTTCCTGTCGCTCAAGGCGCTTGATCTGCCGCGTGAGGCGCGCGTGCTGATCCCCGGTTTTACCTTCGCCGCCGTGCCCTCCTCTGTCGTCCATGCTGATTGCACGCCCGTGCTTTGCGAAGTTGGCGACAATTACCGCATCGACATCGCCGATTTCGAACGCCGCCTCGACGAGGACATCTCGGCCGTTATCATTAGCCACATGCGCGGCCATACCTCGGACATGGATGCCATCATGGCGCTGTGCAACGCGCGAAACATCCCCGTGATCGAGGATGCCGCGCATAGCCTTGGCACACAATGGCACGGTCGCAAAATCGGCACCATCGGCGCGATCGGCTGTTTTTCGTTTCAATCCTACAAACTCGTCAACGCGGGCGAAGGCGGCATCCTAATCACCAACGACGCCGATCTCGTGGCCCGCGCCGTCATCATGTCCGGCGCGTATGAGCACACATGGCAAAAACACAAAGCCCCCGAGGGCGACAATACCGGCGCGCTCAAGTCTGCCTTTGCCCGCTGGCAGAACCAACTGCCGCTCTACAACCTGCGCCTCAACAACATGTCTGCGGCGATGATCCGCCCTCAACTCCTTGAGGTGCCGCGCCGGGTTCGGGACGGCCGCGCCAATCATGACTACGTGGCAGGTCGTCTCAACGCCTCGCAATGGCTGACCGTGCCGGACAAACTTGGCCCCGAAGAACGCGCGCCGGATTCGATCCAATTCAACCTCGTCGGTATGCAGGCCGAACAAATCCTCGCCTTTCAGGCCGCCGCCAACGCGCGCGGCGTCAAGGTGCAGGTCTTCGGGCATTCGACCGACAACGCCCGTGCGTTTTGGAACTGGCAATTCATCAAGGATTTGCCCGAACTGCCAAAGACCCGCGCCATGCTGATGAATGCCTGTGATGTGCGCCTGCCCGCACGCCTTCAAAAGGATGAGCTGGATATCATCGCCAGCGCCCTCACCGAAGCCGCCCAAGCGGTCATGGCCCCGCAAGAAGTCGCCTAAATTGGGTTAATCACCTAGCCCAAATGCAAAAAGGCGCCCGCGATGCGAGGCGCCTTTTTCGCGATCCCGTGCCGGGTCACTTCATTTTGTTTAGCTTCGACTGTAGCTCGGCGAGTTGCTTCTTGATGTCATCAAGATTGTCCCCGTCTTGCGCCTCTTCGGCTTGGGTCTCTGGGCTGGTGCCTGCGGCGTTCCAAGGGCTGATCCCCCCGGTCATTGCCTTCAAAAACGCCTCTTGCTGGGCTTGGATCGCCTCAAGGCCCGGCACTTTCATACCGCTGCCGCCCATGCTTTCCATGACTTTTTCCTGGCTCTCGCGCAGCATCTCGAAAGAGCTTTGCAGGAACTGCGGCACCATGCTGGTGGCTTGTGTCGTATAGGCCCGCACAAGATCGTTCAGAACATTCACCGGCAGAACATTTTCGCCCCGGCTTTCATGCTCGGCAATAATCTGAAGAAGATACTGCCGCGTGAGATCATCCCCGGTCTTGAGATCCACGATCTGGACCTCGCGCCCATCACGAATGAAATTGGCGATATCCTCGAGCGTGACATAGTCACTGGTCTCTGTGTTGTAGAGTCGGCGGCTCGCATATCTCTTGATAAGAAGCGTTTTCTTGTCGTCAGCCACGGTCATCTCCCCATTTCATGCGCACTGCAGAAAACCTTATGCGACTGCAGCGAAAACACAAACAAAAACGCAAAAAAATAGGGCGAGCCACTGGCTCGCCCTCGCGCTCGGCACCGGACAGGGAGGAGAGAGGTGCCGAAAAGAAGCGCGGTATTACTTCGCAGTTGCCTTCTTGGCAGCCGTCGTCACCTCATCGGTGGCTTTTTTAACAGCGGCGGTCGCTTCTTCGGTCGCGTCCTTGCCAGCAGCCATCAGAAGTTCGACGGTTTCCATCTGAACTTTTTTCGCAACTTCAGCGAATGCAGCCATGTTCTCAGCAGCAACTTCTGCCTGCGCCGATGCGAAATCGGTCATCGCTTTGGCATAGTCGGCCGGCTCGGATTTTGCTTTCGACATGTCGGTAAGCTTGGAAATGGTTTCCTTGGTCCACTTGGAGGAAATTTCCGAGGATTTTTCCGCCGCTTCGAGAGCAACCGAGGTCAGTTTCTCGTTCATGGACGCGGTGCTTTTGAACGCATCTTCCATTGCCGAAGTGTCGACCGGGAATGCACCCATCATGTCTTTGAGCATCGAGTTGAAATCTTGTGTCTTAGCCATCTGAACAGTTCCTTTGAAATGTGCGGATCAGCTCCGCGTTTCATCTTCTGGGAACAATATGCATTCTGCAGTGCAGCATTTCAAGTATTTTTTGCTGCACTGCAGAAACTTTTCAGATTTACGTTTTATTTCAACGCGTTGCCGACTGCTTTACATAGGTGCCCGGCGCATCACAGAGCACCGGATGCTCCGAATCGCCTGGAATTCGCGCGGGAACCATCTTGCCAGAGCGAGAAGACAGCCACGTATCCCACCGTGGCCACCAAGATCCTTCAGTGAACTTCGCGCCCGCCATCCAGTCCTCAGCACTGCCGCTGACATCCTTGTTGGTATAATGGCCGTATTTCTTCTTGCTCGGTGGATTGACGATCCCGGCGATATGTCCGGACTCTGAGACGATGAACGTCTTGCTCTTGCTCGATGTCTGCTGAAAACCGCGATAGCAATCTTTCCACCGGGCAATATGGTCCGTCTCACAAGTGACCGAGCACAGCGGCAAATCCACATCGGAAATATGCAGGCGTTCGCCGCAAAGCTCGATCCCGTCTGTGGCGAACTCATTGCGCTGACAAAGCTGGCGCAGATATTCATGCGCCATGCGCCCCGGCAGGCCCGACCCGTCGCCGTTCCAATACAAAAGATCAAAGGCGGGCGGCGCTTCGCCCATCATGTAGCTCTTGATCGCCGGTCCATAAACAAGATCGTTTGAGCGCAGGAACGAAAACGTGCGCTGCATAATAAAGGACCGCAGGATTCCCTCTTGCGAGATTTCATCGTCGATCCCGTCAATGAAATCGTCCTGAAGGAACGGCGTGAACTCTCCCTGATCTTCAAAATCGGTCAGTGTGGTAAAGAACGTTGCCGATTTGATCGACTTATCCTTGCGATGTTTCATCAACGACAGCGTCATATGAAGCGTCGTCCCCGCAATACAATAGCCAACCGCATTGACCTGTTTTTCGCCGGTGATCTTCTTGACCTCGTCAATCGCGGTCAGGAACCCGTCCTCAATATAGTCTTCCAAACCGACATCCGCATAGGATCGGTCCGGGTTGATCCAGCTCACGACAAAAACGCTATAGCCCTGATCGACCAGCCACTTGATCATGCTGTTCTGGGCCTTGAGGTCGAGGATATAGTATTTGTTGATCCAGGGCGGATAGATGACGAGCGGCACCGCATGGACCTCATCGGTCGTCGGCGCATATTGCAAAAGCTCGAACATGCGGTTGCGAAAAACAACCTTTCCCGGCGTCGTCGCGATATTGCCGCCGATCTCAAACGCGTCCTCATCCGCCAGCCGCACCAGAAGCTCGCCATTATTGGCCTCAAGATCGGCAATCAGGTTCTCAAGCCCTTTGACCAATGATTCGCCATCGGTCTCAATCGCGCGCTCGATGACATCCGGGTTGAGGCCGATAAAGTTGGTCGGCGACATCATATCAATGATCTGCTGCGAGAAATATTCGAGCCGGTGCCGGTCCTTGTCCACAAGCCCGTCAACATCAGAAACCGCCTGCCGGATGGCCTCGGCATTGCGCATATATTGCTGCTTGATGAAGTTAAAATAGGGGTGTGTCTGCCAGAGCGGGTTGGAAAAACGGCGATCCGAGGGCGTCTCGTCCGGGGCTGCTTCAAGTTTGCCCTGCAACAACATGTGCTGCGCATCTACAAAGTGTTTGACCGATTTGCTCCAGAAATCAAGCTGATGCTCGATAACTTTGCCGGGGTTCTGGGCAAGCGATTGCATGTATGCATTCGCCGCGCCGACAAAAACTTCCTCATCCGGCGCATTGAGATCGCGCCGCAAAGGTTTGTGATGCGTCATCACCTCTGTGAGGCGTTTTGAAAGCTCCTCAACACGCGCCAGATTGGCGTTGAGAGCGTCGAGATCGGCCCCGGTATCATTCTCTTTTGTTGTCATATTCAAAAAATAGCCCTATCGTCGCTGCTACGCAGCATAATGAAGGCCCTCCTCAGGGCGCCTCGCTCCCTCGGGACCGACAATAAACGGGTTAATCAGGAGACGCAAATGCGCTATATGGCGACGTATGACATGATGGAAACGGTTCGGAACACGAACCAATGGCTCGGCGCGTCTGCCGCGGCAATGGCCTCTTACCCCGTATTTTCTCTTGTCCCCAACCCCGCGCTTGAATGGATGCGCGCATGGGGTGAAGTAACCGAGCGCACCTTTCAGCGCATGGTCGTCAAGCCGGACTGGGGCATTCGTACCTTCACCTGTGAAGATGGTCGCGATCATCTGGTCAATGTCGAAACCGTCGTGTCCAAGGACTTTGGCGATCTGATCCATTTCAAGGTGACAGGCCGCAAGACACAATCGCGCAAGGTTCTGCTCGTGGCCCCGATGTCCGGGCACTACGCGACGCTTTTGCGCTCCACGGTCAAAAGCCTTCTGGTCAATTGCGAAGTCTACATCACCGATTGGCACAATGCCCGCGACATTCCCGTCTCCGCCGGCAAGTTCGACGTCGAAGACTATACGCTCTACCTTGTCGATTTCATGAAGGCGCTTGGCCCCGACACCCATGTCATCGCCGTGTGCCAACCCGCACCGCTGACATTGGCCGCGACGGCCTACCTCGCCGAGGAAGACCCCTCCGCACAGCCCCGCTCGCTGACCCTGATTGGTGGGCCGATCAACCCCGATGCCGCCGCCACCGAAGTGACGGATTTTGGCAACCGCGTCACAATGGACCAGCTGGCAGAAACCGCGATTCAGCGCGTGGGCTTCAAATACAAAGGCGTTGGCCGCCTCGTCTATCCCGGCCTGCTACAGCTTTCGTCCTTTATGTCGATGAATGCCGACCGCCACGGCCAAGCCTTCCGCGACCAAATCATGCGCGTGACACGCGGCGAAGCCTCCGACCATGACGCTCACAACCGCTTTTACGACGAATATCTCGCCGTGATGGATATGACGGCCGAATTCTACCTCACCACCGTTGATCGCATTTTCAAAAACTGCGAGATCGCCAAGAACGAGTTCGTCGTCGCCGGGCGCAAGGTTGATATCGGCAAAATTACCACCGTCGCCGTGAAAACCGTCGAAGGCGACAAGGACGACATCACCGCCCCCGGCCAGTGTATCGCCGCGCTGGACCTCTGCACCGGCCTGCCGGATTCCAAAAAGGCAAGCCACGTCGAGCCCGGCGCCGGTCACTACGGCATCTTCGCGGGCAAAAGCTGGCGCAACAATATCCGGCCGCTGGTGCTCGATTTCATCGACGCCAACGCCGAAGCGCCCAAAGCCAAACCAAAGGCTGCCAAGAAACCCGCCAACAAGAATAGCGCCGCCTGATAGGCCGCGCCATAGACGGATAAACGGGGTCCAGCGCGGCCCCGTTTTCGTTTCACATTACTGAAGCACGTAGGGCAGTCGCATCCACTCGCGAAGCGCCGCCGTCGTGGCCGCCGGTTGTTCCAGCGTCGGAAGATGTCCCGCCCCCTCAATCACCTTCAATTCGGCGTAGGGGATCAACTCGGCCATGAAGCTATGCCGCTTTACCGGCGTCAGGCTGTCATGTTCGCCACAAAGCACCAGCGCAGGCACCTTACATTTGCGAAGCGTGCTCTGTTGATCGCGCCGCCGCTGCAAGGCGCGGGCCTGACGGACAAAAACCTCTGCCCCAAGATAAAGCCCCATCTCCTTGACCAAGGCGAGAATCTCCGCCCGCTGCGGTCCCGGCGCAAGGAACTCTGGCTGCATGAAGGTCTCAATGACTTTTTCAAGCTGACCCGCCCGCGCGCTCACGATCAACGGCTCATAGGTCGCCGAGCTTTGCGGCGTTTCCGCGAGAGGGTTGGTATCAAGAAGCCCGATCCGCGTGACCCGATCGGGCGCACGGCGCAGAATCTCCATCGCCACGATCCCGCCATAGCTTAGGCCCGCGAGGGCGAATTTCGCCGGCAGGAGCGATAATATCTCCGACGCCACCTCTTCAACGCGCTCGCCCCCTGTGACCGGCGCTGTCATGACTGCGAATTCCGAAGACAACTCCGCAATCTGTGGCCCGAAAAGGCGTGCATCGCACATCATTCCCGGAAGCAGAACCAATGGCTCCGACATGCTCATCCCTACTCTCTTCTGCGCAATTTCTAATGATTGCCCACATACCTTCCGCCCAAGAGCCGCGAAGGTCAACACCTACGCGTAGCCGTTCCAACAAAACGCGCCGTCCTCGCGCAGCGGCGAAAACGGGTTAAAGGCCACCTCCCAGAGATGCCCATCGGGATCGGCAAAGTAGCCATGATGCCCACCCCAGAACACATCTTGCGCCGGTTTGAGCATCCGCCCGCCCGCCGCAACGGCGCGCTCCAGAAGCGGCGCGACCTCGGATTTCTCCGCCACGTTATACGCCAACGTGATCCCGCCTGACCCGGTAATGGCTGCCTCCGGTAGGCCGGTTTCCTGCGCCAAGGCGGCCCTCGAATATAGGCCGAGCGTCTGACCAATGAGGTCAAAGGCGCTGACCCCATCCGGGCTTTCAACCCGCTGCCATCCAAGCGCCTCATAGAACGCCGCCGCTGCGGCGACATCCTCAACCGCCAGCGTGATAAGGCTCACACGCTGCGCAAAAATAACCTCATCCATAACCTTATAAATCCCTCACAAATTATTGATCCAACGTATAAATTCATCAATTACGACTTGAGTTTGACGGGGCGAAAGAATGTCGCCCGCAATCACATGAGAGGAGGCATCATCCTCCTGCGAAACCGTCACTGCACGCAACGTCGCACCGCCGCCCCAGCGCGCGGCAATCGCCCGCGTCGCCCGGTGATCGACAACCTGATCCGCATCCGCAAACCAGAACAGCGCCGGAACCGAGACCGCTGTATAGTCCTGCGCATGTGCATGTTTGACGAGGGCCGCCATCTGAAACAGCGCCCGCGTCGGGTAGCTATGGGACCAGTATTGTGCATTCGCCGCGCTGACAGGTTCCCAACTGCGGGTCTGCCCCGCCAGCACTGGCACCCAATAGCGCGCGCCCGGCAACGTCAGAACAAACGACGCCGGATCGGCAATGGCGAAATTCGGGGACACAAGGATCATGCCAGCCACGTTTTCCATCAATGCGGGCTGCAACGCAGCCTCCGCCGCGAGCGTCGCGCCCGTGGAAGTCGCGATCACAAGGACATTGCGCCCAATTTTTCGCGCAATCGCAAGGGCTTCTGCCGTATCGCGCATCCAATCCGCCGCCCGCGCCTGCGTCAGCGCCTCGCCACTGCGCCCATGCCCCGCAAGGCGCGTATACACAAGGTTCGCCCCAAGCTGCGCCGCGATCTGATCCGGCACCGGGCGGATTTCTTCGCTCGTCGCCGAAAACCCATGCACATACACAACAACCTTGTCTGTGACCGCGCCCACATCCCCGGCCCAGATCACCCGTTTTTCAACGCCGGGCGTAATATCATCGAACCGGGCCTCTTGCCGCGCCAGATAGGCCGCAATATCCGCGCCAATAGTGGCTTCATCAAACGTCGGCACAACCAAAACCGCCTCACGCGGGCCGAAAAACCAAAGCCCGCCAAGGCCCAATCCCAGCAAAAGAAGACACCGTCCCAGATACCGCCCAAATGTTCGCATTAGACAGACATACCTTGAAATAAGACCTCATTCACGCATCCAATAATCATATTTAGACAAGCCTCATCTGAGAACCTGTGGTCCGCACCCTTCACAAAGGTCAGGCGAATATCCTCTGCCTCGGCATGATCCAGCAGCCTGAGCGCCACGTCGCGGCTGACGGCTTCATCTTGCGTGCCCTGCAACATGCGGACCGGAAATGGCAGCGCGAGTGGTGCGCGCAACACAAGCCGTTTGCGCCCATCTTCGATCATCCGCCGGGTGACGATATAGGGGTCCATGTAATCCGAGGGCAATTCGACAAACCCGACCGTGTCCAACGCCTGTTTCTGTGCCTCACTGAACCCCGCCCAATAGCTGTCTTCGGTGAAATCCGGCGCGGCCGCGATTGTGACCATGCCCGCAATGCGTTCCGGGATTGCCTTGGCCAGCAAAAGCGCCTGCCAGCCCCCCATAGAGGAGCCCACAAGCACCAACGGCCCCGAGGTCAGCGCCGTGACCGCCGCCAGCGCGTCCTCGTGCCAATCCCCGATACAGCCCTCCTCGAACTTGCCCGAGCTTTCCCCATGCCCCGAATAATCAAAGCGCAGAAAGCTCTGCCCGCGCGCCTTGGCCCAGTCTTCAAGGTAGAGCGCCTTGGTGCCCTCCATGTCAGATTTGAGACCGCCGAGGAAAACCACGGTCGGTCCCGTCTCTCCGCTTTTGTGATAGGCGATGCGCCGTCCTTGTGGTGTATCCAGATATTGGGCATGCATGGTCCGTCTCCCGTTGATCTTTGCCGCATCATGCCGGGGGACGGGACGCATCACAACTCCCGCCGCACGAAAAGCCTCGCGCGCCACGATCCGGGCCGCTCATGCGCAATTTACGCATCAACCCCGCCCTTCAGCCTTCACCCCCGCAAACCAGAGCCACCCTGCGCGCCAGTTTACGCATTCTCCGCATCGCTCCTCGCGTATCAAGGAGAGACGCAACAGGGAGACCATATTCATGAGCCAGGAAATCCACGTCCACCAATCCATCGCCCGCGCCCTTGCCGATCAAGGCGTCGATACCATGTTTGGCCTGATGGGCGATGCGAACCTCTTCATGGTCGACGCTTACGTGCGCGACTGCGAAGGCCGCTTTGTGCCCGCCGCGCATGAGGGCAGTTCGATCCTCATGGCGATGGCCTATACCCATGTGTCGGGCAAGGTCGGCGTCGCAACCGTGACCCACGGCCCCGCGCTCACCAACTGCATGACCGCCCTGACCGAGGCTGCGCGCGGGCATGTGCCGCTTGTCCTTCTGGCCGGGGATACCCCCGTCGATAACCCGCGTCACCTGCAAGGCATCGACCAGCGCGAAGTCGTCAAGGCCACGGGCGCAGGCTTTGAGCAATTGCGCAGCCCCGCCACCGCCGCCAAGGACGTCGCCCGCGCCTTTTACCGCGCGCAAGTCGAACGCCGCCCCATCGTCCTCAATATGCCCGCTGATTTCATGTGGGAAAAAACCACCCATGAAAAGCACGTCCTCGACGTCTTTACGACCCCCGGCGGCGTCGCGGAGGGTGACACGCTCGACAACGCCATTGGCATGATCGCCTCGGCCCGTCGCCCGCTGATCCTTGCCGGTCTCGGTGCCGTGGCCGCGCGCGAGCCACTCATCAAGCTGGCCGACCGGCTCGAAGCGCCGCTGGCCACGACCCTCAAGGCCAAGGGGCTGTTCAACGATCACCCCTATAATATCGACATTTTCGGCACCCTGAGCACCCCCGCCGCCTATGACCTCATTGCGCAGGCCGACTGCATCGTCTGTTTCGGCACCGGCCTGCACGACTTTACCACCGACAAGGGCAAGCTGATGTCGGACAAGCGCATCGTCCAGATCGACATCGAACCCTCCCAGATCGGCGGCGGGCTGCACCCGGATGCCGCGCTCGTGGCCGATGCGGGCCTGACCGCCGAGACGATCCTCTACTGGCTCGACGAGGCCGAAATCCCCGCCAGCGGCTTTACCCGCGATCTCGACACAAGCGCCCTGACGCATCATCCGACCGGCCCCAACAAGACCGCCGAGGGCTGCATCAACTTCGTCCACGCCCTCGAACAGCTCGAAGCCCTCTTTCCCAAGGACCGTATCCTTGTGACAGACGGCGGTCGCTTCATGACCGAGGTCTGGTGCCGCATGTCCGCGCCCAACCCGCATAGCTTTGTGCCGACGGTGAATTTCGGCTCCATCGGCCTTGGCCTGCAAGAGGCGATTGGCGCCGCCGTGGCCGATCCCGACCGCCCCACCGTGCTCTTTACCGGCGATGGCGGCTTTATGATGGGCGGCATCAATGAATTTAACACCGCCGTGCGCATGGGCCTCAATCTGACGGTGATTGTCGCCAACGACTCCGCCTATGGCGCGGAACATATCCAATTCCTCGACCGCCAGATGGATCCGTCTTTGTCGGAATTCCAATGGCCCTCTTTCGCCGCCACCGCGACGGCTCTTGGCGGTGTCGGGGTCGAGGTGCGCTCGGACGCAGACCTTGAAAAGGCCATTGACATGCTGCGCGGCCATACCTCCGGCCCCGCCCTGATCGAGCTGCACCTCGACCCCCATGACGTCCCCCGTATGCGCGCCTAAGCCTTCCTGCGCGACACATGGTCCCTTCCGGGTCTTCTCTGGCCGGGCACCCGCGCGTGCCCGGTTGACATATGCGCGCATCGGGCGCACATAGTGCCCCGAACCATATACCCGCAACCGGGCGTTCCGTGGGCGCCAAACTGACGAGGAGCTTGAGGCCAATGGCCGATATTTCCCTTACTTTTCCTGATGGTAACGCGCGTTCTTACGGCAAAGGTGTAACGCCTGCCGAGGTCGCATCCTCCATCTCTACCTCGCTTGCCAAGAAAGCAATCTCCGCGACCGTCGATGGTCAGCACTGGGATCTGCAATGGCCGATTGAGGCCGATTCCAAAATCGCCATCAACACCATGAAGGACAATGACGCCGAGGCGCTCGAACTGATCCGTCATGACCTCGCCCATATCATGGCCCGCGCCGTGCAAGAGCTGTGGCCCGATGTCAAAGTGACCATCGGTCCGGTGATCGACAACGGCTGGTATTACGATTTCGACCGCGAAGAGCCCTTCACCCCCGAAGACCTTGGCGAGATCGAAAAGAAGATGAAGGAAATCATCAACCGCCGCGATCCCGTCACCACCGAAATCTGGGAGCGTGACCGCGCTGTGGCCTTCTATGAGGCCAACAACGAACCTTATAAGGTCGAGTTGATCAACGCGATTCCCGGCGACGAGCCGCTGCGCATGTATTGGCATGGTCACTGGCAGGATCTCTGCCGCGGCCCGCATCTTCAACACACCGGCCAGGTTCCCGCCGATGCCTTCAAACTGATGAGCGTCGCAGGCGCCTATTGGCGCGGGGATTCCGACCGCGCAATGCTGCAACGCATCTACGGCGTTGCCTTCAAGAACAAGGAAGACCTCAAGAAATACCTCCACATGCTCGAGGAAGCCGCCAAACGCGATCACCGCAAATTGGGCCGCGAGATGGACCTCTTCCACATGCAGGAAGAAGCGCCGGGGCAGATTTTCTGGCATGCCAACGGCTGGACCATCTACACCACGCTTCAGGACTACATGCGCCGCCAGCAAACGCGCGGCGGTTATGTCGAGGTCAACACCCCCCAGGTCGTTGACCGCAAGCTCTGGGAAGCCTCGGGACACTGGGACAAGTATCAGGAAAACATGTTCATCGTCGAAGTGGACGAGGAACACGCCCGCGAAAAGGCCGTGAACGCGCTCAAGCCGATGAACTGCCCCTGCCACGTGCAGATTTTCAACCAAGGCCTCAAATCCTACCGCGACCTGCCCCTGCGCATGGCCGAGTTTGGCTCTTGCAACCGCTATGAACCCTCGGGCGCGCTGCACGGGATCATGCGTGTGCGCGGCTTTACTCAGGACGATGCGCATATCTTCTGCACCGAGGCGCAGATCGAGGATGAGACCAAAAAGTTCATCGACTTCCTCTCGGATATCTACCGCGATCTCGGGTTTGAGAATTTCTCGATCAAATTCTCCGACCGCCCCGAGACCCGCGCTGGCTCTGACGAGGTCTGGGACAAATCCGAATCCGCCCTCATGGCCGCAACCAAGGCCGCAGGCTGTGATTTCGACCTCAACCCCGGCGAAGGCGCCTTCTATGGTCCCAAGCTCGAATTTGTCCTCACCGACGCCATCGGGCGCGATTGGCAATGCGGCACGCTTCAGGTCGATTTCGTCCTGCCCGAACGCCTCGATGCAACCTATATTGGCGAGGATGGCGCGAAACACCGCCCCGTCATGCTCCACCGCGCGACGCTCGGCTCGTTCGAGCGTTTCATCGGTATCCTGATTGAGGAACACGCCGGGAAATTGCCCTTCTGGCTCGCCCCGCGTCAGGTCGTCGTCGCCTCCATCGTCTCCGAGGCCGATGACTATGTCTTTGAGGTGGTCAATGCCCTCAAGGCCGCCGGTGTGCGCGCCGAAGCCGATACTCGCAACGAAAAGATCAACTACAAGGTCCGCGAACATTCCGTCGGCAAGGTGCCGGTGATCCTCGCCATTGGCAAACGCGAAGTCGAAGAGCGCACCGTCTCGACCCGCCGCCTTGGCGAAAAGCAAAGCAAGGTCCAAACCTTCGACGAGATTGTAACCGACCTCGCGAAAGAGGCATTGCCGCCCGACCTCGCCTAGCGCGACGGCCTGAAATTGCAACAAATCGGCGGGCGCGCCTCGGGAAACCGGAGCGCGCCCGTCTTATTTCGCAACAAATCCCCCAATTCCCTCACGAAACCGTCACGCCTCCTGACGCCCGCGTGACACACAGGCCCGTGATTGGCCCGTGACAGACTGTCGCACCTACTCTCGTCCCATGCCGTCCGCTCCGGTCGGCCAGATTTCACAACAACAGGGAAGAGACCCAATGTCCAAAACCATCAAAACCCTCGCCGTCGCAAGCGCCGTTGCCGCCGCTGTCACCGCCTCGTCACAGGCCGCCTATGCAATGGAAAAAGAGAAATGCTTTGGCGTCTCGCTCGCCGGCGAAAACGATTGCGCCGCCGGGGCGGGCACAACCTGCGCAGGCACCTCGACCGTTGATTATCAAGGCAATGCCTGGACGCTCGTCGACAAAGGCACCTGCATGGAGATCGACCTGCCCGACATGGCCGACGGCACCAAGCGCATGGGCGCGCTGGAAGAACTCGACCGCGACCTCCCGGCCTGAGCCGTCTGCCCGCCCTATGCATCTCCGTAGGGCGGGCTTCAGCCCGCCACCTCCCGCCAGCCCCGAGGCCGCCCATGCTTGATACAACCGCTTCTCCCGCCCTGCCTGCAACGCCCGGTGTTGGCTATAAGCCCCAGCATTTCAACGACATCCTCGCCAATCCCGGCCCCGTCGGCTGGCTTGAGGTGCATGCCGAAAACTACATGGGTGATGGCGGCCGCCCCCTTGCACAACTGCGCGCGCTGGCCGAACGATTCCCCATCTCCGTGCACGGCGTCGGCCTCTCCATCGGTGGCGACGCCCCGCTTGATCCCGATCACCTCGCCCGCCTGAAACACCTAGTCAACTGGCTCAATCCGGCCTCTTTCTCCGAGCATCTCGCCTGGTCGAGCCATGAGGACGCCTTCCTCAACGATCTCCTGCCGCTGCCCTATACCAACGCCACCCTCTCCCGCGTCTGCGCCCATATCGACCAGGTGCAAGAGACCCTTGCCCGCCCCATGCTGCTTGAGAACCCCTCAAGCTACCTCGCCTTTGCCGAGAGCACATGGTCCGAGCCGGATTTCCTGCGCGAAGTGGCGCGCCGGACGGGCTGTGGCCTGCTGCTTGACGTCAACAACGTCTTTGTCTCCGCCACCAACCTCGCCTATGACCCACGCGCCTATATCGCCGACTTTCCGCTCAACGCCGTTGGCGAAATCCATCTCGGTGGCCATGACGAGGATCAGGACGAGCACGGCGCGCCCCTCCTCATCGACAGCCACGGCGCGCCCATCGTCGATCCGGTCTGGGCGCTGCTTGACCATACGCTCGCCCTCTCTGGCCCGCGCCCGACCCTCATCGAGTGGGACAATGACGTGCCCGACTGGCCCACCCTCGCCGCCGAGGCCGCCCGCGCCGCCACCGCGCTCGCCAAGGTGCCCGCATGAGCCGCCAGAGCGACTTTCATACCGCCATCCTCGACGCCGATCGTGCCACGCCGCCCAACCTGCAAGACGGGCTGGGCCGCCCCGCGCATAAACGCTTCAACGTCTATCGCAACAATGTCGCCGTCTCCCTGACCGAGGCGCTCGAAGCCGCGTTCCCCGCAGTGGCCCGCCTTCTGGGACCAGAGAACTTCCGCAGCATCGCAGGTCGCTTCCTGCGCCAATCCCCGCCGCAAAATCCCCGGATGATGCACTACGGTGCGGGGTTTGCCGATGCCCTCCAAGACATCGACGCGCTCGCCTCATTGGGCTACCTCCCCGACATCGCCTGCCTCGAACAGGCCCTGCGCGAGGCGTATCACGCCGCCGATCATACCGCCTTGCCGCCCGATGCCCTGAGCACCATCGCGCCCGACGTCCTTCCGGCCCTGCGTTTTGCCTTTGCCCCGGCCACAACGCTGCTGACATCCGCGTGGCCCATCCATGACATCTATCACCGCGCCCTGATCGCAGACGCCCCCAAACCCCGCGCCACGCCACAGGATATCCTCGTGACCCGCGTCGGTTTTGACCCGGTGCCGCACCTCCTGACAAGCGGCGGCGCGACCTTCATCCGGGCCCTGATGCAAGGCGATACGCTCGGGAATGCCGCCGAGACCGCCGCCCGAACCGCGCCGGATTTTGATCTCTCGGCCTGCCTCACGCTGCTTCTGACGGCAGAGGCCACAACCTCCATCAAAACATGAGGTATGCCCATGAATGCTTTGATTCAAATATATAATACTGTCACGAACCAGCTTACAAAATTCGACATTCTCCTGCCGATCTTGGCGCGATTGATCTTTGCAGGGGTGCTTTTGGGATATTTCTGGGCCTCCGGCCTGACCAAGATCGGCGATGGCCTTTTGGGCTTCGCGACCCCCTCGACAGGCGCCTATGTTCAGATTTTCCCACGCGCCTTCGAGGCCGTAGGGTATGACAGCACGCAACTTTCCCTTTTTCAACATCTGGTGGTGCGCGCCGGGACATGGGCCGAATTTCTCCTCCCCGCCCTGATCGTGCTTGGCCTGTTCACCCGTCTTGCCGCGCTTGGCATGATCGGCTTTGTGACACTGCAATCGCTGACTGATCTCTATGGCCACGGCGGCCTTGCCCACCCCGAGACCCTCGGCGCATGGTTTGATCGCATCCCCGACGCGGCGATCCTCGATCAACGCGCCTTCTGGGTCTTCCTGTTTCTGGTGCTGCTCATCAAGGGCGCAGGCCCGGTCTCTCTCGACCGCGCCCTGTCACGCCGCCTGAGATCAAAAATGTGATTTCGGCTCATCCGGCTTGCCCGCCGCAATCGCCAACACACCGCCCAAGAGCGCAAAGCTGATCGGGAACATGGTAAACGGATTGAAGTCAAAGGCCACATACATGCCCAGCGCCGACAGCAGCATCAAAATACCGCCCCAAAGCGCCCTTGAACGCGCCATTGCGCCCCCGGCAATCGCCAGCATCGGCGCAAAAAGCCCGCCAAACCGCACAAGCTGCACGTTCTGAACCTGTTCAAACAGGTCTGGAACCTCGCCATAGCGGTCAATCAGATCGGTATAGCCCCAGCTAAAAAACCCGATCAGCATCCCGCCAAGACCGGCAATAATTCCCAAAGTCAAAGCTGCATTGCGCATGTGGACTCCTTATGTCGTCAGCCCCCTACATAGGGGCGCGGCGGGCATTAGCCAAGAACCGCTTGCACATCCAGATCCCAGCCAAGGTAAAGCACGCCGTCTACGTCGATCAAAGGACGCTTCATCAAGGTCGGATGCGCTTTTAGAAGGGTCAACGGCGCCTCCTGCCGCTCTGCCTCGCTTAGCCCCCGCCATGTCGTTGACCGTGTATTGAGCAAAGCGCCGCCAAATTCCGCATAGGCTCGCTCAAGCACCAATTCCGGCACACCATCGGCGCGCACATCGACAAACTCTGCATTTTCTAGCGCCTTCAATGCCTTACGGCACGTATCGCAGGTTTTAAGACCATAAAGCTGCATGGATTACCCTCTTTTTGTCGCCAAGACCTGACCGCTGGCCCGGCTTTTTTCAAGTCGTTTTGCTTGCTTTTTACAAACCCCGTGCAATCCTGATGGCGCATTTTCCGCATCTGCCGCGCGACCAAAGACGCCGGGCATCGGACAATGACGCGCCCGCCGGTGCAGGGCATCGGCGCCAAGCACGGCAACAAAAAGGAGACACGGTATGCCTGTTGGCACCGTCAAATGGTTCAATACAACCAAAGGCTACGGCTTTATCGCGCCCGACGAAGGCGGCACCGACGTATTCGTCCATATTTCCGCTGTGGAGGCGTCGGGGATGACCGGCCTCGCAGACAATCAAAAAGTGTCATATGAACTGACCGAAGGTCGCGATGGCCGAAAAATGGCAAGCGACCTTACGGCGCTCTGACCTGCCGTTTGCGACGATATGGATCGGGGCGACACGCGCGCCCCGCCCTACCTCATGCCTCAATCACAGCCTTTGACGCCAGCCGGGCAATCATAGCCGCGATAGGCGCGACGATACGAGGCGCGGTTGTAATAGGTCTCGCCCGTATTCGGCGTTCCGCAACAAATCACCCCGCCCATCGTGATCGGCTGAAGCCCGTTTGGGCAATGATTTGCAGAGGCCGGAAATGGATGCATAAGCATCCCCTCAGGCTGGTTCACTGGGCCAACATTCGGCGCGTTGCTACTCCACGTCTGTGCGGCGACCGGCGCGGCCATCAGCGTCAAAACAGCCGCTACTTTGAAAATCGTCCTCATCGGACCCCTTCCCACATAAGAAAATAACCAAGGTCAATACCCAACCCTAGAAGGCGTGTGGCCGACCTGTCAATTTCTTGAGTGGAAACAACATGTTTTCACCTAGCGACGCAGATACTCATGCAACACACACGCAGGGGCCGCCTCGCGCAGTGCGTGCCGTCCCAAAAGCCGCCATTCGTGATCCGCAAACGTCGGGAAAAACGTATCGGCCCCGTCAACCACGAGATCGACCTCCGTCACCAAAAGCCGCTGCGCCATCGGCAGCATTGCGCCGTAAATCCCCGCGCCACCAATGCCATAGACCCGCCGATAACCCGCCGCATGGGCCATTTCGACGGCCGCCTCGACCGATGCCGCCTGATGCTCCGCAAGTCCCGCCTGCCGCGTCACGACGATATTCATCCGCCCCTTAAGCGGCTTGACCGGAAGGCTGTCCCAGGTGTTGCGCCCCATGATGATCGCCCCGCCCAACGTCTCGCGTTGAAATGCGGCAAGGTCTTCGGGCGCGTGCCAGGGAATGGTGTTTCCTTTCCCGATCGCGCCATTGCGATCCCGTGCAACAATCAATGAGATCATGTATTTATACCGCGACCGGGGCCGAAATCGGCGGATCCGGGTTATAATTGAGGATTTCGAAATCCTCGTATTTGAAATCGAAAATCGACGCCACATCGCGCTTGATCCGCAGTTGCGCAAGCGGTTTTGGCGTCCGGGCAAGCTGCGTGTGCACCTGTTCCATATGGTTGGAATAGATATGTGCGTCGCCAATGGTGTGGATGAAATCGCCCGGCTCATAGCCCGTCACATGCGCCAACATCGCCAGCAAAAGCGCATAGGACGCGATGTTGAACGGCACGCCAAGGAACATATCCGCAGACCGTTGATAGAGCTGCAAATGGAGCTTGTTGCCCGCGATCCGCACCTGCCAAAGCGTATGACACGGCGGCAGTGCCATATCCGGCACATCGGCCGGGTTCCATGCCGACACGATCAACCGGCGACTATCGGGCGTGGCCTTGATCGCGTCGACAAGGTTGGCAATCTGGTCTACCTCGCCCGCCGGGCTCGGCCAATGCCGCCATTGGTGGCCATAAACCGGGCCGAGATCCCCGTTCTCATCGGCCCATTCGTCCCAGATCGAAACCCCGTTCTCCTTGAGATAGCCGATATTGGTCTCGCCCGAGAGAAACCACAAAAGCTCGTGGATGATTGAGCGCAGGTGCAGTTTCTTCGTCGTCACAAGCGGAAACCCCTCCGCCAGCGGATAGCGCGCCTGCATCCCGAAATACGACAGCGTGCCGGTGCCGGTGCGATCCGTCGACTCCACCCCGTGTTCGAGAATCGTTTTCAGAGCCTCATGATATTGCTGCACGCGCCGTTCCCCCGGTCGATATCTGCGGTCTCTCCCTCATAAAGGCTTCGTGATCGTGTTCCAAGACGTTTACACTGGTCATCGCCTGTCGGGTTTGGTTTCATCTGGTCAACTGACGGGGAAAGGAAAACCACACATGCATCTGAAATACCTGCACACAATGGTCCGCGTGAAAGATCTTGAGGCGTCGATGGCCTTTTACGCCCTGATTGGCCTCAAGGAAACGCGCCGCTACGACAGCGAAGAGGGCCGCTTTTCGCTCATCTTCATGGCGCCCGAGGGGCAAGAAGAGTGTCCGATTGAATTGACCTACAACTGGGACGGTGATGATGGGTTGCCATCGGATTCGCGCCATTTCGGCCATCTCGCCTATGAGGTCGGCAATATCTACGAGATCTGCCAACATCTGATGGACAATGGCGTAACGATCAACCGCCCGCCGCGCGATGGGCGCATGGCCTTTGTGCGCTCGCCCGATAATATCTCGATCGAGTTCCTGCAAAAAGGCGATCCCCTGCCTCCGGCCGAGCCCTGGACCAGCATGGAAAATACGGGCCATTGGTGATCCGCGCCCGGCCCATCCGGGCGGCGCGCGCGTCTTTCTCTGTCGCGTTTTCTATGATTCTGACCGCTCTTCCGGCGCAGGCGACGGCAGAGGCGCAGGGGTGTCGCCTTGCGCTGGCCTTGGCGATGGATGTCTCAAGTTCGGTCGATGCCACAGAGGACGCGCTGCAACGGCGCGGTCTGGCGCGCGCGCTCCTGTCGCCGGATGTCGAGCGTGCCTTTTTCATCGCGCCGCAATCCGTGGCACTGGCCGTCTATGAATGGAGCGGGCGCTACAATCAAAAAATGCTCCTCAACTGGACCATGATCGACACCCCCGAGGCGCTTTACAAGGCCGCCGCGACGCTCGCCAACTCCGAGCGGAGCACGTCGAAATTTCCAACCGCCCTTGGCTATGCGCTCGGCTATGGCGCCACACTGTTCCAATCTGCGCCGCCCTGCCTCTATCAAACCCTCGACCTGAGCGGTGACGGCAAGAACAACGAAGGGTTTGGCCCCGCACAAGCCTATAACGCCTTTGCCTTTCGCGATATCGTGGTCAACGGACTGGCGATCAACGCGGCCGAGTTTGAGGCGGAAACCGATCTCATTCCCTATTATCAGACCGAGGTGCTGCATGGTCCCGGTGCCTTTCTTGAGATTGCCACGGGCTATGCCGATTTCGAACGCGCCATGACCCGCAAACTCGAACGAGAGCTAAGCCCGCCGATCCTCGGCCAATCCGCCCCCGCCGCAGACACCCGCACTCGTTACATCACAAAAGCGCCAAAATCGCGGGGTCCGGGGGCGCAAATCCTCAGTAAATATAGCGAATTTGATCTGTCCAATAATGTTCGACCCGCCGTAGCGCAAAGGTGATCTCCTCGATCCCCTCAGGCCCAAGAACGCCCTTGTCGCGCAATCCATCCGCATGGCGTTCAAACAGCGCCGACACAACGTCGCGGATTTCCCGCCCCCGCTGCGTCAGGCGTACCCGCACCGACCGGCGGTCAATCTCACAGCGTTGATGGTGCATAAACCCCATCTCGACGAGCTTCTTGAGATTGTAGCTGACATTGCTGCCCTGATAATACCCGCGCGATTTCAATTCGCCCGCCGTGACCTCGTTGTCGCCGATATTGAACAACAACAGCGCCTGAACGGCGTTGATCTCGGGAACTCCGACCCTTTCGAACTCATCCTTGATGACATCAAGCAAAAGCCGGTGCAGTCTCTCGACCAGCGCCAGCGCGTCTAGATATGACGCCATAAACCCTTGATCTAGGCGCGTCTCAAGCTGTGTGTGAATGCTCATATGCAACTCCGGCTCTCTGGTGTTGAGACCGGACATTGCATCCAAAAGCCGAACAATCGGTTAAGCTGAGGCGGGAATAGCTAAAATGCGAACAAAGACGTTAGCCGCTGATGGCGCGGGCGATCGTGTCGATCATCCCCTGAAACCGCTGCGGCGCGGGCTGTTGGCCTGTCACCCATTGATAAAGGTCCTGATCGTTTTCCTGCAATAAATCATCATAAAGATCGAGCGACGCCGCATCCATCTCCGCAAGGTTATCCTCCGCAAACCGCTCGAGGATCAGGTCCATTTCCTTGATGCCCCGGCGCATCGAGCGCATCTTGAGACGTTTGAGGCGGGTGTCGCGGGGCTCTGTCATCTTAACCGATATCCTTTAGTTTCAACCGAAGCTTCTTTTCCAGCCGCGCCATCTGGTCAAGTTTCAATTTGAGATCGGTGCGCAAATCACGCATCTCGACAAGGATCGCCTCAAGACCGGGCACCGCTTCCTCTTCGGAAACCGGCTCGACCCCCTCGCCTTCCCCAATCAATAGCCAGCCGATCGACACATTCAAAAGCCCCGCCATCATCTGAAGCTTGTTGGCGCGTGGCTCGGACACATCGTCCTCCCACCCCTTCACCGTCGTGAGCTTGACGCCAAGGCGGCGGGCGAATTGCCCCTGTGTCATCCCGGCGGCATTGCGCGCGGCGGCAAGACGGTCTCCGAACGTGGCGACGTCCTCACCGAACCAATTGCCGTCCGTGTGCTCAAGGATGGTTTCCTGCGTCATATATTCGGTCTCCTATGGCCAAGTCGCTTGATCGGGTCCCGGGCGCACCCTAAGACATGGGGAACCTGAACACAAACGAGGCGCCCATGTCCTTCCTGTCCGAGACACTTTCCCGCGTGAAACCGTCACCGACCATCGCCGTGACAACCAAGGCCGCCGAATTGCGCGCCGCCGGCAAGGACGTGATCGGCCTTGGCGCGGGCGAGCCCGATTTCGACACGCCGCAAAATATCAAGGACGCCGCCGTGGCCGCCATCGCGGCGGGCAAGACGAAATATACCCCCGTCGACGGCATCCCCGAGTTGAAACAGGCGATCTGCGACAAGCTCAAGCGCGACAACGCCCTGTCCTACACGCCACAACAGGTGAGCGTCGGCACCGGCGGCAAGCAAATTCTCTACAACGCCCTCATGGCAACACTGAACGAGGGCGATGAGGTGGTGATCCCCGCGCCCTACTGGGTCTCTTATCCCGATATGGTGCTTTTGGCGGGCGGCCTCCCCGTCATCGCGCCCGCGACGCTTGAAAACAACTTCAAGTTGACGCCCGACCAACTTGAGGCCGCGATCACCCCCAATACCAAATGGCTGATCTTCAACTCGCCCTCGAACCCCACCGGCGCAGGCTATAGCCGCGATGAGCTCAAGGCGTTGACCGATGTGCTCCTGCGCCATCCCCATGTCTGGGTGATGACCGACGACATGTATGAACACCTCGCCTATGACGGGTTTGAATTCTGCACCCCCGCCGCGGTCGAACCGGCGCTATACGACCGCACCCTGACCTGCAATGGCGTCTCCAAGGCCTATGCCATGACCGGCTGGCGCATCGGCTATGCGGCCGGGCCTGTCGATCTCATCGCCGCCATGCGCAAGATTCAATCGCAATCGACCTCGAACCCCTGTTCGGTGTCGCAATGGGCCGCCGTCGAGGCGCTCAACGGGCCGCAGGATTTCCTGCCCGCCAACAACGAGACCTTCAAACGCCGCCGCGACCTTGTGGTCTCCATGCTGTCACAGATCGACGGCATCACCTGCCCGGTGCCGGAAGGCGCGTTCTACGTCTATCCCTCCATTGCGGGCCTGCTTGGCAAGACCTCTGAGGGTGGTGCCCTGATCGACAGCGACGAGGCCTTTGCCACCGCCCTTCTCGAAGAGACCGGCGTCGCCGTGGTCTTTGGCGCGGCCTTCGGGCTTTCTCCAAACTTCCGAGTAAGCTACGCTACCTCGGACGAGGCCCTGAAAGAGGCCTGCACCCGCATTCAGCGTTTCTGCGCCGGGCTGCGTTAAGACCAAAGGGGCATGTATGTCATCTGACCTGCCAGAATACTTCTTCCGCGTCCGCGAGAACGGCGCGCTGGTGTTTCGGGTCGATACCGAAAATCGCCAGCGCCGCATCGAAATGGACCAGATCGCCGTGGTCAATATCCGCAACGGCGAGATCAAGCCGCATGGAGATCGCACACTTTCGGAAGACGATATCGAGGTGATCCGCGATTGGATGGCCGAGCGCCAGGAGGTGCTTGCCCATCGCGATATCGACGATATCCACCGCGCCGTGGACTACCTCAACCTGACCGCGCAATGGGCGCAATCCCGCGCCACAGAGGATCAGCTTGAGAACGTGACCGACGCGCTTTTACTGGCCATGCATGACCTGCGCGCGGTGCTGGTGCGCAAAAAGGCCGACCGGCTGATGAAAGGCGACTAGGCCCGCCCAGTCCCACGCCCGGCTCTCTGACCGCTCCCCGGCCCAATCGCGGCGAAATGGCGGCGCAGCGCAGGCAGCTTGCCGCGCCAAAACCGTAGCATCAAAAGCACCGCCGCCAGGCTCAGCCCCATCACAAGGCCAAACCAAACGCCTGGCCCTTCCCATCCCAACACGAACCCGAACACATAGGCACAGGGCGCACCCACGCCCCAATAGCTCAGGGTTGCGATCAACATCGGCGCACGCGAGTCCTTGACCCCGCGCAAAAGCCCAAGCGCCATGATCTGCGCCCCGTCCACAACCTGAAACAACGCCGCCATCCCCAAAAGCGCCACGCCGGTGGCAATAATGACGATCCGGTCCGGGTCGTCAGGGGCGAGGAACAACCCCAAAAGCGGCGCCGGAAACAGTAACAGCACCGCCACCGCCACCACAGCCACCGCCATAGACAGCGCGATCACGATCCACGCCCCGCGCGCCATATGATCCGCATCCCGCCGCCCAAGCGCATTGCCCGCCCGCACGGTCGCGGCATTCGACAGGCCCAGATGCACCATAAAGGTCACGCTCGCCAGTTGCAGCGCAATGCCATGCGCCGCAAGCGCCACCGTCCCAAGCCAGCCCATCATCACGCTGGACGCCGCGAACAACCCAACCTCGGCAAGGTTGGTCAACCCGATCGGCGTGCCAAGACGGAACACATGCGCAAACGCATCCCAATCGGGCCGCCAAAGGCGCGCGAACAGATCATGCTCTGGCAAGGCCCGCGCCGCATAAAGCCCGATCCCCGCCAACGAGACGACCTGCACACAAAGCGACGCAATCGCCGCACCGCGTAATCCCAACTCCGGCGCGCCCCAATGGCCAAAGATCAAAAGGTAATTGACCCCCGCATTGGCAAGCGCCGCCCCGACCGTGACCCAAAACACCACCCGCGTGCGCTCAAGCGCCGCGAGATAGGATTTCAACACCATCACCAGCAAGGCCGGGATAAGCCCCACGCCCGCAATGCGCAGATAGGTCTGCGCCCCGTCCGACAAAAGCGCCTCCTGCCCCAGCCCGCGCAGGATCACCCCCGAGAACCAGAACATCGGCAGCGTCAACACCGCCGCAATCACCGAAAGCCACATCCCCATCCGCGTCGCCCGACGCAGCGCGGTCTCATCGCCCTCCGCCGAGGCCTCTGCCACCAGCGGCATGACCGCAATCGCAAAGCCCGACTCAAGAATAAACAGCACGAAAAAGAAGCTAGACCCAAGCACGACCGCTGCCAACGCCTCGACCGAATACCACCCCAACATGATGGTATCCGTAAGCTGAATGGCAAACTGCGCCACATGTCCGCCGATCAACGGCAACCCAAGGCTCAGGATAGCAGCAAGATGCCCTCGTGATGTCATAACGGTTTTCATGCCAAAAGCAGTAAAAGCGCCCCTTGCCCTTGGCAAGCCAGCACACGCAACAAAAAGGGCGGCCCCAACCGCCCATCGGTCAGGACCGCCCATTCAGAGCCGTCAAATATTGGCCGGTATCGCGCCCCTCCAGCCGCGACACCAAGACAGCTCTTAACCTTTGCGCGTTTCCGGGTGTAGCGCCGTGCCGAGAATATGTTCGGACCGGTGAATCACATGGTGCGCCGACGACACGATAAGCGGGTCGGGGGCATGTGCGACCTTGAGATCCTTCCCCGGATAATCAAGCGAATCGAGGAAATGCAGCATACAATTGAGGCGCGCGCGCTTCTTGTCGTTCGATTTGATCACCGTCCAGGGCGCATCGGCCGTATCGGTGTAAAAGAACATCGCCTCTTTGGCTTCGGTATAATCGTCCCACTTGCCAAGCGACGCCTTATCAATCGGTGAGAGCTTCCACTGTTTGAGCGGATCGGTCTCACGGCTCTCAAAGCGGCGACGCTGTTCGTCCTGCGTGACCGAGAACCAGTATTTATAAAGCCGGATACCCGAGCGCACCAACATCCGCTCAAGGTCCGGGGTCTGGCGCATGAACTCAAGGTATTCATTCGGCTCACAGAACCCCATCACCCGCTCCACACCCGCGCGGTTATACCAAGAGCGGTCATAGAACACCATTTCGCCCGTGGTCGGCAGCTCCTGAATATAGCGTTGGAAATACCACTGACCCTTTTCCTTATCGGTCGGTTTATTGAGCGCGACCACACGCGCCTCGCGCGGATTGAGGTGTTCGGTAAAGCGCTTGATCGTGCCGCCCTTACCGGCCGCATCCCGGCCCTCGAACAAAAGCACGAACTTCTGCCCGGTCTCCTGCGCCCAGTGCTGAACCTTGAGAAGCTCGGCCTGAATCTTGGCCTTCTGGGCCTCATAGACGCGGCGCGAGAGCTTGGTCTCATAAGGGTATTCGCCGGTTTCAAACGCAAGACGCACCTCCTCCGCCGTCGGCTTTGCCCCACGCGAGGCCACCGTTTTTCTCGGCGCGGCGGCTTTGGCGTCGTCTTGGGCTTTTTTAATCGCAGCAGGCGTATTCGCAGGGGTTGCGGGCATGCATATCTCCTTTGTCGTGTTAATCATCTGAACTTGCCCAAATCCTACACCTCTTAAGTTGACGTGACCTTGATACACGTCAACAAAACCTAGAATCTTTCAAAATTAACCCGCGCCCATCGCCGCCTCTGTTCAGCCGTGCGAAACCGCTCTTCCCTCGATCCCGGTTGGGCAACAGTCTGCACTATGCTTCAGCAACTGAAACTCGGATGCCCCATCGCACATCACCAAGCGAGACAAGGCCCTTTCTCAGAGCGTTTCAGATCGACAGGACCACCACACCAGCTAGGAACACCGACAGGGGGGCCGCGACCTTGAAGCCCCCTCCTGCCGGTCCAGACTCATAAATACGATCAATCCACCACACACAAAGACGTAAAAAAGCATCGTGCGATAGGCGACGAAATAGCCCCATTTGAAACCAAACTTTTCCGGATTGGACCGCTTCCAATGGGCACCATGCCAAAAGGTCGGCACAAAAGACGCCAGTATCGCAAAAAAGGAGAGACCCTGAATAATGGAGCCAAGCATATTGAGACTGTTTTCTGCCTGATCGAAATGTTTCGAGGAATTTCGGTCCCGATAGCTGCGCGACCAACCCTTTAGAGACAACCCAAGCCGTCTAACGCCCTTTGCATGCACCCTCACACGCCCCAAACGCCCGCAGCAGAACACAGACCTCCCCCGTCGCACAGCCCTGATGAGGGCGCATCGCGATCGCGGCGAAACCGCTCTTTCCCCTGCCCCGCTCCCCTGCCATACTACGGCCCAATCAACATCAAAAAGAGCAGCGCACCCGCATGGCAAACGATCTCCTGACCGAGACCCAGTCGCAAACCTACGACGCGTCCTCCATCGAAGTCCTCGAAGGGCTTGAACCCGTTCGCAAACGCCCCGGCATGTATATCGGCGGCACCGATGAACGCGCCCTGCACCATATGGTCGCCGAAGTGCTCGACAACTCTATGGACGAGGCCGTCGCGGGCCACGCCAACCGGATCGAGGTCGAACTGCACGAAGACTACTCCGTGACCATCCGCGACAACGGCCGTGGCATCCCCGTCGACCCACACCCCAAATTCCCCGACAAATCCGCGCTTGAGGTCATCCTCTGCACCCTCCACGCGGGCGGTAAATTCTCCGGCAAAGCCTATCAGACCTCGGGCGGCCTGCACGGCGTCGGGGCCTCTGTGGTCAACGCGCTCTCGGATTCCATGATCGTCCAGGTCGCTCGCAACAAGGAACTCTACGAACAACGCTTCTCGCGCGGCCTGCCCCAAGGGCCGGTCGAAAAAGTCGGCGCCGCCCCCAACCGGCGCGGCACAACCGTGACCTTCCACGCCGACCCCGAGATCTTCGGCTCGCACCGCTTCAAACCCGCCCGCCTGTTCAAATCCATCCGCTCCAAGGCCTACCTCTTCTCCGGCGTCGAGATCCGCTGGAAATCCGCCATCGACGACAACGAGACCCCTACCGAGGCCACCTTCCACTTCCCCGGCGGCCTCTCGGATTACCTCAAAGAAACGCTGAGCGGTGCCTCAACCTACGCCGACCAACCCTTCGCCGGCACCGTCGAGTTTCAGGAACGCTTCAACACCCCCGGCAAGGTCGAATGGGCCATCAACTGGACCCCCTCGCGCGACGGCTTCATCCAGAGCTACTGTAACACCGTGCCAACCCCCGAAGGCGGCACCCATGTGGCGGGCTTCTGGGCCGCGATCCTCAAGGGCATCAAGGCCTACGGCGAATTGGTCAACAACCGCAAAGCCAAGGACATTACCCGCGAAGACCTTATCACCGGCGGCTGCGCGCTGGTCTCCTGCTTTATCTCCGAACCTGAATTCGTCGGCCAGACCAAGGACCGCCTCGCCACCGTCGAGGCCCAACGCCTTGTCGAGAACGCCGTGCGCGATCACTTCGACAACTGGCTCGCCGCCGATACCAAATCCGCAGGCGCGATCCTCGATTTTCTCATCCTGCGCGCCGAAGAACGCCTGCGCCGCCGTCAGGAAAAAGAGACCCAGCGCAAGACCGCGACCAAACGCCTGCGCCTGCCGGGTAAGCTGACCGATTGCTCGTCAAACGACCGCGCCGGGACCGAGTTGTTCATCGTCGAGGGCGATTCCGCGGGCGGCTCGGGCAAGGGCGCGCGCAACCGCAAGACCCAAGCCCTCCTGCCCCTCAAGGGCAAGATCCTCAACGTGCTCGGCGCCGCCTCCTCCAAACTCGGCAGCAACGCCGAAATCTCCGACCTCTGCGAGAGTCTGGGCTGTGGCATGGGCAGCAAATTCAACCTCGATGACCTGCGCTATGAAAAGATCATCATCATGACCGACGCCGACGTCGACGGTGCCCATATCGCCGCCCTGCTGATGACCTTCTTCTTTACCCAAATGCGCCCGCTGATCGACGGCGGCCACCTCTACCTCGCCTGCCCACCGCTCTACCGCCTGACCCAAGGCGCCAAACGCGTCTACGTCGCCACCGACGCCGAAAAAGACGAACTCATGGCCAAGGGTCTCGGCGGCAAAGGCAAAATCGACGTGCAACGTTTCAAAGGCTTGGGCGAAATGGACGCCAAGGATTTGAAAGAAACCACTATGGACCCCGCCTCCCGCAAACTCATCCGCGTCACCATCGACGAGGACGAACCCGGAGAGACCAGCGATCTGGTGGAGCGTCTCATGGGCAAAAAACCCGAACTGCGCTTCCAGTATATTCAGGAAAACGCAAGGTTCGTGGAGGAGTTGGATGTTTGAGTGATATTAACCACATCTTGAGATTTGACGCTAAGTTTGATCTATATGCGGGAAAGAACAGGGATAGAAAAATGAGCGTTGAAGCATCGGAAGACCTGAAAAAATTCCTTGATGGCCAAAAGTTTGCAACTGTCATGGCCGACCCGCCATGGCGTTTCACCAACAGGACAGGTAAAGTTGCGCCAGAACACAAACGACTTGCGCGGTATCCTACCATGACGCTTGAGGATATTTGTGCGCTTCCCGTCGCCCAACACTTAGAAGACACCGCTCATTGCTATTTATGGGTTCCAAATGCTCTATTGCCTGACGGTCTAAAGGTGCTGTCTGCTTGGGGTTTCGAATACAAGTCCAACATCATTTGGCACAAAGTCCGTAAGGACGGCGGCTCAGATGGGCGTGGTGTTGGATTCTATTTTCGAAATGTCACCGAAATCATTCTGTTTGGTGTTCGTGGAAAAAATGCACGCACTCTTCCGCCTGGGAGGCGACAAGTGAACTTATTTGGCACTCGCAAACGTGAACACTCCCGCAAACCGGATGAACAATACGATATCATTGAGTCTTGTAGTTGGGGGCCATACCTAGAACTTTTCGGGAGAGGCAAACGCGCAAATTGGACGGTATGGGGAAATCAGGCCGACGACGATTACAAGCCAACTTGGAAAACTTACAAATACAACTCAAGCGTCGCGGCTGAATGATATGTCGAACGAAATTCACGATGTCTCAACCGGTGCCGTTGCCGACGCAGATCAGATTCTACAAGATATTTTTCCGGCGCACATTCTGAACAAGTTTGAGATATTCAGCTACAGGAATGCGGCTTCTATTTTGCGAAACGGATTTCCTCAGCACTTCAACGAAACAATCAGGATTTTGGAAGAGTTCTCGATAAGTGAAACAATGATCCGAAGCCCCGGCGGCAACAAAAGCGAAATCGCAAATTATGTCGATACGCTCTTTTCTGATGACTGGGAAGAAACCCGTATCTCTGCTGATCTACACGTCAAACTTATGCACGCCAAACAAAAGGACCGCGTTCTATCTGAGTATACACGTATCGGCTTTTTGGATGGTCACCGCATCGACTTCGTAAAAGGCAAGGTCGCTTTTGATCTTGAATGGAATAGCAAAGATCAGACCTACGACCGTGATCTATATGCCTTTTCTGCATTCTACGAGGCTGGAGCAATCGACCTAGGGATAATTTTGACGCGTGGTTCAAGTTTGAACAATGTCTTTTTTAGGAACTTGGGGAAAGTTTTGAAAAAGGATGGCTCTGAGGGGGCAGATGACGTCTATAAGAAATACGGTGCATCAACAACTTGGATGGGGAAGCTTCTATATCGTCTGGATGCAGGAAGAAACGGGGGCTGCCCGGTGTTGGCAATCGGGATCACACCTCATTGCGTAACTACTAGCTAAACCCATGGGGGCGGGTCGGGCGTGTGCGGGATGCACGCATCCCGCATCCTGTGGCAAGGACAATG
>JAPHRE010000006.1 GCA_026195905.1 Pseudopelagicola sp. | reverse complement strand
CCCGCCGCCACCGTGGAAATATCCTCGTCGCGCCGCTTGGAAACCTTATACGCGGCGTTGATCCCGTCCTCTTTCGGCACCGTGATCGCCTCGACAAATTCGCCCGGCGCACGGTCCTGTTTGCCATAGTCGACAAAGTAATCCTCAAGCGCGATCTCGCGCCGCGCCGCGCCTTTGCGCAAGGTGATCCGCGCGCCCAGCGCGATCAACACGGGCGGCATGTCCCCGATGGGCGAGCCATTGGCGATATTGCCGCCAATCGTGCCCATATTGCGCACCTGCCAACCCGCGATGCGCTCAAAATACGGCCCAAGATGCGGGAACGCCGCGCCCATCGCGCCCTCGGCCTCCGAATAGGTCACACCGGCCCCAAGACAAAGCGCCGCCGCATCCTCCGAGATGGCTTTCAACCCCTCAAGATGCCCGATGAAAACCGCCAGCGGCAGCGCGCGCAAATGCTTTGTCACCCAAAGCCCCACATCCGTCGCCCCGGCAATCACCCGCGCCTCCGGCTCGGCCTCAAGCACCGCCGCAAGATCATCCACATCCCCCGGCAAAATCGCCCGGCTTCCGTCGCGCGCAACCACGACCCGCGCCCCATCGCGCCACGCCACAAGCTGCGCCGTGACCGCGTCGCGTTCGGCGGCAAGGATATCCTCGCCCGCCGCCTCAACCGCCATCGCCGCATCAATGATCGGGCGATACCCGGTGCACCGGCACAGGTTCCCTTGAAGCGCGACCTCGACCTCGCGGCGGCTCGGACGCGGCACCCGCATCCAAAGCCCGTAAAGCGCCATAACGATCCCCGGTGTGCAAAACCCGCATTGGCTTGCGTGGTGGTCCACCATCGCCTGCTGCACCGGATGCAACGCGCCCTGCGCGCCGCGCAAATGCTCAACCGTCACCACATGACACCCATCCAGAGACGCCAGAAACCGGATACAGGCATTGACCGGCTCATAGATCAACACGCCACCGGCAAGCCGCCCCACCAAAACCGTGCAGGCACCGCAATCCCCCTCGGCGCAGCCCTCCTTGGCCCCCATAAGCCGCCGCTCAAGGCGCAGGAAATCCAAGAGCGTATCGCTGGCCGCGACCGCCTCCTTGCGGACCTCGCGGTCATTGAGCCGAAATCGGAGATATGTGCGGGATGTCGATGTCATAATGCCCTACCGTCGCGCGCGAGTGATCTGATCCATAGGAGCCTATCCCATGCCCGCCCCTCTAAGGTAGCAAAGATTTGGTGAATGAATTTCAATGATATGTTGATAATTGAGCCGATACACGCCCAAATTGCCACAAATTAAGGCCACAGGAGTCCTGCATGCCCTACCTCGAAAGCCTGCGCGTGTTCTTGCGTGTTGTCGACCTTGGCTCGATTACTGCGGGCGGACGCGATCTGCGCCTGACGCCCGCCGTGGCAAGCAAGCGGATCAAGGAACTTGAGGCACACCTCGGTGTGCGCCTTTTCAACCGCACCACGCGCCGCCTCTCACCGACCGAAGTCGGGCGCGAATTTTATAGCCACGCGCGCCGCGTCATTACCGCGCTGGACGAGGCCGAGGCGGTGGCGGCGGGGTTTTCCGACAATCCGCGTGGCACGATCCGCATCGCCGCGCCATTGGGGATCGGACAACGGGCCATCGCCCCGCATATTCCCGATTTCACCGACCGATACCCCGGCATCGACCTGCGCCTGCGCCTGACCGACCGGCGTATCGACATTTTCGAGGATGGGATCGACCTTGCCTTTCGGCTCGGGGATTTTCCCGATAGCGACCTCAAGCTGCGCCTGATCCTCGACTGTCCCCGTAGCCTCGTTGCAACCCCCGGCTATCTTGCGCGCCACGGGACACCCACCTGCCCCGATGACCTGTTTGAGGGGCATAATTGCCTGCTGCTACGCTATCCGCGGTCGCCGGAATATTTCTGGACCCTGCAAACCGAGGACGGCCCGCGCAAACTTGATGTGCGGGGCCGGTTCGATGCCGATGCCGGCGATGTGCTGACCGACTGGGCGCTGGACGGGCGCGGCATTGCCAACCGCCCGCGCTTTGATATCGCGCCGCACCTCGCCTCTGGTGCCTTGGTCGAGGTCTTGCCCAAGACGCCGCCCCTGTCGGCCCGGTTCGGATGTCTCTTTGCCCATCGCACCCTGCAAGACCCCAAGATGCGGCTCTTTCTCGACTTCATCACCGACCGCGCCCGCCAGAGCCTGCGCGCCGCCGACGCGCCCTAAGCCGCAAACCGGAACTGCGCGCGACCGGCGTGTTTGGCCGCATAAAGCGCCTTGTCGACGCGATCAAAAAGTGCTGCGCCGTCGCCCTCTCCCGGTGCGATCCCGATCGAGGCCGAGATGCCAAGCGGCGCGCCGCGCCAGAAAATCGGCTCTTCGATCCGCGCGATCAACCGGCCTGCGATACTGGCCAACTCATCGCGCCCGCGCTCACCGTCAAGCCCGCGCACCCCATCAAGAATAAGAACAAACTCATCCCCCCCCACGCGCGCCACACAATCGCCGCGGCGGGTTTCCTCGACAAGGATGCGCGCCACCTGTTGCAACACGTGATCGCCGGCAGGGTGGCCGTGGGTGTCATTGACCGCCTTGAAATAATCAAGGTCGATCTGCATGACCGCAAAAGCCCCGCCGCGCTCAATCAACCGCGATAGCACATGGTCTACCGCGCGCCGGTTCTTTAGCCCGGTCAATGTATCGGTAAACGCCTGTTCCTCTGCCGCTATCTTGGCACCCTGAAGCCGTTGGTTGAGCTTGCGCGACGCCCCCATCGCCACGGATTTCGCCTCGATCAAATAGAGCATCTCGATGGCAAGATCGGTGGCGGCGAAATCCGATCCGCTCAGGTCAAACTCCCGCACCCCGTCCATGATCGAAATACCAAAGGACAGGTTGAGAACCACGCCATCGCCAAAAGGGGCCAGCACGCCCTTAAGCGTCACCCCCGACCCCTTTTGCAAGCGCAGGCTCAGCTTCTCTCCGGCAAGCGCACGCAGGTCCGCCATCGTCTCGGCACCGCGTGGGCGCAGCACCTCAAAGAGGTCGAGAAAACGCCGCCCCACTGCCTGCTGCGCGCCCTGCGCCTCCGGCTCAATGCCTCCGCCCACCAGCTTGGCAAAGGTTGCCCCCATGTGGCGCAGCTCGCCCTGCGGTCCCAAAAATACATGCATGGGACAAAACACATCGAGCAGCGCGCTCATCTCGGCCCACGGCGCCTGATCCTCTGCCGGATTCTGCGTCTGATCCGGGCCTTCGCGGCGTGGGCGGGCGTCCTTACTATGTCTCATGGCGTCCATCATGCATCCGCCCGCGCGCCAAGATCAAACCGCCGCCCTGCGGCAAAGGCCGTTTCGATGATCGTGATCTCTATCGTCTCAATCGCCTCGGCCCGATCCGCCGCCCCGATTTGTTCAACCCCTAGATGCTCCAAAAACACAAGCGCGCCATAGTCATCCGCCAGCGTCCGCAGCATCCCGATCAGGACATGCCCGAACCCGGCGATGGAAAACCGGCATGAGAGGGTAAACCGGCGCTCCTCAACCTCGCGCAGCTCAAGCGTTGGCAGGCCAAGATCATCGACCGCAAGCCGCGCCCTATCGGGCAGTTCATCCAGAGAATGCAGGAATTCGACAAAATTTTCGCCGCCAAACCGCAACAACCGGCGCAGCGCCTCTACATTTGGATTTGAAACAAGATAGGTGCCGATATCCTCAAGCACCGCCTCTCGCGGCACACCGATCTCTGCCGCGACCGCATCAAGAAGACGTTCGGTCAATGCATCCTCATAATGGAGCATCGCCTCGAATTCATCGACTTCAAGCCGCGCCCCCCGACAGATCGCCCGCCAACGCGACGTGCCGAAACTATCACTAACAAACCCCTGAATCGCCCTGTTAATCAGACCGTGCATCGTTACACCTCAAAAACACGGGGGTTAGAATGACGCAAAGGACGTTAAGGAACCCTCAATATTTTCAATTGTCGGGATTGATTTCCATATCCCCGATCCAGAGGGAATTGCGACTGCTCGGCGCGATGCGATAGCCCCCGTCGAGCACTTTTTCGACATCCTCCCGCGTCAGCCCAAGCGCCATCCCGGTCTCACTATCGCGCAGGTATGACCCAAGCATAAGCTGCGTGCCGACGATCCTGACGCCAATCGCGTCATAGCGATTGCCGCGGCCCGGCAAAAAGGCGATCCCGCCGGTTTCATCCGCATCGGCCATGCGCGTATTGAACATCCCAAGCACCACAACACAGCCCGGATCGGGGTCGCGATCACAGGCCAATAGCCAATCATCAAGCCGGTGGTTGGGCAAATCCCCAAGCATATCCGGCGTGATCTCGCGCCCTTCGGGAAGAACCGTGATCTGTTCTGCCAGTCGCACAATCTTGGCGTTGCGTCCGGTATCGGTGGCGCGGCGCTCATAGACGTGACGATGTTCTGACTCTTCGGCAAGCGCGATGGCCCGCTGCAAATCGGCATGCGCCTCGCCTGTCAGCGCCTTTAGCTCGGCAAGCCCCTCCGCCCCGGCGCGGCCCCATGTATGCCGCATCTCCCAGAGCGCCAACTCTGCCGCCGGAACCTTGCCGTCAAGATACCGGGCGACCTGATTTCGCGTCGAAATCCGTTCGGCATTAATCAGCGGCGTCAACCACGCAAACGCCAACCCCATAGCCAACATCGCCATACCAAGGTTCACCACGCGCACATGCTGCATCCATGCCCCGCGCAACACTACCGCGAGCGCATAAGCCACCCCGTAAAGCGTCACCATCCCCGCCGCAATCGCCGCCGCGAGCCGGTCCGGCGTCCAACCATATTGCGCCACCCGGAGCCAAACCGCATAGCCCGCCAGCCCCGCCAATATCGGCAACAAAAGCGAAAGCCCCTCGGTCGATAGCCGCATAAAACGTAGATGCACCGCATGATCTTCGTCCTTGTCAGCGGCGACGCTGACAAGCGAAATAGCCCCAAGCGCAACCACAAGAAGCGTCGCCGCCGGGGACAACTCGCCAAAAAGCCCGTCAAACGGTCGGAACGGCAGGGCCGCAACGAATATCCCAAGCACCACAAGCACCACCGGCACCAACAGCCGCAACAGGCGCAAAAGCATGAAAGGCGACAGGTAATCGCGCATCTCGTGGACAACCCGGATCGCAAGCCCAAGCACCATCCCGGTCAGGATATGCGGCATCGGCTCAATATCGAGCACATCCTCGATGATGCTAATGTCGACGATCTCCAAAAGGGCGTTCGACAACAGCACGATCCCCCAGAACAGCCCGACAAAAAGCCACGCCGCCGCATACCGCACCACAACCGCCCAAGCACAGTCAAACAACGCCGGATAGCTGCGCCATGCCCTCTCAGGGCCAAGCGCAACAGTGACGAACGGCGTGCCAATGAACAGGATCGCGCTCCACGCCACAACCGAAAGCCCGCTCTGCATAAAGGCGTCGAGCGTGTCGAACCCATAACTTGCCCAGCCAAGCGCAAGCGCCGCCGGTCCCGCCAAAAGCACCGCGCCCAAGGCCGCACGCCCAAGGCTCAGCGGCCCTGCCATCGCAAGAAGAACCGCCGCCCCCCCGCCGATAAAAGACGCAAGGATGACAAAGCCATGCGGGTTTGTGACCACATCAACGGCCACATCAAACAAGAGCCACATGGCGAACCCGACAAGGCCACCCACGGCCGCCATAACGGCCCGTCCGCTCAAGACGCTATTGATCGCTCCTGCCATGATCTCTCTCCCCGGCTATCGCCGCAGTGTAGAACCTTTCTCCTTTAACTTGAAGCACAAGTTGACTGCAAAAACCATGCAACATCAATGCGTTGCGCAGAGACTGGTAAAACCCCTGATGTGAATTTTTCGCCAACCGCTTTCTCAGGCTCTGCGCCGGGGGGCTTGCATATCCTTGCCCGAACCCTGCCCAAAACGCGGCATTGCCGCCTAAAAATCGGTCGGCGCACCGCCTTCTGCCTTGCGACGCATCACAAACGCCGCAAGCTCCTCGCGGATCGCCACGTCCATCGGCGGCGGCTCAAAGGCGTCGATGATCTGTTGGAAAAGATGGTGCGCCCGCTCCGGGGTCCAAAGACCGCCCGCCGCGTCCCATGCCTCAAAGTTGCGCCAATCCGACACAATGGGTTGGTAAAACGCGGTGGTATAGCGGTCCTGCGTGTGCTGAGTGCCAAAGAAATGCCCCGCATCCCCGACCTCCTTGATCGCATCAAAGGCGATCTCATCCGGCCCCGTAGCATAGATTTCCGGCTCCATATACCGTTGGATCATCTGCAAGACTTCGCAATCCATGATGAATTTCTCCGGACTGGCAATAAGCCCCCCCTCAAGCCACCCCGCCGCGTGATAGACCATATTGGCCCCCGACTGCACCGCGCTCCAAAGGCTGTTCGAGGTCTCCCACATGGCCTGCCCATCCGGCACATTGGCCGCGCAAACACCGCTGGCGCGCATCGGTAGCCCGTAAAACCGCGCCATCTGTCCGGTCATCTGGGTCGCGCGCATGTATTCCGGTGTGCCAAAGGCAGGCGCGCCGCTCTTCATGTCCACATTCGAGGTAAACGTGCCAATCGCACAGGGCGCACCGGGGCGGATATACTGCGCCAACGCCACCGCACAAAGCGCCTCGGCCAAAGACTGCGCCACCGCGCCGGCCATCGTCACCGGGGCCATCGCGCCGGCCAACGTAAACGGCGTGACAACAAGCCCCTGTCCGCGTCGCGCCATGCGCATCCAGCCATCCAACATCGGCGCGTCATGCTTGAGCGGCGAGGTCGAATTGATGTTGGTATACATGCGCGGGCTGGCCTCAAAAGCCTCATGGCTCAGCCCGCCCGCGATCCGCACCATCTCCATCGCATCCTCGACCCGCTCCTTGCCGAGCGCATAGGTATGCGCAACCTTGTCCGTGAGTGTGAGCTTGTCATAAAGCACATCAAGATGGCGGATGCTGGCGTGAATATCCTGTGGCTCGACCGGATAGCCCCCGGCGAAATGGATACAGTTGAAATACTGCGTCAGCTTGAGAAGATTGGCACATTGTGCGCGCGTTCCGGGCATCTTGCGACCCAGCGACATATCCCAATAATTGGGCGGCGACGACACATTGCCAAATAGAATATGTTTGCCGCCCATAGTGATCTCGCGCGCCGGGTTGCGCGGCGTGAGCGTCCACTCTGACGGTGCCTTGGCGACCATTTCCATGACGAAATCGCGCCCCATGCGCACGGTATCGCCCTCAACGCGACACCCCGCCTCACGCAAAATCTCACGCGCCTCTTCGTTGTAAAAGGCGATTCCGATCTCTTCGAGAATCCGCATCGCGCCCTCGTGGATCGCCTGCACGCCCTCGGGCGGCAAGGGTTCCGTGGGTCGGTCGATATTGACCGGCACGCGCCACGGCATCTGCTCGATCACCCCCGCACACGTGCGTCGGGCCGCATGTCCGGCGCGCCCTCCGCCACGTCGCCGCCGCCCACTCGTATCGGTCATGCCCATGTGTCCTTCTCGTGTGTCCCCTTCAGAAAACAGCACGACACAGGGCGCAAATTTGCCCTGACCGACACATCATGTCGCTTTTGTGTGATCGCCAAGCGGGTTTCATCCCGTCCCAAGCGGTTTCAAAACCGCTTGCCCGCCTTATCCCTCAAGCCAGCCCGGAATATGCCCGATATCAGGAAAGACCACATCCGCATGCGGCGCAAGCTCGTCTGCGCCTGCAACCCCGGTCAGAACCGCGATGGTCTGCATCCCCGCCGCGCGCCCGGCGACAAGATCATGGGTGCTATCGCCCACCATAGCGACCCGCGCCGGATCAATCTGCACCGCATCGGCAAACGCCAAAAGCGGCCCCGGTGCCGGTTTCGCGCCAAACCCGCTATCAAACCCGGCGATAAAGTCGAACTTTTCGGCCACCCCGGCCTCGTAAAGATGCGCCCGCGCGGCGTATTCCGTGTCGTTGGTCATAACTCCAAGCCGAAGCCCACGGCCCGCCAACCCATCAAGGAACGGCACCAACGCCACCGCTGGGGCAAGCGGCGCCTCGGCGGCGGCATGCATCAGGCGGACCTCGATCTCCTCGACATCCTGCCCCGGCACCGCGCGCGCCACCGCCTCGGCGGCGTCTCGATTGGTGCCCGCAATGATCGCGCTATGAGGCAGGAACGTCTCTGCCGCGAGGTCATAGTCAAGCTCCTGCGCAATACGCAGGGCCATCGCCTGATCGGTTCCGGCGAAGTCGCGGATCATCCCCGCCGCCCAACCGTTCCACGTTGCTCCGAAATCAAACAACGTGCCGTCCTTATCAAAAAGCAGCCCATCTACCCGCATTGCCCGCAACCTTTCCGTCGCTCTGACCCAATCGTTCGTTGCGACCGGCCCTATGTCAGGTCCAATGCCGCCCGCTTTCCCCAAGCAGCACTTGCCGCGCCATCATGGGTGTCATGTAATCCTCGCCCACCGTATCGCAAAAGGCCACCACCCAAGCATCATCCATCGTCAAAAACTCAAGCACCGACCCAAGGAAGGCCGGATCGCCCGCCTGTCCCTTGATGTCATCCACCGACGCGCCCGTCGCCCCAAGAAAGACCGGCAAAAGCTCGTCATTGCCGACCAACCACCCCAAAGCCTGAAGCGCCAGCGTCTCTGCCGCATCCCGTGAAAGGTTCATTTCTTCCTACTTTCGAAATCTTTTCTTAACCAATGCGAATACAAAGTGAATCAACCTGTTTGCAAGTTGCCAGGGTGCCCCATGCCCGGAAAAATCCTCATCGTCGAGCCTTTGCCCACGACGCGTATCGTCCTCAAGGTCAAGCTGTCGACCGCGTTCTATACCGTGAGCCAAGCCGCGTCCCTCTCCGAGGCGCTGTTACGACTGGGTGAAGATCGCCCCGACCTGATCTTGCTTGGGGCCGATTGGTCCGACCCCGATCAAGGCTTGCGGCAATGCCGCGCCTTGCAGGGCGCGCAAAAAGGCGCGCCGGTGCCGATCCTGATGATGGGGACCGACGCGACGCCGGAGCGGCGCAAGGCGGCATTGCGCGCCGGGGCGGATGATCTGATCGCCAAACCCGCCAACGAAGCCGAGATGATGGCGCGCATTCGTGCCCTGATCCGCAACCGCGATAGCTTTGAGGGCTTGCACCTGCGCGAAGAGGCCGCTGCCGCCCTCGGGTTTGCCGAAGCCGACCCAACCCCGTTTCAGACCGACGCGCGCATCATGCTTGCCGCGCCCGATCCCGTGACCGGGGTGCGCTGGATGGCCGGGTTGAAACCTCTTTTGCCCTACACGCTGGCCATTGAACCCATCCCCAAACTGCTCAAGGCCTTGTCGCAACGCCCCGCGCCCGACGCCCTTGTCATCGCGCCTGCGCCCGACGCCCCCGAAGAGGGGCTGCGCCTGTTGGCCGAACTGCGCGCCCGCGCCGCAACCCGCCGCGCGGCGGTGCTGGTGATCTTGCCGCCCGCCTGTCGCGATCTGTTTTCGGATGCGCTCGACCTTGGGGCCGGGGATGTCATGGCCAACGGCTTTGACGCCGAAGAAGTCGCCTTGCGCCTTGACCGTCTCCTGCAACGCAAACGCCTGGCCGACCGGGCGCATCAGCACGTGCAAGACGGGCTTCAAGCCGCTGTCACCGATCCGCTCACCGGATTGTTCAACCGCCGCTACGCCCTGCCCCACTTGGCCCGCGTGGCCGAGATGTCGCATCGCGATCAACGTGGCTTTGCCGTCATGGTCGCCGATCTCGATCATTTCAAAGCCATCAATGACCGCTACGGCCATACGGCGGGCGATACCGTCCTGACCGAGGTGGCGCAGCGACTGCGCGACTGCCTGCGCCCAAGCGACCTTCTGGCCCGCATCGGCGGCGAAGAATTCCTCGTCGTCATGCCCGCCACCGACCGCAAAACCGCCCGCAACATGGCAAGCCGCCTCTGTGAGACGCTGCGCCGTCATCCCGTCGCCATCCAGTCGCGCGACCTGCAAATTCCCGTCACGGTCAGCATCGGCCTTGCCATGTCCTGTGATTTCCCATGCGCCGCCGCCAGCGATGATCGCGGTCAGGCTATGGTGCAGACCTTGCTCGACCGCGCCGATCAGGCGCTCTATGGCGCAAAAGCAACCGGGCGGGATCAAGTCACCCTGAGCCCGCCCGCCGCATAATTCAGCCACATAATCTTACTGTCGCGCCTTGGATCAGTCCCGCTTGGGCCGATCCTTGCCTTTTTGCGCCAAGACCTCGCGCAACCGCTCGGCATAGGCCGCCCGCTCATCGTCGCTCATCGCCTCAACCCGACCAAGCCAGACATCGCGCGCTACCTCGAACCGGCTGCGCTTGGCGGCTTCGATCTCATCCATAAGTGTCGCCACCGCCGCCCGGTCAAACACCTCTGCCTCGATCAAATCGGCAAGCTGGCGTGTCTGCGCAGAACTGGCGCGCGGCCCAAGCCGACCGTCTTTATGAGCCGCCCGAATGCCCCGACCAATCGCGCGCCGGTCCTCATGGTCAAGCGCGCGCACATGCGCCGGAAGCCGCATATCGCGATGCGCTTTTGGCCCGCCCGAAAGCATCGCCCCAACCGCAAGACCCACAATCAAAAGGTTGAACGCAAGCGACGCGATCAACACGATCCGAACCCCGCGCCGCATCTTCGGCGCCCCGCCACCCGTCTGTGGCGACGGCTGGGAAGTCTTCATATCATCGCTCATTGCACGTCCTCCTCAAGATACGCATAGCTCGTATCGAGATACGCCAAATACTCAGTATCGCTTTGCCCCACGAGGCTGGCCAACCCATCGGGCAAAACCGTCGGCGTGGCGCTGAACCCGATCCAGACCCCGGCCACCGTGGCCGCCGCAAGCCCGCCCAGCGATGGCCAGCCGCCAATCACGGCGAGAATCCCATCAAACATCCCGCGCCGGGGCGCAGACGCTTCGATCGGCATCGCCTTTGGCTGCACCGCCTCTGCATCGGCCAAGACCCGCGCCAAAAGATCCGCAGACGGGTCTTGCGCCGTATCCCGCGCCGCCGCTGCGAAAAGGGCGTCAAGGTCGTGATCCTGCATATACTTGTCAGCCATGTTCATACCCCAGTTCTTCCTTGCGTCCCGCCAACCCGGCGGCCAACGCCCTCTTGCCCCGCGCCGTAAGGCTTTCGACGGCCTCGACGCTGATCTCCATAACCTCGGCGATCTCCGGGTTTGCCAACCCTTCGATATGGCGCAAAACGACCGCCTGTCGCTGCCGATCCGGCAATTCATTGAGCGCCGCCTGTAGCGCATTTAGCCGCGCCTTGTCCTGTAATGTCTCTGCCGGACCAATGGCATCATCTTCAGGTTCGGGGATTTCGTCGATCCCAACCGAACGCCGCTTGCGCAGCCGGTCCGTGCAAAGATTGGCCACCACCCGATAAAGCCATGTTGTGACCTTCGCCTCGCCCTGACGCCACTCGGGGGCGATTTTCCAAAGCCGCATCAACGCCTCTTGCGCCACATCCTCGGCCTCGGCCCGGTCGCCCAACATGCGGAACGCCTGTGCAAAGACCCGTGGCGTCAGGCGCAATGTCAAAACCCGCGCAGCCCGATCATCCCCGTTGGCATAAAGCACCAACAGCGCATCGTCGCCGACTTCGGTTTCTGCATCTAACGGCATTTTCATTATCCCATCGGCCTAGCCTGAAACCACACCCCCCGCAATCCCGGCGCGGCAGATCACCGCCGCGCCGAAAGAGTTTACCTTACTGCTTCGACTTGCCGCCACGGTCGCAATCGCCACGATCTTTGCCGCCACGGTCCTTCTTGCCCCAGCCCTTACCGTCTTTGCGGTTGTCCATGCGCTCTTGCATGCGGGCCTTTGCGGCGTCGAACTCGTCTTTGCTGATGGCGCCATCGTCGTCGGTATCGGCCCGATCAAACATCTTGTCGGCCATCTTGGCACGACGATCCGCTTTGCGGGCTTCCTTGGCGGCGTCCATCTCTTCAAGCGACAGCCTGCCATCCTTGTCGGCGTCCATGCGCTCAAGCATCTTGGCCGAACGGGTCTCGATACGCTGTTTGGCCATCTCAAGCCCTTTGGCGTTCATCTCTTCAACGGTGAGAAACCCGTCGCCATTGGCATCTGCCTTGGCAAAACGCGCCTGACCCATAGCCGCGATCTCTTCTTTCGTGATCTTGCCATCGGCATTGGCGTCGATTTCTTCGAAATTCATCATCGGACGCGGGCCATGCATGCCCATTTTGCCTTTCGAGCCCATGCCTTCTGCATACGCCGCAGCACCGCCCATCACCAGCGCCGCCGCCAGAACACCACTCATAAGATTTGCACGTTTCATATTAACTTCTCCTTTGGTTTTACCTGCCGGAAACCGACGTTGTTATCCCGTTTCCTGAACATGAAACGCCCCACCTCCGGCTTTCCGTCGCAAAAAGTTTCCGGGTCCGTCCGACATCCGCCGAAAAAAGGTGTGAAAAGCCACATCTTTTGCGACATCGCGACGCAAGCCCCCTTTCCCCCTTTCCAACGGGTCGTGTGCGGCGCATTTTCCCCGGATCAAGCGAGGACTTTTGATGTCGAATACGATTGCAACCCAACCCGAACGCCCCTTACGCCCGGCATTGTTCAAAGGCTGGCGGCGCAAATGCCCCAATTGTGGCAACGGCCCGCTGCTCAAGGGCTATCTCAAAGTGCGCGAAAGCTGCCCGGTCTGCCGCGAGGATTTGACCCCGCAGCGCGCCGATGATGGCCCCGCCTATCTCACGATCCTCATCGTGGGACACCTGATGGCGCCGATGCTGCATATCGTCTTCGTGCAGTTCCGTCCCGAGCCGCTCATCATGTTCACCATTTTTGCGGTTGGCTGCGTCGCGCTCTCGCTTTACCTTCTCCCCAGACTGAAAGGGGTGGTGGTCGCCTTCCAATGGGCGCGCCGCATGCACGGGTTCGACAAGAGCGCGGCCTGAGACCTGCCCCTTTGAACCGACCGAGAGGAAGAGGCATGACCATTGATAAGACCGCAATTCGCAACGCAGCGACGGTGATCGTCCTGCGTGACCGCCTGAGCGACCCGCATATCCTAATGGGACAGCGCGGGGCGTCGGCGGCCTTCATGCCGAATAAATTCGTCTTTCCCGGTGGTGCGGTGGATGCCGCCGATGCCGATATTCCCCTCGCCGCGCCCATGCCGCCGCTCTGCCGCGAGCGCCTGACCGAAGACAGCGACCCGACGCTGGCCCATCCGCTTGCCGTGGCCGCCGTGCGGGAACTCTGGGAAGAAACCGGCCAAATTCACGGCAAGCCCGGCGCATGGGACACCCCGCCGCCCGACGATTGGAAAACCTTCGCCGCAACCGGCCATGTCCCGGTGGCGCATGGGTTGCAATTCGTGTTCCGCGCCATTACCCCGCCGGGCCGTCCGCGCCGCTTTGACGCGCGGTTCTTCCTGCTCGACGCCGAAGTGCTCGCCAGCGACCCCGACGATTTCTCCTCGGCCTGCGACGAGCTTTCACATCTGCAATGGATTCCGCTGCAAAAAGCGCGCGACTTCGACCTGCCCTTTATTACCGAGGTCGTTCTGGCCGAGGTCGAGGCCCGCGCTCATAGCCTTGAACCGCCTGAAACCGTGCCATTCTTCAAGAATAGCGATGAAGAAACCCTATTTTTGCAACTCAAAGGCACAATGCCCGACCGGCGCGCCGACTAACCGGCCAAAGCGCGCGGCGTTACGCACGCCGCCGCCCCCAGCCGATCCCGGCCCAAACCCGCTCATAAAGCAGGTAACATACAAACCCGACCGCCGTATTGACGATCGCAAGCGTCCCGCCCAGCGCCACAGACCCCGTCGCCACCAATCCCACAAGGGTCATGGTCGTCAATCCGATCACGTTCCAGATCACCGCCTTCACCAATGAGCGCCGTCGCGTTTCCATACTACCTCCCTGTTTGTTTTGATTCCGGCCTGTGGCCCAAGCGCTACCGGACCCGGTAGCGTGTGGACATTCTGAATGTAATTCACAAAATTCCGCATTGGTGTTATTTATCACCACATGAGTATTTATATCGACAAGCGCCTGCGCGCTGACCAATTCCGCCAACGCCTCGCCGCCGCGATGCAAGAGCGTGACACAACCCAAAGCGGCCTCGCCCGCAGCATCGGCGTGGACCGTTCGACCATCTCCCAACTTCTCAAGGACAAAGGCGCGCGCCTGCCCAATGCGCAGGTGGTTGGCGCATGTGCCGCCGCGCTTGGGGTCTCTGCGGATTGGCTCTTGTCGCTGACCGACCGCCCCGAACAGGCCGCCGATATCCTCGCCAACGCCCTAACGCTGACCGAAGCCCCCCGCGCCCTCGTCGATCAACAGATTTTCGACTGGCACCGCGAGGCCGAGGGCTACAAAATCCGCCACGTCCCCGCCGGTCTGCCCGACATGCTCAAGACCCAGGACATGCTTGAATGGGAATATTCCCCGCATCTTGGCCGCACCACCGAACAGGCCATCGGCGCCTCACAGGACCGGCTCAACTGGATGCGCGCAAGCCCGTCTGACTATGAAATTGCCCTGCCGCTGCACGAGCTGAGCGCCTTCGCAACCGGCACCGGCTATTACGACGGCCTGCCCAAGGCGCTCCGCCAGAGCCAACTGGACCACCTCTCAACCCTGACCGCGCAACTCTACCCGCGCCTGCGCCTCTACCTCTTTGATGCCCGCCGCCTGTTTTCCGCGCCGGTGACGGTCTTTGGCCCGCTCCTCGCCGTGCTCTACCTTGGGCGCAATTACCTTGCCTTTCGCGACAAGGAACGCGTCGAAAGCTTCACAACCCATTTCGACAACCTCGTCCGCCAGAGCACCGTGACCGCCCGCGAACTCCCCGACCACGCCCAGGCCTTGCGCGATACCCTGACCTGACCCTAGCGCGGCGCGCCGACGAACCGCCCCTTGCCCTCCGGCGCGGGCAATCCCGCCTGCGCCTCGACAATCCGCGCAAGATTGGCCGCGATCTCGGGGCTAAACGGCGCGGGGCGGCGTGTCTCAAGGCTGACGTGAATAAGGATATGCTCCGCCGTCGCCAAGAGCCGCGCCCCGGCCGTCATCTCATGCCAAAGATGCATCTTCTTGCCCTCTGCCATAAGCACCCGCGTGCGCACCTCGATCCGCTCGCCAAGTTTGACCTCGTTGATATGGCGGATATGGGTTTCTGCGGTAAAGAACGACCCGCCCGAGGCGATATACTCCTGATCGCAGCCGACAATCTCCATAAGCCGATCCGACGCATCGGCAAACGCATGTAGATACCGGCTCTCGGTCATATGCCCGTTATAGTCGAGCCAATCGACAGGCACCGCGCGCGCCTGCGTCACGATAGGCTGGCTTGGGTCGGCAATATCCGCCGCGCGCCGCACCATCCCCGCCGCCTGCGACAATCGCTTGTCCTGCGCATTCAAAACTGCTCCTGCGGCCCAATCCTGCGCCTTGAGCGCGCGCATCATCGCCACAAGATTGTCATCGCGAATCCGCTCCATCGCGCGGATCTCAAGATGCCCCGATTGCGCATCCGATTGCCCCGCGATCAAATCGACAAGATCATCCGAGAACTCCGGCACATCCATCAGTTTGGTCCAGGGCCATTTGAGCGCCGGACCAAACTGCGCCATGAAATGCCGCATCCCCGCCTCGCCCCCGGCAATCCGGTAGGTATCAAAAAGCCCCATCTGCGCCCAGCGGATGCCAAAGCCCATGCGGATGGCCTCGTCGATCTCCTGCGTCGTCGCAACACCGTCCTTGACCAACCAAAGCGCCTCCCGCCAGACCGCCTCAAGCAGGCGATCTGCAATATGCGCATCAATTTCCTTGCGCACATGCAGCGGGAACATCCCCACTGCCTCAAGAATGGCTTTGGCCGTCTCAATGATCTCGGGCGGGTTCGCCGCGCTCGGCACAAGCTCGACCAGCGGCAATAGATAGACCGGGTTGAACGGGTGCGTCACCACGATCTGCTCGGGCCGCGCCGCACCGCTCTGCAAGGCGCTCGGCTTAAAGCCGCTGGTGGACGACCCGATCACCGCGCCCGCGTCGCACGCCGCCTGAACCGCCTCATACACGCTCTGCTTAAGGTCGAGCCGCTCCGGCACGCTTTCCTGAATCCACGCCGCGCCCTCAACCGCCTGCGCCAACGTGTCGTGAAAACTCAGGCGGCCCTCTTTCGGCATCGCCGTATCCGAAAGCCCCGGCATCGACCGGCGCGCATTGTCCAACACCTCGCCAATCTTGCGCGCGGCCTCCGGGTCCGGGTCATGCACCTGCACGTCCCACCCATTCAGCAGAAACCGCGCCGCCCAGCCGCCGCCAATGACGCCTCCGCCGATGATTGCCGCAATCTGTGTCATGGCCTGTCTCCCCCTGTCTGCCAACCTGTCTGCCAACCTTTTTGCCAACCGTGTCTGCCAATATGGCGTTAACCCTTTGGCCCGCACTTGGGCCGAAACCTTTCCACCCGGTTAAACCTGCCCCCCGCCAAAGCGGCAAAAACCGCACCGACGCAATACCGACGT
>JAPHRE010000076.1 GCA_026195905.1 Pseudopelagicola sp. | reverse complement strand
CGTTGCGAACTGACCGGAAAAGGCCCGATGACTGGCAACAATGTCAGCCACGCCAACAACAGAACCAAGCGTCGTTTCCTGCCGAACCTGAACGATGTGACCTTGCAGTCGGAGACCCTTGGACGTGGCATCAAGCTGCGCATCTCGGCGTCCGCTCTTCGTTCGGTGGATCACCGCGGTGGCCTCGACAAGTTCCTGGCAAAAGCGAAGGACACTGAGCTTTCGGCGTCAGCGCTGAAAGTGAAGAAAGAGATCGCCAAGGCACAGGCCGCAAACGCCTGATAGCGCTTTTGACGCGAGAAGATTTGGAGGCTCCGCTCAAATATTTTGGGCGGGGTTTTTCCGTTTTGGCCGCTTCACATTCCTGCGCGAGCAAGTCTATAGTCCGGCCATGATCCGATTGCGCCAGCCCTTAGCGATACTGCTTGTGGCCGTGCTTGTCCTGACGGGGCACAGCATGGCGATTGCGCGTGGTATGCCGCTACCGGCGGATCAGATGGAGCTTTGCACCGGATCTGGTCCGGTGATGATGCCTGTGGATGGCGACGGCAATCCAACCGGCCCGGCGCATATCTGTCCCGATTTCAGCCTGTCGCTTTTGAATGCCGTGGCCGTGCCGGACGTGATCGTGCGCCGGGTTGAGGGGCGCGGGGAAAAGATTGTCGTGCCGCAAGAGCGCGTGTTGCACGTGTTTCGGCCTGTGAGCACTGTGGCGCGTGGGCCGCCGAGGGAATTGGTCCTTTAGGGCCATATCCAGCGAGCCATACCAATTCCAAAAGACAATCTGAGGAGAGACGAGATGTCCTTCAAAACTATCGCCACGGCCACCGTGGTTGCTATCGCCTTTGCCGCTCCTGCTTTTGCCGAGAGCATCATCACGGTCAAAGACCCCTATGCGCGCGTGGCGTCGAAAATGTCGAAATCCGGCGCGGCCTTTATGGTCATCGAGAACACCGGCGACGAGGCGGATCAATTGATCGACGCACGCTCGGACGTGTCCAAACTTGTCGAGCTGCACACGCACAAGGAAAACGAACAGGGCGTGATGCAGATGCTGCATGTCCCGGAAGGGTTTGCGATCCCGGCAGGTGGCAAGCACATGCTGGCGCGTGGCGGCGATCACGTGATGTTCATGGGCCTCAACGAGGTGCTTACACATGGCGATACGATCAATGTCACGCTGGTCTTTGAAAAGGCGGGCGAGGTTGCGGTTGAAATTCCGGTCGACCTTGAGCGCAAGCCGATGCACGGCATGAAGCACATGAATCATGGCGGCGGTAAGATGAAAATGGGCAACTGATAGGCCCGAGGGCAAGGCCTTGAGCAGAGGCCTTGCCCGCACCGTTTCCAGACGGTTGAAGACAGTTGATGCAAGTCAACAACGGACGCCCTGTCGCCGCCTATGCTGCGACGATCAATGAGGGGGCGTCATGGCGGACACTAATCAATTCGATATCATTGTCGTGGGGGCCGGTCCGGCAGGGCTTGGCTTTGCGCGGGCGATGCAGGGCAGCGGCCAACGGGTCGCGATCGTCGAGAGGCTCGCTGAAAGCGTTCTGGCCAATCCGCCGGAAGATGGGCGCGACATCGCACTGACCCATAGCTCTGAGGCGTTGATGCGCGAGTTTGACATGTGGGATCGCCTTGACGCGACCCGCTTGGGGATGATCCGCGATGCCAAGGTTTTGAATGGGGCTTCGCCTTTTGCGCTTAATTTTGAGTCGCAGAAGGCGGGGGCCGCGTATCTTGGCCGGATCGTGCCAAACCACGAGATCCGCCGCACGGCCTATGAGGTCATTCGGGATGATCCGGGCGTGACCCTCTTTTGCGCGGCGGAGGTTGCCAGTGTGGCGACGGATGCGGGCGGGGCCACCGTCGGGCTTGCCGATGGGCGGCGCTTGCATGGCAAGCTATTGATTGCCGCGGACAGCCGGTTCTCTGGGGTGCGGCGCAAGATGGGGCTGGCGGCGGATTCGCTTGATTTCGGTCGGGTGGTCATCGTGTGCGAGATGGCGCACGACCTGCCGCATGGCGATACGGCCTATGAATGTTTTCACTATGATCAGACGCTGGCGATTTTGCCGATGGCGGGGCATGTCTCGTCGGTCGTTGTGACGCTTCCTGCGGATCGGGCCGAACAGGTCATGGCGATGAGCGACGACGCCTTTGCCGCCGATGTGGCGGCGCGGTTCGAAGGGCGGCTTGGGGCGATGCGGCTTTCAAGCCCGCGCCATCCCTATCCGCTTGTCGCGGTGCTTGCGCGGCGGTTCGTGGGGCATCGTTTCGCGCTTGTGGGGGATGCGGCGGTTGGGATGCATCCGGTGACGGCGCATGGCTATAACCTTGGTCTTTCGGGGGCGTCCCTTTTGGCGACAGAGATCAGAGCAGCATTGGAGCGCGGCGGGGATGCGGGCGATATCCGCGCGTTGACGGGCTACGAACGAGCGCATCGGCGGACGGTTCTGCCGCTATATCATGGGACCAATACGCTTGTGCGGTTGTTCACCGATGACCGCCCGCCAGCGCGGCTTTTGCGCGGTGCGGCGTTGCGGCTTGGGACGGTGGTCAAGCCGGTGCACAATCGTATCCTGCACAAGCTTACCGATATCGAGGCGCATGTGCGGTAGGTTTAGCGGGCGAGTTCCCGTGCGACCCAGTCGGGGACGATGCGGGTTGCGGTGCCAAAGGAGGTTTCGGCAAAATCGGACACGCGTGACGAGGGGGCGAGGTTAAGCTCAATCGTATGCGCGCCGCCCATCGCGGCCTCTTGCACAAAGGCGGCGGCGGGGTAGACCTCACCGGAGGTTCCTATGGCAACGAAGGTGTCGGCCTCGGCGAGGTGGGTCCAGATGTCCTCCATGAAATAGGGCATTTCGCCGAACCAGACCACGTCAGGGCGCGTTGCGGGGGTGCCGCAGGCGGGACAGGGATTGGCCTTGTGCATTTCGGGCGGCGCGGTCCAGCGATGATCGCAAGCGCCGCAGAGCGCCCCCGCCAAGGTGCCGTGCATGTGGAGCACGTTCTTTGAGCCGGCCTTTTCATGTAGGGCATCAACATTTTGCGTGACGATGAGAACCTCGCCGGGATGTTCGGCCTCAAGGCGGGCGAGGGCGGCATGGGCGGCGTTGGGCGCTGCCTTGGCGGCGTGGGCGCGGCGGGCGTTGTAAAAGTCGTGGACAAGATCGGGGTCGCGTTCAAAGCCTTCGGGCGTGGCGACATCTTCGATCCGGTGTTGTGACCATAGGCCGCCTTCGTCGCGGAATGTCCCAAGGCCGCTTTCGGCGGAAATTCCGGCGCCAGTTAGGATAACGATCTTATCGGTGTTCATTTTGGGTCCCTTTTGGTTTCGGGACAGGATGGCGCGGGGTGCGTTGCGCGGCAAGGGGGAGTTGACCTTGACCTTGGGCATTGCCTTCGGGGATACCGGGGGCAAATACGGAGGCACGGGGAATGGCGAATTGGATCGCGGCGGAAAAGAGCGGGCGCATGGTGCGGATGTGGGAGATGCCCGCGCGCCAGCCCACGGATGGGGCCGGGGGGCCGATTGTCATGGTGCGCGGCGGCGGCACGCCCCGGACCTTGCCCTGTAAGGCGGTGCCCGAGCTTGAGCCGGGCGCGGGGGGCGGTTGGCTTTTCCCGCCTCTGGCTTGGGATGGGCAGGTCAGCGATGGGGCCGAAGCCCGGATTGCGGGCTTTGTCGATGCCAATCCAAACTGGGACGGCGTCCTCTGTGTCGCGGGGGAAGCGACGGTCTGGGCGCATGTCAGCGCGGGCGAGGTCATCAGCTTTCAACGCTTTGTGACCGGGCAGCTTGCTGCGGCGATGCAGGTGGATGAGACCTGGGATGAGGCGGCGATGCGCCGGGCGCTTGAGGATGCGATGGCGCGCCCGGAACGGCTTGCGGCGTATATCGCGCGCGCCGGGGATGCGGGAACGCTCTGGGGTGCCCTTCTTGGCGCGGAGCTTGCGGCGGCGCGGGTCTATTGGCTTGGCCAGCAGGTGGTGCTTATCGGGGACGGGCGCGCTGCCGAGGCGCTTCAGGGCGCGCTTGCGGTGCAGGGGGTGCCGGTCAGCCGAGAGGACGACACCGAGATGTTGCTTGCTGGGCTTGAGGCGTCGGTGCGTGCGCGGGGCGGGGTATCGTGAAGGTTATATTCGTGTGTCTTGGCAATATTTGTCGATCTCCGACCGCTGAGGGCGTGTTTCGCGCTATGGCCCAAGACGTTGTGACCGATAGCGCAGGCACGAGCGATTGGCATGTGGGTGCGCCGCCCTATGGCGCGATGCAGGCAGCGGCCAAGGCACGGGGCTATGACCTATCAGACCTGCGCGCCCGTCCGTTCAGCGCAGAGGATTTCGCCCGCTTTGACCTCATCATCGGGATGGATGCGAGCAATATCGCCAATATCGAACGGCTGCGCCCGGCGGGGAACGCGACTCCGGTGCGGCTTTTTACCGAGTATGCGCCGGAAAGGGGCATGAGCGAGGTGCCCGACCCATATTACACACGCGATTTCAACGGGGCGCTTGATCTTATCGAAGCCTGCGCGAGAGGGTTGAAGGCGGCGGTCTGAGGCCGTTCAGGTCTCGGTCAGGCGCAAATCCCCGGCGAGCCAGGGAAGTTTTATCAGGCTTGGGGTGATGATCTGTTCCTGAAGCAGGCGGCGCAATGTCTCATGGACGTCGCGCGGCACGCGGTCGGCCCAATCTGTGCTTGCAAACAGGGATATGGTGCGCCTGAACGGTGCAAAGGGCAGCGGGTAGGCCTCGACCTTGTCATGAAACCGCACGGCGCGCATGTAGCCAAGCGGCGTCGTCACGGACCAGCCGATCCCTTGTGCGATCATAGCCATCAGGGCGAGGTGACTTCCGATTTCGAACCGCTCTGGGATGTTGAGAGTGAGGCGGGCAAAATGGGCGTCGATCATACGGCTTATAAGCTGGGTCCGTTCGTAGCGCAGGAAGGGCATGGCGGAGAGATCGTCGAGGGAGGGCATGGCGCCCGAGACGGTTCCGCGCGGCGCAACGATGATGAACGGATCATGGACGAGCGGATATTCCGTCACCCCCGGCAACATTTCGCCCGTGCTTGCCGCAACCCCGAGGTGCAGGCTGCGGTCCTTCATGGCGGTGTTGATCTCGTGGCTTGGTGCGGTGATGAGGCGAAAGCGGCAGTTGGTCAAGCTCTCGGCCAACACGGTGGCAAGGCGGGGTGTCAGGTCGTTGTCGAAATCGTCGATAATGCCAAGCGATAGAGAGGTGAGGTGGGACAGGTCCATCACTGTCAGTTCTGATTGCGCAAGCCGCAGTTCCGAGAGTAGCCGATTGGTGCGCACAAGAAAGCCGCGCCCGGCGGCGGTCAGGCGCATCGGTCGTTTGCCGTGGTCCACAAGTGCGGTGCCGAGCGCGGTTTCGAGGTTGCGAATTTGCTGGCTCACGGCAGGTTGTGACAGGCCCGTCTCGTCGGCCGCTTGTGCCACCGATCCGCTTTGGGCGAGCGCCTCAAAGACTTCGAGGCCGCGTAGGGTCACGCCTTTTGAAAGCATGTGGTCACCTCTGATCGTTTTCAGATTAGTGAATTCACAGGCGTTTCGGGTCAAGGTTTGAGCCGATATATTTCAGGTAAGTGAATACCCGTGGATGACTCTGTTAGTTCAGATGGCCACAGGTCGCCGCGAATGTGACGCTGAATTCCTTATAGCGTTTCCAGAACCGTTCATGCCCCAGACTATCAGATTGGCGGATTTCCTGCGCTTTGTGGGGGTCTTTGAAAAAACTTGCGGCAAGTTTTTGATCGCTGCGCCGCAATTTGCGGTCGGCCACTTGTTGCATGCAGCGACACATGCGGCGACTGGCGGCTTGTCGGTCAGACTTCAGGCAGGCGCGTCTCAAGGTGCCGGCTTCGACGATATTCGGCGTCGCCGGGAGGGTCACAGCGGCCAGCATCAGGGCAATCAAAAGGTGTTTCATAACTCGACCTCAATAGAGCGTTGCCCGTGTTTTCACGGTGCGTTTCGCCAGAGTATGCCTGAGCCGGGGGCGGAGATCAAATCGAACCGTCCGGGGTCAAAACGTCTGCCATATCCCGAGAGTCAGGCCATGCGACCGGTCTGCGTTGCCACGCAGTTTGAGGCCGAGGGTCAGGTGAAGGGTCGTGCTGATCTTCAAGGCAATGGAGGGGGAGAGTGTTGGGGCGGGGCGCTCTAGCGTCAAGCCGAGCATGAGTTTCATCCGATCGCCCGCATTCAGGCCAAGCATCGCGTCCAGTTTCGCAAGCACCTTGTCGCCATTGCCCGGAATGGCCAGCGAAGCGTCGACACTTGTCCAGCCATCACGGCCAAGCAATGTCAGGCCGCGCCCCCATGACAGGCCGGGGCGTATGATCGGGGTGATTTCTGCCCCGCTCCAGCGGGCGCCCACGGCAAATTCGGCGGCCGCGCGCCCTTTTGGTTTTTCGAATAGCGGGATGCGCAGGAACGCAAGGCCAACCCCGTTGCCATTGATATCGCTCCCCCCGTCAATCCCAACGGTCAGGCGCGGCGTGAGGCCATATTCGACATAGATGGAATTATAGAGATCGACAGGGTATTGAGCGGCAACGTCGGGCGGGAGGGCAGGCTCAGAGGGTGGCGCGAGGTCGGTCGAGGCGGCGCTAAACCCGGTTCCTTCGGCGCGCAACCAAGGCCCGGCAAGGGCCGGAGGCGCAAGGCACAGGAGAAGGAAAAGCAGTCGGATCATATTAACCTCTTTGCAAGACATGATCCGGGATGGTTTACTTTCAGTTAACGCGCAGTTTTGCCATCTGAGCCGGACGCCCGGTCAGACAGCCACAAGGAGAGCCTCATGCCCAAGATATGCAAAGACGCCACGTATCAGACGGTCATTACCACTTTTGAGATGACGCCCGGCACCTGCCAGGATTTGTTGGATGCGTTGACGGTCGCTTACGACGCCTTCATCTCCAAGCAGCCCGGATTCATCGCTGCGGGGCTTCATGTCAATGATGCGCAGACCCGGATCGCGAACTACTCTCAATGGGAGCGACGCGAGGATTTTCAGGCCATGCTGCGCAGCGACGAGATGCGCGAGCGCAACCGCAAGATCAATCTGCTTTGCCGTAGCTTTGAGCCGGTGATGTATGACGTGGTGGCCACGTTCGATTGATTTATCGGGCTTGACCGGAGCGTCAGAAAAGCGTGACCTGTATCAAGGTGCCGCAGGTTTATGCGGCTTAAACTGTTGGAAAGACACAGGAGAGCCAACATGTATGACCATATCCTCGTACCCGTCTCGTTTGACGGGGACCGCCACCCGGAAACGGCCCTTGAGGTCGCGTCCAAGCTGCGTTCCGAAGGGGGCAAGGTCACGCTACTGCACGTGATGGAGCAGGTGCCGTCCTATGCGATGAACTATATTCCCGATGGGTTCCACGACGAAGCCAAGAAAGCGGTCATCGAGTCGCTTGAGGCGATGGCGCGGGATGTTGGTGCGGCTGATTGTGTGGTGGTCGATGGGCATTCGGGACGGACAATTCTCGACTGGGCTGCAGAGCATACGCCGAATCTGATCGTGGTTGCATCGCATCGTCCCGGTATGCAGGATTTGCTGCTTGGGAGCACGGCGACGCAGATTGTGCGCCACGCCAAATGCGCGGTGCATGTGGTCCGCTAAGGGCTTGTAATTGTTACGTTTGGAAAAGGGGCCGCCCGGTTGGGCGGCTTCCGGTATTTGGGAGGAGAGACGATGAAAATCAGCAACATAGCCGCCGCATTGGTGGCCATTTTCGCGGGGCCGGTGCTGGCGGATGAGGTCAATATCCGGTCGGGCGTGGCGTCGGTTGAGATCGAAACGGCGGACGGGCCGGTGACGATTTCACGTATTCAGGACACGGAGAATCGGATTGAGGGGGACTGGGCCAAGACGTCGCGGCCTTGTCCGAGTTTTTGCATTCAACCGATGGTGCCTGCGCCGGGTGTGACGCCGATTGGCGAGTTGGAAATGCTTGAGTTCCTGCAAGACCCGGAGGTGATTGTGGTCGATGGGCGGGTTACGTCCAACTTTGAGGGCGGTGCCATCCCCGGCGCGATCAATATCCCTTATACGCAGGCGGCAGACCGGCTTGACGAGTTGGGCTGTGAGGTCGATTTCGACGGGTTTATCTGTGATAATGCCAAGAAAGTCGCGCTTTATTGCAACGGGCCGTGGTGCGGACAATCGCCGACTGCGGCGCGGCGGATGATCGAGGCGGGATACCCGGCGGAGAAGATTTATTACTATCGCGCGGGCATGACGGGCTGGCGGATGCTGGGCCTGACGGTCAGCGAATAAACCGTTTTTCGCGGCCATAGACCCACCGGGCGCAGGGCTGCGTGCGGTGGGTTTTCTTTTGCCGAAAGCCGCCAAAACCCAACGTCGGTATCGCGTCGGTATTGCGTCGGTATTCTCTCGGTGCCAGTCTTGGGCTAAACCGTGTTCACAAAGGTTTCCGGAGGATGACATGAGCGACCTGCCTGTGATCGGCGCACAGTTGACGGTTCTTGATTTGCCAAAGCATCGCGATTGGCTTTTTGAGAAGGACCGCGATGTGGAGCTGCCGGAATTCTGTATGGCCGATATTCTGCGCAATCCCGACCCGTTTATCGACATGGCCAAGACGGCGCTTGACGGTTGGGACGGGCGGTTGGGTATTCACGGGCCGTTTTCGGGATTTGAATTGCACAGCGGCGACCGCGAGGTGCGCGCCATCGTGCAGGCGCGGATGGAGCAGGCGCTTGACGTGTGCGAAAAGCTGGGCGCGGGGCAGATGGTCATTCATTCGCCCTATGATCCGTGGGATCGCGACAATCTCGATAATGGGCCGAAGGGGCGCGACAAGCGGGTCAACGCGATCCTTGAGACGCTTGGTCCGGCGATTGCGCGGGCCGAGGATTTGGGGGTCGTGATGGTGATGGAGAACATCAAGGATACGGACCCCGGCGACCGGATGGCGGTGATCCGGGCCGCCGATAGCGCGGCGCTGCGGCTCTCGGTGGATACGGGGCATGCACATTGGGCGCATACGATTTGCGGCGCGCCAGCGGCGGATCGGTTCATTTCCCATGCGGGCGAGATGCTCGGCCATGTGCATTTGCAGGACACGGACGGATACGCGGATCGGCATTGGCATATCGGGGCGGGGAATATTCCGTGGCACGGGGTTTTTGAGGCGCTCAAAACATGCCACGCCGCGCCGCATTTGATCGTCGAGATCAATGATTTTGACCGCGTGGAAGAGAGCGTTGCGTATTTGGAAGCGTTGGGTTTGGCGCAGTAGGGGGTGGTGGGTTGAAAACCCACCCTACGGCGCAGGGCGCTTGGCGTGTTGGAGAGTGGTAGGCCGGGCTTTAGCCCGGCGGCGTTGGCGGGCTGAAGCCCGCCCTACGGGGGTTACCAAACTACGTCAATAATACGCCCATCACTGTGCTTGCACACGCCCACGCCACCTGAAGTAGTGAACCCGGATGAATCCGCATATCGCAT
>JAPHRE010000069.1 GCA_026195905.1 Pseudopelagicola sp. | reverse complement strand
TATTACGAGCGCGTTTATGTCCATAGTTCCCGAAGGAACACAGTATAGATAGGCAAGCCTGCGCCGGGTTTCAAGGGATTCGCACCGCAGAGATTAACAGGGGAGAGGACGCAAAAACGGGGTTCTGTAACACGTCGGTATAACGTCGGTATTGCGTCGGTGTGGTTTTCGCGCCCGGCGATGCAGGGTGTGGTAAAAGCATCGGGCGGTGCGTAAAGGCGTTAACGGTCTATGACGCGGGTGTCACGCCGGTATGGACGGCGAATCAAAGCGTTTTAGCGGCGATGGGCCGCGCGGGCGGCCATTGCTTTTTGACCCAAGCCGAGCGTGTAGCGGGCCAGCTCGCTCAGGGCGGTATCGACCCCATCGGCGTCATGGGCCTCAAGCGCGTCGGTGATGCGGGTATGAAAGGCGATGATGGCCTCACGGGAGCGGGCCGTGAAGGTAATCATGTTCATCAGCGGCTGCATGGCTTCGACCGCGCCAGCGAGTTGATACGACAGCACCGGATTGGCCGCGCCATCGACCAGCGCGCGGTGAAAGGCGACATCGCTATCGCAAAACCCTTCGTCCGAGAGGCCCGGCTGCGATTGACGGTGCACCTCGGCGCGCATGGTGGCGAGGTGATCGGGGCTGCGCCGGGTGGCCGAGAGCGGAGCGCAGGCGCGCTCAAGGGCGAACCGCGCCTCGCAGGCGGTTTCAAAGTCGACAGCATTCATCGACAGGAGCAGCGTCGAGGTTGTGATATGATCGGCGTAGGCCTCGGCATAGGACAGGCGGTGCACAAACGCCCCGCCGGTCGCGCCGCGCCGGGTTCGGATCAGGTTTTGCGCCGCAAGCCGTTTCAGCGCCTCGCGCACCGTCGAGCGCGAGACGTTGAATTGGTCCGCCAGTTCGGCCTCGGAGGGCAGGCGGTCATCTGTGTTCATCTCGCCCGTGATGATCGCATCGCGGATCGCTTTGGCGATCTGGGCCGAGAGGTCGCGGTTTTGTTCAAGGTCGGTTTTCATAAAAATCATTTGTCAGACAATTGGGTTTGTGGCAAGCATTGGTGCAAATGTATGACAATTGATGCCCGGGTCGGCGGGGCGGCGAGAGGGCGGACTAGGTCAGAAAAGCGAAAGGGGAATTGCATGATTGATCGTGCCTATTGTCAGATGATGGCGCGCTATAACGCGTGGCAGAATACCCAGATCACAACAGCGGCCGAAACGCTTGACGATGCGGCGTTGCGGGAAGATCGGGGGGCGTTTTTCGGCTCGATCCTTGGCACGCTCAATCATTTGCTCTGGGGCGATCTGTTATGGATGGCGCGGTTTGATGGCGGGGCCAAGCCCGATGGCGAAATTGGTGAGAGCGTCAATCTGTGCCCGACGCTGGCGACATGGAGCGCGGAGCGGTTTCGCACCGATGGGCGTATCCGGCTTTGGGCCGACAAGGTGCGGGCGTTGGACCTGACCGGAGATCTGAGGTGGTATTCGGGGGCGCAGGGGCGCGAGGTCTCAAAGCCGATGGCGCAATGCGTGGTGCATTTCTTCAACCACCAGACCCATCATCGCGGTCAGGTGCATGCGATGCTCACTGCGGCGGGCTGTGATCGGGTCGGGGATAGTGATTTGGTCTTTATGCCGGATGAGGCAAGCTGGCTCTGAAGGGGTGAGCGCAAGGGAATGCTGCGGGGGCAGGACGCCTCCGGTGGGAGTATTTTGACAGAGAAGACGATAGCGAAAAAGACGGGGCAGAGGCCCGCGTCGCAAGAGGAGAAAGACATGTTCAAGGCGCTTGTGGTGAACAAGGACGAAGAGAGCGGCAAGACATCCGCAGCGGTCGAGGAAATCTCTGTCGAGGATCTTCCGCATGGCGAGGTTTTGGTCGCGGTGGAGTATTCCACGGTGAATTATAAGGATGGGCTTTGTGTCGGGCCGGGGGGCGGTCTTGTGCGCAAATATCCGCATGTGCCGGGGATTGATTTCGCGGGCACGGTCGAGGCGTCGGAGGACGACCGCTATAAGCCGGGTGACAAGGTTGTGTTGACCGGCTGGCGCGTCGGAGAGGCGCATTGGGGCGGCTATGCCCAGAAGGCGCGGGTTCTGGCGGATTGGCTTGTGCCGCTGCCCGAAGGGCTTGATGCGCGCGCGGCGATGGCCGTGGGCACCGCCGGGTTGACGGCGATGCTTGCGGTGATGGCGCTTGAGGATCAGGGGTTGCAGAAGGATCACGGGCCGGTGCTTGTCACGGGCGCGGCGGGCGGTGTGGGGTCGGTTGCCACGGCGATCCTTGCCAATCTGGGTTATGAGGTGGCGGCGGTCACCGGGCGGCCCGAGCAGGAAGCCTATCTGCGCGACCTTGGTGCGACGCAGATCGTTGGCCGCGAGGCGTTTGAAGAGGTCACACGCAAGCCACTTGAGAGCGAGCAATGGGCGGGCTGTGTTGATGCGGTCGGGGGTGTGATGCTTGGCCGGGTGCTCAAGCAGATGAAATACGGCAGTTCGGTCGCGGCGATTGGCCTTGCGGGCGGGGCGGCGATCGAGGGCGCGTTGATTACGCCGTTTATCCTGCGCGGGGTCAACCTGTTGGGAATCGATTCGGTCATGCAGCCCTATGAAAACCGGGTGCGTGCCTGGCAGCGGATTGCCAGCGACCTGCCGATGGACAAGCTTGAGGCGATGATCCAGCCGGCGACGCTTGCCGACCTGCCGCAGCTTGGCAAGGATATCCTCAAGGGCCAGGTCAAGGGCCGTGTCGTTGTGGATGTCAACGCCTGAGCGTGATGCCCACCGCCAAGGCCTCGGGACAGCGTTTTGAGGCTTTGGCCCCTTTTTGCCACTCACTCTTACGATGACAAGGACAGACTTCAATGACCGATAAACCGATTAGCCGCTATCCCGTGCCTGCACTTGAGGATATGCCGGAAGACCTGCGCGAGATGATGCTAGGGATGCAGGAGAAGGTGGGGTTTATTCCCAATGTTTTTCTGGCGCTGGCGCATCGACCGGATGAGCTGCGCGCGTTCGTCGCTTATCACGATGCCTTGATGGAAAAGGACAGTGGTCTGACCAAGGCCGACCGCGAGATGATTGTCGTGGCGACGTCGAGCGACAACAATTGTCAGTATTGTGTGGTCTCGCATGGGGCGATCCTGCGTATTCGCGCCAAGGATGCCCTTGTCGCCGATCAGGTGGCTACGAACTATCGCAAGGCCGATATCACACCGCGCCAGAAGGCGATGCTGGATTTCGCCATGAAGGTTTCGAACGCGGCTGATACGATCTCGGAAGCGGATTATGAGGGGCTGCGCGGGCATGGGTTCAGCGACGAGGATATCTGGGATATCGCGGGGGTGACGGCGCTCTTTGGGCTTTCCAATCGCATAGCGAATTTTGCCTCCCTGCGGCCCAATACCGAATTCTATACGATGGGGCGGTGAGCGAGCAACGCCTTGTCCGACGGCTTGACGTCGGGACGTAAGCTATGAATAGAGTATGGGCCGGGGTAGCGTTGCCTCGGCCTATTGCCGGGTATGCGACGGAAGGGTGCCGCCATGAACTATGACAGCGACAATATTTTTGCCAAGATCCTGCGCGGGGAAATCCCGTGCGAGAAAGTTTTCGAGGATGCCGACACATTCGTCTTCATGGATATCATGCCGCGCGCGGATGGGCATTGCCTGGTGATTCCCAAGACCCCGTGCCGCAATATGCTTGATGCCAGCGACGCCCAGCTTGCCGCCTGCCTGCGCACGGTGCGCAAGATGGGGCATGCGGTCATGGCCGCATTTGGCGCAGAAGGGGTTACGGTGCAGCAATTCAACGAGGCACCGGGCGGACAGGAGGTTTTCCACCTGCATTACCACGTCTTGCCGCGCCACGAGGGCGTCAAGCTGCGCCCACCGGGGCAGATGGCGGATTTTGATGTCTTGAAAACGCAAGCGGACAAGCTGCGCGCGGCATTGGCCGAGTTGGGGTAGAGATTTTCTTCGAATTATATTCGAAAAACGGCATCTATTTGATCTAGATCATGTTGCCCGCCCGGTGTGGCGGGCAGTTTCGTCTTTGTAAGGTGTATCTGGAAAGCATGTTTCCTCCGCAATCCTGACAGCCAACCGGATGCGCCTTACGTATCATCCCCAAATTGACGCAACTTCAGACAGAAACAGGACCTGGATATGAAGAAACTCCTTTCCGCGTTGGCCCTTTCGGCCATGACCGCAGCAGGCGCAGCCTCGGCAGACGATCAAAAAGACCTCGTCACCATTCTGACCGCGCCAGAGCCGCAGACACAGCTTATGTCGATGGTGCTTACAATGCAGGCGGCCCAGCAAGGCGCTGCGGCGCATATCCTTCTGTGTGGTCCGGCCGCCGATCTTGCGCTTAAGGACGCGCCAGCCAGCGCCACCGCAGGCCAGCCGCCCAAGGATATGAGCCCACAAGGCCTTATGCAGATGATCATGAAACAGCCCGGCGCCAAGGTTGAGGTCTGTGCGATTTACCTTCCGGGCAAAGGCGTTGGACAGGACGCTCTGCTGGACGGCGTGGGCGTTGCCAAGCCGGGCGAGATGGCGAAAGCCGTGCTCGATGCGGATGCGTCGATGAGCTTCTAAAGCTATTCGATGAGATTTCCTTGCGAGGGGTGGTCCGGTGGGCCGCCCCTTTTTTCGTATGGGGGCAGATGGCCCCTTTGTCTCGGCTAGACTATAGCGAAAACGCTTTAGTTCATTTCGCCTGCGTTTGTCACAACAGCACGGAAGTTTGGTGTTTTGAACGGGCTGCGCTGACCACCAATCGGAATTTTGATCCCGACTTGCAGAGACGGGAATGATTGTGGTTTCCAGCGCGCGGACTTGCTGCATAATTCCATGTTGTGAAACCGTCACACTTGCGTTGCTCTTGCGATTGGGACAGGCTGCGGAAAAGCCGATGACGGAGGGTAGTTTTGCTTGATCTGGATTTTGTGCGCGGGCAATTCCCCGCCTTGCAAGAACCGTCCCTCGCCGGGCAGGCCTTTTTTGAAAACGCTGGCGGATCATACACTTGTGCGCCGGTGATTGACCGGCTGACGCGGTTTTACCGAGAGCGCAAAGTGCAGCCCTATGCGCCTTATGAGGCGTCGCGTCTTGGCGGGGCCGAGATGGACGAGGCGCGGGCGCGGATGGCGGCGATCCTCGGGGTTGAAACAGAGGAGTTGTCCTTTGGGCCATCCACGACGCAGAACATCTATGTGCTTGCGCAGGCGTTTCGCCAATGGATGAAACCGGGCGATGCGATCATTGTCACCAATCAAGACCACGAGGCCAATACCGGGCCGTGGCGGCGGCTTGCCGAAGAAGGGATCGAGGTCCGCGAATGGCAGATCGATTCTGAGACCGGGCATCTTGATCCCGAGGCGTTAGGCGCATTGCTTGACGAGCGGGTGCGGCTTGTGTGTTTTCCGCATTGTTCCAATGTCATCGGCGAGATCAACCCGGTGATGGAGATTACCGCGCTGGCCCATGCGGCGGGGGCGTTTACCTGTGTCGATGGGGTGTCTTATGCGCCACACGGGTTCCCGGATGTTGGCGCGTTGGGGGCGGATATTTACCTTTTCTCAAGCTACAAGACCTATGGACCGCATCAAGGATTGATGGTCATCCGCAACAGCCTTGGCCGGATGCTTCCCAATCAGGGGCATTATTTCAATGCCGACACGCTTTATAAACGCTTTACCCCGGCGGGACCGGATCATGCGCAGGTCGCGGCCTGTGCGGGGATGGCGGATTATGTGGATATGTTGGCCGATCATCACGGGGTGACGGCCGAGACCCCGGCGGGACGCGCGGCGGCGGTGCATGATCTTATGCGGGGGCATGAAGAGCGGCTCTTGCAACCGGTGCTTGAGTATCTGGCGGCGAAAAATTCGGTGCGCTTGCTTGGACCGGGGAATGCCGGGGCGCGGGCACCGACCGTGGCGCTGGCCTGTGCGCAGCCCGCAGAGGCACTGGCGGCCAAGCTGGCCGAGCATGGGATTATGGCGGAGGGCGGCGATTTTTATGCATTGCGCGCGCTTGAGGCACAGAAGGTCGATCGCGCCAAGGGCGTACTGCGGCTTAGTTTCGTCCATTACACATCCGAGGCGGAGATCGCGCAGTTGATGGGCGCGCTTGACGCGGTGCTTTAGGCAAAACCCTTGCCCGATTGCAGCATTCTGACCTAGCATCTTCTCTCAAGGGCCAAGAGGGAGGGTGCTATGGTCTTGACGACGCTGGATGGGCAGAGCGATCTGCCGCGATATTTCACCAATGTGTTCGAGCTTGCGACGCAGATCCAGCGCGGGCGGATCGACTTTGTCATGCCGGATGGCCGTATCTTTCGCGCCGAAGGGGACGAGGCGGGGCCGGTGGCGGAACTTCATGTGCATGATAGCGATACGTTTGCGCGATTGGTGCGCGAAGGCGACCTTGGATTTTGTGACGCCTATATCGAGGGCGGATGGTCCACGCCGGATTTGCAGGCGTTCCTCGATTTTCTTCAGGCGGATAACGAGGTGCTTTACGATGGGTTTCCGGGGATGTTCTTTGTCCGGCTCTACGAGCGGATGCGCCATTGGATGAACCGCAATACCAAGGATCAGGCGAAGAAGAATATTTCCTATCATTATGATCTTGGCAATGATTTCTATGCGCTCTGGCTTGATGAGACGATGACCTATTCCTCGGCCCTGTTCGAGACCGGTCAAGAGAGCATGGAAGCGGCGCAAGAGGCCAAATACGCCTTGATGATTGACCAGATGGGCGCGCAGGCGGGCGATCATGTGCTTGAAATCGGCTGTGGCTGGGGCGGGTTCGCGGAATATGCGGCGCGAGCGCGAGGCCTGCGGGTTACGGGGCTTACAATTAGCGAAGAACAAATGAAGTATGCCCAACAGCGTATTGAAAAGGCAGGGCTTTCTGATCTTGTTGAGTTTCGGCTTCAGGATTATCGCGACGAGGTTGGGCAATATGACGGCATTGCCAGTATCGAGATGTTCGAGGCCGTGGGAGAGCAATATTGGCCGACCTATTTCAAGACCGTGCATGACCGCCTCAAGCCCGGACGCAATGCCACGCTTCAGATCATCACTATCGAGGAAGCGCGCTTTGAGACCTATCGGAAGGGCGTTGATTTCATTCAGAAATATATATTTCCAGGCGGAATGCTACCCAGCCCCGGTGCGCTGCGCGATGAGGTGCGCAAGGCCGGGCTTGACTGGGTGCGGTCGGTCGAGTTTGGGCAAAGCTATAGCCAGACGCTGCGCCGGTGGCATGAGACGTTCAACGCACGATGGGACGAGATTCAGGCGATTGGCTTTGACGAAAATTTCCGCCGCATGTGGAATTTCTACCTGACCTCTTGCGCCGCTGCCTTTCACAGCGGCAACTGTGACGTGACGCAGATCACCATAAGAAGGCCCGCCTGATGCCCACCGGACCGAAACTTGTTGGCGCGCTGTGCCTTGCCATCCTTGCAGCGATCGTGGCGGAGCTTTCAAAACAGGCGGTGCTTGCCGATCGGAGCATGGCCTTTGGCTATTTTACCCCTGTCAGCGCGTTGGTGGGGGGCTTTGTCGGGTGGCGGTTTCTTGGCGGGACGCGGCCCGAGCCGGGACTTGTGGCAACGATTTCGCATGGATTTTCTGGCGTTATCATCATGCTATCGCTTGGTTTTTTTGTGTTTGGCACCTACACGATGATCGCCAATTCGCTTGACCGGCGGTATCGGGACGTGATGGAAGCCTTGCGCGGGATCATTGATTTTGCGATTGAATTCGCGCCGTTCCTATTGCGCTATGACACGATGATTGCCTTGTTTGCGGGCGCGGTTGTGAGCGGTCTTCTGACAGGTTTGGCGCGGCGACACTGGAGATAGGTGTTCATGACATCCATGTTTTTCTACGGCACACTGCGCTATGTGCCGCTGTTGTCTATCGTGCTTGGCCGCGAGGCGGGCGAGATTGCTCTGCGCCCGGCATTTCTTGAGGGCTATACAGCCTATGCCGTGGATCAGGGTAAGTTTCCCATGCTGGTTCAGGGCGGCAAGGCCGACGTAGCGCAGGGGGTTTTCGTCGAAGGGCTTAGCGCGGCGGATATTGCCCGGCTGCGCTATTACGAAGGGGGCTACAATTACGGCGTTGCCAGGCTCCGGGTCACCACACAGGACGGCACCGAGATGGCAGAGGTTTTCATGCCGCTCAATGGGTTAGCACACGAAGATCATGTATGGAGCCTTGAGGAATGGGTGGCGGATTGGGGCGCTTTGACACTTTGCGCAGCGCGGGAAGTGATGGGGTATTATGGTGTCCTGAGCGCCGAAGATGTGGCCGCTAAATACCCCATGATCCGGGCGCGTGCAGCGGCGCAGGTCAATGCCCAAGCGATGATCGGCGGCCCAAGCCCCAGCGGGTATGACGCCAAGGATGTTGCGGTGCGCGAGGTCCGGCGCGCCTATGTCGATTTCTTTGCCCTTGATGACTATGACCTCAGATTTCGCCGGTTTGACGGCGCGATGGGCGAGGAGGTGCGGCGGGCGGTTTTTGTCGCAACGGATGCGGTTATCATGCTGCCCTATGATCCGGTGCGCGACCGGGTTCTGCTTATTGAACAGTTTCGAATGGGCCCGTTGGCGCGCGGGGATCAAACCCCTTGGCAGCTTGAACCCATTGCCGGGCGGATCGACGCAGGCGAAACCGCACAAGCCGCAGCGCATCGCGAGGCACAGGAAGAGGCGGGGATCACGCTTGAGGCGCTGCACGATGTGGCGCATTGCTATGCCTCTCCGGGGTGTTCGACGGAATTTTTCGATATCTACGTCGGAATTGCCGATCTGCCCGACGATGTGGTCGGCGTGGCCGGGGTTGAGAGCGAACAGGAGGATATTCGCTCATATCTTTTCTCGTTTGACGATCTGATGGCGCTTGTGGATGGGTTTCAGGCGGTCAATACGCCGCTTGTTCTTGCGGCGCTTTGGCTTGCACGACATCGTGAGCGGCTACGCAAGGTCGCTTGAGTTCAATTCGCCCCCGTCCTACACACGTCCAAAGACTTATAAAGGAGCGTGCCCATGCAGTTTGCCGCCGATCTTGCCGCCGCCGTCGGGAATACCCCGCTCATTCGTCTCAACAAGGCCAGTGAGGCCACGGGATGCACCATCCTTGGCAAGGCAGAATTTCTCAATCCCGGTCAGTCGGTCAAGGACCGGGCCGCGTTGTTCATTATCCGCGATGCCATTGCGCGCGGCGACCTCAAGCCGGGGGGCACCATTGTCGAAGGCACCGCCGGGAATACCGGGATTGGCCTTGCGCTTGTGGGGGCGTCGATGGGGTTCAAGACGGTGATTGTGATCCCTGAGACGCAAAGTCAGGAAAAGAAAGATATGCTCCGGCTTGCCGGGGCGCAATTGGTCGAGGTGCCAGCCGCACCCTATAAAAATCCGAACAATTATGTAAGGTATTCGGGGCGCTTGGCGGCCAAACTTGCGAAAACAGAACCAAACGGGGCCATTTGGGCCAATCAGTTTGATAACGTTGCCAACCGTCAGGCCCATATCGAGACCACCGGGCCGGAAATCTGGGATCAGACCGGCGGCAAGGTCGATGGGTTTATCTGTGCGGTTGGGTCGGGCGGCACCTTGGCGGGTGTCGGCATGGCGCTTCAGCCCAAGGGGATCAAGATCGGCATCGCCGACCCGATGGGGGCTGCGCTTTATAGCTATTACACCACGGGCGCTTTTGCCTCTGAAGGCGGCTCGATCACCGAAGGGATCGGGCAGGGGCGGATCACGGCCAACCTTGAGGGGTTCACGCCGGATATGTGCTATCAGGTGCCCGATGAGGAGGCGCTTCCGGTGGTCTTTGACCTCTTGAGCGAGGAGGGGCTTTGCCTTGGTGGATCGTCGGGGATCAATGTTGCCGGGGCGATCCGTATGGCCAAGGAGATGGGGCCGGGGCATACGATTGTCACGGTGCTTTGCGATTATGGCACACGGTATCAATCGAAATTGTTCAACCCGGAGTTCTTGCGCGAAAAGAGTCTTCCGGTGCCTGCGTGGCTTGAGGCGGGGGCCGCCGCCGTGCCGCCTGTGTTCGAGGAAAGCTGAGGACTGAAATGCACATGCTACGCCGCGTTATCGTCGGTTTCTGCTTCCTGATCTTTGTCGGGGCGCAAGGGGTCTTGGCGCAAGACAGCGACGCCACGCTTGATTTCGAGCAATGGGATCGTGTCTCGCAACGGGCCGAAGAGGCCATCGAGGCAGGACGCGCCTCGGAAGTCGCGATGGATGCGCTGCGCCAACAGCTTGTGGAGTGGCGCAGCGATTTTCGCGATGCCCAAACCCGGTTTTCCGTTGCCACCAAAACGGCCACCGCCAAGCTAGAGACCTTGGGGCCGGTACCGGAAGGGGGCGATACGCCTGAAGTCGCCGCCGAGCGCGCGCGGCTTGAAAAAACGCTGGCCGAAGCGCGCGAGCCGATCTTGCGCGCCCAATTGGCCGAAACGGAAGCCTCGGAGCTTATTTCGGGGGTCGATTCCATTGTGCAGGGGCGGCGCACGGCGCAGCTCTTGGAGCGCGGCCCCACGCCGCTTAATCCGGTGCATTGGAATAGTGCGCTTCAGGCGCTCAAGCAGACCAATACCCTCATTCTCAACGAAGTGCGCACGGCTTGGGACTATGAGTGGCGGTCAGGCGATATTCAAAAAAACCTGCCGCGGGTCATCGCACTCTTGATTGTTGGGATGGTGCTGGTGCTGTTTGGGCGGCGCTGGACCGAAAACGCGCTGGCCTTGGTGCAGCGTAACAAGGTTGAGGGGCGGCGGTGGCTTCTTGGGTTGATGGTCTCTTTGGGGCATCTGATCCTGCCTTTGACCGGGGTCATGATCGTGGTTGAGGCCTGTTATGCCAGCGATCTTGCCGGTATCCGGGGCGATATTCTTTTGTCGAACCTGCCGGAAGCGGCCTTTGTTCTGCTGTTTCCGATCTGGCTTGGGCGGCGAGTGTTTCCCCATGACACCGATGGATCCTCCATCCTGAACCTCAATGAAGATCATCGCAGGGAAGGGCGCGCGCTGGCCGTCGTCACGGGCGCGATCCTTGCGATATCGCTTTTGCTGCAAGCGTTGTCGGGGTTTGAAACCTGGGGCGCGGGCGCGCGGGCAGTCTTGCTGTTTCCGCTGATCTTGATGGCCGGGGTGGTCATGATGCGGCTGGCGCGACTATTGAGGCTTCATATCCGCGGCGATGATGGGGATGAGGACGACGACGGAGCCAGCGGCACCAGTTCGCAATTGATGCGGCTTGTGGCGCGCGGGTATCAGATCGCGGCGGTTCTTGGTCCGCTGCTGGCGGTGGCCGGCTATAGCAGCGCCGCGGCGGCGCTTGTGTTTCCGACCATCTATACGATGCAATATCTGGGGTTCCTTGTGATCTTGCATCGCGGCATGGTGCGCGGCTTTTCAATGCTTGCGGGTATGAGCGCCGAGGCCGGGGACGGCACGCTTTGGTCGGTGCTTCTTGGGTTTGCGCTTTCGGTGGCGTCGGTGCCGATTGTGCTTTTGATCTGGGGCGCGCGCAGCCAGCAGCTTGCGGAATGGGCGGCGCTGATCGGGCAGGGGCTTCGGGTTGGTGAGGTCCGAATCTCGCCCATGCAGGTTGTGATCTTCTTTGCCGTCTTCGCCCTTGGCTATGCGTTGACACGGCTTTTGCAGGGCACATTGCGCAATTCGGTGCTGCCACGGACAAAGATTGACGTGGGCGGGCAGAATGCCATCGTGTCCGGCGTGGGCTATATCGGTCTGACGATTGCGGCGCTGATTGCAATCCACAATACCGGCATTGATCTTGGATCTATCGCGCTTGTGGCCTCGGCGTTATCGGTGGGGATTGGTTTTGGCCTTCAGACCATCGTGTCGAACTTTGTAAGCGGTATTATCCTTTTGATCGAACGCCCCATTGCCGAGGGGGATTGGATCGAAGTGGGCGGGCAGATGGGCTATGTGCGCGACATTTCAGTGCGCTCGACGCGGATCGAAACCTTTGATCGCACCGATGTCATCATCCCCAATAGTGATCTTGTGGCGGGCACCGTCACCAACTATACGCGCGGCAATACGGTGGGCCGGGTGATCGTGCCGGTCGGCGTGGCCTATGGCACGGACCCCAGAAAGGTTGAGGCTATCCTGCTTGAGATCGCCAAGGCGCATCCGTTGGTGCTTGCCAATCCCGCGCCCTATGTCGTGTTCCAGGGGTTCGGTGCAAGCTCTCTGGATTTTGAGATACGGGCCATCCTTCGGGATGTGAACTGGGTGTTGAGCGTGCGTTCCGAGATGAACTATGAGATCGCGGAACGCTTTGTTGCGGAAGGGATCGAGATTCCGTTCCCGCAACAGGACATCTGGTTGCGCAATGCCGAGGCGCTGCGCAAGGCCGCGCCGATCGAGGCGGCGGGAGAGGACGACGGTGACGAGGCCGAACCCGACAGCTCCGAGACAGCCGACTCGGATACAGGAGACAATCTATGACCGAATACCTTTTGCGCGAGGATGCTTACCTGCGCGAGGCAGAGGCACGGGTCACGGCCCATACGCCAGAAGGCGGTATCGTGCTTGACCGGACGGTTTTTTACCCCACCGGCGGCGGCCAGCCGGGCGATAGCGGCAAGCTCAGCTGGGCCGGGGGGCGCGTTTTGATCGCCACGGCGGTCAAGGCCGGGCGCGCGGATGTGGCGCTTGTTCCGGCAGAGCCTGTGCCGCTACCGCCGGTCGGCGCCGTGGTGCAGCAAGAGATCGACTGGGAGCGGCGTCATCGTCACATGCGGGTGCATACGGCGTTGCATTTGCTGTCTGTGGTCATTCCCTTGCCGGTCTCCGGCGGGGCCATCACATCGGAAAAAGGGCGGCTCGATTTTGATATGCCTGATGCCCCCGAGGATCGCGAGGCGCTTGAAGAGGCTATCAATGCGTTGATCGAACGCGACCTTGTGGTCTGGGATCAATGGATCAGCGAGGCCGAGCTTGCCGACAACCCCGCGCTTATCAAAACCATGTCGGTCAAGCCGCCCACAGGCGGCGGAGAGGTCCGGCTTGTGGCGATTGGAAAGGGGGCGAACCAGGTCGATCTACAGCCCTGCGGCGGCACCCATGTCGCGCGCACATCGGAAATTGGATCGGTCCGAATTGGCAAAATCGAGAAGAAGGGGCGGCAGAACCGACGGGTCAACCTGCATCTTGATAATTAAAGCGTTTTGCCTCTTGCACCCCCCCGCCGTGACCCGTTAAAGAGCGCAGCACGGAGCGGTGGCCGAGTGGTCGAAGGCGCACGCCTGGAAAGTGTGTAGGCGGGAGACCGTCTCCAGGGTTCGAATCCCTGTCGCTCCGCCATTATCCCCCAAAAATATCCTGTTTGATCCGGTTGTGGCCGGATTTTTTGTTTGGGATTGTTTCATTTATTTCGTCACGGGATGCAGGCTTGACAAAAGTCAAGACTGCCCTGCCGCAGCTCCGTTAAGTCTGCACGCATGAAACCATTGGTCTCTCTCTTTTTAAGCTGGTTACTCGCTGTGAGCCTTACGTTGTATGGCCCCTTAAGCGTGGCCGCGTCGGAAGATGGTGGCATAATGCTGACGATGGAGATTTGCGCCGACGGCGTTTCGCAAGTTGTGCTTGTGGGCGCTGACGGAGAGCCGGTTGATCCGTCCAAAACCTGCCCGGACTGTGACTGTTGCTGCTTGGGGACTTTTGGGGCCGAGGGCTTTGCGGGGACCGCAGCGCAGGACGCCTTCTATAGTCAGACCATGAGCGTGCTCACGCCGTTCCAGGTGACCTACATCTACACCCAAAAACGAAGTACCCGCCCCATGCCGCGCGGCCCCCCGGTTATGCACCTATCAATGCTGACCAAGCCGGAGTTGAGCCTGAGTGTTCAGCGATTCAACGGCCATAAAACGCGCAGCGACGGGCGACCTATCCTCAAGGACGCCACTGCATGAAGATCCTCCCCCTATTTATTAAATCTATGGTATGTGCCGTTGCCTTGCTCCTTTGGGGGGCGCCAGCGACGGCTGAAACCGTTTTGTCCAAATTATTGCCCAGCGTCCAAGCCGGGGACTTGGTTGATGGTGCAGAGTCTTTTGGCGCGTTCCATCCTGACATCGCCGCGGTTCAGGTTCTCAAGGGCAAAGAGCGCATTGGTTGGGCCTTTGTCACCTCAGATTATGTCTCGACGACCGGATATTCGGGGAAGCCGATTCATACTATGGTTGCGGTAGATGACGCGGCACAGGTGATCGGGGTCGAGTTGGTCAAGCACTATGAACCGATTGTGCTGATCGGCATTCCTGACTCGAAGATCAAGGCGCTGGTGGCGGGCTATACCGGGCTTGACCTTGTGGCCGAGGCTGAATCCGGCGGCTCTTCGCACGAGCTTGATATCATCTCGGGGGCCACCGTAACAATCATGGTGATCGACGATTCCATTGTCCGGGCGGGACTTAAGGTCGCGCGGCAGTTGGGGCTTGGCGGTCTGGCCGTGGACACAACGGATACTGGCCCACAGTTTGAAATCGACCCTGATGCAGAGGCTTCATCTGATTGGATGACTCTTGAGGGCGATGGCACGTTGCGCCGTCTTTCTTTGGATGTGGGGCAGATCAACGCGGCGTTTGCCGCTATGGATGACCCGCGCGCGGCCAAACGTGCGCTGACGGAAGCGCCAGAAACCACATTTATCGAAATGCAGGTCGCCCTTGTGTCGCACCCGGCGATTGGGCGTTCGATCCTTGGGGATGCGGTTGCGCAGAATATCAATGATTGGCTTGACGAAGGCGATCATGCAATCGCGGTCGTCGGGCGCGGGCTTTATTCTTTCAAAGGCTCCGGTTATGTGCGCGGCGGGATTTTTGACCGGATCGTGCTTATTCAGGACGATGTTTCGGTCAGGTTCCGGGACCGGATGCACAAGCGGATTAACACAATTGCCGCCGACGGCGCGCCGGTGTTCAACGAGGCCGATCTTTTCAAAATCCCTGCCGATAGCGGCTTTGATCCAACTCAGCCGTTTCGCATTCAGCTATTGGTGCAGCGGGAAGTCGGCGCGATTGAGAAGGTCTTTACCACCTTCGACCTAGGCTATCAGCTTCCGTCGCACTATGTCCGCTCAATTGCTGCGCCACCCGCTGAGGCCGCGATCCCCGCATCGGTTGACCGGGTGACGAGCCAATCCGAAATCGACGCACAACAAGCCCTCTGGAAGCGCATCTGGGAAGGCAAGACGACCGAGATCATCGTGCTTGGCGTGATGCTGAGCATTCTGACAGCGGTGTTCTTTTTCCAGTCCTTCGCGACCCGCAATGAACGCTGGTTCTTCTGGTTCCGCATGTCGTTTCTCACGGTCACGCTTGTCTATCTCGGCTGGTATGCCAACGCGCAGCTCTCTGTGGTCAATCTTATGGCCCTGTTTGGCTCCTTGATGTCGGGCTTTAGCTGGCAGGCGTTTCTGCTTGATCCGCTGACCTTTATCTTGTGGTTTGCGGTCGCGGCGGCGCTTCTGTTCTGGGGGCGCGGGGCGTATTGTGGTTGGCTCTGCCCGTTCGGCGCGCTTCAAGAGTTGCTCAACCGGATCGCGCGTGCGTTGCACATCCCGCAATGGACATTGCCTTGGGGGCTGAACGAGCGTCTGTGGCCGTTGAAGTATATGATCTTCCTTGGGCTTTTCGGCGTCTCGCTGGCGAGCATCGAACAGGCCGAACGGCTTGCCGAAGTTGAGCCTTTCAAGACCGCGATCGTGCTTAACTTTGTGCGGGCATGGCCGTTTGTGGCCTATGCTGCGGCACTTCTGATTGCGGGGCTCTTTGTCGAGCGGTTCTTCTGCCGCTACCTTTGCCCGCTGGGCGCGGCGCTGGCCATTCCGGCGCGGCTGCGCATGTTCGACTGGCTCAAGCGCTACCAGGAATGCGGCAAGCCGTGTCAGTCTTGTGCCAACCAATGCCCCGTTCAGGCGATTCACCCAACCGGCGAGATCAACCCGAACGAGTGCATCAACTGTCTGCATTGCCAAGTTCTTTACCAATCCGAGACGACATGTCCTGTCGTCATCAAGAAGGCAAAACGCCGTGCCAAAGATGCCGCCGGTCCAGATCTGTCGCGCTTTGTCGGGCATCCAAATCAACAACCTAAACCTCCTACCACATGAAAGGGAAAACCATGTCAGAGGAAAAGAAACTGCCAATCACGCGCAGGAGCCTGCTAGGCGCCACCGCAGGGGGCGCAGCACTTGCCGGCGCATTTGGGTCGCGTGCATTGCTCACGGGCGGCGCCGTTGCGGGCGCGGCCACAGTGGCCAGCACCAGCACTGCGAACGCCGCCGCAGGCGCCAGCGTTGCGCCGGGTCAGCTTGATGAATATTACGGATTCTGGTCCTCGGGTCAGTGCGGTGAGATGCGTATTCTGGGCATTCCGTCCATGCGCGAGCTGATGCGTGTTCCGGTGTTCAATATCTGCTCGGCAACGGGCTGGGGTATTACCAATGAGTCCAAGAAAATCCTCACCGAGGGTTTGACGCAAAAGACCAAGGATCAGCTTGCTGCCAACGGTCACGAGTTCCCGCCGAACGGCGATTTGCACCACCCGCATATGTCCTTCACCGAGGGCAAATATGACGGTCGCTATTTGTTCATGAACGACAAGGCGAACACCCGTGTGGCCCGCGTGCGTGGGGACGTGATGAAATGCGACAAGATTCTTGAAATCCCCAATGCCAAGGCCATCCACGGTCTGCGTCCGCAACGCTGGCCGCGCACGAACTATGTCTTCTGTAACGGCGAAGACGAAGTGCCAATGGTCAATGACGGGAAGATCCTTGATGAGCCAGAGAAGTATGTAAACTTCTACACGGCCGTGGACGCCGACGAGATGAAAGTCGCGTGGCAGGTCATGGTCACCGGCAACCTTGATAACACCGATTGTGACTATGAGGGCAAATACGCGTTCTCGACCTCTTATAACTCGGAAATGGGCATGACACTTGCCGACATGACCGAGGCCGATATGGACCACGTTGTCGTGTTCAATATCAAAGAGATCGAAAAGGGCATTGCCGCCGGTGACTATATCGAGCTGAATGGCGTCAAGGTGATCGACGGACGTAAGGGCAAAAACAAGAAATACACCCGCTACATCCCGATCCCCAACAACCCGCACGGCTGTAACATGGCGCCGGACAAGATTCACCTTTGTATTGCAGGCAAGCTTTCGCCCACGGTTTCGGTCATCGACGTGCGCAAACTTGATGCTGTGTTCAATGATGAAGCCGAACCGCGCAGCGTTGTTGTGGCAGAGCCGCAGCTTGGTCTTGGGCCGCTTCACACGGCGTTTGATGGCAAAGGCCGTGCTTACACCACGCTCTTCCTCGATAGTCAGGTTGTGGTTTGGGATATTGCCAAGGCTATTGAGCTTTATAATGGGGCCGACGTTGACCCGATCATCACCAAAGAGGATGTGCATTACCAGCCGGGCCATAACTCGACAGTGATGGGCGAAACTCTGGAGGCGTCTGATAAATACTATCTGACGATGAATAAGTTCTCCAAGGATCGCTATCTCAATGTTGGGCCGCTGAAGCCCGAAAACGAGCAGTTGTTTGCAATCGACGGCGACAAGCTGACGTTGATTCATGATGGACCGACCTTTGCCGAGCCGCATGATGCGATTATTGTCGATCCCAGCAAGGTGAACCCGAATTCTGTTTGGGAGCGGAATGACCCGATGTGGTCGGATGCGCGCAAGCAAGCGGAAGCTGACGGCGTTGATCTGGACGATTGGCAAGACACGATCATTCGCGATGGCAACAAAGTGCGCGTCTATATGTCGAGCCAGGCGCCTAACTTTGCCCTGGAAAGTTTCACGGTCAAGCAAGGGGACGAGGTGACTGTTTATGTGACCAACCTTGATGACATTGACGACCTGACACACGGTTTCACGATGGGCAATCATGGTGTCGCGATGGAAGTTGCGCCCCAGGCGACGTCTTCTGTGACCTTTGTCGCCGCCACGCCGGGTGTCTTCTGGTATTACTGCCAGTGGTTCTGTCACGCTCTCCACATGGAGATGCGCGGCCGTATGTTTGTTGAACCGAAAGACGCCTAAGCCATGTATCGCCTCCTGATCTCACTTATGGTTGCCGTGATCGCTCTGCCCCTTTGGGCGGCAGAGGTTCGTGTGCCAGCCTCTACAGGAGGCCTTGCAAAAGCCATCGCCGGGGCAACCCCCGGCGATGTGCTTATCCTTGAAGCGGGCCGCCATGCCGGTCCGATCATTATTGACCGCGCCCTGACACTGACCGGCACACATGATGCGATCATTGATGGCCTGGGGCAGGGCACTGTTGTGACTGTTGATGCGGCGGATGTGACGGTGCAGGGACTGACGATCACCGGGTCGGGCCTGAAGAGCGAAGACACGGACGCGGGCGTCAAGATTTTGAAGAAAGCAGACCGCGCGCTGATCGAAGGCAACCGCGTTCTGGGCAATTTACATGGTATTGACGTGCATGGCGGGCTTGATGCCGTCGTGCGTGCCAACACGATTGAGGGCACCCGCCAACCACGTATGAATGATCGCGGCAACGGGATTTACGTGTGGAACTCTCCGGGCACAATTATCGAAAACAACTCTGTCCGCTGGGGCAGGGACGGCATTTTTTCCAATACCTCGCGCGACGGCATCTATCGCAATAACCTGTTCCGTGATCTGCGTTTTGCAGTGCATTATATGTATACCAACAACTCGGAAGTATCGGGCAATGTCTCGATCGGAAATCATCTTGGGTATGCCATCATGTTTTCCAACCGGGTTGTCCTGAAGGACAACCTGAGCCTGTCCGACATCAGTCATGGTGTGATGCTCAACTTTGCCAACAATGCCGATGTCTCGGGTAATTTGGTGCGCGGGGGCACGGATCGTTGCACGTTCATCTACAATGCCCACAAGAACATCATCTATAACAACCGCTTTGAAGGCTGCACGATTGGCGTTCACTTTACCGCCGGATCAGAGCGCAATGTGTTGACGGGCAATGCCTTTATCGGCAATCGCACCCAAGTGAAATATGTCGGCACACGGGATATTGAATGGAGCTTCGAAGGCCGTGGCAACTACTGGTCTGACCACCCCGGCTTTGACCTGGGGGGGGATGGGATCGCCGATAGTGCCTTTCGACCAAACGACCTGATGGATCATATCCTTTGGTCACAACCTGCGGCATCGCTCTTGACGGGCGCGCCGGCGGTACAACTTATCCGCTGGGCGCAATCGAATTTCCCCGCAACCTTGCCCGGCGGCGTGGTGGATAGCGCCCCTTTGATGACGCCCCCGACCATCGCCGTTCCCTCGAAATACGCGGCCTTTGAGGCGCAAGCCGCCGCAAATCGCAACGAAAGACAACTTGATGACTTCGACATTAACGATCTCTCAACTCACTAAAGTGTTTGGCGGGGTCAAAGCCTTAAGCGGCGTCTCGTTGAGCGTCTGCGCAGGGGAGCGCGTGGCGTTGCTTGGCCATAACGGCGCGGGCAAGTCTACGCTGATGAAGGCGGTGCTTGGACTGATCAAACCCGATAGCGGCGAAATCGCGGTTTGCGGCGCGGCACCGGGCACGGAGCAAGCGCGCGAACATGTGGCCTATCTCCCCGAGAACGCCGCCTTTCATCCGGCCTTGAGCGGGCTGGAGCAAATCACCCATTACATGCGGTTGCGCAATGAGGACACCTCGGGCGCGATGGCGCTTTTGGACAGGGTTGGCCTTGGCCATGCCGCAAAGCGCCGGATCGGGACCTATTCAAAAGGGATGCGCCAGCGGGTCGGTCTTGCCCAAGCCCTGATCGGACATCCGAAACTTTTGGTGCTGGATGAACCGACCAGCGGTCTTGATCCTGTCTCGCGGCGTGACTTTTACGAATTGCTTGATGACCTGGCCGCCGACGGCGCGGCGATCCTGCTATCGAGCCACGCATTGACCGAGGTTGAGGCGCGCACAGACCAACTTCTGATTCTGTCGGGGGGCACGATGGCGGCAATGGGCACGTTGTCTGACCTGCGCCGCGAAGCCGCTCTGCCTGTTTCGATGCAGATCACGGCGCTGAACGGATATGAGAATGACATATTGTCGGCCCTGCCAGAGGCCATTCGCGTCAATGACGTGTTGCAGTTGAGTTGTTCGCAAGATGAGAAGCTGGAGACGCTTTCGCGCATTGCGTCGCTCCAGGGCAAGCTCGCCGATGTCGACATTATTCCGCCAAGTCTTGAAGACATTTACAGTCACTTCAGTCGGAGAGACGGCCAATGATCAATCGCATTCTCGCCACGGCCACAACAGAAATACATATCGCGCGGCGCAACCGCTGGGTGTTGATCGCTGTGGTGCTGATGGTGATCTTTTCTCTTGTCCTGTCCGCCGCCGGGTCGGCCCCCACGGGCGCGCTCGGCTCGGACCGGTTGTCCGTTGTCGTGGCCTCGCTGACCTCTTTGTCGGTCTATCTTGTCCCGTTGGTCGCGTTGCTTATGTCCTTTGATGCCGTCGCCGGCGAGGTCGAGCGCGGCACGCTTCCCTTGCTGCTCACATACCCTGTGGCGCGTTGGGAAGTATTGGCGGGGAAAATGATCGCGCACATGGCCATTTTGATGATTGCGATCACAGCCGGTTATGGTGCAGCGGCGGTCGTCACCATCGCCGCGGACCCGGCGGCAATCACGGGTCTCGCAGCACTTTGGCGGCTGACATGGACATCGTTCCTGTTGGGCGGAACGTTCCTTGGCATTGGCTATGCGCTTTCGTCCTTGGCGGGGCGCGTTTCGGGCGCAGCCGGTTTGGCCATTGGGCTTTGGCTTGGGATGGTGGTGCTTTATGATCTGGGGCTACTGGCGGCGGTTGTCGCGGACGATGGCGGCACCTTCACCACCCGTATTTTTCCGTATACGCTGCTTGCGAACCCGGCCGATGCTTTCCGTCTGTTCAACCTGACCGCCTCGCAGGCTACCGGCGCGACCGCTGGGGTAGGCGGGGCCGCAAACTCCATTCCACAGTGGCAATCCCTGGTGTCTATCGCGGCGTGGCCGTTGGTCTCGCTCGGGGTGGCGGCGTTGTCTTTCCGTAAGGTGCAGCCATGAGATATGCTTTGCTCACACTCGCAATGGTCACGCTCGTGGCGTGTAAGGAAGAGGTTGTGCAAGACACAAGCGCCATACCGCTGACAGAGGAAGCCGTTGGTCACTATTGTCAGATGAACCTTCTAGAGCATGACGGTCCCAAAGCGCAGGCCCACTTGCAAGGCTTGCCGGGCGCGCCGCTGTTTTTCAGTCAGGTGCGTGATGCGGTGGCCTATATCCGAATGCCCGAGCAGAGCCATGCCATCATGACGATCTGGGTCAATGATATGGGGGCGGAGGGGGCTACATGGCAGACCCCCGGCGCGACCAATTGGATCGACGCCGAAGAGGCGCATTATGTGGTGGGGGGGCGCAGCATTGGCGGCATGGGCGCGCCAGAAATCGTGCCGTTCTCCAATCCCGCAAAAGCCTCGGCATTCGCCGCAGATAACGGCGGAAATGTGATGCGTTTGGCGGAAATTCCCGATAGTGCCGTGCTGGCGCCTGTTGTTTTAGACAATGACGCCTCGGATACAGATTTCGAGAAGCGCCTGCGTGCCTTATCGCGTGAAACGGACGGGTAGGCGTATGATTACTCGACGCCGTTTGCTTGCCATTAGCGCCGCCGTCCTTGCCGTTCCGACGACCGGACAAGCACAGCCGATCTATACATGGACGGGAACGGCGCTTGGCGCGCGCGCGACGCTGCGCCTTGCGCATCCCGATGCCAAAGCGATCACTGCCCGCGTGGCAGGCGAAATTTCGCGTTTGGAGGATATTTTTAGCCTTTTTCGCAAGGATAGTGCTCTCTCAAAACTCAACGCGACAGGCGGTTTGCAATCACCGCCTTTCGAGATGCTGGAATGCCTGTCGTTGGTAGGGGCCGTTTATCGCGCCAGCGAAGGCCGGTTTGATCCGACCATTCAGCCGCTCTGGGATGTCTACGCGGACGCGTCGGCAAAGGGTCTGTTGCCTGACGACGAAACCCTCCGCGCGGCGCAGTCTCGGACTGGCTGGGAGAGTGTCACATTTGACACTACAGGCATCACCATGCGCCCCGGTATGGCACTGACGTTGAATGGCATAGCGCAGGGTTATATCGCGGATCGCGTGGCGGCGCTTCTCGACGCGGAAGGTCTGACCAACATCCTGATCGACACGGGCGAATTTCGGGCGCTCGGCACGCGCCCTGATGGCACAGCATGGCCTATTAAGCTTCAGGCCGGGGGCGTGGTGGCGCTCAAAGAGCGCGCATTGGCCACATCTGCACCGCTCGGCACGACCTTTGATGCAGCGGCCACACAGGGCCATATCCTTGATCCGCGCACAGGACGGCCCACGCGCACGCATTGGCGTGAAATTACCGTCACTGCCAAATCGGCGGCTCTTGCAGACGGTCTTTCAACGGCCGCCTGTCTCTATCAGGCTCGCACAGACATCGAGGCCTGTATCGCACAATTCGAGGGCGCACGGCTTGAAGCAAGCACCTCCGCCTGAGGCTTTTGGGTAGAAGGGCAGGGTGGTCCGCCGTTGCTTCGGCATCTACCAGACGTCTTGTGCAAACTTTTGAACCGCCCCGCCCCAGACGATGCCAATCATGTGCTGCGGCGAGATGAGTAGGGCGAGCGCGGCGAGTAAGATCAGATGAAAGGACGCAGGTTTTCTTTTAATAGGAAACCGCTTCATCGCCATTGCGCAGGCCATGAGAACAACCGCAGAGAAGACATGAAAACTCATCCAGCGCCCCCAATCGACCGCGACGATGTAAAGCGGACCGAAGGGGAGCGCGAGCAGGATCAGGATCAGACCATTGCGCTTAGGCTTGGGGCCGATCCAGATGAGATAGAAAAGCGGCAAAAGGGCCGCAGCGTAAGATATCAAGAAGCCGATCAGGTTTGTTCCGCTCAACCGAGACAGGACCGCCTGTCCCCCGTCAGAGATATCGTGGCTCATCCATTTTATGGAGCCTTGGCATATCGCGTCGCTCATGCCGCGTTCGATCAGGGCCGCGCAGATCGCAGAGGTGTCCGCCACGTCGGTATTGGTGAGGGCAAATACGACGGTTAGCAGGCACAGGCTGGATACCAGTATCGTTGAGATCAGAGCATGTTTGGGTCGGGATTTATGCACCCCGGCTATGAGCATAATTGCAATATAGGTTGGCGCGAAGAGGACCATTGCCTCGTGCGCCAGCAGGCTTATGCAGAAGAGCACAACACCACACCAAAGCAGCGCGAGATGTCCGCGGACTGCGCCAAGGGCGTATAGGCTCAGGGCCGCGAATGCGATGAGTTCTTTTCTCACCGAGCCTTGCGGATCAGCGACCCAGAAGAGGACAAAGATCGCTGGCGAGAGCATCAACAGCATCCGACCGCGCGCGTCTTGGCCTTGGGCAAGCAATCGGCGGAAGGCACCGTAAAGCACGACAAGAAGGGCGATCTGGAGGGCAATCACAACGACAAGCGGGCTTGTGCCGATACGGTCTGCGATAGAGATCAGGGCAGACCCAAATGGCCCGCGCCTCACCGGCCCCGCAGCATTGTTGATGAGCCAATCGCCCTGTTTCCAGTTATTCCCGCCCTCGTGGTAGTCAAACAGAACCCGCCCACAGACATAGATCAGGCTAATAAGCATCAAGCCATCAGCTATGTGGTTGATGAAATGAGGGCCAAGGCGCGCGCGTTTTATCGGGGCAGGCGGATTGGTCAAATCTTCATACCCTTGAACATACGCTCAGGAATGAGCCGTATGAGGCCCATGATAAGCCGCCAGACACGACGCACGTAGATGACGTCTTGCTTGCGTTTGACCGCGCGCAGGATGGCGTCTGCGACCTCATTGGGTTGGGCCGTCAGGCGCGCAGGCAAATCAAGGCCATCGGTCATTTGGGTGGCGACGAAACCGGGCAGGACCGTCACCACATGAACCCCGCGTCGGGCCAGTCGGTTGCGCAGTCCAGAGAGGAAGGCGGTGAACCCCGCCTTGGCAGAGCCGTAGATGTAATTCGAAGCCCGCCCCCGCTCGCCTGCGACCGAACTGATGCCGACAAGTGTGCCGTTGCCACGCTTTTCAAACTGGTTGGCGAGGTGGGAGAGAAGGCTGGCCGGCCCCTCGTAATTGCTACGCATGATCCGGGTTGCGGCGACGATGTCGTGCTCATGATCGCTTTGCCGACCCATCAGGCCGATGGCACAGATTGCAATCTGTGGAAGCTCAGGCAGCGTCGCAACAAAGTCAGCATGGGTCTTGATCGCCAGCGCGTCGCACGCATGCAGGGTTACGGGGACATCATAGCGCAATTCGATGTCGGTCTTGTCGGCTTTAAGGCGGTCAACGTTGCGCGCCGCAAGCTGTAGCGGATGTCCGAGAGCGGCGAACTTGTGGGCCACGGCCCTGGCGATATCGGATCGCGCGCCAAGAATAAGGACAGCGGGCTTAGTCATAGCGATAGCCTTTCTGATTGGGCCGACAGGAACCTCTGCGCAAGGCCGTGACGATTGCGATGCGCCATGAAGGCGGCGACCCGCGGGTCTGACGCGTGCAGGGTTGCGGCACTCATCCGGCTGTCTTTTGCAAGATAAAAGCGCCCCTCATGGTCGAGAACGATCTTATCCAGTCGCTCCAACAGGGCCAAGGTTTTGGGGTTTACCGGGAAATCCAACGCCAGCGTATAGCCTTCCATCGGGAAGGAGAACGCGCTTTGTTGTTGTCCAAACCGTTTGAGGACCGCCAGAAACGAGCCTGATCCCACCTTGGCGATTTCGGATAGCAGCGCCCCAAGCCCGGCTTCTGACCGCGCGAGGGGCAAGACACATTGAAATTGGGCCAAGCCGTTGCGACCGTAGATGCGGTTCCAGCCGTGGATCGCGTCGAGCGGGTAGAAATAGCTGTCCCAATCGACGAGGTGCTCGCCTGAGGTTCGGGTGCCGGTCTTATAATAGAGGGCGTTGAAGGCGCGTAGGGTATAGGCATTCAAGGTCAATCCGGGCAAGTCGACAGGGACGGACAGGCGGCGTTTGCGCGGAATCGAGAAGGGGGAGAGTGCCTGTGCTGCCGGAAGCGCGCGGCGCGTCGCATGCTCCCCGAGCTTGAGAATGGAGCGCCCAATCTTGTCGCCCGAGGCAAGGCAATCAATCCAAGCCACCGAGTAGCTTGCATCTCTGGCCGTCTCAAAGGCAGCTATGGTGGCTTTGAGGTTCGGGGTAGGGATCGTGGTTTGACGGATCCAGCCGCTTTCGACCGGGCGCAATTGGATCGCGGCGCGCAAGATGATCCCGGTCAAGCCCATGCCGCCCAGTGTGTGATCAAACAGGGATGGGTCCGAGTGGCGCGAACAGCGGCGCACGACGCCATCTGGCCCCATCAGGTCAATCCAGTCCACCGAACTGCGAAAACTGCCGTCTTTATGGTGGTTCTTGCCATGCACATCCGCCGCGATGGCACCGCCGAGCGTGACGAATTTCGTGCCCGGCGTAACCCACAAAAACCAGCCACGCGACAGGAAGGCCGAGATGATATCGCCGAGCAAAACTCCGGCTTCGGCCACCAGTTGACCGTTTTGGGGATCGAAGGCGAGCATCCGGTTCAGGCGTCGCATATCGAGTGTGGCCGACGGATTGATCGCGCTGTCGCCATAGGCACGGCCATTGCCGCGCGCGATTAGGGTCGGCTGGGAAAGGACGCAATCGCGCACCGCGTCCATATCGCGCGGTTTGTGCGTTTGAACCTCAAGAACAGGATATCGCCCCCAGCCTGATATCTTCATCACGATACCACCCGTTGCCGGGTCGTGAATACGAAGCGGCGATCAAGATTATACTTGACGATATAGCCAACCGAAAGCCCGAGGATCGCGCCGAGTTCGCGCATCATGTCCGTCCGCCAGACAAGCCAAAAAGCGGTTTCCGTGCCCCAGAAAATTGCCGTCGTGACGAGGCCCATAGCTGTATAGAGCGCGAACTTTCGGCTCTGGGTCGTGAGGCCGGTGTCTGTGTCGTAGAATATCCAACGTTTATCGAGCAGGTATTTCAGAGCCAGACCAACGATGGCTCCGGTGCCAAGGGCGACCGCGAAATAGAGCCCCGTCTGCCCGAGTTGCAAGATCACGCGCTGTGTTGCAAGGTTGGCAAGAGTGGCCACCACTGCAAAAGCGACATAGCGCAGGAGGCGGATCTCACCTGTCATAAAAGCGCCCCAGCCAAGACCAAGCCGAGGATAAGCAGCAGACATATCTGGCTGGTGCGGTCTTTTGCGGCGTAAACGACCGGGTCGTCATGCATCTGGCCGCGATGGGCGACCAAAACCGTGCGCGTGATCCAATAGAGCAGGACCGCACAGACCCCCCAGAGCGTTTCGGGGTGTGTATAAAGCGCCACCACAGAGGGAGAGCTGACATAGAGCGTCATGACCAGCACCGACACATAGCCCGCGCCCATCGCGATCATCGAAATGATCGGCAGATCATCCACATGATACCCCCGTCCGCTGGCTTGCAGTAGCCCGCGCCTGATATTGTCGATCAACTCGGCCTGTCGTTTGATGGCGGCCAGTGAGAGGAAGAAAAAGACCGAGAAGGCAACCAACCATACCGACAGTGTAATATCGGTGGCCACGCCACCCGCCCAGATCCTGAGCGTGTAAAGCCCCGCCAAGACGCAGATGTCGATCACGATAAAGCGTTTGAGGATAAGCGAATAGGCCGTCGTAAGGCAGAAATACAAGGCCATGAGGGATAGAAAATGGCCGCCAATTGCAATGGCAAGAAGGGCGCCCAGGATGAGAAGAGCGCTGGCCATCCACATGCCATAGGCAATCGGGATGGCCCCCGCGGCAAAGGGGCGGGTCTTTTTGCGCGGATGGGCGCGGTCGGCGGCAAGATCAAGCAGGTCGTTCAGCACATAAACGCTTGAGGCCACAAGACTGAAGCAAACAAAGGCCAGGATCGAATGCAGGACTGTCTCGCCGTCAATCTTGTGTGCGGCCAGCATGGGCAGGAATACCAGCCCGTTCTTGAGCCATTGATGCGGTCGCAACGCCTTGAGGTAGTGCGTGTGCGGCTTGGCGGCGGTCACAAGGTGTTCTGTGGTCTCACAGGCCTGTTCGGCGTCGTGACGCAGGGCGGCCGATGCATTGACTGTGATTGCTTTGGCGGCGCGTTGCCATACGGGTCTATCGGCACTGGAATCGCCCATATAGGCAAACGCCTTGCGTCCGAACCGGGCTTCAAGGAATTGCGCCTTGCACGCGCCTTTGAGATTGCGGCCCTCATCGGAACCAAACACCTCGTCGAAGAGGTCCAAATGCGCCGCGATCCTCTCGGCAAAATCATGGTCACTGGCGGTCACAAGCGCCACCCGCCCGCCAGCTTTGCGCCAGTCCTCAATATAGGCCATCACCTTGCGATCATAGGGAAGCGTGGTCACATCCACAGTGGAGGTCGCGGCAAGATGGCGCTTGAGCGCGGCGCGCCCCGTCATCAGCGCCAAAACCGACCGCAAAGGGCTGCGCCAATCCTGCCCGACCGCCGACCAGAAGCTCTCAAACAGCATGTCACTGCGCAGCAGCGTGCCATCCAGATCAACAACGAGGATTTCATCGGGTTTCAAGGATCAGGCCACTCTGCTTCACGGGATTTTTAGTCGTAGACAGACAAAAAATACTCGAAGCTGGATAGCAAAAATTCCCCAAAGGCACCAGCGGTCCGGTCCCAAGGCATTGTCCGGCGCAAGGAGAGGTGACACGGGCGATCCGGGACCGCCCGTGTCCGAGAGGTCAGTCGCACACAAGTCCGCCATCGACGACGAGGGTTTGCCCTGTGACGCAGCGGGCGAGGGGCGAGGCGAAAAACAATACGACATCGGCCAGCTCTTCCGGTGTTGTGACATGGCCCAATGGCGTGAGACCAGCGATCATGTCAAAAACGGAGTCGGGGGTTGCCGCGCTTGCGTCTGTGGTGCGCAGCAGGCCGCCGGAGACCATGTTGACCGTGACGCCAAGCGGGCCAAGATCCTTGGAGGCGGTGCGCGTGAAGGCCATCAAGGCACCTTTGGCAGCAGTGTAGTCATGGTAGGGCACAACCGGATTTTGAACAAGGTTCGTGCCGATGGTGACAACGCGGCCGCCGCCTTGAGCTTTGAAATGCGGACGCAACGCCTTGATCGCATTGAGCGCGCCGCCGACGGCGACCTCGGTCTGGGCGGCGATGTCGTGCCATGTCATATCCTCCAGCGCAGTTCGAGCATCGCCGTTGAAAGAGAAATTGGCCAAGGCGTTATGCACCAGAATGGTGGGGGCGCCCAAGGTCGTGGTGATCTCGGAAACCATCGCCGAGACAGCCTCGGGATCGGTCACATCAGCCTGAAAAGCCGCAGTATTGTCACCGAGTTCCCTGGCAAGCGTCTGGGCGGCGGCAGGGCTTTGGTGGTAGTTGATGGCAACGCGCGCCCCTTCACGGGCAAAGGCCCGCGCGATGGCAGCGCCGAGGCCGCGCCCGGCACCGGTTATGAGAACGGTTTGGTTTTTGAGGGATGAGATCATCGTCAGATGTCCTTTGTTGTGAATGCATGAAAATGGTGAACCGGGCCGTGGCCTGTGCCGACATTGAGGGCATCAGAGGCGGCAATCGCCTTGGATACATAGGATTTGGCGCATTCCACCGCCTCGGAGAGGGGCAGCCCGTGGCCAAGCTGTGTCGCAAGGGCGGATGACAATGTGCATCCGGTGCCGTGGGTGTTGCGGGTGTCGTGGCGCGGTGCGTCGAGCCAGAGGCTTTGCGTCTTTGTCGCCAAAAGGTCGGGGCTATCGCTGCCGCTGAGGTGGCCGCCTTTGAGCAAGATGGCGGTTGGGCCGAGGTCGAGCAGGGCTTGGGCCTGTGCTGTCATAGTGGCTTTGTCTGTGGCTTCGGATTGTCCCAACAAATCTGCCGCCTCGGGCAGGTTTGGTGTCAGCACATGGGCCATAGGCAGCAAAACATCGCGCAACGCGGTGACGGCATCGGCGGCAAGCAAGCGATCGCCGCCTTTGGCGACCATGACAGGATCAAGAACAATGGGGGCATCAAGCCCCTCAAGGGCTTGGGCCACGCAGCGCACGATTTCGGAACTGCCCAACATGCCAATCTTCACCGCGTCAATGCGGATATCTTCGCGGATCGCGGCGATTTGGCGGCGGATCATGTCCGGCGCGGTGAGGGCAAAGCCGCTGACGCCTTTGGTATTTTGGGCAGTCAAGCCCGTGAGCGCGGCCATCGCATAGCCGCCATTGGCGGATATTGCTTTGATGTCGGCCTGAATACCTGCGCCGCCGGAGGGGTCGGACCCGGCGATGGATAGGATGTTTGGAATCATGAGTGTCTCCATCTTTCAAAGAGGGCGCGGGTTGCGGCCTCGGGGTCGTGGGCCCGCGTGACGGCGGTGACGACGGCGAGACCGGCGGCACCGGTTGCTTTCAGCTTGGGAATATCCGCTTCACCCAGCCCGCCGATGGCGAGCGTGGCGACCGGCGCAGCGGCGACGATCCGGGCCAAACCGTCAAAGCCGATGGGCTGTGCTGCGTCGGGTTTTGTCGCGGTCGTGCGCAGGGGGCCAGCCCCGATATAGTCAACGCAATCAGGGATCGCGGCGCATTGTGCGAGGGTTTCGACAGACAACCCCAAGAGCGCCTCTGGCCCAATGCGGGCGCGGGCGGCGCGGGGGTCACCATCGCCTTGGCCGATGTGCAAATCTGCGCCTGTTGCCCGCGCGACGTCGATCCTGTCATTGACAAAAACCCGCACGCCAAGAGGCGCGAGTTCCCTTAGCAAGACGCGCGTCATTTGGGCCATTTCGGCATCGGACGCGGTCTTATCGCGCAGTTGAACCGCCCACGCACCGCCCCGCGCCGCAGCGCGCGCCTGGTCGATCACAGGGCGTTGCGCTTCGGTGTCCGTCACGACGTAAACCGTTCCAATCATGTGACTTTCTCGATCCGGGCACCTGTGTCCAAGGCCGCGCTGCTGAGGCCATAAAGCGCGTCGAGAAAGGCCGGTTGGAAACTGCCGGGACCAGTGGCGCTTTGGGCGGCGATTTCCCCGGCCAAACCATAGGCGGCGAGGGCGGCGGCGGTGGCTTGGAGG
>JAPHRE010000020.1 GCA_026195905.1 Pseudopelagicola sp. | reverse complement strand
TTTTTCGCCACCCCCGATCAAATCCCCGTGCGGCCATTGCCCTTCTTTCCCTGACCCCTTACCCTCCTGCGGACGTCCATCTCAGGAGCCGCCCGTGGCCAACTCCCTTCTCCGTTCACTGACCCTCTCCACCCTCCTCACCGCGACCGCCTTGCCTGTCGTTGCCGAGGTAAATGCCGGCGCATATCTCGCCGCGCGTCAGGCCAGTTTTAATAGCGATTACGCCGCCGCAGCGCTCTATTATACCCGCACCATCGCCCGCGATCCGTCGAACCCGAAACTGCTTGAAAACGCGATGCTCTCTTACCTGTCACTCGGGCGTCTTGAGACCGCCCTACCGATTGCGCGCAAGATGGTCGCTGACGAAATCCCAAGCCAACTCGCCAATCTCGTGATTGCATCCGGCAATGCAAAGAGCGGCGATTTTTCAAGCATCCTCAATGATTTGGACGAAATGCGCGGGATCGGACCGCTGGTCGATGGCCTCCTGCGCGCTTGGGCATATCTTGGCGCGGGCGACATGACCGCGGCCCTCGCGGCCTTCGATACCGTCGCCAAAGAACCCGGCCTCTCCGGCTTTGCCGCCTACCATAAGGCGCTCGCACTGGCCTCTGTCGGCGACTACGAAGGGGCCGAAGCAATCTACGCCGATACGTCCAACGGTGCGATCCAAATGACCCGGCGCGGCGTGCTCACGCTCGTCGAAATCCTAAGCCAGCTTGACCGCAACCAGGACGCCATCGACGTGCTGAACGATATGTTTGGCAGCGGCCTTGACCCCGACCTCACCAAAACCCGCGAGGCTCTCGCTGCCGGAGAGAAACTTCCCTTCACCCACGTGCGCAATACCACCGACGGTATCGCCGAAATCTTCTATTCCCTCGCCAGCGCCCTACGCAACGAAGCCACCCCCGACTACACCCTCCTCTACGCCCGCGCCGCACAATACTTGCGCCCAGATCATTTCGAAGCGTTGCTCCTGACCGCAGAACTTCTTGAAATGCTTGAACGTTTTACGCTGGCCTCGGACGTCTATAAACAAGTGCCCGCAGACCACCCGTCTTACCACGCGGCGGAACTTGGCCGCGCCGAAGCACTGCGCCTTGAGGGTAAACTCGACGCCGCGATTGAGGTGCTCCAACAACTCACCCGAAGCCACGGCAACCTTTCTGTGGTCTATTCGTCCCTCGGCGACCTCTTGCGCCAAGACCTGAACTTTGCCGATGCCGCCAAAGCCTATGACCGCGCGCTTGAACTCTCCGGCCCCGAAGACCGGACCCGTTGGTTCCTGCTCTACACACGCGGGATTTGCCATGAACGCCTCGGCGACTGGCGCACTGCCGAACAGGACTTCCGCGCCGCACTTGAATTACGCCCGGAACAACCACAGGTGCTCAACTATCTCGGCTATACCCTTGTCGAAAAAGAAAAAAATCTAGACGAGGCGCTTGATATGATCGAACGCGCCGTCGCCGCCCGCCCCGATTCCGGCTATATCATGGATAGCCTCGGCTGGGTGCTCTACCGTCTCGGGCGCTACGAAGAAGCCGTCGGCCATATGGAACGTGCCGCCGAACTTGAACCGATTGATCCGGTGGTGAATGACCATCTCGGAGATGTCTACTGGGCCGTGGGCCGCTATATCGAGGCCGAATTTCAATGGAAACGCGCCCTGTCATTTGTTGATGAGGAATCGGCGGCCGAGGCCAAACCTGACCGTATCCGCCGCAAACTCGAAGTCGGCCTTGATACGGTGCTCGCCGAAGAAGGCGCCGCGCCCCTGAAGGTCGCCAATGAAGACTGAGGCCTTCGCCCCGGCCAAGGTTAACCTGACCCTGCATGTCACCGGCCAGCGCACAGATGGCTATCATCTCTTGGACTCGCTGGTCGCCTTTGCCGATATCGGTGACCGCATCACCGCAACACAGGCCGCCAAACCCTCCCTCTCGGTCACCGGCCCGCTTGCCGCTGGCGTGCCGACCGGCCCTGAAAACCTCGTCCGACGCGCGGCCACCGCCCTACAAAGCACCGCCGCGCTCACGCTTGAAAAACACCTGCCCGCTGCCGCCGGGATCGGTGGTGGATCGTCGGATGCGGCCGCGACGCTGCGCGCCCTCTCCGCCTTGACCGGCACGGCTTTACCGGCTGACCTTGGCCTCTCTCTTGGTGCGGATGTCCCCGTCTGCACCCTTGCCCGCGCCGCAACGATGCGCGGCATCGGCGAAGACATCGCGCCCGTCGATGGCCTGCCGCCGCTCCCCGCCGTTCTGGTGAACCCGCGTGTGGCGGTGCCGACGCCTGCGGTCTTTCGCGCGCTCAGCTCGAAAACCAACCCGGCTATGGGCACAATCCCGCAAGGCACTGATTTTAATACGTTCTGCGACTGGCTCGCCACACAACGCAACGATCTTGAGCCACCGGCCCGCGCCCTCACGCCGAAAATAGACGCCACGCTCGCGGCCCTTTCAGACGCCCGCCTTGCCCGCATGTCCGGATCCGGCGCGACCTGTTTTGGCCTCTATCCCACGCGCGAAACCGCAGAAACCGCCGCCGCCCGCATCCGCGCGGCACATCCCGATTGGTGGGTCGCCGCAACGGCCCTGTCCTGATCTTCTTCTCTGAGGAAAATACACCGGGGTGAATGCCCGACTTGGCGGGCAGAGGGGCTGGCCCCTGCCTCCAATCACGTCACCCGCGCAACCACATAATCCGCAAGCTCAATGAGCATCTGGCGAATAGGATGCTCCGGCAAGGTCGCAATCGCCGTTTTTGCTTTCTCTGCCCAAGCCAGCGCATCGCCGCGCGTCTGCGTCAACGCGTCATGCTTGTCCAAAAGCACGAGCGCATGATCGAGATCGCCCGCCTCCTGCTTACCCTTTTCAATCGTTCGGACCCAGAACGCGCGCTCATCTTCGTCGGCCTTGGCAACCGCCTTGATCACTGGAAGGGTCAGTTTGCGTTCGCGGAAATCATCGCCAACGTTCTTGCCTGTCGCGTTGCTATCGCCTTGATAGTCAAGCAGATCATCAACGATCTGGAAGGCGATCCCAATCGCATCGCCATAGTCGAACAATGCCTGCACATGTGCGGGATCAGCCTCGGCGATGACGCCTCCGACCTCGGTCGCCGCCGAGAAAAGCGCCGCCGTTTTGCCGCGCACGACCTGAAGGTAAATGCTTTCATCCGTGCGCAAATCCTGCGCTGCGGTAAGTTGCAGAACCTCGCCTTCGGCAATCGTCGCAGAGGCGTTCGACAAGATGCGTAGCACGTCGAGATTTCCGGTCTCCGTCATCAACTGAAACGACCGCGAGAATAGGTAATCCCCAACCAGAACCGAGGATTTATTATCCCAAAGAAGGTTCGCCGTTGGTCGTCCCCGGCGCTGCGCGCTCTCGTCCACCACATCGTCATGGAGAAGCGTCGCAGTATGGATAAACTCCACCGTCGCCGCGAGATGAATGTGATACGGCCCGCCATAGCCGCAAAGCTGCGCCGCCGCGAGCGTGAGCATCGGGCGCAACCGCTTGCCTCCCGCGCCGACAAGATGTGCTGTCACTTCCGGGATGCGCGGCGCATGTTCGCTCGCCATACGCTCGGATATGAGGACATTCACCGCCTCCATATCCTCGGCCAAAACGGCGGCAAGCGCCTCATGCGGTTTGGTAGCAGCTTGGTCCAGACCCATCACATCTCCGTCGCAGGTCTCGACATTGCCGCACCCCTGCCTTTACATCCCCAATCATGAAAGAGCTTCTGCGCAGCAACGACCCCACGATCATCGCCTTTGCCTCGACCCTTCTCCGAGGCGAGGGTATAGCCTGCTTTGAAATGGACGTAAATATGAGCGTGCTTGAAGGCTCCATTGGCATAATGCCGCGCCGCCTGATGGTGCGCGCGGGCGACATTGACGAGGCCGAAACGGTCATGCGCGACAACCAGATACCTCTGGGCCGATGAGCGGGACCAGCGACAACGCCTATCTCGGCGGTCGCCTGATGATCCGCCAACCGGCGCGCGGCTACCGCGCCGGGGTCGATCCGGTATTTCTTGCCGCTTCTGTCCCGGCCCGGCCCGGCGAAACAGTGCTCGAACTTGGCTGCGGCGTAGGGACGGCGGCGCTCTGTCTTGCCGCGCGCGTGCCGGGCCTGATGATGACGGGCGTCGAGCTTCAGGCCGATTATGCCGCCCTAGCGCGTGAAAACGCGACCGCCAACGCCCTGCCCCTTGAGGTGGTGACTGGTGATCTTGCGGCCCTGCCCGCCGATCTGCGCCAGCGTCAATTCACCCATGTGATCGCCAACCCGCCCTATTTCGACCGGACAGCCGGAAGCCGTGCCCACGATACCGGGCGCGAGACAGCGATGGGCGAGGCGCTACCGCTTGACACATGGGTTGATATCGCCGCGCGCCGCCTTGCGCCCAAGGGTATTGCGACGTTCATCCACCGCGCCGAACGCCTGCCCGACCTACTTGGTGCGATGCGATCCCGGCTTGGCTCTCTCGAATGCCTGCCGCTCCAACCGCGCACGGGTCGCGAGGCCAAACTTATCCTCCTGCGCGGTCGCAAAAACGGACGCGCCGCCTTTCGCCTGCATGCGCCTGTGCGCCTGCATGACGGCACCGCGCATGAAAAGGATGGCGAGGATTACACCGCTCAAATTCGCGCAGTATTGCGCGACGGGGCCGCGCTCGATTTTCCAAACTAGCGCCTAAAGCCCGAACCCGGCGTAGGGAATAAACGTCACCGGCGTATCAACCTCGACCTCCATCGCCTCATCGGGCAACTCAACAAGCCCCTCGGCCCAGCTTAGACCGCTGATACGCCCAGATCCTTCCGAAGCAAAGACCTCGGCCCGCCCATCCCGAAGGCGTGCCCGCAGGTATTCGCGCCGCCCCGCTTTTTTTGACTTGGCGAACCCCGCCGGAACCATTAGCCGCGCAGGTTCTTGCCAGCCTTGCCCAGCCAATTGCGCCATTGCCGGGCGCGCGAAAATAAGCGTGCAAACCATCGCCGCGACTGGATTTCCCGGCAGGCCAAAAACCGGCACCCCCCGCCACATCCCAAGCGCAAGGGGGCGCCCCGGCTTGACCGCGATCCGCCAAAGGCTCATCGCGCCCGCCTCCTGCAACAAGGCCGACATGTGATCCTCGTCTCCCGCTGATGCCCCGCCAGAGGTCAGGATCACATCCGCACGCCCCGCCGCCGTATCAAGCAAATCGCGCAGCGCCGCCCGGTCATCGGGCGCGCGCCCCAAATCCACCGGGCAAAATCCAAACCGCCGCAACATCGCAACAAGCATGGGCCGGTTCGCATCATAGACCTGATCCGCCCGCGCCTCCGTGCCCGGCTCGGCAAGTTCATCACCCGTAGACAAGACCGCAACCCGAAGCCGGTTGCGCAGCTTGACCTCGCCCCGCCCCGTCGCCGCCAAAAGCGCAAGCTCGGCTGGCCCCAACACATGCCCGGCCGCAAAAAGCCTGTCGCCCTTGGTCACATCCTCGCCCGCGCGCCGTGTGTTGGCCCCTTTCTTAAGCGGGCCGTGAAAGGCGATCTCTGCCCCGTTGGTGGTCACGTCCTCCTGAAGGATCACCGTATCAACGCCCTCGGGCAGTGCCGCGCCGGTCAACACGCGCACGCCGTAGCCCGACGCCAATACCCCCCCGTAGGGCGCGCCCGCCGCCGCACGCCCTTGAACAAGCGGTATCTTTTGCGGACCCTCCCCGACATCCGCATGGCACAGCCCATAACCATCCACCGCAGAGTTCGCCACAGGTGGATTCGATCGCAGCGCCAACACATCCTCGGCCAAAACCCGATCCAAAGCCTCGCCAAGTGGCACCGTCTCAACCCCCGTCACTGGCCCCAACCGGTCCCGCAATAGGGCCAGAGCCTCATCGACCGGCGTCCAATGTGTCCCGGCGGGCAAGGCAAAACAATCGTCGCGTAGCGGCGGGGGTGTCAGGGTCACAGACCAACCTCCTTGAGGATAAAACTCGCAATCTCGACCGTATCGTCGAGGCCAAAAACAGGGCGGCCAATCTGAACCGCACAATCTGCGGCCACGGCCCGGATCGTCGGATCGTCCTGCGCAATGAGCGGGTTTCCCGTCTCGGCGCGAAAGGCTTCGATCTTGGGATGCCGGTCCCGTTTATACCCCTCAACCAAGACAAGATCGACAGGCGACAACCGCGCCAGAAGCGCCTCAAGCGGCGGTTCCTCCGCATCGCGCAGTTCGTGCATTAGCGCCCAGCGCTTCCCGGACGCCAACAAGACCTCGGACGCCCCGGCAACGCGATGGCGATGGCTATCCTTGCCGGGCTGGTCGACATCAAAGTCATGATGCGCGTGCTTGACTGTGGACACGGACACGCCCCGCGCGGTGATCTCTGCGACGAGCCGCTCCATCAGGCCGGTCTTGCCCGCGTTCTTCCATCCCGTGACGCCGTAAATCCGCATATGCCTACCCTTGCACCAGAGCCTGCGCCGTGGCGAGGTCGTCCGGTGTATTGATGTTGAAAAACGGGTCCGGCCCGCTGTCTTCAAAAACCGCCTCACGCCCACCATGCTGCTGTGTCCAAAGCACCACCTTGCGCAAACCGCCCTCCAGCGCCGCGCGCAGATCATGCCGCAACGCCACCGGCCATAGACCAAAGGTCGGCTGCCGCCAGAGCTTGCCCGTGTCCGCATCCCGGCTCGCCGCAAGAACCAACGGGATTTCCATCCCCTTGGCCTCGGCCTCAAGTCGCGCCACAAGGTCTTGCGGAAAAAACGGCGTGTCGGCCGCAGCGGTCACGATCCGGTCCGCGCCCTGCTCGGCGGCCCAATCCAGCCCCGCAAGCACTCCGGCCAAGGGGCCGGGATGATCCGGCAGACTATCGGCCAGCACCGGCAGGCCGGTATCGGCGAACCGGGTCGCATCCCCATTGGCATTCAGCGCCAGCCCCGCAACCTGCGGTTCGAGGCGGTTGATCACGCGCCCCAAAAGACTTTGGCCGCCGACTTCAAGCCGCCCCTTGTCGCCACCGCCCATCCGCGTTGCCTTGCCGCCCGCAAGGATAATCCCCAACGGTTTTTTCATCCGGCTCAATCCTCCCCCGCAGATTTGCGGCGATGTTTCCTGTCTTCCTGCGGCACCTGCGCGGGGTCCGCATCGCGGATCAGCCGGTGATCCCCACTAAGACAGGTGAACCGATGCCCGCGCAACCGCCCGATCAGGGTCAGGCCGACCTCCTGCGCAATCTCAACGCCCCACGCGGTAAACCCCGAACGCGACGCAAGGATCGGGATCCCCATATGCGCCGTCTTGATCACCATCTCCGAGGTCAGCCGCCCCGTCGTATAAAGAACCTTATCCGCCGCCGGGGTGCCCGTATCGAACATCCAGCCCGCCACCTTATCGACCGCATTATGGCGCCCCACGTCCTCCATATAAACGCGCGGGCAATCCCCCTCGCACAAGACCGTGCCATGAATTGCCCCCGCCTCAAGATAGAGCGATGGCGTGCGGTTGATCTTTTGCGCCAGCGTATAAAGCTGAGAGGTGCGCAGCGTAGCCTCCGGCAGGCGCAGCCCCTCCAGCCCGTCCATCATGTCGCCAAACACCGTCCCCACAGCACAGCCCGAAGTGCGGGTTTTGCGGGCAAGTTTATCCTCGTGATCGGTCTGCTTTGCGGTGCGCACAACAACCGTCTCAAGCTCGGCATCGAAATCAACGCCCGTGACCTCGTCAGCGTCAGAGAGCATCCCCTGATTGCGCAGAAACCCAAGCGCGAGGTATTCCGGGTAATCTCCAATCGTCATCGCGGTGACAATCTCACGCGCGTTGAGAAAAATGGTCAGCGGTCGCTCTTCCACGACCTGAACGGAAACCTCCGCCCCCGCCTGATCCCGGCCCGAGACACATCGTTGCAGCCGCGCCGCGCTCGGGTCCGGAGCAATGAGATAGTCAGCCAATTCAATTGATGTCGCCAATTGCATCTCCTTCTTGGGCGGGGTAGGCGAACAAGGTATCTGACAATCTAGGGGCAAGTCATGGCCGCCTCCAGCACCAAATCCGCCTATTGGAAAGGCTTTCGCGACGGGATTCCCTTTCTCCTCGTGGTGACGCCTTTCGCGCTCTTGTTCGGCGTCGTTGCAACCGAATCCGGCCTCAACCTCCTTGAGACAATGGGGTTTTCTATCGTGGTCATCGCTGGCGCATCGCAATTCACAGCGCTGCAACTGATGAATGACAACGCGCCGACGCTGATCGTGATTGCCTCGGCGCTGGCGGTCAACCTGCGCATGGCGATGTATTCCGCGTCCCTGACGCCCTATGTCGGCAAAGCGCCGATCTGGAAACGCGCCTTTATCGCCTATTTTATGGTCGATCAGGCCTATGCCATGTCCATCGTGACCTATGAAACACGCCCTGAAATGTCGGTCGCGGCACGGGTTGCCTATTACTTTGGGGTCATAACGCTGATTGTGCCGTTCTGGTATCTCTTTACCCTCGTCGGCGCGATGGTGGGTCAATCCATCCCGCCGGAAATGGCGCTCGATTTTGCCGTGCCAATTACCTTCATCGCCATGATCGGTCCAATGTTGCGCACCCCTGCGCATATCGCCGCCGCTGCGGTTTCTGTGGCTCTGGCGCTTGGTTTTGCGTGGGTGCCTTATAATCTCGGCCTGATGATTGCCGCCCTCGGGGCCATGATGACCGGCGCCCAGACCGAGCTTTGGCTAGAACGAAAGGCCCGCACATGACCGATACGGCCACAACCTGGTTCATCATCTTCGCGCTTGGCATTGGCACATTCGCGCTGCGTTTTGTGTTCATCGGCATCATTGGCGACCGCGCGTTGCCGCCTTGGGTTTTGCGCCATCTGCGCTATACTGCCGTTGCCGTTCTGCCCGGCCTCGTCGCGCCGCTCGTTCTCTGGCCCGCCGCCACGGGTGGGACGCCCGATCCAGCACGGCTCGCGGCGGCCTTGGTGACGCTTGGTGTTGGGTATCTGACGAAAAACGTGATCTACGCGATCCTGAGCGGCGCTGCGACGCTCTATCTCGGCCTCTATCTCATCGGCTGAATGGGTTGCGTCACTGTCTGGCGCAAACAGTTCTCTTTATTCGGCGGCCTCGGCCTTGCGACGCGCACGGGTCTCGGCAACGCGCGTGGCATTGAATGCCTCAAGAACCTTGGTCTTATCATCCCCGTCATACTCATAAAGGGCGCGGGTGCGCGGTCCCTTCTTGGCGAAGGCCTCCATAAGCTTGTTCGGGTAATACCCAACTGGAATGTCCTCGAACCCCGGCACCCCCCGCAACAAACGCGCCGTGCTAAGCGCACATTGCGATTGCGGCACGGGACCATAGCTCATCGCCCGCTGCAACGCGATCTCGGCGGTTTCCGCCGGAACGTCGAGTTCTTGGATCACCACGTGATAGGTCTCACGCGCGTGGAACCGCGTATAGACATCAACCATCTTGGGGGTCATGCCATAGACCACGTCGCCGCGCGTTACGATGCTTTCGGCCCGAAAGCTCCCCGCTGGATCCCACGCCACACGCTGCGAGCCATTGATCAGAAGCGAGGTATGCGCCCCCGCGCCGGTATCGTTGCTCACCATCGTGTAGAGGGTCAGACGCGGCGGGCCATCATGGGTATAGGCGACTTGCCGGATTTCCTCATCCGTGGCGCTGTCTTCATTGACCGCGCATGCTGCAATGAGCCCGACCATAAAAAGCGCCGCAAAAAGGCGAAACACACGGGTCATCGGGACACCCCCTACACTGGACCGTTGAAAAAGGAGGGGCTTAGCTGTTCACCAGCGCCATAAAGATCAAGATCCCAATCGCCGCCGCCGCGACATATGTCGACGCCTTGATAAACCCGTCAAAGGTCTTTTCCTGAACCTTAGTATCCATAGAACCGTGCTTGTGATCAGCCATGAGTGCGTTTCCTTCCGTAAATCCTGTTTCCTTGATTAGCGGATTCGAAAACCCCTGTCACCACGTCAATACACCGTCTGACGTGGGTTTAGTCGCCCGCTCTCTCAAGATCGGCGGCAAGTCGGAAGCCAATGCGCGTCGGCGCAACCTCATCGGTCATCTTTGGCAACGCCCGAAGCATCACCGAAAGCTGGCTCACATGCTGCACAAGCTGCGTTTTGATGCCGCTCGAATCGGTGCCGTAAAACGTAATCATGTCCGGGTCGAAAAACCCCATCCCCTCAATCCGAAGCACCCCGGCATCGCCGCCGGTAAACCCCATAGCAACCTCGTGTTCATTGTCGAGTTGCTGTTCGAAATCCTGAATATAGAGGATGATCCGCTCATAGGCCCATTCCGCCGGGCTTTTCTGTTCTACCGGTTTCTTATTGAGCGCCTGCGGCACCTCTTCGCCGCTTGCGGCCTTCGGGTTGGCGTGTGCCTCGTGCCGACGCGGAAGAATCGCCGCCTCTGCCAATTCAACCGATGTCTCGATCCCGTCGCCCATACCCTAGTCCTTACGCTGCCAGAGCCACGCCCCGTCCTCGCGCAGGGTGCGGCTTACTTTCCCAACATGGTAAAGATGGTTGAGATGCGCAAGCGCTTCAACAAGGGCAAGCCCATACGCCGGGCCGTCGATATGGCGTTTGAAAATCGGCAGGAAACACTCGCCCGCCGTCTGCGGCGTATCGAGATGATTCAACAGCCGCGCAAGCGCCCCATGATGGTTCTCAATCAATTGCTTCATCCGCAACGGCATCCCCGTAAACGGGAGCTTATGACCGCCAAGAACAAGATGATCCTCGCGCGCATAGTGCGAAAGCCGCTCACAGGATTCCATCCAATCACCGACCGGATCCGCCTCCGGTTCTGTGGCGTAAACCCCGATATTGGAACTGATTGATGGCAGGATCTGGTCGCCCGACAGGACAAGATTGTCATCCCGGCTCCAGAAGGTCGCGTGTTCGGGCGCATGGCCATTGCCAATATGCACGTCCCAATCGCGCCCACCGATCCGTATCACATCGTCTTGCATGATCCGCTTGAACCCAACCGGCATCGGCGCGACCATATCGGAGAAATTAAAGGGGCGTTCACTTGCGCGCTGCTTGAAAACCTCTTCAACCATCCCCGCCCGACGGTAGAAATCAAGCGTCTCTTGGGTCGGCACCGCTTGTTCATCAAGCTGCAACATCCGCGCAAAGAGCCACGCCGTGCGTGTCGTCCAAAGCGCCGCGCCATGCTCAGACTGAAACCACCCGGCAAGGCCGACGTGGTCGGGGTGATGATGGGTCACGATCACGCGCGTGATCGGCTTCCCCTTGAGCGGCCCGTCAAAAAGGATCTGCCAAATGGCCCGCGTCTTCTCGGAGTCAAACCCGGTGTCGATAATGGTCCAGCCATCCCCGTCATCAAGCGCATAAACATTCACATGATCGAGCATCATCGGAAGCGGCAGGCGCATCCACAACACGCCGTCCGCCACCTCAATCGCCTCGCCATGCTCCGGCGCGCTGTCCCAAGGGTATCTGATGCCCGACACAGTATTATCCATCACATCATCCATCACGCGGCCAGATCGTCTACTGTGATCGCATAAAGGTCTTCAGCCCCGCGCACCGCATGGGCCAGAAGCCCAACATGCTCGGGCAACATCCGCGTGATGTAGAACCGCGCCAGCTTTGTGCGCCCGCCCGCACCGCCCTCGCCGGTCGCAGCCCGCAGATGATAATGCGCGCCAAGCACACGGGCAAAGCCCTTCAGGAACGGGACACATCCGGCAAACCGCTCATTCATATCGCCCTGCGCCACAAGCCATTCTGTCGTTTCACGTAGGGTCTCTGTCGCTTCCCAGACCGGCTCAGCCAACTCTGGCAATACGCCGCGCGCGGATTCTGCATTGGCTTCGATTTCATCAAGCAAACGATACGCCGCCTCGCCCCCATCCATGAGTTTCCGGCCCACCAGGTCCATCGCCTGAATACCGTTGGTGCCCTCGTAAATCGCCGTCACTCGGACATCACGCGAATATTGCGCCGCGCCGGTCTCCTCAATAAAGCCCATGCCACCATGCACCTGAACCCCCATCTCGGCAACCGCGATCCCGGTCTCCGTGCCAAAGGCCTTCGCAATCGGCGTCAGGAATGCCGCGCGCGCCTTCCATTCCGGGTCTTGCGTCGCCGTGGTCATGTCAATCGCCACACCACAGGCAAGCTCAATGGCACGCGCCGCGAAAACCTCTGCCTTCATCGTCGTAAGCATTCGGCGCACATCCGCATGATCAATGATCGTGCCATCGCCGCCCGCAACCGGGGTGCGGCCCTGCTTGCGGTCCTGCGCGTAGGCCAATGCGTGTTGGAACGCCCCTTCGGCAACGCCAACCCCCTGCCCGCCAACGCCAAGGCGGGCATTGTTCATCATGGTAAACATCGCGCGCATCCCGTCATGCGGCTCTCCAACAAGCCAGCCAGTCGCGCCATCATACTGCATCACCGCCGTGGGCGACCCGTGCAAGCCCATCTTATGCTCAAGGCTCACGACCTTGAGACTATTGGCCACGCCGGGATTGCCATCCGCATCGGGAATATACTTGGGCACGACAAAAAGGCTGATCCCCTTGGTGCCGGGACCGCCATCGGGCAGGCGCGCCAGAACCAGGTGACAGACGTTTTCGGTAAAGTCGTTATCTCCCCAAGAGATATAAATCTTCTGCCCGGTGATCGCATAAGACCCATCGCCGTTCGGCTCGGCTTTGGAACGCAGCGCGCCCACATCCGATCCCGCCTGCGGCTCGGTCAGGTTCATCGTTCCGGCCCATTCCCCGGTCACGAGCTTGGGTAGGTAAAGCGCCTTGATCTCGTCGCTGGCGTGATGCTCAAGCGCCTCGATCTGGCCCTGCGTCATAAGCGGATTGAGCTGCAACGACAGGCAGGCCGAACTCATCATCTCGTTAACCGCCGTGGTGATCGTATGCGGCAGGCCCATACCGCCGAACTCCGGGTCCGCACTGGTCGCGATCCAACCGCCCTCGGCGATCTGCCCATAGGCTTCGGCGAAACCGGGCGACGTCCGCACCTTGCCATTCTCAAGCACCGCACCGTCAAGATCGCCGTTGCGCTGCACCGGATAAAGCACCTCTTCACACATGCGCCCCGCTTCCAGCAGGATCGCATCGCTCACCTCCTTGTCAGCTTCGGAAAATCTATCCGTGCCTGTGACCTGTGCAAAGTCGACAACATGGTCGAGCATGAACTGGAATTCGGGAACGGGGGCTCGGAAGGGCATGGCTCTCTCCTGACATGGAAGCTGATGCAGCGTGTATTTGCAGCTTTTCCCTTTAGGGTATAGAGCGAGAGCCATCCTATCAAACAAGAACGCTGCGTCACTGAAACCCACGCCGGACCCTGCCGTGAAGACTGAAATCCTGACCGCCGATGCCTCCGACATTGACCGCGCCGCCGCACGTCTCAACCGTGGCGAACTCGTCGCCTTCCCGACCGAAACGGTCTACGGGCTTGGCGGGGATGCCCGCGATGACATGGCCGTGGCCCGCATCTTTGAGGCCAAGGCCCGGCCCCAGTTCAACCCCCTGATCGTGCATGTAGACTCGGTGCAAACCGCGCAACGCTATGTGCAATGGTGCGATACCGCCGATCGCCTTGCCTCTGCCTTTTGGCCCGGCCCGCTGACATTGGTGCTGCCGCTTCGGCCTGATGCGGGGCTTTCGGCGCTGGTCACGGCAGATTTGCCAACGCTGGCGATCCGTGTGCCCGCCCACCCGGTCGCGCGGGCGCTGTTGACCGCTTTCGATGGCCCGGTCGCTGCGCCGTCCGCAAATCCCTCCGGCAAGATCAGCCCCACAACCGCCGCCCATGTGATCGCTGGCCTTTCGGGCCGGATCGCCGCCGTGGTGGATGGCGGTGCCTGCAATGTTGGGCTTGAATCAACGATTGTCGGGCTATCCGAAACCCCGACTCTCCTGCGCCCCGGCGGCCTGCCGCTTGAGGCGCTTGAGGCGGCCCTTGGCGCGCCATTGGCCTTGCGCGGTTCCGACGATCCGCTCTCCGCTCCGGGCCAGATGACCTCGCATTACGCTCCCGGCGCGCCCGTCCGCCTCAACGCGACCGACCTGCGCCCCGGCGAAAAACTCCTTGGATTTGGCAAGGTCGAAGCGGCGATGAACCTCTCGCCCTCGGGCGACCTGACGGAGGCGGCGGCGAACCTCTTTCATCACCTGCACGCTATGGATACGCTCAACGCCAAGGGCATTGCCGTTTCACCGATCCCCGATCACGGCCTTGGCCGCGCCATCAACGACCGGCTACGCCGCGCCGCCGCGCCACGCCCTTAACCGCATCAGGCCTACCCGCATCAGGCATGACCCGCCGTTGCCGAAAGGGTCAGCGGATCAATTCCCAACGTCTTCAACGCCCGCGCCCAGATACCCTCGGCCTTGGTATCAAACACAAGCGCCTCGCTGGCTTCACCGATAAGCCAGCCATTCTGGGCGATCTCGCCCTCAAGCTGTCCCGGCCCCCAGCCACTATAGCCCAGCGCCACAAGCGCCGACCGTGGACCCCGGCCCGCTGCAATATCTTCAAGAATGTCCTGCGTCGCCGTCATCTTGAACCCTGCCCCGACCTCAAGAGACGACAGGCCAGAATAATATTCATCCGTATGCAGCACAAACCCGCGCCCGGTCTCAACCGGCCCGCCAAAGAACAACGGCGCGCGGCTCGGGGCGCCCTCCTTTGCAAGGCCAAATTGCTCGAAAAGCTCGCGCATCGTCATCTCTTGCACCGGCTTGTTGACGATAATCCCCATCGCCCCTTCCGGCGAATGCGCACACATCAGAACCACAGCCCCGGCAAAGCGCGGATCGCCCATTCCGGGCATGGCAATCAAGACCTTGCCCGCAAGCGCCATCCCGGCGTCATCACGCTCCTGTGCCTCGTTAGGGGTTTTTTTCACGATCCGTCTCCCGGTGTTGTCCTGCCCAAGATGTGCCGCCCGCGCCCGTGCCGCAAGCCCCCTTGCCCGCTCATGCGCATGAAACCGCGCGACGATGTTACAAAATGCGGCAATCCGCTCGCCCGAAAGTGAGTTGGCTTTCGCAGCGGGATCGCCCATCTAAAAGTCATGTCACTACGCAAATCTGTCCAATCCATCTCTACCGCACTTCTGATCGCGCTGACCGCCACCCTGACGGCACAGGCCGGTGGGCGCGGCGATGACATCGCCAAGGCCGATATCCTGACCGGCTGGCGCACCGCCTCCGGCACCCATATGGCCGCCCTGCGAATTGAGCTGAAAGAGGGATGGAAAACCTATTGGCGCGCGCCCGGCGATGCGGGCATCCCGCCGATTCTTGACTGGTCCCTGTCTGGCAATCTCGCCAGCACACATATGACATGGCCCACGCCCGTGGTCTTTGACCAAAGCGGCATGCGTTCTATCGGCTACAAGAATGCGGTCATCCTGCCAATCGCCCTTGAACCACGGCGCGACGGGCGTCCTGTGAAACTTCGCGGCACGCTTGATATCGGGGTGTGCAAGGATATCTGTGTGCCACAACGCCTTAAGGTCCGCGCGACCCTCCCCGCCGATGCGGATCAACGCGACCCGCGTATCGCTGCGGCCCTCGCCGCGCGCCCCCTCTCGGCAAGCGAAGCCGAGTTGCGCGCCATCCGCTGCACGATTTCGCCGACGGCCAATGGCCTGCGTATCGGGCTTGAGATCGACATGCCAAGCGCAGGCGCCCCCGAGGCCGCCGTGGTTGAATCCGGTCTGCCGGATGTCTGGGTCGCCGCGCCCAAAACCCGCCGCGCAGGCGGCACGCTCTTTGCCGAAACCGAGATGCAACATGTCTCTGGCGGGGTCTTCATGCTTGATCGCTCTGCGCTACGCGTGACGGTCATCGGGCGCAAACACGCCGTGGACATCCGCGGTTGCGACGGCACATAATGCCTCAGGTGCCGCGTCCCTCTTCCGGGAACACGCCCTCACGCCGCCACAAAACAACCGCTCCAACCCCGTAGGCGACAAGGCATATCGCCGCCGCGCCCACCGCAAAGAACCCAAGCGTCATCATCGGTGACAAGACGCCCAGAGCCATCGGCGCGGCCCCTTCGACAAACGCCATGCGAAGGCAAAGCCCGGCCCAAACCCCAATCGCCACCATACTCGCCATCAGGATGCTATTAAGCTGCGGCGATTTGCGCGCCCGACGCAGCGCCTGCACCTGCCGGGCGACATCCGCCTGAATGGCGAGGAGCGCAGGCACAAGCATCAGCACCAACACAAGACCAAACCCAAGACCAAAGGTCAGCGTAATCACCGTCGGCTTAAGAAACTGCGCCTGCTGGCTCTTCTCGGTCAGCAGCGGCGCAAGCCCCACAACAGTCGTCACCGTGGTCAGGAAAACCGGCCGCAAACGATCCGCCGCCCCATCTATGATTGACGGCAAAATACCGCGATCCTTGGCATAATCATCCACTGTCGACACAAGCACGATGGAATCGTTGATGATAATCCCCGCCATGCCAAGAAGCCCGACCACCGAAAACATGGAAAGCGGCACATCAAAGAAATAATGCCCATAGATCGCCCCCACGAGACCAAACGGAATAACGGACATCACGACGACGGGCCGCGTCCAACTCGAGAACACCCAGACCAGAACGATATAAATCCCGGCCAAACAAAGGATCAGGCCGGTGCGCACATCGTCAAAGAACTCCTGTTCCTGCTCCTGAAGCCCCGCCATCTCCCAGTTGACCTGAAACCGCGAGGCAATATCCGGCAGGATCGACTCAAGAAGAATCTCTGTCGTCTCCTGCGCCCGTGCGGGATCATCGTCCGAAATATCGCCTGTGACGTTGATAAGCCGGACACCATTCTCCCGTCGCACCGTCGAAAACCCGGTGCTGCGCGATACGGTCACAATATCCGCCAGCGGCACATACGTGCCCTGCGGCGTGCGCATCATACTGCCCTCAAGGAAATCCGCGTTCTGCTCCGACGATGGAAGCTCGACCCGGATCGAGGCGCTGCGCGGCCCGACCGGGTAGGTCGCCGCTTCAAGCCCGTTGAGCCTGTGACGCAATACCCGACCAAGCGCATCTATGGAAAACCCAAGCGCCCGACCCTGTGCTGTTAACTCAAGCACAAGCTCCTGTTTGTCATAGGCAAGATTGTCCTCAACCGCCGAAACCTCTGGATAGGCCGTAAGCGCAGATTTGAGCGCCTCGGAGGCCTGTTTGAGCGTCTCCGCCTCGGCGCCGTAGAATCGCACGTCAAGCGCATCGCCCCCCGGCCCCGAGCGCCAGCCTCGAAAACTGACCGTGTCAGCAAGAGGATGACGGCGCACACGATCCTGCAACTCGCCAATGAATTGGAAGCTCGAATAAGGCCGCAGGTCCGGGTCGATAAGCTCAATGGCGATCCCGCCAAGAAGATCGCTGTCCATCGTCTCCGCCCCCGGCAAGGGCCGCCCCGAATTGCCGCCCACCTCGGCAAGGACGAACAAGAGCGGATTGGTGCCATAGCGGTCTTCGTATTCGGCCCCAAGCGCATTGGTCGCGCGCTGCATCTCTTGCATCATGGCAAGGGTATCGTCCCGTGTCGCCGATGGCAGCATCGAGAAATTCCCGGTGACAGATGACCGCTCCGGCGCGTTGAAGAACCGCCATTGCACATCGCCCCGAACGACCAATGCCAATTGCGACGCCAAAACCAAAACCGCAAGCGCCACTACGAGATAGCGCATCTTCACCACCCCGGCGAGGAAAGGCCGGAAAAGCCGTTCCCGCACCCAGCGGAACCCCTTGTTCACAACACGGCTTGGCCAATCATACCAATGCTCCTTGGCGGTGTGGCGCAGGGCATGTGACATATGGTGCGGCAGGATCAGGAAACATTCCACAAGCGATGCCAAAAGCACGACAATAACCGTGATCGGCATATCCGAGATAAGATCCCCGAACCGCCCACTGACAAACGTTAGCCCGAAAAAGGCGATGATCGTGGTCAATGTCGACGAAAACACCGGCATCGCCATGCGCCGCGCGGCGTTTTCCGCCGCCTGCATCGGCCCCTCACGGAGCTTACGGGCACGGGCATCGGCATGTTCGCCGACCACGATCGCATCATCAACCACGATCCCAAGCGTGATGATAAGCGCAAACAGCGAGATCATGTTGATCGTCAACCCAATGGCATACATCATCGCCACCGTGGCGAGCATCGCAACCGGAATCCCCGCCGCCACCCAAAACGCCGTGCGCGCATTGAGGAACAGGAACAAAAGCACCACCACAAGAACAAGCCCCACCGCGCCATTGTCGAGGAGGATGTTAAGACGATCCGAAATCGCCTCTGCCCGTGTGCGTATGAGTTTGATTTCAACGCCCTGCGGAAGCGTCGCCTCCATCGCGTCGGCGACCTCTTCCACGGTGCGCTGAATGCCAATGGCGTCGCCCTTGTCGCTCCGGTCGACGCGCAACGACATCGCCGGGCTATCACCGACAAAATAGCTTCGATTGCGCGTGACCCCTTCGATGCGCACCGTCGCAACATCACCCACGGTAAGTTTTGATCCATCAGGGTTAGACCGAAGGACAATCCCCTCGATCTGATCCGGGGCGCGTTTTTCAACCCCTGTGCGCACCCGCGCATTCGCCCCCTCGACATCGCCCGCCGGGTCGGCATCGACTTCCTGCGCGATGGCCTCTGCGATCTCGGAAATGCTCACGTCATGCGACATGAGATCGACCGACGCCACCTCAACAATCGTTTCCGGCGCTGCAAGACCACGGATCGTCGTGCGCGTCACCCCTTCAGCAAAAAGGCGGACCACGAACTCGTCGACATACTGACCAAGCTGCTCAGGATCGACCGGCCCGGTTATGACAACATCCGTCACCCGATCCCGCCACGCGCCGCGCCGTACGCTTGGGTCTTCGGCTTCCTCGGGCAAGGTGGTGATCGCGTCGACCGCTGTCTGCACATCATCAGCCGCCCGCGCCATATCCCATCCCGGCTCGAACTCAAGCGAAAGCGTCGCCCGCCCCTCGACAGATTGCGCCTCCGTGCTCTCAACCCCCTCGACGCTCAAAAGCGCAGGCTCAAGAACCTGCACGATGGCATCATCAACATCAGTTGGCCCTGCGCCCTCCCAAACGACGCTGACCGTCACCCTGTCGACGATCACATCGGGAAAAAACTGCGCCCGCATGTTGGGAAGGGCCAAAAACCCAAGCGACAAGAGCACCACAAGCAGCAGGTTCGCCACCGTGCCATGCCGCGTAAAATAAGACAGTATGCCGCCCGCAGGCCCCGAAAGCTCACGCATGCGCCCTTATCCTCCCATCCGGCCTTCGATCCGCTGCACAAGGCGGGTCCGAACCTGCGGCTGGGCCAGCGCCGAAAGGAGCCGCTCTTTCATTTCTTGAGGCATACGGGCGTTGCCCTCGACAAAGGCCACAAGCCGTTTGCGTCGGGCATCGCTCAGGTCCATGAACTCATCAGGTTCCTCGACCTCCTGAAGGGTCGCGCCGCCGTCGATACTGACCGCCTTGACCCGGATACCGGGACCAAGAAGCGGTGTGAGCCGCGTCACAACCTGCCGACCCGCAAGCCCCTCACCCCTCACAAGGATACGATCTCCCTGTCGCCGCAAAAGCGTCACCGGCAACGCCTCAAGCCGGTCTCCCCCTGCGACGACAAGAACCCGCCCCGTCGCATCAAGCGCATTGGCCAAAAGCTCAACGGCGCCTTCAAGCGGCGCTTCCTCGACGCTGACCGTTACAAAATCGCCGGGCCGTAGCCCACCGGGCGCATTGAGCTGGGCAAATACCTGTCGTCCGGTCTGACCATCGCCCACAACCGCGCCCTCGCGTGTGATGATGCCCTCTGCAACAAGGTCTTCGCCCATCACGTCGAGCCGCACAGACACTTCTGCGGGGCGAAGCTCCCCCTCCGCATCAAGAAGCCGCGCGTATTGCGAGGTCGAAACCCGAAACGCAACCTCAAGCGCACCGCCATCAATCAGGGTTGCAAGCTGTTCATTGGCCGACACAAGCCCGCCCTCGACAACGCTGACATCGGCAAGCATCCCGGTAAAATCAGCCCTGATTTCGGTATCCGCAAGGGTGCGCTCGGCTTCGGCAAGCGCGATGCGCGAGCGTTCAAGCCGTGTCGCTGCCTGATCAATCCGGGCTTCGGCATTGGCAATGGCCTGCCGCCGCGTGACGACCGCTTGGCGCGCCGACGCAAGCGCGAGTTCCGCCGCCTCAACCGCCGCCGCCGTGCCCACATCGCGCGCCTGAAGATCAATCTGGCGTGCAAGCGCCTTCTGACGCAACGCCGCCTGTTCCTCTGCCGAGGCCAATTCATCGCGCGCAAGCTCAAGCCCACGCTTGGCATCGCGCTGTTCGGCCTGGGCATCGACAAGATCATTGCGCACCCGCTCAAGCGCATATTGCGCACGGGTCGGATCGACCTGCACAAGGAATTGCCCGTCCTCAACCGCGCCGCCCTCAACAAAGTTTTCGGCAAGATCAACAATGATCCCGCCCGTGCGCGCCCGCACTTCGAGGCTCCGAGAACTCTGAATTTCGCCAAACGCGATCAGATGCGGCGTGACTTTACGCGGCACTGCCTCCTGAACCTGCACCGTAAGCACCCGCTCACGCCCTTTTGGGGCGCCGCTCTCCTGTGCCATGCGTTCTGATACGGCCCCAAACAAAAGCTGTGCGGCATAAACCAAGACCCCGATGGTCAATGCCGTAAGAAACACCCCCATAAGGCTCTGTCTCAAAAATCGCATGGTTTGCTTTTCTCCCGCACACTCGAACGCTTCATCCTGTCACGACACGGCCCATCAGGCCACACAGAACAGCCCCGCATCCTTTTATAAGAATACGGCACAACGCATAATACGGATCAATTCTTCACTTCCGTCGCAAATGTTCGTCAAGACGCGGAAAAATTTCGACGAAGTTGCACGGAAGATGGCGATAATCGAGCTGATACTGCAAGATCTCATCCCAGGCATCCTTGCACGCCCCCGTAGACCCCGGCAGGGCGAAAAGATACGTGCCATTGGCAACGCCGCCCGTGGCCCGGCTCTGAACCGCGCTGGTGCCGATCTTCTGCATCGACACCATAGTAAAGACCGTGCCAAAGGCCTCAATCTCTTTCTCATAGACATCACGATGCGCCTCGACCGTGACATCCCGCCCCGTCAGCCCGGTGCCCCCGGTCGAGATGATGACATCAATCTCCGTATCGGCGCACCACGCGCGCAGCTGTGCTGCGATCTCGGCGCGTTCGTCGCGGATGATCTTGCGATCCGCCAACACATGCCCCGCCGCTTCGATCCGCGCCACCAACGTATCGCCGGATTTATCCTGATCAAGCCCGCGCGTATCGCTTACGGTCAGAACCGCAATACGCACCGGGACAAACGCTTTACTCTCATCAAATCGGGGCATTGCCTACTCTCCTCACTAGTCTCGCCTCTGCGATCACGAACCCATTCGACATTGACCCAAAGACCCCATACCGCACCGACTGATCATAGCTGGCACTCGCCAACAACCATGCACATAGCCGCAGAGCGCCAAAGTCACGCCAGATCCCGTAGCTTGGCCTGAAGACTCAAAAGGTCGGCCCAAGCGTCGCGCTTGGCTTGTGGCTGGCGCAAAAGATAGGCCGGATGCACCATCGGAAGAACCGGCTTCCCGAACGCCTCATGCCAAATGCCCCGCATCTTGGTAATGCCGCGCCGTCCAAGCACTGCCTGACAGGCGATATTGCCCATAAGCACGATGACCTCCGGCGCAACGATCTCGACATGGCGCTCAAGGAACGGCTTGAGCATGGCGATTTCCTCCGCCTCCGGGTCGCGGTTTTGTGGCGGACGCCAAGGCATGACGTTGGTGATGTAAATCGACTGTGCCGAGATCGGCGCCGCCCGCGCCATATCAATCGCTCCGAACATGCGATCAAGAAGATGCCCCGCACGGCCCACAAAGGGCTTGCCCTCGCGATCCTCATCGCGCCCCGGTGCTTCGCCGATAAGCATCACCCGCGCCGCCGGATTGCCATCGGAAAAGACAAGGTTGCGCGCCCCGCGCTTGAGGTCGCAATGGTCGTAGGCCGCCATCGCCGCACGCAGGTCTTCAAGGGTTTTCGCCGCTGCCGCTGCCGCTTTGGCAACCTCGACTGGATCGGTCTTGGGCTGCACGGGGGGCGGCTCGGCCGCGCCTGTCGCCGCCGCTGCCGGCTTGGGCGCGACCTTGGGCGTCTCATAACGGTTCACCGGCGCATCAAGACACGCCTCCGTCGCCCCAAGCTCAACCTGCCACTGCAAGAGCGCCCGCGCGGTATGAAAGTCCAGAGAGTCGATGTGATGCGATTCCATGCCGCCACCCTATCCCGTCGGTGCGCAAGGGGGAAGTTGCGCTTATGGGGCCAGCCCCTCTTGGGTCTTTGGCCCAATTCACCCCAGAGTATTTGTCACAGAGAAGAAGGCAGGCCGGGATTGCCGAGACCGGGCCGGGTTCCTATAAGCGGAGCACGCGGCACAAAAGGAGCGGGCCATGAGCTTTCGTCAAAAGCACCTTCTGGGGATCGAGCCACTTCACCCCGAAGAGATCACCGCCATTCTCGATCTCGCCGATCAATATGTCGATCTCAACCGGCGTGACGTGAAACACGCCGATGCGCTGAGCGGGCTGACGCAAATCAATATGTTCTTCGAGAACTCAACCCGCACCCAAGCGAGTTTCGAACTCGCCGGCAAACGCCTTGGCGCGGACGTGATGAACATGGCGATGCAGGCCTCTTCGATCAAAAAAGGCGAAACCCTGATCGACACGGCGATGACCCTCAACGCCATGCACCCCGACCTGCTCGTGGTGCGCCACCCCCATTCCGGCGCGGTCGACCTTCTGGCACAAAAGGTCAACTGCGCGGTGCTCAATGCGGGCGATGGGCGCCACGAACACCCCACGCAGGCTCTTCTGGATGCGCTGACGATTCGGCGCGCCAAGGGCCGCCTGCACCGTCTCAATATCGCGATTTGCGGCGATGTCGCTCATTCCCGCGTCGCGCGCTCAAACCTGATCCTTCTGGGCAAGATGGAAAACCGCATCCGCCTTGTCGGCCCGCCGACGCTCGTGCCTGCGCACCTGGCCGAGTTTGGCGCCGAAGTCCATGAGGACATGACCGAGGGGCTACGCGACGTCGACGTGGTGATGATGCTACGGCTTCAGAAAGAGCGCATGGATGGCGGCTTTATCCCCTCCGAACGCGAATATTATCATCGCTACGGCCTTGATGCCGCCAAGCTCTCGCATGCCAAGCCCGACGCCATCGTCATGCACCCCGGCCCGATGAACCGCGGCGTCGAGATCGACGGCGAAATCGCCGATGACATCAATCGCTCGGTGATTCAGGAACAGGTCGAAATGGGCGTCGCCGTGCGCATGGCCGCGATGGATCTCCTCGCCCGCAACCTGCGCGCCGAGGCCGCCAACGCGCCGATGGAGGCCTGAATATGGAAGACCCCAAAGACCCCAAGATGAGCGGACGGGTGGCCACAGTCGCCCTCCTCGTGATGTTCGCGATGGTCGGGCTGATCGTGTGGATCGGCGGATGACCAGAATGCAGGTCAAATCCGGCGAACACGGGCTGATCCGGCTTTTCGCCATCGACCCGGCGGACGAGCCACCGCTGATGTCCACGGAACCGGACTGGGACGCGGACCACACCGATCCGCCCTGGCCGCTGCGCGACGCCCTCGGGGCGGAGTATCTCGATTCCGACTTCATCGAAGTTTTCGACGTGGCCGATCTCACCGGGGTCGGCCTGCCTGGATATATGATTCAAGGACTGGGCATCCCGGAACAGGACATCGCCCCCGACCGGGGCCGCCTTGACGCTCTGACCGGCCATGTGCTGATCGTGCTGTCCTCGGCCTTTGGCGGTTTCGAACAAACCCTGACGCCGCGCACCCCGCTGCGCTGGATCGGCACATGGCGCGAGGAAAAAGCCCCGATCCATTTCGAACCGCTGCCCAATCCCGAACCTGCCCCGCACCTCGTCCCGCGCGGCGAAAAAGCCGAGATGACGCCTCACACCCGCGTGCTCTTTGCGATCCTTGCCTTGCCCATCCTGCTCTTGGGCCTTGGCGGGACACTCTATGCGCTTTTCCTTTACCTGAACTAGGATTGCTCTTCCGATGTCTGAACACCGCATGACCCCCAATAGCCCGCTCGCCGACGACGAAGAGGTGCTGACCTCGTTCCGCGCCGACCGGGCCACCTATATCCGCACCAATACATGGATGGCCGCGATTGCTATGGCCGTTGGCATGGCGGTCCTTTGGCTCATGGGCAACGCCCATATCTGGACCGGGGCCGTGGGCGGCCTTCTCGCCGTTGGCATCCGCGCCCTCTACATGATGAGCGAGGAGCTCTCCGTGCGTTGGGATCTCACCAACCTGCGCCTTCTTGGACCGATGGATCGAGCCATCCGCCTTGGGGAGATCAAAGATCTGAACAAACTCGGTAGCGTCGTGCAGGTGGTGACAAGCGCAGGCGACAAACACCTCGTCAAATACCAAGGCGACCCAAACGACACTATTCGCAAAATCAACGCCGCCAAACTCGGAGGCGCCGTATGAGCCACGACTCATGGGCAGGGCTTCTTGATGAGGGCGAAACGATCCTCTGGCAGGGTCGGCCTGATGGGTCCGTGACGTTCACTATTGCCAATCTGATGACATCGCTCTTTGGCCTCGCGTTTGCGGGATTTGCCCTGTTCTGGATGATTATGGCGTCTCAGGCGGGGGGCTTTTTCTGGATGTTCGGCCTGATCCATTTTTGCGTTGGCTGTGGCCTTGCCGCCGGGCCGCTGTTCTGGGATGCGTTCCGGCGGCGGCACACATGGTATACCCTGACCAATCAACGCGCCTTTATCGCCACCAACCTGCCATTCAAGGGCAAATCCCTCGACAGCTACCCAATGACGGCCGATACCCCCCTTAGCCTTATGGACGGCCCGCCCGCGACCGTGTATTTCGCCGCTGGACTGCGTCGTGGCAGAAATGGCAAGAGACACCATACCAAGATCGGCTTTGAACGCATCGAAGAGGGCCGCGAGGTCTTTCGCATGATGCGTGATATCCAATCCGGCGACATGCCGCGCGGCAACCGCAAAGGATCCTGACCCATGCCTTCCCTGCTCTTGACCAACGCCCGCCTGATTGATCCCGAACGCGAGACCGACTCGCTCGGAAGCCTTCTGATCCAAGAGGGCAAAATCGCCGGCGTCGGCCCCGAGGTCGTCGTGCCCGACGGGACCGAGGTGATCGACTGCGGCGGCAAATGCCTTGCGCCGGGGATTGTGGATATCGGCGTCAAGGTCTGCGAGCCGGGCGAACGCCACAAAGAAAGCTACAAAACCGCCGGGGCCGCCGCCGCCGCCGGAGGCGTCACCACAATGGTGACTCGCCCCGATACCCTGCCCGCGCTCGACACGCCCGAGGCGCTCGAGTTTGTCGCGCGTCGCGCCAATGAGGCCGCCCCGGTGCATGTGCTGTCTATGGCCGCGCTGACCAAAGGCCGCAATGGTCGCGAGATGACCGAAATCGGCTTTCTCCTTGATGCCGGGGCCATCGCCTTTACCGATTGCGACCATGTCGTGACCGATACCAAGGTGCTTTCGCGCGCCATGACCTATGCCCGCGCACTTGGCGCGTTGGTGATCGCGCATCCACAGGAACCGGGCCTGTCTTCCGGGGCCGCCGCAACCTCTGGTAAATTCGCAACGCTGCGCGGGTTGCCCTCTGTCTCGCCTATGGCCGAGCGTATGGGGCTGGACCGCGATATCGCCCTCGTGGAAATGACCGGCGTCAAATACCACGCGGATCAGATCACCACCGCGCGCGCCCTCCCCGCTCTTGCGCGCGCCAAGAAGAACGGCCTCGACATCACCGCAGGCACCTCAATCCATCACCTGACGCTCAACGACCTTGACGTCGCCGACTACCGCACCTTCTTCAAGATCAAGCCGCCCCTGCGCAGCGAGGATGACCGCCTTGCCATTATCGAGGCGCTGAAATCCGGTCTGATCGACATCATCTCGTCGATGCACACACCGCAGGACGAAGAAAGCAAACGCCTGCCCTTCGAAGAGGCCGCGTCCGGGGCCGTGGCGCTCGAAACGCTTCTGCCCGCTGCGATGCAGCTTTACCACAACGGGTTCCTGACCCTGCCAGACCTGTTCCGCGCAATGGCCCTCAACCCCGCCAACCGCCTCGGCCTGCCCTCAGGCCGCCTTGACGAAGGCGCGCCCGCCGATCTCGTGCTCTTTGATCCTGACGCGCCTTTCGTGCTCGACCGTTTCGCCCTGCACTCAAAATCCAAGAATACCCCGTTTGACGGCGCAAGGATGCAGGGTAAAGTGCTTGCAACCTACGTGGCCGGCGAGCCCGTTTACCGGAGAGACTGATGCCCGAGATTGCCCACACCCTTCCCGCGCTTCTGGCGTGGGCCTTTTTCGGCTATCTCCTTGGCGCGGTGCCCTTCGGGATGCTCATCACCAAAGCGCTTGGCCTCGGCAATCTGCGCGATATCGGCTCGGGCAATATCGGCGCGACCAATGTCCTGCGCACCGGCTCCAAACCGGCGGCCATCGCGACGCTGCTGCTTGACGGTGGCAAGGGGGCGGTCGCGGTCCTCATCGCGCGCGCCTACGCAGGCGAAGACGCGGCGCAAATCGCCGGCCTCTTCGCCTTTGTCGGACATTGCTACCCGGTCTGGCTCGGCTTTCGCGGCGGCAAAGGCGTGGCGACCTTCCTCGGCCTGCTTCTGGCACTGGCGTGGCCCGTAGGCATCGCCGCCTGCCTGACATGGCTTGCCATCGGCCTCACCGCGCGCATTTCTTCGCTCGCTGCCCTTGTCGCCGCCGCCGCCTCCTCGGTCTGGGCGATCGTCCTTGGCCAGCCACAGATTTTCTTCCTCGCGGTCGCGACAACGCTTCTCGTGTTCTGGCGTCACCGCGACAACATCCGCCGCCTGCGCGCCGGAACCGAGCCGAAATTCGGCAAGAAAAAATAACCCATGCCCCGACATCGACTGGCCCTGTTTTCCCCTTGGTTCGGCCCTTGGCCGGAATGGATCAACCTCTATTTCGAAAGCTGCCGCTGGAACCCCGAGGTCACATGGCTCGTGCCCACCGACCAAGAGCCGCCCCCGTGCCAGCCGCCCAACGTAGTCTTCATGCCGATGTCACTGGCGGAGTTCACGGCCCGCGCTTCCGATGTGACCGGCCTCTCTCTGGCCCCCGAAAACGCCTATAAAATCTGCGATTATATGCCCCTGATCGGGGAGATGTTTGCCGATGATCTCCACGGCTTTACGCATTTCGGCTATACCGACAACGATATCATCTACGGCCAACTCGCCTGTGAACTGACGCCGGAACGCCTTGCGAGCTACGAAATCATCTCGAGCCACGCCAACCTTCAAGCCGGGCATCTCACGGTGATGCAGAACACCCCCCGCATGACCCGCGTATGGCGCAAGACACCCTTTTGGCGCCGCCAAATCGCAGACCCCAAACACCGGGGCTTTGACGAACGCGCGTTTGGCCGCCGACTTGACCCGCGCAAATGGCATCCCCCTTGGCGGCGCTACAAGGTGCTCTGGCACGAGATGCATTCCATGCCCGACCGTGGCGGCCTCTGGCCCGATGGCAAACCGACGCCGCATCATTTCCACTGGCACAAAGGTGTGTTGACCGACGCACGCGGGGCGAAGGATCAATACGCCTACCTGCATTTCATGTTCTGGCGCTCGGGCCGCTACAGGTTGAAGCGCCTTGGGCCGCCCCCGTGGCAAAACCTCGAAACGCTGGTGCATGTCGACTGGCGCAGCATTGGCGAAACCGGCTTTGACATCACGCGCAGAGGGTTTTTGCCCCCACATTCCCCGCAATAGCCCCTGAGCGGTCCCCCGCGCGCCATGAATGCGCCGCTTTCTCTTGCGATGCCAAGATATGTCACTCGCAATCTGGAGTTATTCGCATGATGGGTCCAATCGCCGCCGCGGAATCTGTTATTTTCAAATCCTTTCAACTGCGCGGCCGCGCAACACGCGCCGAATACTGGTGGTGGGGCTTGATTGCCCTGATCGTCCTGAGCGGCGCGACATGGCTCGACATCTCCCGCCACCTGAATGCCACGACCCCACCGCCCCTAAACCCGCTTGAATACGCCTCCTTCGTGGTCGCGATGCTGATCACTCCGGCCAATTTCACCGTCACCATCCGCCGCCTGCACGACTCGGGCCGCTCGGGCTTTTGGTATCTCATTATGCTGGCGCCCTTGATCGGCGGCATCTGGTTTCTGATCCTGATGCTTCTGCCGTCCCAGCGGGATGACAATATCTATGGCCCGACGCCAAACCCGACCCACGCACATCCGCGCCGGGGATCAGACACCAGCCACCCCCGCAATAACCCGATGCAAGCCTACGCCATCCTCGACCGCCTGCACGACGAACCCGACCCCGCCGCCATCGCCGCCCGCAAAGCCGAAATCCGCGAATACTACCGCAAACGGGTTTTGCAATCGCAAGCGGGATAACACGCCCTCAAAAGCCGAAAAATGGATCTAAAAACCGCGCCCCACATCCCCTGCGATGTGGGGTTTGCCTTTTTTATTGCCGCCACGCGATCCGCCGCGCTACGCTTGCGCCATTCAAAGGGACTATCTGGCGAGGAGGCAGACCGATGAATTTCTCAACAGCCATCAAGACCTGCTTTTCTAAATATGTCGATTTCAACGGTCGCGCGCGCCGACCGGAATACTGGTATTTCGTCCTGTTCCTATTCATCGCCCAGTTCGTCACCAGTCTCCTTGACCAAAGCCTCTTTGGCAGCGCGAGCGCGCTCCCGCTCACCTCGCTGCTTTCGCTGGTGATCCTGTTGCCTAATCTCGCAGTGACGGTGCGCCGCCTGCATGATCTCGACAAATCCGGCTGGTGGGTTCTGATCTGCCTGATCCCGTTGGTCGGCCTCGTCGTCCTGATATACTGGTTTATTCAGCCAGGCACGTCCGGCCCGAACCGTTACGGCCCGGAACCGCACGTCCGATAGGCAAGGGGCAGGCCCATCGGCCCGCCCTCTTCAAGCTCAGTAACTGAACTCTTTGTAAATCCGGTCAAGATCGCCGTCCCAATCGCCGTAGTAATGGTCGAGCAACTCATCCGCCGGGACTTTGCCGCTCTCGACGCTTTCCTTGAGCGCGTCGAGGAAATGCGTCTCATCGGGGACAAGCCCCCCGGCCCCGACACGTCCCCGCGCCTTGAGGCCCGCCTCTGAAATCGCCAAAACCTCGCGCGCAAGGTCGTGCATCCGCACATCCCCCGCCTGCGCCTGTAGCCCGTCAACGCTGGCCGACACGCGTAGCATTTCGCGTGTTTCCGTGTCCCAACCCTTCACAAGATCCCACGCCGCATCCAACGCAGATTGGTCATACATCAACCCGACCCAAAACGCCGGAAGCGCACAAAGCCGCCGCCACGGGCCGCCATCCGCGCCGCGCATTTCCATATATTTCTTGATCCGCGCCTCAGGGAACACCGTCGTCAGGTGATCCGCCCAATCGCTCAGGGTCGGCGTCTCGCCGGGGAGCGCGGGCAATTCCCCCTTGAGGAAATCGCGGAACGACTGGCCCAGCGCGTTGATATACTCGCCATCGCGGTAAACGAAATACATCGGCACATCGAGCGCATACTCGACCCAGGCCTCAAACCCGAACCCCTCGTCAAACACGAACGGCAACATGCCTGTGCGCGCCGGATCAAGATCGCGCCAAATACGCGAACGCCACGACTTATGCCCGTTGACCTTGCCATCAAAGAACGGCGAATTGGCAAAAAGCGCCGTGGCCACCGGCTGCAAGGCAAGCGCCACGCGCAGCTTTTGCACCATGTCCGCCTCGGACCCAAAATCAAGGTTCACCTGCACGGTGCAGGTCCGGTACATCATGGATTTCCCCATAGTGCCGACCTCATCCATGTAATCGGTCATCAGCCGATAGCGCCCCTTGGGCATCTGCGGCATCTCTTCATGGCTCCAGACCGGCGCCGCGCCAAGCCCGATAAACCCAACCCCGATCTTGTCGGAAATATCCTTCACGTCTGCAAGGTGACGGTTCACCTCGTCACAGGTCTGATGGATGTTGTCGAGCGGTGCGCCCGAAAGCTCTAGCTGCCCGCCGGGTTCAAGCGAGACATTCGCGCCGTCCTTTTCCAACCCGATAAGCTTGCCCGCCTCCTCGACAGGCGACCATCCGTGCCCGTCGCGCAGCCCCTCAAGAACCGCGAGGATCGACCGCTCGCCCTCATAGGGCAGCGGCTTGAGCGTCTCTTTGCAATAACCGAATTTCTCGTGCTCGGTCCCGATCTTCCACTCTTCCCGAGGCTTGCACCCGGATTCGAGATACTCGGCAAGCTGGGAATGGTGTTCAATCGGCCCGCCGCCGGATTGGGGGATGGACATCGCTGGTCTCCGGTCCTGTGTCTTGGCATGTCGGTCAGGGATGCGTGTAAAACGCAACGGTGTCAATGTAGCCGTGCGGCACCCGATGACCAGATCACGACAGGGTGATCTGCCCCGTTCTCGCGATTGTTGAGCGCATAGAGCATCTGCCCGGTGCGCATTCCCGGCAATGTAGCAAAGGCATCAAAGAGCGCCTCGGCCCCTTCCGCATTGCTCGGAATGACAAGCACCGCCTGCCCCGGCTGATATAACCGCCAGACCGTCGCCGCGCCGCTCCCGGCAAGCTCGATCCGGCTCACATCGCGCAACGCGACCGATCCGCCTGACAACGGGCCATAATACATGACCTCGCCCTCATCGACCTGCACAACGCCCGGCCCGCCCTCGCCGGTGCGAAACCGCGCCCGTTGCACCCCGGTAAAGACAACAAGCGTCCCGACTAGAAAAATGCCATAGCCGACCCAACGCAAAATCCCAAAACCGCTCGCGGCCCATAGCCCGAGGCCAAGGATACCCACCCCAACGCATACCTCGCGCCACCGCAGGATCGCCGCGCGCGCCTCTGGTCGGATGAAACTCATCGTAGCGCCCCAAGCGGCACGGGATCGGCCAAGAGAGCGACGCGATACTCCCCGACCCGCTGAAACCCGATCTTTTCATAAACCCGCGCGGCCGTATCTGATCCCGCAAACAGGATCGCGCGCGCAAACCCTTCCTCGCGCAACTCGGCCAATTGTGCTGTGACAACCTGCGCCGCAAGCCCCTGTCCGCGCCGATCGCGGCGCACAAAAACGCCGCCAATCTGCACCGCATGGCCCGCATGGGCGTTGACCGCGCTCATCGCCACCGGCCCGTCATCCCCTTCGAGAATCCAGACCACCTCCGAGGCAATCGCCTCCTCGGCCCGCACCTCTAGAGGGCGCATATCGCCGCCTTCGCCAAGCCCATTGTCCTCGTCCATCTGCCGGAACCATTCGGTCAAAAGCGCCTTGTCCTCGGCCCCCGGCGCGCGCACGACCGCATCGCTCTCACCGACCTGCGCCAATTCGATCATATAGAGCGGATCGACATCATTGACCCTGAGCGCCTCTGCCTCGAACGGCAATGCCTCAAGGATTGTCGCCACCTGCTCGGCCTCGCCGGTCATGCCCCGAAGCACATAGCCCTGCAACAGATGCGCATAGGTCTGCGCCTCGGTCGCGCCGATCCCCGGCAATTGACATAGCAGCATCCCGCCATTGGTCGCCCCGAAAATCCCGGTGATCCCGTCGCCCGTTTCCCGTAGGAAAAACGCCGTGCCATAGGGATGGTCGCGATTGTCGATACTGAACCGCTCAAGATTGCCCAAAAGGAACATCGACGACGCAATGCGCCCCTCAAGAAAGGCCATCATCGCCGGGATGTCGTTTTCTTCTGCCTTACGGATCATGCCCGGCCTCCCCCCAATCTCCCAATGCCTGCTGCCAGACCGTCATTGCCGCAACCGCCGCCGTATCGGCGCGCAGGATACGCGGCCCAAGGCTGACCACATGCGCGAAGGGCAGCGCCGCGAGCCGCGCCCGCTCCGCATCGGAAAAACCGCCTTCCGGGCCAATCAGGATCGCCCAAGGCCCGACCCCCGCCGCGCCAAGCGCTTTCGCCGCGCCAACCTCGGCCTCGTCGCAAAACATCAATTGCCGCCCCTCGGGCCAATCGGCCAGCACCCGGTCGAGCTTTTGCAAATCGCAAACTTCCGGCACATAGGTGCCGCCGCATTGCTCTGCCGCCTCGACCGCATGGGCCTGCAACCGATCCTGCCGGATACGCTCGGAATTGGTAAACGCGGTCTGCACCGGCATGATCCGCGCCGCGCCCATCTCGGCGGCCTTTTCCACGATGAAATCGGTGCGCGCCTTCTTGATCGGCGCAAACAAAAGCCAAAGATCAGGCGGCATTTGCAGCGGCTTGGTCTGCGCCTCACAGGCCAAAACACCGCCGCGCTTGCCCGCCTCGGCCACAACCGCGCACCATTCCCCGTCTTGGCCGTTAAAGACCAAAACCGGATCGCCAACCCCCATCCGCATCACCCCAAACAGGTAATGCGCCTGATCACGATCCAGAGGAACCGTTTGCTCTTCCCCCAACGGGTGCTCTACATAAAGCCTGACTTTTGCTTGTTTCATGGACCCTTCTTATGGCCAACATCCCGCCAATGCCAGAGCCTCAAGGCCAGGTTTCCGACGCCGTGCGCGGCAACTGGGTCGATCACCTGGCCCCCGCCGCAACCCGTCCCTACCTGCGCCTGTCGCGCGCCGACCGCCCGATTGGCACATGGCTTTTGCTCCTGCCCTGCTGGATGAGCCTGCTGCTCGCCATGCTGCACGACGGACAGGCGCGGCTTGAAGACCTCTGGATCGCCGTGGGCTGCGGCCTTGGTGCGTGGCTCATGCGCGGCGCGGGCTGCACATGGAACGACATCACCGACCGCGACATCGACGGCAGCGTCGCGCGCACCCGCTCACGCCCCATCCCCTCGGGCCAAGTCACCACCCGTCAGGCCGTCGCCTATATGGCCGCCCAATCGCTCATCGCGCTGGCGATCCTGCTGACCTTCCATACCAACGCAATCCTGCTTGGCATCCTGTCGCTCGCCCCCGTGGCGATCTACCCCTTTGCCAAACGCTTTACTTGGTGGCCGCAAATCTTCCTCGGCCTCGCCTTCAACTGGGGCGCGCTTCTGGCATGGACCGCCCATACCGGCACGCTCGCATGGCCGGCTGTGGTGCTCTATTCTGCCGGCATCTGCTGGACCCTGTTTTACGATACGATCTACGCCCATCAGGATACCGAGGACGATGCCCTCATCGGCGTCAAATCGACCGCCCGCCTCTTTGCCGACAAGTCCCCGCAATGGCTTCAGGGCTTCCTCGTCGCAACCGTCGCCCTGATGAGCATCGCCACCTACCTTGCCGCCCGCGACCAAAGCCCGCTGGCGCTTGTGGTTGCCTTGGCCGGACCGTGGGCAATGGGCTGGCACATGCAATGGCAACTGCGCCGCTTTGATCCCGAGGACAACCCGACACTGCTGAGGCTCTTTCGGGCCAATCGCAATACCGGCCTGATCCCTTTGCTGTTTTTCGCCGCCGCCTGCTTCCTGTGATTGCCCTCACCTTCCGGGCGTCGTATCTAGCAGCATCCAATAAATAGTAGACCGCTTTCACATGCGCCTTTCATCCCTCCTGATTCTCGTCGCGGCGTTTGCAACCGCCGCCTTCCTCTCCGTCGTTGCCGCCATTCTGTCGGCCGACCTGATCGAGGACGCCTCGCAACGTGGCGTGCAATCTGAACTGGCGCGGGAAGGCATGACATGGGCCGATGTCCACGCCGAAGGGCTTCAGGTCTTCCTGACCGGCATCGCCCCGACAGAGGCCGACCGCTTCAAGGCGATCTCTGCCGCCGGGCGCGTCGTCGACGCCGCCCGCGTCATCGACAACATGCATATCGAGGCCACCGCTGGCATCGCCCCGCCGCGCTTTTCCGTGGAAATCCTGCGCAACGACGCAGGCATCCAACTTATCGGCCTGATCCCCGAGGCGTCTGACCGTGACCGCCTCCTGCGCGACCTGACTCGCCTCGATGGCGAACCGAACGTCACGGACTTCCTCGAAACCGCCGCCTATGATCGGCCCGAAGGCTGGCAGCAGGCACTTAACTACGCCACATCCGCGCTCGAAGACCTGCCGCGGTCGAAAATCTCGGTCGAGGCCGGACGCGTCGCCATCACCGCCATGTCCGACAGCCCCGAAGAGCGCCGCGACATCGAACGGGCGCTGCGCCGCAAAGCCCCGCCAACGCTTGACCTCATGCTCAACATTACTGCGCCGCGCCCGGTCATCACCCCCTTTACCCTGCGCTTCCTGCTTGACGAGGGCGGCGCACGCTTTGACGCTTGCTCCGCAGATAGCGTCGAGGCCCGTGACCGCATTCTCAAAGCCGCCGTGGACGCTGGCCTGCAAACCGATGCCACCTGCACCATCGGCCTTGGCGTGCCGACCCCGCGCTGGGCCGACGCCGTGGAAATTGCGTTTGAAGGGTTGAGCCGCCTTGGCGGTGGCTCTGTGACATTCTCCGACGCCGACATTACCCTCATCGCACTCATGGGCACCGATCAGGCGCTGTTTGATCGCGTGGTGGGTGAAATGGAAACCTCCCTCCCCGAGGTCTTCGCCCTGCATTCCACCCTGCCAACCCCCGTCGAGGAGGATGGCGAAGCAGCTGAATTCACCGCCACGCTCAGCCCCGAAGGCTTGTTGCAAATACGCGGACGCTTGCCCAACGCACTCAGCCGGACCATGACCGAAAGCTACGCCGCCTCCCGCTTTGGCAGTGACGGCATCCACATGGCCGCCCGCCTCGACGAAACCCTCCCCGCAACGTGGAGCCTGCGCGTCATGGCCGGTCTCGACGCGCTCTCGTATCTCAACAATGGCGCCCTGACCGTGACCGGCGAAGATGTCTCCGTGACCGGCAATACCGGCGATCCGACCGCCAACGACACCATAGCCCGCCTGCTGGCTGACAAGCTCGACAAAAGCGACCATTTCACCATCGACGTGACCTACCTCGAAAAACTTGACCCGATCGCGCAATTGCCAACCCCAGAGGAGTGCGTTTCCAAGGTCAAAGCCGTTCTCGATGCCCAACAAATCACCTTCGAGCCCGGCTCCGGCACGCTCGACGCCGAGGCCGAACCCGTCATCGACGAAATCTCCGAAATCCTGCGCGCCTGCGAGGAAATAAGCCTCAAACTCGAAATTCAGGGCCATACCGATAGCCAGGGCCGCGAGGAAATGAACCAAGCCTTAAGCCAAACACGCGCCCAATCAGTCCTCAACGCCCTGCATGATCGCCGTATCCTGACCTCGGGGTTTACCGCTGTGGGCTATGGCGAAACCACGCCCATCGCCGACAACGACACCGAAGAAGGGCGCGAAGCCAACCGCCGGATCGAATTTGTTCTGATCCGCCCCGAGGACACCGCCGAACCAACGGACGCTGCCGCCGAAGAGGCTGACGCCCCTGACGCCGCGACCGAAGAGACCACAGAGAGCACCCCCCAAGAATCCGCCCCGCAGGAGACTGATCCAGATGACCAGAACTGATTTCATCATCGCCACCGCCGTCATCCTATTCGTCGCCTTCTGCGTCGGTTGGTTCGCCAATTGGCTGGTGCATCGTTTCTCGCGCGTGTCGCAGGCCGACGTCGATCAACTTGAACGCATGAGCCAGGAACTCCACGAGGCCGAGGAAACCCGCGATCAGGCAATCACCTATCTGCAACAACGCGAGGCCGAGCTGACCAACCAACTCGCCCAGACCGAGGCCGAGCTGTCCGCCGCTATGGAAGGTCTGCGCGATGCCCGCCACGAAGCCGAAGAAATGCGCAGCTATATCGAACGCATGAACGCCGGTTAATCCGCCTCTGCGTCCGGCGGCGTCCGAAGCAATAGTCCGATCCGCGCCACAAGGATAAGCACGAAAACCACAAGCGTCGCCACCGGCTCACGGAGCCATTCCGCCAGCCCAAGGTAAACCGCCCCCCCGGCCAGCGAGAGCGTCGCGTAGAGGTCTTCGCGCAAGACGCTGGGCGTGATGTTGCACAAAAGATCGCGGATCATGCCCCCCGCCGTTCCCGTGACGCACCCGATCACCACCGCAATCAGTGGCGAAACCCCGGCCTCCAGCGCGACCTGCACACCCGTCAGCGTAAAAAGCGCCAAACCAATCGCATCAAGATACATCAATAGCCGGAGCCGCTGGCCGTTGCCCTCCGGCATCGCCCGCGCCACAAAATAGCTCGCCCCGGCAATCGGCACCGCGATCATGATATAGGTCGTATCCTCGACCCAAAATACCGGCACCCGTCCAATCAACAAATCCCGCAACGTGCCGCCGCCCACTGCCGTTACCACGCCGAGAACCGTCGCCCCGAACAAATCCAAACGGAACCGCCGCGCCTGAATCGCCGCCGACGCCGCCATCACCGCCGTCGCCACAATCGTCAGCGGCAGGAAAATATGCGTGAGTGTATCCATGTCGGCGGCTCCTGTCGCAAAGGTGTTGGCGCAAGCCTATACAGGGCGGCGGCGGGCGTGGCTATCAGGGGAACACGAGAGCAATCGGACCAAGCCTTGCCTTCAAACGGCTTTTCCGGTCATGGTCCCGATTGTTATGAGGCATTTTCAAACCCTTAAAAGGCCACTGCAAGCGTTGGCCTTGGTCGCAATATTGGCGCTCGCGGTGATCGAGATGGTGTTTCTCTTTGCACCGGACCGCATGGTATTCGACCTCGCAGACGCCCCCGCATTGATTGGCCGCAAGTCCGATGACGTCACGGCGAACTTCAATGCCCGCTCTCGCCTTCCGGCCCCTGTCCTGCGCCCGTTGCGATTTCGCGCCAATGGCGGGCCTTGGGAAAACCTTGGCCGAGGCTCGCCCCGACTTGGCAGGGGGCATGTCCTGATAGAAATTCATGCGGATAAATTGCGACCACGTGCGAACAATTTGGACATCGAACTCCAAAGCCTTCTGGGACTGCGCCGCACCTTCACCCACCCCTTTCATTACCACGAGGACATGCCCGACTTCCCAATCATATCGGATTGGGAAAGGGGACCGCCCGAGGTGCAGGACGGGTTCTGGGACATCATAAAGAGCGATACGCTGGGCTATTCCATTCGCCCGCGCCTCGGTCATGAGGGATATGATCGTTTCGTCCTTATCGCCCCCCCCTTTCAAGGGAGCCGACGCGTCACTGTCGATATGCGATTTGCAAAAGCAACCGGCGCGTTGCACGGGTTTGGGGTCTTGCCCTTCTGGGGCGGACACCTCGATCCAGAAGGCCGTTTCCCCCGGCGCGGTTGGGAATACGGACTGGCTTGGTATTACTCGGTGCAGGGCGGCTTCGGTGTCGAGTTTTCCAGGAAATCGGGATCGGACCCGCATGCAACGGATCGGATCTACCGCCCTCATCACCCCACCGCCGGCGACGCCTTTCGGATCGTCGTCGAAGCCTTCGACGCCAATGGCGTCAAATCCATACGGCTCAAAACCCGACCGCTCCCACATGGCGCATTTGGGGAATGGATCGAACTGACCGACATATCCGGCCATCTGAAAGGCGACCGCTATGCCGTCGGATTGATCGCCCACCGCGCTCAGGTCGAATTTGGCAAGGCGACCGTCGAAAAGATCGAAGAAGACGCCTTCCACAATTGAAGGCGTAGCCAAAGCTGGCCACACCGCCTATGCATAATATGTTTAACAAAAGATTATTGCACTAAAGACGTGTCGCAGTGTAACGACTCGCACTATTTTGATGGGAATGGATTAGGATATGCCCCCCGGCCAAAAGAGCACAGCCACATCCGTTGTCGTGAGCATCGGCTTGCCGGTATTCAACGGCGCGGATTTCCTGACCGAGGCTCTGGAGTCCATCCTTGCGCAAGACTTTGAGGATTTCGAACTCATTATCGCGGACAACGCGTCCACGGACGACACCCCGAATATCTGTCAACGCTATGCCGACCGCGACGATCGGATTACATATATCCGCCACCCCAAGAATATGGGGGCGGCGAAAAACTATAACTATGTGGTCCACGCATCGCGCGGGACATACTTCAAATGGGCCGCACATGATGATGTCCTGGCACCGGGGTTTTTAACGGCCTGCCTCAAAGGCTTTGAGACGGCCGATGACAAAACGATGTTGGTCTACCCAAACTTTGCCTTCACCGACGCTGACCTGATCCCGCTTGAGCAGAAATTTCGATATATTCACACGGTGTCTAACATTGTGCCGGTGCGGCTTTGGCAAACCCTGTTCGGATTTGACCGTGTCACCTCGATTTTTGGCCTGTTTCGAAGAGACCTTCTGTCCAACACCAAGCTGATTGATACATATGAAGGGTCGGATTTTGATCTTCTGTTTGAGACCGCCTTGCTGGGAAAAATCATCAAGCTGGACGGCGATGTTTTGTTTTTCCGCCGTATGCACGACAATATTTCAACCAAGGCCGCGCGGGATTCAAAACAACTTCTGGCTTGGTTCGATACGGATTCTCATTTGACATTGCGCACGCAAAAACCGCGCCGACGCCGTTTCCTGTCCTCAATACTGACCCTTCCGGGACTGCGTTTCCTTGACCGTTTGACATGCGCACTTTTTCTTCCCTTTGCCCTTGCCGGGGTGAAAATACACAGGAATTTCCGTAGGATATTCGACTGAGCCGCTAATAATTTTGACAGTTTTTGTTGAAATTCAATTCAAAACCAAGAATGTTTCAAACGGGGCAGATCGCTTGTGCGGGTCTTCGAAATTGAAACCCAACAGGAGCGTCAAAATTTGAAAGTCGCGATCTTAGCTGGTGGTAAGGGCACAAGGCTCGCAGAAGAGACGGTGTTTCGCCCCAAGCCGATGGTGGAGATCGGCGGCCATCCTGTCATCTGCCATATTATGAAGCATTACGCCCATCACGGCTTCACGGATTTTTCCATTGCGCTTGGCTACAAAGGGGACATGATCCAGCACCTCTTTGCGACCCCAAAGGGCCAGGAAAAGAACTGGAACGTTGATCTGGTTGAAACAGGGGCCGAGACGCTGACTGGGGGGCGCATCAAGCGGCTCAAGCCCTATCTCGGCGAGGGCACCTTCATGTTGACGTGGGGCGATGGCCTCTCTGACGTCAATATCCGCGACCTTCTCGCATTTCATAGGTCGCACGGGAAGCTGGCCACAGTGACCGCCGTCAGACCACCGGCCCGCTACGGACATCTGACCTTCGACGGGGATCGCGTGACGGCGTTTGAAGAAAAGCCCGCGAAAATGGAAGGCTGGATCAACGGCGCATTTTTCGTGCTGGAGCCAGAGGTGCTCGACTATATCGACGGTGACATGGTGATGTTTGAGCATGCGCCGCTGCAAAACCTCGCACGCGATGGTCAGTTGATGGCCTACCGGCACGAAGGGTTTTGGTCGGCTATGGATACGCTCTACGACAAACAGATTTTAGAAGACCTTTGGGCCTCGGGAGACCGTCCCTGGGCCACGTGGGAGCAAGAATGAAGGTTTTGGTCACGGGCCATCGGGGCTACATCGGGACGACATTGACGCCAATGCTCAAGGCCGCCGGGCATGAGGTCATCGGCTACGATAGCGATCTGTTTGAACGGTGTAGCTTTGCCGCGCGCCGCATTCCGGTTGTCCCCACGCTTTTGAAGGATATCCGCGACGTCGAGGCGCGTGACCTCGAAGGCGTCGATGCGGTTCTGCATCTTGCCGCTTTGTCCAATGATCCGCTGGGAGATTTCGACCCCCAGACGACCTACGCCATCAACCGCGACGCAACGCTTAAATTCGCCAAAGCGGCGCGTCAGGCCGGGGTGCGCAGGTTTGTATTTTCATCCTCCTGTTCGAACTACGGCGCCAGCGGGGACGCCCCTATTGACGAGACCGCAGCCCTCAACCCCGTGACCCCTTATGGGGTTAGCAAAGTCGAGGCCGAGTTGGGCCTGGCCAAGCTCGCGGACGACCATTTCTGTCCAACCTTCCTGCGCTCGGCCACCGCCTACGGCATAAGCCCGCGTCTTCGGTTTGATCTGGTCCTGAACAACCTTGTGGCCTGGGCCGTGACAACCGGCGAAATCCGCATGAAGTCAGACGGCACCCCTTGGCGCCCCATTGTCCATATCGAGGATATTTCGCGCGCCTTTGTCGCGGCCCTGAATGCCCCCGAAGACATGATCCGAAACGAGGCCTTCAACGTCGGCATCACCGAGCACAACTATCGGATCAGCGAACTGGCAGAGATCGTGGCGACCATTGTCCCCAACTGCCGCATCACCTATGCGCCCGACGCAGGGCCAGACAAGCGATGCTATCGCGTGAACTGTGACAAGATCCAAAGGGTCATGCCGGATTTTGCCCCTCAATGGGACGCCCGGCGCGGAGCGCAGAGCCTCTATGACCTGCTGCGGTCTCAGGATATGGCGACGCAAGAATTTGAAGGCCCGCGCTACCAACGCATCGGCCACATCAAACAGCTTGTCGCGGACGGTGTTGTGGATCGCTCTTTGCACCACCCAAGCCATGATAAGCACGCCTTGCAGGACACAAGCGACGCGCAGGGCTTTGCGGCGGATGCGGCGCAAAAAACCTGCGTGTCCTGCAAGGCAACTGGCCTGAAACCAATTGCTGACCTCGGTCTCATGCCGCGCTCGGATGGCTTGATCGACGGTGCCGATGCCCAAGAGGATCGGCTACCATTGCGGTTGGCGATGTGCCCGGCATGTGCCCTCGTGCAGATATTGGAGACACGCGCGCCAACGGAAATGTTCGGCGAAAGCTACCTCTATTTTTCATCGTATTCCGAGCATTATCTAGACCATTGCCGCCAAAGCGCCTTGGGCTTGATCGCAGATCTGGGGCTTGGACAAGACGACCTTGTTGTCGAGATCGCCTCCAACGACGGCTACATGCTGAAAAACTTCAAGGCGTCCGGGATTCCTGTGCTTGGCATTGATCCCGCCCCGCACCAAGCGCAGGCCGCATTGAAACAGGGGATCGACACACGACAGGCCTTTTTTGGAACGCGTTTGGCGCGTGATCTGAGGGCCGAAGGCAAAACCGCATCCTTGATCTTGGCCAACAACGTTGTGGCCCATGTCGAAGACCCCAATGACCTTGTCAAAGGCATGCACGACCTGTTGACCGACACAGGGCGGGTCGTTGTCGAATTCCCCTATGTGCGCGACCTCGTGGATCAGAACCAGTTCGATACGATCTATCACGAGCACCTATGCTATTTTTCCGTCACCTCGGCCCGGAACCTTTTCGAGCGTCACGGCCTGCACCTTGTCGACTGCCAAAGGACCAATATCCACGGCGGCTCGCTCAAGCTCACATTTTGTAAACAGGGGCGCGCGACTGAGGCTGTTGCCGCGATTTTGGCCGAGGAAGAGGCCACGGGATTGACCGCGCCTGCCTTCTTTGAGGACTTTGGCGCGCGGATGAGCGACTATCGTGATCGCGCCCGGCGTCTTATTTTGGGACTAAAGGCCCAAGGTAAAAGCATCGCCGCCTATGGGGCCGCTGCAAAGGGCACCGTGTTGCTCAATTACCTGCAAATTGGATCAGAGACGGTTGATTTTGTGGTTGATCGCAACCCCCACAAACACGGAAAATTCATGCCGGGGGTCAAAGTCCCAATTGCAGGGCTGGACGAAATAGCCAAATCAAAACCCGACTACATGATTATTCTGCCGTGGAACCTCCAAGACGAGATCATTCAACAACAGCAGGATTTCCTGCGCCACGGCGGCAGGTTCATCGTCCCCGTCTCAGAGTTGGTG
>JAPHRE010000007.1 GCA_026195905.1 Pseudopelagicola sp. | reverse complement strand
TGGTGAATATCTCACCCGTGTCATTAAATTCGACAAGATTCCCAAGATGGAAGAAAGCCGTTTTCTGGCTCACACGCGCGGCCTGCTGCATGGAGTGCGTCACGATCACCACAGAGTAGTCTTGACGCAGTTCATCAATCAATTCTTCAACCTGAGCCGTAGCGATCGGATCGAGCGCCGAACACGGCTCATCCATCAGCAGGACTTCGGGTTCGGTCGCGATCGCGCGCGCAATACAGAGCCGCTGTTGCTGACCGCCTGAAAGCCCTGTGCCGGGCTGGTCGAGGCGGTCCTTGACCTCATCCCAAATCGCACCACGGCGCAGGGACTTCTCGACGATTTCATCCAAATCCGCCTTGGATTTCGCAAGCCCATGAATGCGCGGCCCATAGGCGATATTGTCATAGATCGACTTGGGGAACGGGTTCGGCTTTTGGAACACCATGCCGACCTTGGCGCGCAATTGCACCGGATCAACCGATTTATGGTTGATGTCCTCATCGTCGATCTTGATCTCGCCCGTCACCCGGCAAATGTCGATTGTGTCATTCATCCGGTTGAGACAGCGCAGAAACGTCGACTTGCCACAGCCCGATGGCCCGATAAAGGCAGTCACGGTCTTGTCTGCGATGGCGACATCTACGTCCTTGATCGCATGCGTGTCGCCGTAGTGGACGTTGACGCCCCGCGCCGTGATTTTGCTCTCGGTCATTCTGACGTCCCGTTTGATCTTGCTCATGTCGTTCATTTCAAAACCCTTTTTTGGGGGACGCTTACCATTTGCGTTCAAATTTCTGCCGGAAGTAGATCGCGATGGCATTCATCATCACGAGGAACCCCAGCAAGACGAGGATCGCAGCCGAGGTCCGCGAGACAAAGCCGCGCTCCGGGCTATCCGCCCAGATGAAAATCTGGGTCGGCAATGCGGTCGAGCTATCAAAGGGGCTGCTGGCGGCGGAGGTGATAAAGGCGTTCATACCGATCAAAAGCAGTGGCGCGGTCTCACCCAGAGCCTGTGCAAGGCCAATAATCGTGCCGGTCAGAATGCCGGGCATCGCCAAGGGCAGCACATGCTGAAACACGACCTGTTGCCGAGACGCGCCAAGCCCAAGCGCGGCTTCGCGGATCGACGGCGGCACGGCTTTAAGGGCGGCGCGCGTTGCAATGATGATCGTTGGCATCGTCATCAGGGCCAGCGTCAAGCCGCCCACAAACGGCGCAGAGCGCGGCAAACCAAACCAGCCGATGAAGACGGACAGCGCCAATAGACCAAAGACCACCGACGGCACGGCTGCGAGGTTATTGATGTTCACCTCGATAAAGTCGCTCAGTTTGTTCTTGGGCGCGAACTCTTCAAGGTAGATCGCAGACCCGATTCCAAGCGGAAAGGAGATCAGGAAACAGGTCAGCAACGCCCAGAAAGAGCCGACAAGCGCCCCCTTCAAACCCGCCAGCTCCGGGAACCGCGAGTCGGCATTGGTAAATAGCCCCCAATTGAACGGCTTCGAGATCGCCCCTTGCTCTGCCAAGATGTCGAACCATGCAATTTCAGTGTCCTTCACGCGACGATTGACCTCTGGGGTGGATCGCTTGATCAGGCCTTTGTTCAATTGATCGAACGGATCTGAAACCGGAACGGTCATCGTGATCGTCTGACCAATCAGCGACGGGTCGGCGACAACACGGTCGCGCAATTCAAATTGCGCCCCGTTGGACAAAATGCGCTCAACCGAACGTGCGGTTTTTCGGTCGCTCATATCCACACCGGGAAGCACCCGACCAAGTGACGCCGCCAACACATCGTCAAAGCCCCCACGCGGCAAACGCTTGGCGGGAACCTCTTCGGGGTCGATATAGACCTCAAGGGTTACATGCGTCTGATTAAAGGCTTGCCATCCGGTCGATACCAACGACGCCACGAGGATAAAGAGCATCAAAAAGGCGAGTGAAATCGCCCCAGCGCCGATCCATTGCAGGCGGCGTTGCTTGCGGCGGCGACGCTTGAGAGAGGCGGCAACCAGCTCGGTTGACGTGGCCTTGCGCGAAGGGACTGCGGGTGCGTGTGTCATATCCGTGGCCTCAATCGTAGGCTTCGCGATACTTGCGCACGATGCGCAGCGCGAAAATGTTGATGATAAGAGTGACGATGAACAGCATCATGCCGAGCGCAAAAGCTGCCAATGTCTTGGGGTTGTCGAACGACGTATCGCCAATCAGCAGGGTCACAATCTGAACCGTGACTGTGGTGACGCTATCGAGCGGGTTGATCGTCATCTTGGCGATCAGACCCGCCGCCATGACCACGATCATCGTTTCGCCAATCGCCCGACTGACGGCCAGAAGAACGCCGCCAACAATCCCCGGAAGGGCCGCCGGGAAAAGCACCGTTGTCATCATCTCGCCACGCGTCGACCCAAGGCCAAGCGCGCCATCCCGCATCGCCTGCGGCACGGCGGACAATGCGTCATCCGCAAAAGACGAAATGAAGGGGATAAGCATGATCCCCATAACCCCACCTGCGGCAAGCGCGGTATTGGGCGCCACATCAAAACCAAGGGATTGTCCGAAGCTCCGAATGGCCGGGGCAACGACCAAAATGGCAAAGAACCCATAGACAACGGTTGGGACACCGGCGAGAATTTCAAGCACCGGCTTTACCACAGAGCGCAGGCGCTTTGGCGCGAACTCATTCAGGTAGATCGCCGAGAAAATCCCGACAGGCACCGCGACGATCAAAGCAACCACGGTAATCACGATTGTACCAAGAATGACAGGCAGCCAGCCAAAAGCGCCCTCAGCGGCAATCTGGTCTTCTCGAAGCGGAATCTGCGGCTCCCAATTGAGGCCGAACAGGAACTCAAGGACCGGGACGCGATCGAAAAACCGCCATGTTTCATACGACAGCGAGACAATGATACCGATGGTGGTAAAAATCGCGACGGTCGAACAGAAGATCATCAACCCCGAGACAATGCCCTCAACACCCTGCCGGGCGCGAAAATCGGCCGCGACACGCGTGCGCGCAAACGCAAGCAGCCCGAGCGACAAGGCAGAAACCGCTGCGACAAGCCACCAATCGGCCTGCTGATGAAGGTGGACGAAATGCTCGGCGGCGGCGATCTTCCAATCCTCAGGGGTGCCGAAAACCTGACCTCGGGACACGGATTTGATCTCGGCCAGAACAAGCTGAACCCCGCCAGAGTCAAGCCCATCCAGAACACCATTCGGCAAACTGTCCATCATGATGCGGTCGATCACCGCCCCCTGAAGCACCAACCAAAGCAACGTAAAGGTCAGCACCGGAACAAGGATCAACAAGGCCGAAAACAACCCGTGATAGGATGTCATGGAGTGAAGCCTGCTGCCACCGTCACGGATCAAACGCGCCGCACGGCGGTTGATCATGTATCCAGCGGCAACCGCAAGGATGAGCAAGAGAAAGGGAAGAGCTGTCATGGGTCTGATCTTTCCAAAGAAACGCTCGGGACACGACAAAGCGCCCCGAGCCAGCAATCCAATGTCGGATCTTATTTCGGCGCTGCCATCGACTCGCCGTTCAGAACCGCATCCTGAAGGGCCTCCCGGCGCTCATCCGCCAGCGCCACAAGACCACGCTCTGACAGATACCCGTCTGCCTCCAGCGCATCATCCGACATATATTCTTCGATGAACGCGTTGAGGTTCGGGATGACGCCACGGTGTGCATTCTTCACGTAGAAGAAGAGCGGGCGCGACACGGGATAGGATTTATCCGCGATGGTTTCCATGCTGGGCTCAACGCCCTCAATCTTTACGCCCTTGAGCTTGTCGAGGTTCTCAAACAGGAAAGAATAGCCAAAGATACCAAGGGCATTGGGATCGGCCTCAAGGCGCTGAACGATCAGGTTGTCATTCTCACCCGCTTCGACAAAGGGACCGTCGGTGCGCATACGCGAACAGTTCTCTTTGACCCAGCTTCCGTCAAAACCGCCGTTCTCGACAAACTCAAGCTCCTCACAGCCTGCATGCATCGCCAGTTCAACCCATGCGTCGCGGGTGCCGGATGTCGGCGGCGGGCCATAGGCGAGGATTTCAACGGCCGGAAGGTCGGGGTTGATCTCGTTCCACATTTTATAGGGGTTATCTGTCCATGCGCCATCAACCGGCACCTGCGCGCCAAGCGCGAGGTAGATTTCGCCAAGCGTCACGTCCCAGTCGAAATCGTTCGAACGCGAAATCGCAATCGACAGACCGTCAAAACCGATCAGGGCTTCGGAAATCTCGGTAACGCCGTTTTTCTGGCACAGCTCATACTCGGAAGCCTTCATCGCGCGCGATGCGCCCGTGATGTCGGGATATTGCTCGCCGATACCGCCGCAGAAAATCTTCATGCCACCGCCAGTGCCGGTGGATTCAACGATCGGCGAAGCCGCGCCGGTGTTGTTGGCAAACTGCTCGGCAACAGCCTGAGTATACGGGAATACGGTCGAGGACCCGACGATGCGAATTTCATCACGCGCGGCGGCGGCGGTGGCGGACACGGCGACAAGCGCCAGCGCCGACACGGAAAACTTGGTGAAAGACATGATATCTCCTGGTTTCATTTCGGGTCGGAGCAGTCGACCTCTGGCACGTGGCTAAAGGGATTCTGTGATCCTTATGCAAAAACTAGATGACAGTTATGTAACAAGCCGCAGCGCCCAAAAGCGGTCGCGTGTCTTTTCAAAAGGGGCAGCCCATGCAAGACCGTAGGCCTAAAACAAAAAAATCGGGCGTTTCCGCCCGATTTCTATACGCTACGTGAGGGCATCCCCCCTCTAGCCGCATTTAGAATGACCACAGCTTGCGCAGGTCATGCAGCCTTCGATCATACGCATCTCGAACTGACCGCAGGACGGGCAGGCCTTGCCGCGCGGGGCGTCGCCGACGGCCATAACTTCGCTGGTCGGGTCGATCTTCAGGCCAAGCCCCTCACCCTCGATAAAGCCGATCGCGATCATGTGCCGTTCGATTACGCCGCCAATCGCGGCCAAAATCGAGGGAATGTATTTGCCTTCCATCCATGCGCCGCCGCGCGGGTCAAACACGGCCTTGAGCTCTTCAACGACAAAGGACACATCGCCCCCGCGCCGGAACACCGCCGAGATCATCCGCGTCAGCGCCAGCGTCCACGCATAATGCTCCATGTTCTTGGAGTTGATAAAAACCTCGAACGGGCGGCGATGGCCGTTGATAATCACGTCATTGACCGTAAGGTAAATCGCGTGCTCGCTATCGGGCCATTTGAGCTTGTAAGTCGCCCCTTCAAGCGCCTTGGGCCGCTCAAGCGGCTCGGACATATAGATGACCTCGCCATCGGTGACGTGATCCTCGGGGTTTTCGCCCGGCGCGGCCTCGGTCTTCTCCGACACCGCCAGAACCGACCCGGTGATATCATTGGGCCGATAGGTCGTGCAGCCCTTGCAGCCGGTATCCCAGGCCTGCATGTAGACATCCTTGAACGCCTCAAAGGAAATATCCTCGGGGCAGTTGATGGTCTTGGAAATCGAGGAATCAATCCACGACTGCGCCGCCGCCTGCATCCGCACATGGGCGGCTGGCTCAAGGGTCTGGGCGTTGACGAAATAGTCGGGCAACGCCTTGTCGCCGAACTTGTCGCGCCACATCTGCACCGCGTAATCAACAACCTCTTCCTCGGTCCGGCTGCCGTCCTTCTGCAAGACCTTGCGGGTATAGGCATAGGCAAAGACCGGCTCGATGCCGCTCGACACGTTGCCCGCATAAAGGCTGATGGTGCCGGTCGGCGCGATCGAGGTCAAAAGCGCGTTGCGAATGCCATGTTCGGCAATCGCCTCTTTGACATCCGCATCCATATGCGCGACGAGACCGCCATTGACGTATTTGTCCTTGTCGAAAAGCGGAAACGCCCCCTTTTCCTTGGCAAGCTCCACCGACGCCAGATAGGACGCCCGTGCAATCGCCTTCATCCAGGCTTCGGTCTGCGCCGCCGCCTCTTCGCTGCCATAGCGCAGGCCAAGCATCAAAAGCGCATCCGCAAGCCCGGTGACGCCAAGCCCGATCCGGCGCTTGTTGCGCGCCTCCTCGGCCTGTTGCGGCAGCGGGAAGCGCGACGCATCGACCACGTTATCCATCATCCGCACCGCCAGCGCGACAAGCTCTGATAGCTCTGCCTCGTCAAGCACGGCCTTGGCCTCGAACGGCTCTTTGACCAACCGCGCAAGGTTGATCGACCCAAGCAAGCACGCCCCATAAGGCGGCAGGGGCTGTTCGCCGCAGGGGTTCGTCGCCGCGATGGTCTCGCAATAGCCGAGGTTGTTCATCTGGTTGATGCGGTCGATAAAGATCACGCCCGGCTCGGCATAATCATAGGTCGATTGCATGATCTTGTTCCAAAGATCGCGCGCATCCACCGTGTGATAGACCTTGTCGCCGAACTTTAGCTCCCAAGGGCCGTCCGCCTTGACCGCCTCCATAAACGCATCGGTGACAAGCACCGACATGTTGAACATCCGCAACCGCGCCGGATCGGATTTCGCCGTAATGAACTGTTCGATATCCGGGTGGTCACAGCGCATCGTGGCCATCATCGCGCCCCGACGCGACCCGGCGGACATAATCGTGCGACACATTGCGTCCCACACATCCATGAACGAAAGCGGCCCCGACGCATCCGCCGCCACGCCCTTCACATCCGCGCCACGCGGCCGGATGGTCGAGAAATCATAGCCGATGCCGCCGCCCTGCTGCATGGTCAGCGCGGCCTCTTTGAGCATATCGAAAATGCCACCCATGCTGTCGGGGATCGTGCCCATGACGAAACAGTTGAACAACGTGACCGACCGCCCGGTGCCCGCGCCCGCCGTGATCCGTCCGGCGGGCAGGAATTTGAAATCCTCCAGCGCGCCATAGAACCGCTCTTCCCAGGCATCCGAATCGTCCTCGACCCGCGCCAGATCGCGCGCAATACGGCGCCACGAATCCTCGACCGTTTTGTCGACTGCCGTGCCGTCGGCCTCTTTGAAACGGTATTTCATATCCCAGATGGACTCGGCGATCGGGGCGGAGAATCGGGTCATTAGCAGCTATCCTGTTGATATGGCGCGTTTCGTTGGGCGAGCGGGGACTGACAGCAACACCCTCTGCGGGATGCGGAATTACTCGAAAACGAACTCTGGGGTCAATCCAGACTAGCAAAATAAACCGCCCTACGGCAAAGATATTTTACTTGATCTCGTGGGTCGGCCCTCTACCCTATACCACTTCTAGAGGCGATCATGTCCAAAACTGTGAATCTTATCAAGCTCTCCGTCGGCACCGAAAGCGTCGAAACCCTTGCCGCATGGCAGACCAGCCGCGCGGCCCAAACGCCGGATGGGCTGCCGCGTCATGTGACGCGCATGTGGCCCAAACGCGAGGCCGAGCTGCTCAATGGCGGGTCGATCTATTGGGTCATCAAAGGCTCTATCCAGTGCCGCCAAACCATCCTGCGCCTTGACGAGGTCATAGGCCAAGACGGGGTGCGCCGCTGCGCCATCGTGCTTGACCCGACGCTGCATCGCACCGCATCGGCCCTGCGCCGCCCGTTTCAGGGCTGGCGTTATCTCAAGCCCGAAGATAGCCCCCGCGACCTGCCCGCCGACCGCGCGCAGGACGACGCCCTTCCCGAAGACCTCAACCGCGCACTTGCTGAAATTGGTGTGCTCTAGACCCCGCCTTCGGTCTCGATATGGATCACCGTGCCGCAATGTTTGCAATGCACCGCATCCGCATCATGCAGGCTTAGGCCACAGGTCTTACAGGTCTGCTTGACCTTCAGCGGGCGAAACAAAACCTGCGCCAGCCGCAGAAAGAGCGTCACCCCGAAGATCATGACCCCAACCGACAACATCCGCCCGCCCGTCCCGCTGAGCGTGATATCGCCAAACCCGGTCGTGGTCAGCGTCGTCACCGTGAAATAAAGCGCGTCGGCATAGTTTCCGATCTCCGGGTTGACCTCATGCTGAAGCGCGTAAATGAGGCCGGTCATCACGAATAGGAACACCGCAAGGTTAATCCCCGCCAGCACCACCTCTTCGTTGCGCCGGAAATAGGGCCAATCCGACCGCAGCCGATACAAAAGCTGATAGGTATGCAAAAGCCGAAGCGTCCGCAGAATGCGCAGGAACCCAAGCCCCTCGCCCGCAATCGGCGCAATGAATGAGACCATCGCGACAATATCCGCCCATGTCGCGGGCCGCAAAAAGAACATCCCCTTGCGGCGCTCCAACACCACGCGGACAATGAAATCCGCAAGGATCACAAGCCCCAGAACAAGGTCGGTAATCTCAATAGCAAGCGTGTGCGGAATAAACGAGGTCACGATCACGAACAGGATCGTGCAGATGTCGAAGATCAAAAGGCCATAGCGAAAGCGATGCGCCGCAGGGCTATGCCCCTCGTATAGCTCTTTGAGCCGGACCAGCACTGCGTGCCTCCTCTACCCTGACGCACTCAACCATGCCGCCCAAGAGACTGCGGCGCAAGGCCTAACGGTCGACCTCAAGTTTGCGGGTCAGCGCCTCCAGCGCCGCCTTTTGCGCCCCGTCGACCGCTGCCTTGCGGCTACGCCACAGGGTTGCCTGCGACCGCAGGATAAGCCCATCTGCAAGAATTTTTAGATGGTTGGCCCGCAAGGTATCGCCCGTCGAGGTAATATCGGCCACGGCTTCGGCGGTCAGGTTCTTGACCGTGCCTTCCGTCGCGCCCTGGCTGTCCACAAGCTGATAATCCGCAACCCCGTTGTCGCGCAGGAACTCCCGCACAAGCCGGTGATACTTGGTCGCAATCCGAAGCCGAAACCCATGATCGGCGCGAAACGCCGCCGCCACCGCATCAAGGTCGTCAAGCGTATCCACATCGGCCCAGATTTTCGGCACCGCGATGATAAGATCCGCCTGCCCAAACCCAAGCGGCGCGATCTCCTCGACCTGTTGCTCCCAAAGACCCAGCTTTTCGCGCACAAGGTCCGTTCCCGTGACACCAAAGTGAATCCGCCCCGCCGCCAATTCGCGCGGGATTTCCCCCGCCGACAACAGCACAAGCTCAACCCCCTCGACGCCTTCCACGGCCCCGGCATATTCGCGCTCTGATCCGGTCCGCGCCAGCGTCACACCGCGCGCGCCAAACCAATCAAACGTCTTTTCCATCAGCCGCCCCTTGGACGGCACGCCAAGCTTGATCGTCATAGCACGCCCTCCAGTTGCAGCATCAGGCCGGGACGGATTACCCCGCCCACGGCCGGAATTTCGCGCCCCTGCCCAAGAACCCGCGTCAGCGCATCATAGCGCCCGCCCGTCGCCACCGGCGGCAGGTCATGCCGCCCTTCGGCATAGAACCCAAACACGAACCCATCGTAATATTCCATCTGCGTGCGCCCATAGCTGGTCTCGAATTCGAGCGCATCCACATCAACGCCGCGCGCCGCAAGCGCCTCCATCCGGTCCTGGATACGCAACACCGCCTCGGTGATCGCGGGCATATCAACCGCAATATCGCGCAGATGTTCGAGCGCAAAAGGCAGGGTCTCGCGCACGCTCAAAAGCGCCTCAAGCATCTCGACCTGCCCCGCCGACAAAGGCGGCGTATCCGCATCCGCCCGCAGCGCCTCGATCCGCGCCCTAATCTCGGCCTCGGTGCGCATCCCGATCATCGGCGCATCAAGCGCCATCGGATCCTCCTTGGCCAAAAGCGCCGCGCGACTTGCCGGAACCGGCGCACGGCCCGCAAATCGTTCGATCAACGCCCGGAACCGGCGCGGCCGCCAGATATGGCGCATCAACGCACGCTTGCGCCGCTCTGTGGTCTCAAGCCCCTGCACCGCCGCCATAAGAACACCGATGTCGCCCGTCGCCGCGCGCAATCCCAACGGCGCTACAACCGACTGGATCAAGGCAAAGACTTCGGCATCCGCCGCCGCCGGTGTCTCGCGGTCAAAGACCTCATAGCCCACCTGCGTATACTCATTGTCCTTGCTGGCATCGTCTTCCTGTCGCCGGAAAACCTGTCCTGAATAGGTATAGCGCGCAGGCTCCGCGCCATGCTCCATATGCATCTGCACCACCGGCACGGTAAAATCGGGGCGTAGCATCTGCTCGCCCCGCAACGTGTCCGAGGTCACATAGGCACGCCCCCGAATATCCTCGCCATAAAGATCAAGAAGAACTTCGGCGGGCTGCAACACATTGGTCTCGACCGCAATCGCCCCTTCGGCCTCGAACATGGCGCGCAGCTCGGCCGCCCGCGCCCGGATTTTTCCGCGTGTCGGCATCTATTCGCCCTGCCCCGCAAGGATGTCGCGCACCTTCGCCACAAGATCGCCGCGCGGCACCTCGAACTGGCTTGGCCGTTCTTTCCATTCTTCCAATGTCGCGCTCTCGGCGATCTTCGCCCCAAGGATCAAATCCTTGATCTGCACCACGCCATTGGCCTTCTCGTCGCCCCCCTCAATAATGGCGACCGGAGAGTTGCGCTTGTCGGCATATTTGAGTTGGTTGCCAAAGTTCTTCGGATTGCCAAGATAAACCTCGGCGCGAATACCCGCCGCGCGCAACTCCGCGACCATCGCCTGATAATCCGCCATACGGTCGCGATCCATCACCGTAACAACCACCGGCCCGGTCTCCGTGCCGCCAATCCGCCCCTTCTCGCGCAGCGCCGCCAAGAGCCGATCCACCCCGATGGAAACCCCCACCGCAGGCACCGCTTGGCCCGTAAACCGCGCCACGAGGTCGTCATAGCGTCCGCCCCCCGCGACCGAACCAAACTGCCGTTTGCGCCCCTTTTCGTCGAAGATTTCAAAGGTCAATTCCGCCTCAAACACCGGCCCGGTATAGTATCCAAGCCCGCGCACGACCGAAGGGTCAATCTCAATCCGATCCGGCCCATAGCCGCCCGCTTCGAGAAGCGCGGCAATCTGCTCCAACTCGTCGACACCTTCCATGCCAACTTCAGAATAGTCGATAAGCGTGCGCAAGTTCGCGATTGTTTCCTTGTTGTCCTGACCACGTGACAACATGAATTTTACGATTTTATCCGCATCAAGCTGGGACAACCCCACTCCATCAATAAACGCGCCTGATTGATCTTTGCGACCAGTTGTTAGAAGTTCAGTAACGCCTTCGGCACCCACTTTGTCAAATTTGTCGATCGTCCTCAGCACCGCATCTCTCGACACGAACTCCCAATCACTCGCCTTTGACTCCATCATTGTTTTGAAATCCGTGGGCAATGCTGACGTCTTATCATTTTGAACTAAGACGCCTTCGAGAATACCATCCAAAACCTTCCGGTTGTTTACCCGCACGATATAATCCCCGCGCGGAATGCCCACCTCCTCAAGCGTATCGCTGAGCATGGCGCAAATTTCGGCATCCGCCGCCATAGACGCCGTGCCGACCGTATCCGCATCACACTGATAAAACTGACGATAGCGCCCCGGCCCCGGCTTTTCATTGCGCCAGACCGGTCCCATCGCGTAGCGCCGATAGGGCGTCGGCAGATCATTGCGGTGCTGCGCGTAAACCCGCGCCAACGGCGCCGTCAGATCATAGCGCAGCGCCATCCAATCGCCCTTATCGTGCTCGTCAAACTCTTGCCACGCGAACACGCCCTCGTTGGGACGATCCACATCCGGCAGGAACTTGCCAAGCGCCTCGACCATCTCGACCGCGCTCGATTCCAACGCATCAAACCCGTAATGATGATAAACCCCCGCAATCTGTTGCAGCATCTGCGCGCGTTCGCTCACTTCTGCGCCGAAATAATCGCGGAACCCCTTGGGCGTGATCGCCTTGGGGCGGGGGGCTTTTTTCACTTTGGCCATGTCGCATGGTCCCTTTGGTTTGCCAGTCGCCCCGCCTTTACCCAATGGACCGCACGGGGGCAAGCAAACCCTCTGTAACAGGGTGTCACGCCCGCCTCATATATCGCCGAAATCGCCGCCCCGGCCCTTGCCCTCGGCAAACCGCGCCGCCCCCGCCGCGCCCTCTGCGGCAAAGGCCGCAAACGAGGCCCATTCGCGCCGCATCGCGACCGCCAGCGCCGCGCCATCCATCCGCCCAGAGGCAAAATCCGCCCGCATACAGGCCTGCGGAAACCGGCAAAGCCCCTCGGCAATCTCCATCGCCGCCGCCAACGCGCCGCCCTCGGGCACCACGCGATCCGCCAAACCAATGCGATAGGCTTCCTCGGCCCCGACAGGCCGCCCCGTCAGGATCAGGTCATTGGCCCGCCCCTGCCCAAGGATCTTTGGCAACCGCACCGTGCCGCCATCAATCAACGGCACCCCCCAGCGGCGACAAAAGACACCGAATGTCGCGCTTTCGCTCGCCACCCGCATATCGCACCACGCCGCAAGCTCGATTCCGCCCGCAACCGCATAACCCTCGACCGCCGCAATCACGGGTTTGGACAGCAACAACCGCGATGGCCCCATCGGCCCTGCAATCGGCTCGACCGCCGCATCCTGCCAGCCTTCGGGAATATCCACCTGCGCAAGCCATTCCGCCCCGCTCGCTCCGGCCGCCGCCTTAAGGTCATACCCGGCACAGAAATGCCCGCCCGCGCCGGTCAAAACGCCCACATCCACGCGCTCATCCGCTTCAAAGGCCATAAACGCCTCAAAAAGCGCCCGCGCGACCTCTGGATTAACCGCGTTGCGCGCCTCCGGGCGCTCAATCGTCACGATCCGCACCCGGCCTTGCGTCTCAATCGAAATGCTCATGCCTGTCTCCTCCCGCTCCAAACGCAACACCGCCGCCGCTCCCGGTCAACCCGAACGCCGCGTCGCTTGACCCGCGCGCCCATGCCGCCTATCGCAGAGCTCATGGAAAAGCTCGAAGCCAAAATCGCCCATCTGACCCGCACCGTCGATGACCTCTCCGAGGTGATCGCCCGCCAGGATACGGAAATCGCCCTGCTGACGCGCCGTGTGCAAATGCTCATGGAACGCGAAGCCACCCGCGAAAACGACGCCACCGGCGGCATCGTCCTTGGCGATGAACGCCCGCCGCATTACTGACCCCCATTCTTCACCTTTGTGAAAATACTCCGGGGGTCTG
>JAPHRE010000066.1 GCA_026195905.1 Pseudopelagicola sp. | reverse complement strand
GGCGTGTTGATCCGGTTCGAGGCGACCACCGGGATCGACACCGCGGCTTTTACGTTGGCTGCCGCCTTGCGCCAGGCACCGCGTGGAACAGGATAGGCGATGGTCGGCACGCGCGCTTCGTGCCAACCGATACCGGTGTTCAGAATATCCGCACCCGCTGACTCGATTTTGCGGGCCAGATCTGCAATTTCCTCGGCAGGCGCGCCACCCTCAACCAGATCTGCCGCCGAAATCCGGTAGATGACAAGGAACTCAGGCCCGCAACGCTCACGCACGGCGCGCACGATATCGACCGGAAAGCGGTGACGTTTCTCGGCGTTGCCCCCCCATTCGTCTTCACGCTTGTTGGTATGGGTGACGGTGAACTCGTTGATGAGGTAGCCCTCGGAGCCCATGATTTCGACGCCATCAAATCCCGCTGCCTGCGCATTGGCGGCGGCTTTGGCGAAATCTTCGATGGTGCGGCGAATGTCGGCATCGGTCATTTCGCGCGGAATATAGCGATTGATCGGCGCCCGGATCGAGCTGGGGGCAACGCAGCCTTCGATCTTTGCGTAGCGCCCCGCATGCAAAAGCTGCGCACAGATCAAGCTGCCTTCGGCCTGAACCGCCTCGCAGATCGGGCGCAGGCTGCGCGCCTCATCCGGATCGTCGATACGCGGTCCTTCGGGGTCAAAAATGCCCTCGGCGTTGGGCGAAAACCCTCCAGTGACGAGAATCGCGGCCTCGCCCCGTGCCCTTTCCGCATAAAAGGCGATCTGCTTGGCAATGCCGTCAGGCTCGGTTTCCAGACGGGTGTGCATTGATCCCATTATAACACGATTGCGCAACGTATGTTGCCCCGCGCGAATTGGCGACAGCATCGTCGCGAAGCTTTCCTCTTGTCCGTTTTCCATCGTGAGCATCCTCCTCAAAACTACGCTTGATCTATATTCTAACATTTGTTAGATTTTATGAAAGAACATATTTTTGGCTCCGGGGAGGTGCACCAATGCAATTCCAACCAACAGAAGATCAAAAGGCGTTTCGCGAAACAGCGAAGCGATTCGCAACAGAAAGGCTGGCGTCGAGCTATTTGGAGCGCGCAAGCGGTCACACGTTCGATCGCGCGCTGATAAGGGAGATGGGCGCACTGGGCTTGATCGGGGCCGATCTGCCCGAAGAGTTTGGCGGACTGGGGCAAAGTTCTGTCACGTCGGGACTGATCGTCGAAGAGATCGCCTATGCCGATTTCAACGCCAGCTATGTGCAGCTTCTAGGCTCTCTTATGGGCGGCATGGTTGCCAAGCACGCCTCCAAGGAGATCGCGTCGGAATGGGTGCCCAAGGTGGTGTCGGGCGAGGCCGTGATTGGTCTGGGCCTGACCGAACCGCGTGGCGGATCGGACGCGGCGAACCTGATTTTGAAAGCCGAGAAATCCGGCAACGGATGGCGGCTGAATGGCGAAAAGACATCCATGAGCTTTGCAAGCCAAGCAGATGCCGCAGTGGTTTTTGCCCGCACGGGCGATCCTGACGGCGGTGCGCGCGGCGTCAGCGCCTTTTTTGTCGACCTGAATCAAGAGGGAATCAAGCGCACCCATTTCGACGACATCGGCACCAAGCCTGTCGGCCGTGGATCGGTGTTCTTCGACGATGTCTTCGTGCCAGCCGAAAATATGATGGCCGAACAGGACCGCGCCTTTGGCACGATCATGGCGGGTTTCGACTATTCTCGCGCACTGATCGGGCTGGAATGCCTGGGCGCGGCGCAGGCGTCGGTGGATGAAACTTGGGCCTATGTCCAGGAACGCGAGGCGTTCGGCGCTCCCATCGTGCAATACCAAGGCGTTAGCTTCCCGCTGGCCGAGGCCGAAACCCAACTGACCATGATGCGCCAGCTTTGCTATTATACGTTGGATTTGCGTGATCGCGGCATGCCGCACACATCACAAGCCGCGATGTGCAAGTGGTACCTTCCCAAAACCGCCTGCGAGATCCTGCATCAATGTCTGATTTTGCACGGGCACTATGGCTATACCACTGACTTGCCGCATCATCAGCGTTACAACGACGTTCTTGGCCTGCAAATCGGCGACGGCACCGCACAGATCCAGAAACTTGTGATCGCGCGTGAAAAAGTCGGCCGGATGGCGCTGCAGTACGACAAAAAGGCGAAGGGAGCATCGAAATGAGCGCTCCTGTTGTCGCCAGCATCGAAGGTGCCACCGGCATCATTGATCTGGCTCGCCCTGAGAAATTCAATTGCCTGTCACTTGACGTGCATGAACGCATCACTGCCGCGCGTGCGGAATTCGAGGCGAACCCGGATATCCGGGCGATCCTTATCCGTGCGCAGGGCAAGCATTTTTGCACCGGTGCCGATTTGACGGAAGTGAAAGGTAAATTGAACGATCCCGCCGCGCTGGATCATTTCATCGCTTTTGGCATGGAAAACCTGCGTGCGCTCGAAACCTCCTCCCTCCCTGTCGTCGTGGCCGTGCAGGGTTTGTGTCTGGCCGGTGGGATCGAACTTATGTTGGCATGCGATGTGTGTTTCGCGGCCGAAAGCGCCCAATTTGGCGATCAGCATGCGCAATTCGGTCTGATCCCAGGTTGGGGCGGATCGCAGCGATTGACGCGGTTGATGGGTCAACGCCGGGCGCTTGATCTGATGTTCTCGGCGCGCTGGCTTGAAGCCGGCGAGGCCAAAGAGTCCGGCCTGGTCAATTACATCGTGCCGGACGCGGATTTGCACACCGCCGCGCTGGAATATTGCCAAAAGATCGCGACCCGCTCGCGTCCCGGCATCGCCGAGATGAAGCGTTTGGCGCGGGAAGGTGCCGACCTCGGGATCGACCAGCAAATGCGGCTTGAGCGTGACGCCGCCGTGCGCGCGCTGCCCAGTGATGACGTCGCCGAAGGCCTCAGTGCTTTCGAGAACCGGCGCAAACCTGAATTCAAGGGCTGAGGAAGAACTATGGATTTTACTCTGAACAACGAACAACGTCAGATTTACGAATACGGCGGCCAGTTGGCACAGAAATACGACAATGCCTATTGGCTGGAGCACGCCCGCAAGCATGAATTCCCGCAAGATATGTTCAAACAGATTGCCGATGACGGCTTTCTGGGGATTATGGTGCCCGAAGAATATGGAGGTGCCGGTCTGGGCATGACCGAAATGGCCCTGTTCATGGAAGGCACCGCCAATCACGGTATTCCGCTTTTGATGATGGTGGTCGGCCCGACCATGTCCCTGGCCCATATCGCCAGCCACGGGTCCGAATTCCACAAGAAAGAGCTTCTTCCAGCCGCCTGTCGTGGCGATATTCAGTTCTGTTTCGCGATCACCGAACCAGGGGCCGGGTCCAACACCATGAAGGCCACCACGCTGGCCAAACGCAATGGAAACCGCTTCAGCCTGTCTGGTGAAAAGACCTTTATCACCGGTGCTGAGGTGGCGGACTACTGCCTCGTCGTAGCGCGGACCAAGCCGCACAACGAGGTCAGCCGCAAGACCGACGGCTTCACCCTCTTTGCCGTCGACCTGAAGAAAAAGGGCGTCGACAAACAGCGAGTGAAAATTTCGATCCCCCTGCCTGAGGAACAGTGGACCCTGTTCTTTGACGAGGTCGACCTTGGACCCGAGGATATTGTGGGCGAAGTTGACGAAGGCTTTTCTATCCTGTTCGACAGCCTCAATCCCGAGCGCATCATCCTATCCGCCCTGTGTTGCGGCATCGGTCGCTTTGCCCTGGAAAAGGGCGTCGCCTATGCATCCGAGCGTAATGTCTTTGATCAGCCCATCGGCGCGCATCAGGGCGTGCAACACCCAATGGCCAAGGCACACACAGCGGTCGAGATGGCCAGCCTGATGACCCGCCGCGCTGCGTGGGAGTTTGACAACAAACTGCCGGCCGGTGCGTCTTCGAACATGGCCAAATACGCCGCGGCCGAAGCCGGGATCGAGGCCGTAGATGCCGCACTGCAAGCGCATGGCGGATCAGGATTTACCGAAGATACAGGCCTCTACGAGATGTACCCGCTTGTACGCCTGCTGCGCACGGCCCCCGTGAACCGCGAGCTGTGTCTCAGCTTTATCGGCGAAAAAGTCATGGGCCTTCCACGGTCCTATTGATCGCGCTACAGTCACGGAGAACGACATGGAATTTGGAATGCGCTTTCGGCGGCACGACGCCGCCGACAAAGTGAATGATCGCTTCTGGCACGAGATTGAGGGCACGCCGCTCGACAACGTGCGCGCCATTCAGGAAGAGCGGTTGCGCGATCAAATGGCCTATCTCAAGGCGAACTCGACCTTCTATCAGGAAAAGTTCGCCGACGCCGGTGTCGAATTCGACGACATCCGCAGCATCGAAGACCTTCAGAAGCTGCCCTACACCTATAAGACCGAGATTCGCGAAAGCCTTGCTGCGGAGCCGCCCTTTGGCAAGCACCGGACGGCGGCGATGGCGGATATCATCCAGATGCAGGCCTCATCTGGCACAACCGGCAGCCCGTCCTACGTGGCGCTGACCGAAGCCGATACCGAAATGTGGCACGAGATGACAGCGCGCTGTTTTTTTGCCAACGGTGTGCGCCCCGGAGATATGGTGCTGCATGCGTTTTCGCTGGCCAAGGGCTTTGTCGGCGGCATTCCGGTAATGCAGGGTTTGCAATATATGGGCGCAATCGACGTGCCGGTGGGGGCGGATGGCGGTGCCGAACGGCTGCTCCGTGCCTGCGCCGACACGCGCCCGCGCTGCATCGTCGGTGCACCGAACTTCGTTCTGCACCTAGCGGAAAAAGCGCCAGAGGTGCTTGGCTGCAAGGCCAGCGAATTGGGCGTTGAACAGGTGGTTGTCGGCGGTGAGCCCGGCGGCGGCATCCCGGCAATCCGCGCCAAGATCGAAGAGGCATGGGGCGCGAAATGCTGTGAAATGCTGGGCGGCACTGATCTAGGCGTGACCTACTGGGCCGAATGCGAAGCCCAGTCGGGGATGCATATGGTCAACATGGACTATATCATCACGGAATTACTTGACCCTGAAAGCGGTGAAATCATTCCGTGGGAAAAAGGCGCCGAGGGTGAAATGATCTATACTGCGCTCGGACGTCAGGCCAGCCCAGTGGTGCGTTTCCGGTCCGGCGACTATATCGAAGTCATCGACACCGAATGCAGCTGCGGGCGCACCGGCCCGAAAATCCGCTGCACCGGCCGGACAGACGACATGCTTATCGTGCGCGGGGCCAATGTTTTCCCGTCAGCGATCAACAGCGTGATCACCGAGATGGTGCCGGACACCAACGGCGTCATGCGCATCGTGGCCGATTTCAAAGGCCATACGACGCAGGGTGCGCTGACGGTGATTGTCGAACGCGGCCCCGAGCGCGATGCCGCAGATGATGCAGCCCTCAAGAAAAAGATCGAACAGCGCCTGCGCGACGCCCTTGTATTCAAGGCCGACGTTCATCTGGTGGCGCCCAACACCTTTGAAAAACCCGGCGCCGCCAAGGTCGCCTTTGTTCTGAGAGAATATCCAGATCTGCCATGACAAAAATGAAATCCCTCCTCGACACCGGGTCAAATGACTTCCGTGAAAATGACGCGCGGTATCGCGAAAAGATCGACGAACTACATGCGCTTCGACGAACGCAGCGCGTTGGCGGCCCTGAAAAAGCGCGCGAACGTCACGTATCAAAGGGCAAGATTCTGCCGCGCGAGCGCATTGAGCGTTTGATCGACCCGGGCACACCCTTTCTTGAACTCGGTGAGCTTGCCGGGTTGAACAAATATGAAGGCGTTCCGCCGGGTGCAGGGATCATTACCGGCATTGGTGTGATCGAAGGCCGTCAGTGCATGATCATCGCCAATGATGCCACCGTGAAGGGCGGCACCTATTTCGGCATGACCTCGCGCAAGCATGTACGCGCCCAGAAAATCGCCTGGAAGAACCGCCTTCCGGTCATCACATTGGTCGATTCCGGCGGCGCGTTTTTGCCAGATCAGGAGAATATCTTCCCGGATGAGGGACAATTCGGTTCGATCTTCCATCAGCAGGTCGGCATGTCAGGTGACGGTGTGCCACAGATCGCGGTGGTCATGGGCCCCTGCACGGCGGGTGGTGCCTATATCCCTGCGCTCTGCGATGAGGTCGTGATCGTGCGCGGTCAAGGCTTTATGTATCTGGGCGGACCTGAACTGACCTTTGCCGCAACAGGCGAAAAGGTCGAAGCGGAAGAACTGGGCGGTGGCAAGATGCATTCGTCTGTCTCCGGCGTAACCGACCATCTGGCCGAGGATGACGCGCACGCGCTGGCCATCACCCGCGATATTGTCAGCCACTTGGGCGAAAAAGCCCTGCCCCGCAAAACACCCACCGAACCGCGCGCACCCGCCTATCCGACCGAGGAAATTTACGGAATCGTCAGTCGCGACCCCAAGGTGCCAACCGACAACCGCGAGATTATCGCGCGGCTGGTGGACGACAGTGATTTTCACGAGTTCAAACCTCTCTACGGCGACACTATCATGACCGGCTGGGGCCGGATCCACGGCCATGAAGTCGGAATTATCGCCAATACCGGCGTGCTATTTGTCGAGGCCGCGTTGAAAGCCACCCATTTCATCAACCTCTGCGTACAGCGCGACATTCCGCTGCTGTTCCTGGCCGATGTGAACGGCTTTATGGTTGGCCGCGAGGTCGAACAAATGGGCATTGCCAAGGCAGGCGCCAAGATGATCACGGCAATGTCCTCGGCCCGGGTGCCGAAATTTACCATCATCACCGGCGGCTCTTACGGGGCGGGTTATCTGGCCATGCTGGGCCGTCCGTTCCAGCCAGACGCGATGTTCGCATGGCCCACAGGTCGTTCCGCGATCATGGGCCCCGAGCAAGCCGCCAGCGTTCTGGCGCAGGTTCGCGCACAGATCAACGAGCGTGAGGGCAAAAGCTGGACCCCAGAGGAGGAGGAAGCCTTTAAGGCCCCGATCCGCAAGGAATACGAAGAATTTCAAGGCGCTTACAATTTTGCGTCAAACCTCTGGATCGACAGCGTGATTGAACCTTGTGAAACCCGCGACGTCATGGCGCTTATGCTGGATGTGACGTCGCGTAGAGCCAAGGTCGAAACCAATTTCGGCGTGTTTAGGATGTGAGGAGCGATCCATGAAAATCAAAACGCTTCTAATCGCCAATCGCGGCGAAATTGCCTGCCGGATCGCGCGCACCGCGCGGGCCAGCGGTATCACCCCTGTCGGCGTGCATTCGCAAGCCGACGCCAATGCCCTGCATGTCCGCGAGATCGGGCATTCTGTCTGTATCGGGGCCGGACCGGCCTCCGAAAGCTACCTGAAGATCGACGCGGTGATCGATGCCGCAAAATCGGTCGGCGCGGATGCAATCCATCCCGGTTATGGCTTTCTGGCCGAGAACCCCGATTTTGCCCGTGCCGTCGAAGCTGCCGGCATGATCTTCATGGGGCCGACACCGGAAACTCTTGAACGATTCGGCGACAAGGCCAGCGCCAAAGAGGCCGCCGTGGCCGCCAGCGTTCCGGTTATTTCGGGGGCGGAAGGCGCGCGGTCCGATCCACAAGAGATCGCCGATGACGTGCGCGCGATGGGCCTACCCGTCCTGCTCAAGGCGGTTGGCGGTGGCGGCGGACGCGGTCAGCGGCTTGTGACCGACGAGGCCACGCTTGTAGAAGACATCGAGGGTGCCCTGCGCGAGGCAAAGTCCACCTTCGGCTCCGAAGGGCTGCTGCTGGAACGTTTTCTGCCCGAGGCGCGTCATGTCGAGGTGCAAATAGCGGGCGACGGCAAGGGGCACGTGGTGCACCTGTTTGAACGCGATTGCACGCTGCAGCGCCGTCATCAGAAAGTCATTGAAGAGGCGCCTGCATGGGGCCTGCCCCGCACACTTCTGGACGAGATTGCACATGACGCGGTGCGCTTGGGCGAAACGCTGGACTATCGCGGTCTGGGCACGGTGGAGTTTTTGGTTGCAGACGAAGAGTATTTCTTCCTCGAAGTGAACCCCCGCATTCAGGTGGAACACCCCGTGACCGAGGCGATCACTGGCTTGGATCTAGTTGCGCTTCACCTGCGCATTGCCGAAGGCGCGGGCCTTGGCTTGGTGCAGGATGACTTGAAGATCAATGGCCACGCGGTCGAGGCGCGGCTTTACGCCGAAGACCCGGCGATGCAATTTGCCCCCTCAACCGGCACCTTAACCACGTTGAGCCTGCCGGAAGGGTTGCGCATCGACAGCGGTGTCGAAGAGGGCGACGCGGTGACGCCCTTCTATGATCCGATGATCGCCAAGCTGATCGTCCACGCGCCCGACCGGGAAACCGCCTTGGCGCGGCTGTCGACAGCCTTGGATCACGTTGCCGTGGAAGGTGTGCAAACCAACCGGGCTTTCCTGACGGCGCTGGCACGCAATCCTGAATTTGAACAGATGCAGGTTCACACGCGCTGGATCGATGGCAGGCTTGACGAACTGACACAGGTTAACGCCCTGTCCCGTCCCGAATTGTGGAAAGCCGCAGCCGCCATTCTCTTCGTGGCAGCGTCACGGTGCGACGAAAGCGCCAATCCTTGGGTAAACCGCGACACCTTTACCGGTTGGCGGCTTGGTCTTGGCGGCGATGCGATGGAAGCGGGGCAGCGAGTGACGCTGACCGATGCCGCCGACATTTCCGAGGAATTCCGCGTCGGGCCCATCAAAGGTGCAGGCACCTACACCGTCCTGTCGGAAAATGGCGAAGCCGCCACACTGGCAGTGCGTGAAGTCGTGCCGGGCCGGTGGCGCATCAGCGAAGGCGATGCGATGTTTTTGATCGACGCGCGGTTGCACGCGGGCGTGATCGAAATGGACACACCGGAAGGCCGTCTTGTCTTCCGTCCCGCTGCGCCTTTGGACTTCGCCGGCGGCGATGCAGCAGCAGATCGCGCCGTGACCTCGCCGCTCACCGGGATGATCGTCGAGATCAAGGTGGCCGATGGTCAGGAGGTGGCCGAAGGCGATGTGGTCGCGGTGATGGAATCCATGAAACTTGAAATCTCGATCCGCGCGACCGCAGCGGGGATCGCCAGCAACATATCCGTCTCGAATGGGGACATGGTCGATCGCGGCCAAGTCATCGCCGAGATTCTACCGTCCGAGGAGTGATGAGATGAGCGACTTTCCCAAATTCGTCGAGTTTCGTGAAGAAGGCCCGCGCGAGGGCTTTCAGATTGAAAAGAAGATTTACCCGATTGAGGAGCGTATCGAATTGATCGACATGCTCAGCGAGACCGGTTTGAAGCGCATTCAGGTGGGCAGTTTCGTCAGCCCGAAATACGTGCCCCAGATGGCTGACACCGGCGAGTTGTTCCAGCGCATCAAGCGCAAGCCCGGCGTGAACTACACGTCGCTCTGGCTTAATGACAAGGGGTTTCGCAAGGCTCTGACGGCGCATAAGGTCGATATCGACCCGCGCCTGCTGTTTTACCCCTCCGAAGCTTTTGCACAATCCAACAACAATTGTTCCTCCGCCGAAATGCGCGAAAAACAACGCGACTGGGTCCGGCTTTATAAAGAAGAAGGCTACACAGTTGATGCGGCCTATGTGATGACGGCGTTTGGTTGCAACTTCGAAGGCGCGATTCCGCAAGAGCGCATCCTGGACGATTTCCGGTTTATCCTGCAACTCTGCGAAGAAGAGCAGATTCCCGTGCCGATCTTGGTGGTC
>JAPHRE010000023.1 GCA_026195905.1 Pseudopelagicola sp. | reverse complement strand
GCTTGCACTGGAACGTGTAGATCGAGGACCAGACCATGTCGTATTCGACCCCGCCGAGGAAGGCGTCGAGGCGGCGGCGGATGTTTTCCTCTTTCAGTTCTTCCTTGCGATCCACGTCCCAGCCGATCTGAAAGTCGATGCGCCAGACGTCATCGGGCTGACGGTGCAGAAGCACCGACGCGCCTTCGCCGTGGGATGGTTCGAACCAGAACCAACGCTCGGTCGGGAATGTGACATCGCCTTTCATCTTGATGTCGGCGATCAGGAAGCTGTCCTGAAACACCTTGCCGGTAAAGTCGTAGCCCATCATCTCGCGCAGGGGCGAAGAGGCACCGTCACATCCGATCAGCCAGTCGGCTTCGAGCGTATAGGGGCCGTCCGGGGTCATCACGGTCAGGACAACGTGGTCGTCATGCACCTCGACACTATCGACGCGGTTCTTGCCGCGGATTTCAATCGGGGCGCCCTTGGCCTGAAGCTCTTCGAAACGGTCGAGTTGGAAGCTCTCGAAATAGGGCTGCTGCATGTTGATGAAGGCGGGATACTTGTGGCCTTCCTCGGGCAGGAGGTTGAATTCAAAGACCTGATCGTCCTTGTGAAACACCTTGCCCACGTTCCACACCACGCCCTTGTCGAGCATCGGTTCACCACAGCCATAGCGATCAGCAATCTCAAGGCAGCGCTTGGCAAAACAGATCGCGCGCGACCCCATGCCGACGCCTTCGTGGTCGTCGAGGACGAGTGTCGGGATGCCCTGAAGCCCGAGATCAAGCGCGGTTGCGATCCCGATGGGGCCGCCGCCCATGACCACGACGGGGTGGCGCACGGGGGCGGCTTTGTCCTGATCGGGGGATTTCTTGTAGGGATAGCGTTTATACGCCAGCGTATAGCGGTCGTCGAACATGGGTTTCTCCTCCGGGGCCGGACCTTGTGCGAAATGGGTTCCTCCCGCGTCCGGCAATGCGTGATCTGGGTCGCCGCGCACACCGGAAGGGCGCGCGCGGCGGGATCGGTCCTAGCCTTGCAGGGCCTCCCACATCTCGAGATCGCGCTGGGCGGTCCAGATGCGGGGCGTTTCGATGCCGCGCGCCTCGTCATAGGCGCGGGCAACGTTGAAGGGCAGGCAGTGTTCGTAGATCGCATAGTCGGCGAATTTGGGATCGCATTCGGCGCGGCAGGCGTCCCATGCCTCCTTGAGCGAGCCACCGCGCGCCGCGACCTTGGCCACCGGGAGATAGGTGCTTTCGACGAAATCACGGGTGCTTTCGAGGGCGCGGTCCACGGCCTCCTTGCCGATCAAGGCACCACCACGACCGGGGGCAATCGCGTCCACGTCAAACGCGGCGATATTGTCGAGCGTGTCGCCCCAGTCGCTAAAGTGTCCGTCGCCACAGTAGCAGGCGGAGTGATCTTCGACGATATCGCCGGTGAACATGACGTTCTGGTCGGGCACATGGATGACGATATCGCCATTGGTGTGGGCGCGACCGAGGTGCATGAGGTCAACGCGGCGGTTGCCGAGATAGACGGTCATGTCCTCGCTAAAGGTTGTGGTCGGGTAGGTCAGGCCGGGGATCGATTCATGGCCTTCAAAGAGGCGCGGGAAGCGCTGAAATTCGGAATCCCAGTCTTCTTGGCCGCGTTCCACAACCATTGCACGGGCCTTGTCGCCCATGATGATCTGCTCCGCGCCATAGGCCGACGCCCCCAGCACACGCACGGCGTGGTAGTGGGTCAGGACCACGTGGGAGATCGGTTTATCGGTCACCGAGCGCACGCATTCGATCACCTTGTTGGCAAGGCGCGGCGTGGCTTGGGCTTCGACGATCATCACAGAATCGTCACCGATGATGACGCCTGAGTTGGGGTCGCCTTCGGCGGTGAAAGCATAGAGACCTTCGCCGATTTCGTCGAAGGTAATTTTCTTTTCGGTCATGTCACCTTGGGAGGCGAATGCTTTGGCCATGTGTCTTATCCTTTGCGGTTTGGTGGGTTGGAAACCCACCCTACGAATGAGGGGAGGGTGGGGTTTGACCCCGCCCTGTTTTTATCTTGCGTAAGGGTCTTTGAGGGCAGGCAAGACCGTGCCGGTACAGGTGCCGAAGCCGATGGTATAGCCATCGCCCTTGGCTGCGCCGGTCAGGGTCAGGGTGTCGCCATCCTCAAGGAAGGTGCGGGTCTCGCCGGTGTCGAGGGTGAGAGGCTCTTTGCCGCCCCACGACAGTTCAAGAAGCGAGCCGCGTTCGGGTTTCGTTGCGCCCGAGATCGTGCCGGAGCCGAGAAGATCGCCGACATTCATCGGGGTGCCTGCGGTCGTATGGTGGGCGAGTTGCTGCGCGGCGGAGTAATACATTTCCTTGTAGTTCGTCCGCGCGATGGTCGTCGCCTCCTTGCCCTCGGGGGCGAGGGTCACGGCGAGGTCGATGTCATAGAGCATCGGACCGCAATCCTTGAGATGGTCCAGCAACTCAAACTCGCGCTCCGGCGTATCGGTGCGGAAGGCATCGAGCGCCGGTTTGGTCACGATCCAGGGCGAGATCGAGGTCGCGGTCGATTTGGCCTGAAATGGGCCGAGGGGCTGATATTCCCAAGCCTGAATGTCGCGCGCGGACCAGTCGTTCAGCAGCACGTAGCCGAAGATATTGTCGTCGGCTTCCTGCACCGTGATCGGGCCGTCCGAGGCGGTGCCAACGATGGCCCCCATTTCAAGCTCAAGGTCGAAGCGACGGCAGGGCATGAAGGCCGGGAGGTCTTGGTCCGGGGACTTGAGCTGGCCCCAGGGGCGGCGGATATCGGTGCCGGAGACCACCACCGACGAGGCGCGGCCATTGTAGCCGATCGGGATATGCAGCCAGTTCGGCGGCAGGGCGTTTTCCGGGCCACGGAACATTGTGCCGACGTTGAAGGCATGGTTCCGGCCCGCGTAGAAATCGGTGTATTCGCTGACCACGATGGGCATGTGCAGCGTCGCATCGGCCATCGGCACGAGCAGCGGCTCGGCGACGGCCTTGTCGGCGCTACCTTCGGCCAGGATCTCGGTCAGGCGAGCGCGCAGAGCGTCCCATGCCTCGGAGCCAAGATCCATGAAGTCGTTCCAATAGGGCACGTCAAAAACCGGCATGTCATCGACAGAGACCAGTCCGGCCTCTTCTGCGGCGGCGAGGTCGAGGATACTATCGCCGATGGCCACACCACAGCGTTCTTCGGTCCCATTGGTTGAGAAGACGCCATAGGGCAGGTTATTGAGCGGGAAGGGGTGGTCGGCGTCGTTGGCCGATGTCACCCAGGATTTCAAAAGGGGCATTGTATCTCCCAAAGTTGTGTTACGGGCGCCCAAGGGTTTTCGAAAACCCTTGGCCAAGAAATTTCTAAATTTCTTGCACCCTATTTCTTGCCGGGGGTGCCGTCGAATTTCTTTTCGAGGCTGGTCCAGCAGTCGATATAGTCATCCTGAAGCGGCGCGTCATCGGCTGCAAACCCCGTCAGGTGCTGTGGGAAGCGGGTTTCGAACATGAAGGACATGGTGTTGTCGAGCTTGTCCGGGCCGAGGTTTGCGTTTGACGCGCCCTCGAACGCATTGCGGTCGGGGCCATGCGGGATCATCATGTTGTGGAGCGACATGCCGCCGGGGACAAAGCCCTGTGGCTTGGCATCGTATTGGCCGTAAATATTGCCCATCAGCTCGGACATGATGTTCTTGTGATACCACGGCGGGCGGAAGGTATCCTCGGCCACCATCCAGCGTTCGCGGAACAGCACAAAGTCGATATTGGCGGTGCCGGGTTGGCCCGAGGGGGCGGTCAGCACGGTAAAGATCGAGGGGTCGGGATGGTCAAACAGGATCGCGCCGACCGGGCAGTAGGTGCGCAGGTCGTATTTCACCGGCGCGTAATTGCCGTGCCAGGCCACCACGTCGAGCGGCGATTGCCCGATCTCGGTCTTGTGGAATTGGCCACACCATTTGATGGTCACAGTCGAGGGCACTTCGCGGTCTTCATAGGCGGCCACGGGCGCTTTGAAGTCGCGCGGGTTGGCCATGCAGTTGGCGCCGATGGGGCCACGGCCGGGAAGTTCGAATTTCTGGCCGTAGTTTTCGCAGACAAAGCCACGCGCCGGACCTTCGAGGACTTCGACCCGATAGAGAAGGCCACGCGGGATGATGGCGATTTCCTTCGGCTCAAGGTCGATGATGCCAAGTTCGGTCGAAAAGCGCAGCACGCCTTCTTGCGGCACCACGAGGAGTTCGGAATCGGCAGAGAAGAAATAGTCATCTTCCATAGATTCGGTCACGAGGTAGATATGGCTGGCCATGCCGACCTGCGTGTTGACGTCGCCGGCCGTGGTCATGGTGCGCATCCCCGTAAGCCAGGTCAGCTTCTCGTCGGTATGGGGCACGGGATCCCAGCGGTATTGACCAAGCGAGGTCACGTCCGGGTCCACGTGGGGCGCGGATTTCCAATAGGGCAGGTTGATCTTGGTATAGCGTGCGGAGTGTTTGACCGAGGGGCGGATGCGGTAGCACCATGTCCGTTCCGGCGGGTTGGCGGTAAAGGCGGTGCCCGAAAGCTGTTCGCCGTAGAGGCCATAATTGCATTTCTGCGGGCTATTCATGCCTTGCGGCAAGGCACCGGGCAGAACTTCTGTCTCATAGTCATTGCCGAAACCGGGCATATAGCCTTCATGCGGACCTGCAAGAGAGGGGGCTACCTGCATACGGGTCGGGACAGTGTGCTTGGTCATTTCGTCGCGCTCCTGTTCTGAATTTAGTTGTCATGATAATAGTCTGTTTTGTAACTAACAAGAGAGGAGGATTGCCCGTATGGTAGAAAATGACGATTTTGATCTCCAGAATTTCTTGCCTTATCTGCTCAATCGGGCAGCGGAGGAAAGCAGTCTTGCGTTTCAGCAAGTCTATAAAAACAAATACGGAATGCTGCGCAACGAATGGCGGGTCTTGTTTCATCTTGGCGCGTTTGGCGAGATGACGGCCTCGAGCATCGTGGCGCGGGCGCGCATTCACAAGACCAAAATCAGCCGCGCAGTGCAGAAACTTGTCGAGAAGCGATTCGTCACGCGGGAGCGCTCGGAAGATGATCGGCGGCAAGAAATCTTGCGCCTGACGCCGCTTGGCCTTGCGGCGTATCGTGACCTGCGCGAGGTGGCGGCGGCCTATGATCGCACGTTAGAGGCCAAGTTTACCAAGGAGGAGGTAGCGCTATTGCGGGGCATGTTGCGGCGGCTGGCCGAACGGGGTTGATCCTGCCAATCCCTTGACGGGGTGCAAGGCACCTGCTGAATAGGCGGGTGCTTGGCTTTTGGGGATAGGATATGGCGGCGAAAGAGACAGGTGGCGGGCTTGATCCCGAGGATTGGGACAGCTTTCGTGCCGAGGCCCATGCGATGCTTGAGGCTGCGATTGAGCAGATGCAGGGCGCGCGCGACGGGCGCGTCTGGACCCCATTACCAGAGACGCAGAAGGCCGCGCTGGATACCCCGATGCCACGCGAGGGGCAGGGCATTGCGGCGGTGCGGCAGGGATGTGAGGCGCTTTTGCCGTATGGGGTTGGCAATACGCATCCGCGCTTTTTCGGCTGGGTGCATGGCACCGGCACACCGGGCAATATGATCGCAGAGATCGCGGCGGCGGCGATGAATGCCAATCTGGGCGGCCGTGACCACGGGGCGAATTACGTCGAGCGACAGGTGATCGCATGGTGTCGCGAGATGATGGGATTTCCCGACGCGGCGAGCGGCTTGATCGTGTCGGGCACGTCGATGGCGACGATTGTCGCCCTCAAGGCGGCACGCGATAGCGCGCTTGGCGGCGCGGCGCGCACGGCAGGGATCGGCGCGGCGCAGCTTGTTGGCTATTGTTCGCGTGAGACCCATGCCTGTGTGGCGCGCGCCTTTGATTTGCTCGGGCTGGGCAGCGACGCACTGCGGCTTGTGCCTGTCGACGCGGCGTTTCGGATGCGCACGGATGCCCTCTGCGCGGCGATGGCCAAGGATCGGGCGGCGGGGTTGCAGCCGTTCGTGATTGTTGGCACGGCGGGGACGGTCAATATGGGCGCGATTGACCCTCTGGACAGATTGGCGGAGATCGCCGGCGAGGAAAGCCTTTGGTTTCATGTCGATGGCGCGTTTGGTGCGATGGGGATGACGAGCCCGCGGTTGCGCCCGCTTTTGCGTGGGCTGGAGCGGGCGGATTCGCTGGCCTTTGATTTCCACAAGTGGATGCATGTGAATTACGATGCGGGCTGTGTCCTGATCCGGTCGGAAGAGGACCACCGCCGCGCCTTTGCCGCGCGCCCCGACTATCTTGAGGGGGCGACGCGGGGGATTGCGGCGGGGGATCGCTGGGCCGTGGATTATGGCCCGGAATTGTCGCGTGGGTTTCGGGCGCTCAAGGTCTGGGCGTCTTTCGTGGAACATGGGGTCGACAGGTTCGGAGCATTGGTCGAGCGCAATTGCGCGCAGGCGGCCTATCTTGGGCGGTTGGTCGAGGCCGCGCCGGAGGCAGAGCTTCTTGCGCCGGTCGCGCTTAATATCTGTTGTTTCCGTGTGCTGCGTGCGGGCGACGACGAGGCGGCGCTAGAGGCGCTTAATGCCGAAATCGTGCTGCGACTCCAGGAGGCGGGGATCGCCGCGCCCTCGACAACACGGATCAACGGGCAGCTTGCGATCCGCGTCAACATCACCAACCATCGCACGTCGGAGCGGGATCTCGATCTCCTGTTCGAGGCGATCTTGCGAGAGGTGCGTGCATGAATATGCAGGCCAAGGGGCTTTTGATCACGATGTTGGGCGCGCTTTTGGTGGTGCCGGATTCCCTTTTTGTGCGGCTTATCGAGGCCGAGCCTTTGGTGATTGCCTTTTGGCGTGCCGTGACAGCGGGGACAGCGATCTTTGTCGGCGTGGTGCTCTGGATGGGGCCGGGGGCGATTTCGGCCTCACTGCGCACGGGATGGCATGGGGCGCTATATATCCTCGTGCTGGCGGCGAGCGGGGTTTTGTTCGTGCTCGCGGTCAGTCTGACAAGTGTGGCCAATGTGGTCATTATTATTGCGACGATGCCGATCTTTGCCGCCATTTTTAGCCGCGTTTTCCTTGGTGAGCCGATCAGTCGGCGGATGGCGTTAACTATGGTTGTGGTGATGGTCGGGCTTGGCATTGTGGCCTATGGCACCGGCGAAAACCAAACCGCCAGCCGTGCAGGGGATGCGCTTGCGCTTGTGTTGACGGCGAGTTTTGCGGCCGCGTTGACGGCGGTGCGCCGGGTCCGGCAAACCTCTATGGTGCCAGCGGTGCCGGTCGCGTTTCTGCTTTGTGGGTTGGTGCTCTGGCCGTTTGTCGAGCCGATGAGCATCGCGCGGGATCAGGTCTGGCTCGTGCTATTGCATGGCGCGTTTATTACCGGAAGCTCGGTTTTTCTTGCGCTTGGGCCGCGCTATATCACTTCGGCGGAGGTCGCGCTTTTGATCCTTCTGGAGACGGTGCTTGCGCCCCTTTTGGCGTGGGGCGTGGTTGCGGAGGCACCGGGCCTTTGGGCGCTTGTGGGGGGGGCGGTTGTTGTTGGCGCGCTGGCTGTGTCGAACGGGATCGTGCTTTTGCGGCGGCGTCCGGGCGGTTAGGGCGGTTAGAAGGTGACCTCGACGCCGGGTAGGTTCAGCGCCTTGACCAGATCGCGCAATTCCTGACGGGCGGCGACGTTGGAGATATTGAGCTGTTTTACCCCGATATCTTTGAGGTCAAGCAGGGTCAGGCCACGCGGGAACAGCTCGCGAAAGATCACGCGTTCATTAAAGCCGGGGCCAACACGAAAGCCAATGCGCTTGGCGAGGTTGTCGAGCGCTTTGCCCATCTTTTCCTTATTGACCATTTGCTGTGCGCCCATGCGGTTGCGCAGAACGATCCAGTCAATCGGTTTGAGCCCTGCCTGTGCGCGCAGTTGCCGGGCGTTCCAGACCATTTCGGAATAGACCGACGGGCCAAGGATTTTGTCGGCCATCGGGTCGGTATGCGCAAGAAGGTCAAAATCCACGAAACTATCGTTGAGCGGTGTCACCAGCGTGTCGGCCAGCGAATGGGCCACTTGGCTCAGGCGGGTATGAGAGCCGGGGCAGTCGATCAGGATAAAGTCGCAATCGGGTTCCAGCGTCGCCACCGCAAGCGAGAGGCGGTGGTCGTAAATATTCTCGCCCGGTTTGAGGCTTGCGGGGTCGACATCGGGGAGGTCGTGATAATCGGCGCTTGGCAGGGAAAGCTCTGCTTCGGCAAGGAATTTTTGGCGGTTTTCGGCGTAGCGGCCAAAGGTTTTCTGGCGCAGGTCGAGATCAAGCGCGCCGACCTTATGACCCATGCGCGCCAGTGCCGTAGCGATGTGCATCGAGACGGTCGATTTGCCCGCGCCGCCCTTTTCGTTCCCGACAACGATGATATGTGCCATGCGTTCTGTCCCCGTCTGCCCTTGGAAATAAGCGGGTTTTGCCACGGGTTTGTCCCGAAGCGTGTTATGGGGCCACTATATGTTGTGGCGTCTGCGAGGGGAAGCGCCACGGATGTGAGAAGTGCGAGATTCTTGTGGATATGTCACTGTCTGGGCGGTGTGCGGTGCATTGGGGCGTCATTCCATTGTCCAGAGAGCAGCCCGTCGAGGGTCCAGTCGCCAATCGCATAGCGGATCAGGCGCAGGGTCGGGTGGCCGACGGCGGCGGTCATGCGGCGAACCTGTCGGTTGCGGCCTTCGCGGATGGTCAGGCGTAGCCAGCGATCGGGGACGGATTTGCGCACTCGGATCGGCGGTGTGCGCGGCCAGAGGTTTTCCGGCACGTCCATGCGGGCGACTTCGGCGGGGCGGGTCGTGCCGTCCTTGAGGTCTACGCCCTTGCGCAAGGCCGCGAGCGCGGCGTCGGAGGGGATGCCTTCGACCTGCACCCAGTAGGTCTTGGGCCATTTGTTGCGCGGGTTGGCGATGCGCTGTTGCAGGCGGCCATCATCGGTCAAAACCAGCAGCCCCTCGCTATCACGGTCCAGGCGGCCAGCGGCGTAAACCCCCGGAATATCAATGAAATCCGAAAGCGTGCGGCGGGGGCTACCTTCGGTGCCCTTGTCGGTAAATTGGGACAGCACGTCGAAGGGTTTGTTGAACAGGATGGTGCGCGGCATGGGGCTTTCCGGGGTTGATGCCCTCTCGTCATAGTGCCGCAGGCAGGGGGCTTGCAAGTCGCGCGGTTCTGGCGTGTCTTGGGGCAGCATAAAAAGGAGCGCGCGATGGACATGAAAGACATGCAGCCCGCCACGCTGGCGGCGCAGGCCGGGGGGGCGATTGATCTTCAGAGCGGGGGCGTTGTGCCGCCGATCCAACCGGCGACGACCTTTGCGCGGGATCGCGAGTATGCGCCGCTCAATGCGGCCAATACCTATGCGCGGGACCATAATGACGTGGTGCGTCAGGCCGAGGCGGTTTTGGCACAGATGGAAGGCGGGCAGGAGGCGCTTTTGTTTCCCTCCGGCATGGCGGCGATTGCGGCGCTTTTTCGGACCGTACCGACCGGCGGGCGGGTTGTGGTGCAATCGGGGATATACTGGGGCGCGACCCAATGGATACGTGATTTTTGCCAGCGCCGTCAGGTGGTTATGGACGAGGTCGATGCCAGCGACCTTGCAGCGTTGAAAGCCGCGTGCGCCAAGGGCAAGGCGGATATCGTCTGGGTTGAAACGCCGTCGAATCCTTGGCTCAAGACCACCGACATAAAAGGCGCGGCAGAGGCGGCGCATGGGGCGGGGGCTGTGTTGGTTGTGGACAGCACCGCGGCAACGCCGATCCTGTCTAACCCTTTGAAACTTGGGGCAGATATGGTCATGCATTCGGCCACCAAGGCGATCAACGGGCATTCGGATGTGCTTGCCGGGGTGCTTGTCACCAAGGCGGGCGGGGCGATCTGGGACGAGATTGCGAAGGACCGCGCAGGCGCGGGGGCGGTGCTTGGGCCGTTCGAGGCGTGGCTCTTGCTGCGGGGGATGCGGACGTTGCCGCTGCGGGTTGAGAGGATGTGCGAAAACGCCATGAAGGTCGCGGAATTCCTGACCGATCATCCGCAGGTCGAGGGCGTTTTTTACCCCGGTTTACAAGGGTTTGCAGGTCATGAGATCGCTGCGAAACAGATGCAGGGCGGCTATGGGTTCCTGATGTCTTTCCTTGTCAAAGGGGGCCGCGAAGAGGCGCTAAAAGTGGCGGGGCGGCTCAACCTGTTTCACCGCGCAACGTCGCTTGGCGGGGTCGAAAGCCTTGTCGAACATCGCCATACGATCGAACCGCATACGGGTATCCCCGAGAGCCTTCTTCGGATCAGTATCGGGATCGAGGATGCGGGCGATTTGATCGCCGATCTAGGGCAGGCTTTGGGGCAGTGATCCGCAAAGGTTAACGCCCGCAAGGGGTCGAAAACGCGGGTCGGTATCACGTCGGTATTACGTCGGTATTGCGTATGTGCGGGGTGCGACAGGCGGGATTGGTTAATGGCGTGCCGGGTGTGGTGCGTCATGTCGGGTATGCGGGACGAAAAGGAAGTTCAAAGCTCTTGCGCCAATGGCGGCTTTGAGCAAACCTGGAGCGATGATCAAAGATAGATACGGCCAAGAAATTTTCCCGGAAAACTCAATCGTAGTTTTCGATACCGCCTTAGACTACGATTCAGAGCTATTCGAAGACACGGTGGGACTTAAGTTGCGCGATTTCGATCGTGTTCGCTACGCGTCAGCCTATGAAGCCGATTTTGGCGCTGGTGCAGATTGGCCAGCGGTTGCTTATGAGGTCCTCTATAGCCTTGTGCCATTTTCTGCGATTGCAGCGGCTTTCTTCTTGGGAGAACGAATTGAGAAATCTGCTTTGGCTTGGCAGCGTATGGCTGCCAGCCTTCTGACGTGCATCCCAAAAATTGGCTTCACCGATGCTAACGGAGCCTCTTTGCTAGCCTTAGAGAAAGTCTTTGAGCTTACAGAAAGCCCAGATATCAAGTTGCTGGCCTACACTTGGATAGACGAAGAAATCCTGTTCTTTGATAAGCCTGACAAGGCCAAAGCAGCATTTGAAACAATTGCAAAACTCGACGAAATTGAACCCCGAGAACAGCAGTTTGGAGCTGGCCTTCACTCCCCACCAACGTTTCTCTTCAAATTCGAAACCAGCAAAGGAGTAGTGCTAGCGGCAGTTCGGCGGGACAAGGTGTGCTTGACTGAGTTGTAAGCCACTACAGTTTTGCACCGACAGAACCCAAGAAACGACATTCGCTGTCTCGCAGAATGCTAGTAGGTTTGGCCTCAAACCCGACCTTTGCTGCGCCTCCGGCCCAATATGCGTTGCGCGGGCGCACAGATATCGCGACAGGGGCGGCGTCGCGCGGTCCCTTACGGCCAGTTCGTGACTTCCACGTTTTCCCAGCCGGGGAATGGGGCGTCCTCTTCCGGGATTTCGTTGGTGCGCAGGTGTTTGAGGCTTTCCTTGAGGGTGCGTTCGCTCAGGTCGCGGGCGATGAGGACGACGCGTGCGGTGCAGGATGCGAGGGAACCTAGTCCGCCTTGCGACCTGCCTCGGCGACCTGTGCGCTTACCCAATCATAGGTCACGGCGATGCCATCGCGTAGCGGGGCGCTTGGCGCCCAGCCAAGCCGCGCCCGGATCAGGGTATTGTCAGAGGTGCGCCCGCGCACACCAACCGGGCCGGACACATGGCGCAGCGAAAGGGATTTGCCACTATAGGCGATCACCATGCGGGCCAGATCGTTGAGGGCGATCATTTCTTCGGAGCCGATATTGACTGGGCCTTCAAACTCAGAGGCCATGAGGCGGCGGGTCGTCTCGATACAGTCGTCGATGAACAGGAAGGAGCGGGTTTGCAGCCCGTCGCCCCAAATGTCGATTGTGCCGCCATCGGGGGCTTCGGCCACCTTGCGGCAGAGCGCGGCGGGGGCTTTTTCCTTGCCGCCCTGCCATGTGCCGCGTGGGCCAAAGATATTGTGGTATCGGGCAATGCGACAGGCGATGCCGTGTTGGCGCGCGGCAGCCAGATAGAGGCGTTCGGAAAAGAGCTTTTCCCATCCGTAGTCGCTATCGGGATTGGCGGGATAGGCGGAGGCCTCGGTGCACAGAGGGCTATCGGGGTCGGTTTGGTTTTCCTGTGGGTAGATGCAAGCCGAGGAGGCATAGAAGATTCGCCCGACGCCGTGGCTTTGCACATTGCGCAGCACGTTGAGGTTTATCTGGGCCGAGTTCTGCATGATGGCGGCATCGTGGTCGCCCGTGAAGACATAGCCCGCGCCGCCCATGTCGGCGGCGAATTGGTAGATTTCGTCAAATGCCTGATCGACAACCGTGGCGGCGAAATCCTGATGGGTCAGATCGCCAAGGCTAAAGTCATCGGCTTTTGTCGGGGCGAAGTCATGCGGTTTGATGTCAACGCCACGCACCCAATAGCCTTCGGATTTGAGACGGTTGACCATGTGTCCACCGATGAAGCCGCCGGCCCCCAAAACCAAAGCTGTTTTCATCGTGTTCTCCCGGTATGTCCATCGCGTAGTGGCAGATGCGCCCCTTTTGCGGCGTTTGGCCCCAGACCTTTTCGGTCTCGCAGGTCACCAAGTTGAGTTTGCCATCGCGCAGGTAGAGCGATGTTGGGTCTACGAGGCGATAGCGGTCGGAAAAGTTAAAGGCGCATTCGAAGTAAGACAGGCTCTGGTTCGGGTGGTAGGCATAGAAAAACGGGCGGTGCACCATGCTTATCGGGTCGCGGCGCTTGCGTCGGTGGTTGGTGTGGCCGATGCCAACCATCCAGTCGCCAATTTGCACCGCGTTGCTCCCGCCGCGAAAACAGGAAAACCCATCGGCGGATTTTGGGGTCGGCATGGGGTGCTCGGCGACGATATCGACGACGAGGAAGCTATCATTGGGATGAAGTTCGCGCGCCTTGAGCAGGCGAAAGGGCGAGAAGCCATGCACGAAATAAAGCGCGCCCTCATAGACGACGGGCGACCAGTTCTTGCCCGAGGCCAAGCCTTTCGGCGGCACCAGCGTTAGCCAGCGATCTTCGTTCAGGATATAGATTTTGTTGATGAAATCATGGTTTGGCGGCGCGGTGACGGCGCTTATGCAGGGGCTATCGCGCCAGAAAAAGGCGCGCGGGTCTTCGCCAGAGCCAACCACGGTTGTGTCGTTGCAGTGGATTGTAGAGTTGACCCTCTGGCGGCGGGCATTTTCGATCCGGCGGGTGAATTTGGTCAGGCCGGTTTCGGGGGAATAGGCGTAGCTGTCGAAGACGTGGTTCGCGTGTTGCGGGGAGGCGTGTTCGACGAGGTCAAATTCGCGCAGGACAGAGATATGCTCCACAGGCATCAGGGAAATCCTTTGGGAAAATCCCTGAAAGCCTAAGCATATATGCGTGAGGTCACAAGCCGACATGGCCCATGTGCCCAACGAAAAACGCCGCCCCGGTTGGAGCGGCGTTTGTTTGAAATCGAGGCGGGCGTATTAGAAGCCGAGGCCTTCGTATTTCTTTTTGAACTTCGAGACGCGGCCGCCGGCATCCATGAGGCGCGAGGTGCCGCCGTTCCATGCCGGGTGCACGGTCGGGTCAATGTCAAGCTGCATCGAGTCGCCTTCTTTGCCCCAGGTGGAGCGCATGTTGATGACGGTGCCGTCGGTCATTTTGACTTCGATGAAGTGGTAGTCGGGATGGGTGTCTTTTTTCATGATACCACGCCTCAGGCTTGTTTGGACTTGTAATTGGTGTCTTCCGCGATACGGGCCGATTTGCCGCGACGCGAGCGCAGGTAGTAGAGTTTCGAGCGACGCACACGGCCACGGCGGACCACGGTGATCTCTGCGATGTTGGTCGAGTGCAGCGGGAACACACGTTCCACGCCTTCGCCGAAGGAAATCTTGCGGACGGTGAACGAGCCAGCGATGCCGTTGCCGTTTTTGCGGCTGATGCAGACGCCTTCGTAGTTCTGCACGCGCGAGCGCGAGCCTTCGGTCACTTTATAGCCGACGCGGATGGTATCACCGGCTTTGAAATCGGGGATGTCTTTCCCCAGGGCGGCAACTTGTTCCGCCTCGATCTGTGCGATCAGGTCCATCTGATCTTCTCCTATTTTGCCCGTGGTTAATCCACGAAGATTTGCGCGGTCTCATAGCTCTTGGTCTTCGCTCGGGTCCGCGCCACAGGGTTTGAGGTGCGCCCGCCAGAGATAAGATCGTCTTTCCTTGGTCTTGTTTTCAGGGCACCGGGCGCATGAGGGCGGCGGGCAGAAGAAACCCCGTCACGGTCCCATGCAGGAACACCAAAAACGCCCGAGTCGGCGAAATGCCGGTCGGGACTGGGCGGCTTGTAGGGCAAAGGCGTGTGCGTGGCAAGGGCGCAGGCGTGGCGAAGGGCTTATTTTTCAGCCGTCCTTGCGGATGCGCGCTTGGTAGGCGTCCCACATGTCGGGGCGGCGTTGGCGGGTGAGGTCTTCGCTCATCGCTTGACGCCAGGCAGCGATTTTGCCGTGGTGGCCGGACATCAGCACCTCGGGGATGGGGCGGCCCATCCATTCGGGCGGGCGGGTGTATTGCGGATGTTCGAGCAGGCCGTTGGAATGGCTTTCGTCCTCGATGCTTTCAGCGTTGCCAAGGACAGATGGCAAGAGGCGCACGGTGGCGTCGATCATCGCCTGCGCAGCGATCTCGCCGCCGGTGAGGACGAAATCGCCAAGGCTGACTTCCTGAATGTTGTAATGGTCGAGAACGCGTTGATCGACGCCTTCGAAACGACCACAGAGCATCGTCACGCCATCGCATTGCGCCCAAGCGCGGGCCATCTTTTGATCAAAGCGCCGACCGCGCGGAGAGAGGTAGACAAGGGGCAGGTTGCCGCGTGCGCCGCGCAGGGTCTGGTCGATGGCGCGGCCAAGAACATCGGCGCGCAGCACCATGCCCGCGCCGCCGCCTGCGGGGGTGTCGTCGACGTTGCGATGCTTGCCAATCCCGAAGGGGCGCAGATCGGTGGTTTCCAACTGCCATTTGCCGTCCTTCAGCGCCTTGCCGGTCAGGCTCTCGCCGAGGACGCCGGGGAAGGCGTCGGGAAACAACGTAATCAGGCGCGCGGTCCAAACCCCTGCGAGGCGGGGGCTATGAGTCATCAACTCGCGCGGCTTGAGCGAGGCGGAGATGGATTTGCGGCCATGAGAGCGGGTTTTTTCGGACATGAGAGCCTATGTCGGATCAGAAGAGAGGACAGGCCTGTTTCGCCTATCTGTGCGCCGCCGTCTAGTCCGCGCGGGTCTTGGCGGCTTTTGCGTGGCGGCGGCGGGCGGCTTCTTTGGCGGCGCGTATGGCATTGAAATCATCGGTGCTGCGGTTGATTTCAAGAAATTTGGCGCGCAGCTCGGGCGCAAGGGAGCGATTGGCGGGGGGCTGCATCTTGATCGCATCGCGGGTGGCGGCGGGCCAATCAAGGATATCGGCAATCGGCGTCAGGGGGCCAAGCGGGGCATCGGCACAGTCTTCAAGCCATGCGCTTTCGACGCGATGCGGGGCGACGGCGATGCGGATCTTGTCGACGATGCGCGGCAAGTCTGCGGAGGCGGCATAGTCGCGGGCATAGTCTTCGGCGTCCTGGGTCATGCGAATGGCGCGCAGATGTTGCGTATGGCACGAGCGCAACCAAGGCTCTGGTTGGCGCAGGGAAAAGTAAAAGATGACCTCGTCGATCCGATCCTGGAGCACCCGGTCAATCATCATCGTCGCGGCCTTCATCAGCATTGGCGCGGCGTCATAGGTTTCAAGGTCGCGCCGACCGGGCATCAGGCCAGAGAGGTCTTCGGAGCTTATGATAAGGTCGCGCTTGTCGTCCATGTCGCGGGCCTCAAGGAAGGCGGCGAAGGCGGCGCTAAAGTCCAGAAGGTCCGCCGAGTCGCGGCTATCGGAATAGGCGCGGGCCGCTTCGCAGACGGCAGCGATGTGCTTGCGCAAGAACACATGCGCGATTGGCGCGATGGCGCGCTTGTTCTTGCCAAGCAGGCGTTGGACGCTGGTGGTGCCGGTCTTGTGAAAGCCGGCATGAATAAGCAGCCGGCCCATGTCAGAAAAGCCCTTCGGGCGGGTCGGCCACCACGCGCCCACCGGCGAGATCGACCGTGGGCACCACGTCATGCGTAAACGGCAAGAGCACGGTGGTTTTGAGGCCGGGGCCATGAATTTCGAGAAGGTCGGTCGCGCCGTGGTTCTGCACCGATTTGATGCGACCCAAGAGCGTGCCGCCGGTATCGCGCACCTCAAGGCCGACAAGATCGGCGTGGTAATATTCATCGTCTGCCGGTTCGGGGAACCGATCACGGGGCACAAAAAGTTGGGTGCCGCGCAGGGCGTCGGCCTCTTCCTTGGTGGTAATGCCGGAGAGGCGCGCCGCAAGGCCGTTCTTGATCGGTCGGGTGATGGTCACGGAAAAGCTCGTGGCGCCATCCTCGGTCAGGAGGGGCGCGTAATCGGCAATGGCTTCGGCCTGTGCGGTGAAACTTTTGAGGCGCACTTCACCGCGCACGCCATAAGCGCCCACGATCGCTCCGACACAGACCAGTTCCGTCATAGCGCATCCCACAGGTTGAATAATCCTCTCCTTTTTCCTTCATCCGGCGGCGAGAGGCAAGCCATTCATCCAGATGACAGGGGGATGGTCAAAAGAAAAGGGACGCACCAAAGGCGCGCCCCTATAGACCTTTGCTCCGAGGGAAGCGGGGGTCTTATTCTTCTGCCGCAGCTTCGGACGCTTCGGCGGCCTTGGCGGCTTTTTCTTCAGCGCGATCCTTGGCTTTCTGGCCCGGCTCGCCTTTTTTCGGGTTGCTGCGCTCTTTCTTGGCGACAACGCCGGAGGCTTCGAGGAAGCGCGACACGCGGTCAGACGGCTGGGCGCCCTGGTCGATCCAATACTGAACGCGCTCGACGTCCATTTTCACGCGCTCTTCGCTATCCTTGGGCAGGAGCGGGTTATAGGTTCCGAGCTTTTCGATGAAACGGCCATCGCGCGGCATGCGGCTGTCGGCGGCCACGATGCGGTAGAAGGGACGTTTTTTCGAGCCGCCGCGGGCGAGACGAATTTTCATAGCCATGATGTTTCTCCTTAAGATTGGCTTGGTGCGGTGGGTTGCCACCCATCCTACATTTGAGGTTATTCTTGGTGTTTCTTGTGGTGCCTGATGACCTCATCAATGATGAAGTTCAGGAATTGCTTGGCGAATTCGGGGTCGAGGTCGGCGCGCTGGGCGAGATCCTCAAGGCGGGCGATCTGCTTGGCCTCACGATCGGGATCGGAGGGGGGTAGGGCGTGCTCGGCCTTGAGGCGGCCCACGGCCTGGGTATGTTTGAACCGCTCGCCGAGCGTATAGACGAGGATCGCGTCGAGCCGGTCGATGCTCTCGCGGTGCCCGGCCAGCACTTCGGCGGCGCGGATCACGTCATCGGTCACAGGATCAGTCAAGGGCGTATCCTTTCGGCTGATATTTCGGATCATCGGCGTAGTGGCTGATTTCCATCTCGATGGCGTGGCCGATCTGGCTATGGGCGAGTTGGTCCGGCGTGGGGTGACGATAGACGACATCATGGTTGTCGACGGTCGCGGCCTCTTTGTCCTTTACCGCGCCAAGGCGTTCGGCGAGGCGGATGGAGTCGAGGTTCTTGGGGTCGAGATAGGATACCGCCCCGTCCCAGCCGAGGGTATTATAGAAATAGCGCCGCGCGGCGTGGGTGGCTTCGAGCGCGTAGCCGTGGCCGGCCTTGTCGGGCCAGATGATCCAGGCGATTTCGCGTTCGGGCCATGCGGCGGGCATCCAGCCACCGGCCATGCCGAGGGTTTCGTCGGTGTGCTTGTCGTGGATCATCCACATGCCGAAACCGCGAATGTGCCAATGGCCGATCTCGGCGGCGTAGAGCATCCATGCTTCATACGGGTTGAGCGGTCCGCCCATGAAGCGCGACCGATAGGAGGCAAAGGTCGCCTTGAAGTTCGGGTAGTCCGCAGGCGCGGGGCCGCGCAGGACGAGGCGTTTGGTCTCAAGGACGGGGATATTGCGAGTTGCCATTACGCGTAGGCCTCCATGCCGCCATTGACGAGGCTGTCAGGTGCGGGGTGGCGCCAGACCTCGATGCGCCCGTATTCCGGGTCTTCATAGGTTTTTTCAAAGCTCGCGCCGAGGCGGAGGGCGACGGATTTGGAGGCGTCGTTGGCGGGGTCGATCTGTGAGATCGCGGTGTCCCAGCCGAGGACGTCATAGGCATAGGCGCGCGAGGCTTCGGCGGCCTCGGTGGCAAAGCCCTTGCCCCATGCGGCGGGCATCAGGGTCCAGCCGACTTCGCGTTCGTCCCAGCCATCGGGAAACCAGAGGCCGACGCGGCCAAGGTATGCGCCGCTTGCCTTGTGTTCGAGCGCCCAGAAGCCATAGCCGCGCAAGGCCCAATGACCGACCATCATCGCCACGGTGCGCCATGCGCGATGTGGCGGCAGGGGGCCGCCGACAAAGCGCGAGGCGTCGGAGGCAAAGAAGTCTTTCTCGGCGGCGATGTCTTCCTCGCGATGCGCCCGCAGGATCATGCGCTCGGTCTCAAGCGTGGGGATGGTGAAGGTTGTCGAGGTCACGCCGCGCCCTCCGCCAAGAGGGCGTCGGGAGAGGGGTGCCGCCAGATTTCAGTCAGCCCGACAAGGCTATGGTCGAACATACCGTCTTTGGTTGCGCCGAGGCGTTCGGCAACTTTGCGCGAGGCGGTGTTGTCGGGGGCGATGAGGCTTATCAAGGTGGTCATCCCACCTTCGGAATAGGCCCAGTCGCGCGCGGCGCGGGCGGCCTCGGTGGCGTAGCCCTTGCCATCAAAGCCCTCCATCAGATCCCAGCCGAGTTCCGGTTCGGGATAGCCTTCGGGGCCAAAAATACCAATGATCCCGGCAAATGCGCCGGTCTCTGTCACCTCAACGCCCCAGCGGCCAAACCCCTTGAGGGTCCAGTGGCCGATTTCCATCGCAAAATGCCGCCACGCCTGCACCGCGTCCTTGGGGCCACCGACAAAGCGGGACCGCTCGGACGCATAGAAATCGCGCACCGCCGGGAAATCCGAGGCGGTGAGCGGGCGCAGCGTCAGGCGCGGGGTATGAAGCGTGGGGGCTTGCACGGGTCTATTTCTTCTTGCCAAAGCCGGAGAGGCCGGAGGGCAGGCCGCCGCCTAGCCCCGGCAGACCGCCGGGCAGGCCACCTTTGCCGCCCATCGCCTTGGCTGCGGCTTCGATTTGCTTGGAGTCCATGCCTGCGGCCATGTCCTCGGGCGAGGGGCCACCTTTGCCAAACATGCCTTTCATGGCCTGTTTCAGCATACCGCCTTTGCCCATCTTCTTCATCATGTCGCCCATCTGGCGCTGCATCTTGAGAAGTTTATTGAGATCCGAGACCTCAAGCCCCGACCCGGCGGCGATCCGTTTCTTGCGCGACGCCTGAAGGATCTGCGGGTTGGCGCGTTCCATCTTGGTCATCGACTGGATCATGGCGATTTGTCGCTTGAGCATCTTGTCGTCCATGCCCGCATCCTGGGCTTGTTTGGCCATTTTGGACATGCCGGGCATCATGCCCATCACGCCTTCCATGCCGCCCATTTTCTCCATCTGCTCAAGCTGCATCTTGAGGTCATTCATGTTGAAGCGGCCCTTTTGGAACCGTTTCATCATCCGCTCGGCCTGTTCAGCCTCAAGCGTTTCCTGCGCCTTCTCGACGAGCGAGACGATATCGCCCATGCCAAGGATACGGCCCGCGATGCGGTCCGGCTCGAAGGTTTCGAGCGCGTCCATCTTTTCGCCAAGGCCGACGAATTTGATTGGCTTGCCGGTCACGGCGCGCATCGAAAGCGCCGCACCGCCGCGCCCGTCGCCGTCCATCCGGGTCAGCACGACGCCGGAAATGCCGATCTTGCCGTCAAATTCCTCGGCAACTTCGACCGCGACCTGCCCGGTGAGGCCATCGACGACGAGCAGCGTTTCGCGCGGGTTCACCGCGTCGCGCACGTCTTCGACCTCTTGCATCAGGGTCTGGTCGATCTGCAACCGGCCAGCGGTATCGAGCATATAAACATCATAGCCGCCGAGCGTTGCCTGTTGCTTGGCGCGCTTGGCGATCTGCACCGCGCTTTCGCCCGGCACGATGGGAAGGGTGTCGACGCCGATCTGTTGACCGAGCACCTTGAGCTGTTCCTGGGCGGCGGGGCGGTAGATGTCGAGCGAGGCCATGAGCACGCGCTTGCCGTTCTTTTCCGAAAGGCGCTTGGCGAGTTTGCCGGTCGTCGTCGTTTTACCCGAGCCTTGCAGGCCGACCATGAGGATCGGCGCGGGCGGGTTGTCGATCTTGAGCGCGCCGGGGTCATCGCTGTCGCCGGCAAGCACATGTTTGAGTTCGTCATGGACGATCTTGACGACCTGTTGGCCGGGGGTGATCGACTTGGTGACGGATTGGCCGGTGGCTTTTTTCTGCACCGCTTTGACGAATTCGCGCGCCACGGGGAGGGAGACGTCGGCCTCGAGCAGGGCGACGCGCACTTCGCGCAGGGCGGTTTTGACGTCGTCCTCGGAAAGGGCGCCTTGTTTCGTCAGCCGGTCGAAGACACCGGAAAGGCGATCGCTCAGATTCTCAAACATCTCTTTTCCGGCTCCTTGTGACCGTTCCCAACATGATCCGAACCTAAGCACGAACCGCTCAAACGCCAATGTCCCCCGTGGGCGAAACTCGCTGACGGGGGGCGATCCCGGCCAAAAGGCCAAGGGACCGAGAGCTTTGACGGACTCCCGGAAGTGAGGCGCGTTTAGACGCGTTGTGGCGATGAGTCAAGCGTGGCAGGTTGTGCCAGAGTTTGTAAGGTGCGGTTCGAGGCGAAAGGGCGGGCGGATGCATGTCTTTATAATGCGGGACAATTGGCATGGCGGGCTGGCCGCGATCCAGAGCCTTGGGCGGCGGGGTCATCGGATCACCGTGGGTATGGAATACCAAGGGTCGGTTCATGCGCAATCGGATTTCGTATCAGAGCGCCTTCCGGCGTTGCGCGGGCCCGACCCGGAGACGCGGGCGCGCGCGCTTGTGGATCTGGTCGCGGCGCGGGGCGTCGATCTTGTGGTGCCGATCGGGGATGAGGATGTCGAGACCGTCGCCTATGCCGCACGGATGCGGCCCGAATGTCGGGCCTTTGTCGCCCCGTCGGTTGAGGCGATTGCCCAAGCGCGCGACCGAAATGCGTTTTCCGAGTTGTGCGACCGTATTGGCGTGCCCACCCCGCGCGCGATGCGGGTTACGGCAGAGACGGCGCTGGCGGCGGCGGAAGAGATTGGGTTTCCCTGTTATCTCAAGTTTTCCGAGACCCACGGCGGGGCCGGGGTCAAACGGCTTGAAACCCGTCGCGATGTCGAGGCCCAGCGTGAGGCGATCCGCGCGGCAGGCGCGGCGCAGGTTCAGGAAGAGGTCATCGGCATGAGCCTTGGCGTCACCGGGTTCGCCATTGAGGGGCGTATACTTGATGCCTTTGGGCTTCAGACGGAGTATCGTTTCTCGAAATCCGGCACGCCGCCTTATGTCTGGCGCCATGATGATGCGCGGCTTATCGACGGGGTTACACGGCTTGCAGAGGCGCTCAACTGGACCGGGGCGATCAACGTCGGGTTTCTTGAGGGGCGCGATGGCAGCTATCTTGCGACCGAGATCAACCCGCGTCTTGGCGGCAGCACGAATTGTGCCTTGGTGTCGGGGGTTGATTTGCCGTCCTATTACCTTGAGGCGGTGGGCGAGGACGCCGGACCGCCGATTTTTGCGCGCAATGACAATGCGCTTTTCATCGTGCTGGCCAAGGAAAGCAATTGGATCAAGCGGCCCGGTGGGGCGCGGTTGGCGCGGGAGTTGCGGGCGCGCTACCCATATATCGAGAATGATTTCCCGGATGATCGCGGCTATCACGGGGCTTTGATGCGCCGCCTTGCACAGCAACGCAAGCGCGCGTGGCTCAAGCGGGCGGTGGGGCAGGTGTTGCGCCTGATCTATGCCATTGCGGGGTGGCCCAGCCCGAAAGTCTAGGCGGGGCTTGCCTTGGCGGGGCGGAAAAGAGAGAAGCGCCGGAGCTTTGCAAGACCGGAACGGAGAGTGATGTCATGGATGCGTCGTCCGCCTATCAAGAGAGCCTGCCGACATCGTCCGACGCGCTTTTGGCGCAGTTGGAGGCGTGGGGGGTGTCCTATACGCTGCACAGGCATGTGCCGCTTCGAACCGTTGAAGAGGCCAAGGCCGTGGAAGCGTCGATTGGGGCGCCGGGGGAAACCGCCTTTCGCCTCAAGAACCTTTACCTGCGCGACCGCAAGAAGCGGAATTACCTCGTCACGCTCGAACAGGATCGTGAGATCGACCTCAAGGCGCTTGGCGCGCAGTTGGGGGCGGGCGGGCTTTCGTTTGGATCGGCAGACAGGTTGATGGAGTTTCTCGGGATACGGCCCGGCGCGGTCAGCCCTTTGGCGATGATCACGGGGGCCAATACGGGCGTTAGCTTCTATATGGATGCGGCGGCGCGGGCGGCGGATCGCATCTATATGCATCCTTTGGTCAATGATCGCACGATTGGGATGACGCCGGAAGATCTTCAACGGGTTTTTGAGCAGATTGGCGTCGCGGTGCAGTGGCTCGATTTGGATTAGGGCTTTGCCGCTGGTCATGCGGGATTTGAGGCATATCTGACCCAAGATGCGGGCGCGATCTTTGCATTTTCGAACGGTGCGCGCATAATTGGATCATAAGCGTTAGGCAGCGCACAGGGCTTTGGACGAGGCAGCAAATGGATAATTGGGACGAGATACGCACGGCCTTTCAGGTTGCGCGCATGGGCACGGTGAGCGGTGCCGCCGAGGTTCTCGGGGTGCATCATGCGACGGTCATTCGTCATATCGACGCGCTTGAGGCGCGGCTTGGGGTCAAGTTGTTCCAGCGCCACGCGCGCGGCTATACCCCGACCGAGGCGGGCGACGATTTGATGCGGGTTGCCAAGGCGACGGATGAGCAGTTCGGCCAGCTTGAAGGGCGCATCAAAGGGCAGGGGCGCAACATGGATGGCGAGTTGGTTATCACCTCGCTTGAGGCTATGGCGCCGGTCATGGTGCCGCTATTGGCCGAGTTTCAAGAGGTCTATCCCGAGATCATTGTGCGGTATCTGACCGGCACGCGGGTATTCCGGCTTGAGTATGGCGAGGCGCATGTGGCGATTCGGGCCGGGGCGGCACCGGAAGAGCTTGATAATGTGGTGCAGCCGTTGGGGACGTTGCCGATGGGGCTTTTCGCCAGTCCGCAGTATATCGCGCGCCACGGCACGCCAGAGAGCATCGACGACCTCGCCCGGCATCGCTTTGTCGGCACAGATGAGGCCCGTACGCGCGCCCCTTATGGACAGTGGATGAGCGAACATGTGCCGCGCGAGCGGGTGATGTTTCGCACTATGGATTGGTTTGCCAACCAAGCCGCAGTTCTGGCCGGGACGGGGATAGGGTTCCTGCCCGCTTGGGCGCGCCGGGATCATCCCGATCTTGTCGAGGTTTTCCCACGCGAGACCGATTGGAGCGCCCCGCTTTGGCTTGTGACGCATGTGGATTTGCACCGCACCCATAAGGTTCAGACCTTCCTTGCCTTCCTCAAGGAGCGCACCGCAGACTGGCACGCGGAATGAGCGGCGCAGCGCGCGGCCATCTGGCGATGTTGCTGTTTTCGGCGCTTGTTGCGGGGTCGTTTTCGCTTGGGTCGCTGGCAGCGAATGAAATCGCCCCGGCGGCGCTGAATGCGGTGCGGTTCCTGATCGCGGGCGGCGTGATTGGGGCGGCGGCGTTGGCGACCGGCGGGATTGGGCGCAATGCGCTTGCCGCGCCTTGGCGCTACCTTGTGCTGGGCGGGCTTTTTGCGGCTTATTTCGTCTTGATGTTCGAAGGCCTTAAAACCGCCGCCCCGGTCAGCACGGCGGCGGTCTTTACCCTGACGCCGATCCTCTCGGCGGGGTTTGGCTATGCCCTACTGGGGCAGATCACGACGCGGCGCATGGCGCTGGCCCTCACAATCGGGGCCATTGGCGCGCTTTGGGTGATCTTTAAGGCCGATTGGGCGGCATTCCTGCGGTTTCGGGTCGGGCAGGGGGAAATCTATTACTTCTGGGGCTGTGTGGCGCATGCGATCTATACGCCGATGGTGCGCAAGCTCAATCGCGGCGAGCGGCCGTTGGTGTTTACCTTCGGGATGCTCGTGGCCGGGTTTGTGATCCTGACCGTCTATGGCTGGAGCGATATTCGGGCAACGGATTGGGCCGGGCTGCCGGGGATTGTCTGGATCACGGTGATCTACCTTGCGATCTTTGCCAGCGCGGTGACATTCGTGTTGTTGCAGTTCTCTGTCCTGCACCTACCGAGTGCCAAGGTCATGGCCTATACCTATCTGGTGCCAAGCTGGGTCATAGGCTGGGAGGTTGCCCTTGGTCACGGCGCGCCGGGGGGAATGATCCTTGTCGGGGTGGCGTTAACGGTTGTGTCGCTGTTGCTATTGCTGCGCAACGAGCATTAATCGCGCAACTCGGCGGCGAGGAATTTCTCGAAATCATCAAGGTCCACGGGATCGAACTGGCCAAAGCCCTGCATCCAGACCGAGGCGGCGCGCATGGCATCGGGTTCAAGTTTGCACCATTTGACCCGACCGCGCTTTTCCTGAGAGAT
>JAPHRE010000077.1 GCA_026195905.1 Pseudopelagicola sp. | reverse complement strand
GCCGCTTGTGCCGGCTTGGGGGCCGATGCGGCGGCGGTTTTCTTGCTCGAAAGCGGGTCGTCCTGACGCTGCACGGAGCCTTCGAAATGCGCGCCGCTCTCAATCGCGATGGTCTTGTGGATGATGTCGCCCTCGACCCGCGCGGTCGATGTCAGACGCACCTTGAGGCCGCGCACACGGCCGACGATACGCCCGTTGACAACCACGTCATCGGCCACAACTTCGCCACGGATGGTCGCGCTCTCGCCGATGGTCAAAAGATGTGCCCGGATGTCGCCCTCGACGGTGCCTTCGACCTGAATATCGCCTGTTGTCTTGAGGTTACCGCTAATATGCAGGTCCGATGACAGGATCGACGCAGGCGGTTTTGCCTTGGGGGCAGAGGCCTTGAAATCGCCCGGGGAAGGCGCGGGCGACGACGGGGCCGGATCGGCTGACGCGGGTTTAGCCGGATCAGCGGATTTGGGTGCGGGTTCGTTGATTTTGCTCTTAGAAAACATCTCTTCCAGCCTTGATAAAATTCATCGGGTTCACGGCACGACCATTGAGCCGAATTTCGTAGTGCAGGTGGGTTCCGGTCGAGCGACCAGAGTTGCCCATATCACCAATATGGTCCCCGCGCGAGACCCTTTGGCCTTTCTTCACGCGGAATTTGGATAGGTGAGCATAGCGGGTTTCGATGCCGAAATCATGCTTGATCTTGATAAGACGCCCATACCCCGAGAGCCAATCAGCATGTATCACGACCCCATCCGCCGTTGCATAAATAGGCGTCCCATGCCGCGCCGCAAAGTCCGACCCCTTATGCATCCGCCCCCACCGCGACCCGAAGCCGCTGGTGAAGCGGTAGGCGCTGCGGATGGGGTGGGAAAAGGGGGCAGTCTCGGCGGCGATACGGTAAGTGTTGAGTGCATCGAGCCGGTCCAAAAGGCGGTTGGCGCGCTGTGCCTCGGGGTCGATCTCGCCCCCTTTGGTCGAGAATGAGAGCGGCATCATCGGCCCGCCTTGGCCGTTATAGCCGCGTTTTACCTCGTTGATGAGCGCATCCGTATCCAACCCGGCAGACTTGAACATCTTTTCAAGCGGTGCGACAGAGACGGTCATCGCATCTTCTAACTGCCTGAAGATGCGATCATTCTTCTCTTCCATTAGAGCAAGCTCAAGGCGCATTTCTTCTTCGGCCTGAATCGCAGCTTCGGCGTTTTTGATAAGTTCGTCGCGCTGTGCCGCAGTTTCTTCAAGCGCCGAGGCAAGCGCGTCAACCATGTCATTGCCCGTTTGCGAACCGGCGGCGGCCAATGTGCTTTCGCCGCTGGCGCTATTGCGTAGACTATCGGTCTCAAGACGCGCGAGGTCGCGTTCTTTCATGGTGCGGCGCAGGGTCGACTGAATCACTTCAATACCGGTCTCAAGCTCACGTCGCCGCGCCTCGGAGGAGAGCAATTCCGACTGCATTTGCGAAATCTGGGCGAGGGCCGAATTAAAGCGGTCCTGTGCGGCAAGCGCCTCTTCGGTCCGCGCATCGCGCTCATCAGAAAGATCGTTCAGGCGTTGTTCATAGGTTTGTTGATCGCGCCGGGCTTGCTCCCGAAAATTTCCGGCACCAATCGAATCCATCAAAAGGATCGCTGTGGCGATGATGGCCCAGGCAACGACCCCGGAGCCGCCAAGGAACACGATGACCTGTGTCGAGGGGCGGAGACGAATGAAACGGGTGTCGTTTTCAGACCGCAGGAAAAGGCGGCGTTCCGGAAAATAGCGTTCCAGAAAAGCGTTCATCTTTATCGCGAGCCGCGTTCTCAATGCTATCGTCCTTATCCCTGTCGTCAATGCGGAGCCGCATGAAAGCCCCAACGCAGAAGCGTCTTACCCATTCGAGGCCGCCCGAGCAAGGTTTTTGCCTATCTCGGGCGGGAAGGACAACAGGATTAAATCGCGCATGGGCAAGGACTTGCCGATCAGCGCGCGTAGGGAGGCGGCAATTCATCCGCCAAGGGCCAGTAGAAATCCGGCGGCAAACCGGCTTCGGCGCGTTTTTCTTCGTTGAATGGTGCCTTGAGCTGGGAGTGAAAATAACGTTGGACCAAACCATGAAAAACGGGTTTGGGGTCAAGGTTGTCACGCCCGCAAAGGAAGTTGAACCACTTGGCACCATAGGCCACATGCCCAACTTCTTCGGCATAGATCGTGTTGAGGGCGGCGACGGTCTGATCTTCTTTGGCCTTCTCAAAGATCGTTATCATCCCCGGCGTCACATCAAGTCCGCGCGCCTCAAGCACCATCGGCACAACGGCGAGCCGCCCCAAGAAGTCATCCGCAGTATCTTCGGCGGCGCGCCACATGCCCGCATGGGCCGCAAGCGCACCATAATGGCTTCCCATAGCTTCAAGGCAGTCGCATACGAGGTTAAAATGTTTTGATTCTTCATCCGCCGACTTGACCCAGTCATCATAAAATCCAATCGGCATGGGCGTCTTGGTAAACCGCGCGATGATATCCCAGTGCAGGTCTACCGCGTTGAGTTCGATATGCGCGACGGCATGCAATAGCGCGATCCGCCCCTCTGGGCTTCCGGGGCGGCGGCGTGGCACGTCGCGCGGCGACAGAAGCTCTGGTTTGTCGGGCCGCGAAGGGCGCAAGGGCGGCGCGGCATGGCCGATCTCAATTGGGTCCCCGGCTTCGCGCGCAGCAAACCATGCGGCGGCATGTTGATGAGACAAAGCGGTTTTGGCACGGCCATCGGCGGTGGTCAGCACCTCGACCGCCATTTCTGAGAGGGTGAGAGTTGTCACAGCGCACGCACCGCGTTCAGTACGTCTTCGACATGGCCGTCAACTTTGACTTTGCGCCAGACCTTGGCAAGCCGGCCTTCGCTGTCGATGAGGAATGTGGAGCGCTCAATTCCCATGAAGGTTTTGCCATACATCTTTTTCTCTTTCCAAACGCCGTAAGCCTCGCAGGTGTCGCTCTCTTCATCGGACAAAAGCGGCATACCAAGATCCTTCTTGGCGATGAATTTTTCATGCGATGCAAGGCTATCCTTTGAAATCCCGAAAACCTTGGTGCCTGCCTCCTCGAATGCCGCGAGGGATTCTGTGAATTCGACGGCTTCTCGTGTGCAGCCCGCCGTATTGTCGCGGGGATAAAAGAAAAGCACCACCGGGGCCGGATGTAAGGCCGAAAGAGTTACGGTTTGAGCGCCGGATTGCTTGTCGGTCGCGGGGAGGGTGAAGTCGGGTGCTATGTCATTGACGTCAATCATATGCTCAGTCCTTGGGTGTCTCTTATGATGGGTATATAGTGCGTTGCAACGAACAAGCCCAACCAGAAAACCAAACGAGGCGGCCCTGAGCAATACCGAGAATACGTCTGTGCCATCTGAGCCGGGCCGTCCGCGTCGGCGGCGTATTGGGCTATGGGTATTACTGAGTCTTCCGCTCTCTGTTGTGATTGTTGTGCTCGGGATTATTCTGCTTCTGGAGCGCAGTTTAACCTTGCCAGATTGGGCCGCAGAGCGGGTCGTTGAGGCGGTGGCGCGCGAAGTGCCGGAGCTTGATATCAACGTGGGAGAGATTTCCATCGTTCTCGAAGACGACTGGCAGCCTCGGATTCGGGCCGCGTCGGTCTCTCTTCAAGATCTCGAAACAGGGGCGGTGGTCGAGGTCGCCGAAATTGATAGCACGTTTTCAATCGAGGCCTTGAGCGAGGGGCGGCTGGCCCCCAGTGAGCTTTACGTGAGCGGAATTTTTCTCAACATGAGGCGTCTTTCGGATGGCACTGTGAGCATTGCATTGGGGGAAAGCGGTCAGTCGGTGGACCCGATCGACCGGCGCACCTCTCTTGCGGGGTTGTCGCGCGAGTTGAAGGAGGGATTGTCCAAGCCGTGGCTGGTCCAATTGTCCGCCGCGAGCCTGCAATCTGTCACGCTGCGCTACGAAGATGTGCGAGCGGGAAAGGGCTGGACGATTGATGGGGGGCAGCTGCGCTTGCAGCGCGACGAGGACGGCATTGATCTTTCGGCCAGTCTCGTGGCGCTTGGCGCGCGTGCCTATGTCTCAGCGCTAGAGATGACCTATGAGACCGACTATGGATCGGATGCGGCGCGGTTTGGTGTGACGTTCGAGGATGTGCCCGCTGATGATATTGCCTCGCAATCGGCGGCGCTGGCTTGGCTTGATATTCTGCGCGCCCCGATTTCTGGATCGCTGCGCAGCTCGATTGACGAAGACGGCGTGCTTGGTGCAACAAGTGCGGCCTTGCAAATCGGCGAGGGCGCGGTTCAGCCGACAGACACCGTAAGCCCGATCCCTTTTGAATCCGCGCACACCTACCTTACCTATGAACCGGGCACCTCAACGTTGGTGCTCGATGAACTATCGGTTCAGGCGCCGTGGGTGCGCGTGACGGCAAATGGCAAGGCTTTGTTGCAGGACATGCAGCTTGGGTTGCCGCGAGAACTCGTGGTGCAGTTGCGCCTCGATCAATTGGAGGTCAATCCCAACAACCGTGAAACGATCCCCGTTGCGCTTGATCAGGCTTTTGCGGATTTCCGGCTCAATCTCGCGCCTTTTGAAGTGACCCTTGGTCAGGCGATCTTGATTGAAGGCGATCAGACGCTTTCAATCCAAGGCGGGGTGCGCGCGACGCCGGACAATTGGCAGTATAGCGTCGATGCCCGCGCCAACAGGCTTGATCATCTTCGTGTTCTTGGGCTTTGGCCCGAAGCATTCTTGCCCAAGTTGCGGATATGGATTGATGAAAACATCCATGCGCTTGATCTTCACTCCGCGCGTGTCGCGTTAAGGTCGCGCGAAGATGAAAAGCCAGATGTGCGGGCAGATTTCCAATTTCGGGATCTCGATATGCGTTTTGCCAAGACGCTGCCCGATATGCAGGGGGCGGCGGGCTATGCGAGTTTTGCAGATAATGCGTTCCGTGTTGCCGCTGAAAAAGGCTATGTGACAGCGGATGAAGGCGGGGTCATCGACGCCACGGGCACGGGGTTCACGATTTTCGACACGCGGCAAAAACCGCCCCCCGCGCGTGTGGACCTCAAAGCGCGGGGTCCGATCCCGGCTGCGCTTTCGTTGCTGAACCGCCCCCCGCTTTCGGCGATGGACAAGGCAGAGCTTCCGGTGACGCTTGCTCAAGGGGAGGCGCGCGCCGAAGGCACGATTGATCTTCTACTGAAGAAGGAGCTTCCCAAAGACCTCATTGTGTTTGATCTGCGTGGCGAAATACCAGCCTTCTCGAGCGATCATTTCGTCGAAGGCAAGACGATACGCGGGATGGCCAATTGGCAGGCCTCCAACGGGCGCTTGCGGTTCCTGGGCGCGGGGCGGCTAGGCGAGGTGCCGTTCGATGCGGCTTGGGAAACCGGCTTGGGACCACGTGCGAATGGCAAAAGTGTTCTCAAGGGGCGCGCGGAGCTTGGACCCGCAGTTGTCGAGGAATTCCGTATTGGCCTGCCGGACGGTGTCATCGCTGGCACAGCCGATGCGGAATTTCAGATAGATTTCAACAAGGGCCAGCCGCCCAAAATGCGCCTGACCTCTGATTTGCAGGGGGCGGCGCTTGCCTTTGCGCCTTTGGGGTGGCGCAAATCATCGCAGGGTGATGGGGATCTACGCATGGAAATGACCTTGTCAAAGCCGCCTGTCGTGGATGCGTTGCAAATTGAGGCGGCGGGGCTCGAAGCAAAGGGTCGTGTGGCGTTGAAAGACGAAGGGGCGCTTGATCGCGTCACCTTCGAGGCATTCCGCGTCGGCTCATGGCTTGAGGGGCGTGGTGCCTTGGTCGGACGGGGCGAGGGCGTGTCGCCTGCGATTGTTGTCGACGGGGGGCGGCTTGATATTCGTGGTCTGCCGCCGGGACAATCTTCGCCGCAATCTCCTATGGGGCCAATCTCAGGCCGGCTTGAACGGGTTCAGGTTTCCGACACGATCCATCTAAGCGATGTCACCGTTGAAACCCTTGGCGGGATGACGCTGCGCGGTGCCTTCGCCGGACGCCTCAATGGTCAGGCGCAAATAGATGGCACGCTTGTGCCGCATGAAAGGGGCACACGCATCGACCTGCGATCAAGTCAGGCCGGGAAAGCCATCAAGGCGCTTGGGTTTTCGGATGCTTCGGACGATGGGACGCTTCGGATGGTGTTTCGTCCGGGGCAGGCCAACGGCGTATATGACGGCTATGTGAAAATTGAAGGTATCCGTATTCAAGATGCGCCGGTGATGGCGGAGGTTCTGAACGCGGTGAGCATTGTGGGCCTTCTCGAACAGCTCAACGGCCCCGGCATTTACTTTTCCGATGTATCAGGGCGTTTTCAAGTGACGCCACAAAAAATCATTGTTGGCGAAAGCAGCGCAGTTGGGCCCGCGATGGGGATTTCCCTTGATGGTGTCTATGACATCGCTTCGCGCCAGATGGATTTTCAAGGGGCTTTGTCACCGCTTTACATTGTAAACGCCATCGGGCGGATTGTAGCCAAGAAGGGGGAGGGGTTATTTGCATTCAACTACCGCCTCAGGGGCGCGCCTGAGGATATGAAGGTTTCGGTCAATCCGCTCTCGGCCTTGACGCCGGGGTTCTTACGCGAAATCTTCCGCCGCCCGCCCCCGAATCTTGAAGAGTGAGCCTATGCAACTATCCGATTTTGATTTCGATCTGCCCGAGCGGTTGATCGCAACCCGTCCTGCCGAACCGCGCAGTTCCGCCCGCTTGTTGGTGGCGCAGGGCGATCAGATCACGGATTCGGCCGTGACAAACCTGCCCGACTGGCTGCGCCCTGGGGATCGGTTGGTTCTCAATGATACCAAGGTTATTCCCGCCCGCCTGTCAGGTCTTCGCCACCGAACGAGGGCGGACGGCCCGACACAGGCCCGAATAGATGTTACCTTGCTTGAGCCAAAGGCAAATGGCGCGTGGTCTGCCTTGCTGAAGCCTCTCAAGAAAGTTCGCGAGGGCGAGGAGATTGTTTTCTCTCAAGACCTTCGCGCGACGCTGGAGGCCAAGGAAGATGGTCAAGGCCTTCTGAGGTTCAATCTTCGAGGCGAGGATTTCGATGCGGCGCTCCTAGAGGCCGGGGCGATGCCCTTGCCGCCCTATATTGCGGCCAAGCGGGCGGCGGATGAGCGCGACAAACAGGACTATCAAACCGTGTTTGCCCGCAATAGCGGCGCCGTGGCGGCCCCAACCGCGTCGCTTCATTTCGATCCGCCGCTGCTGCAAGAACTACGGGATATGGGGGTCGCATTTACCTTTGTAACGTTACACGTCGGGGCCGGAACTTTTCTGCCGGTAAAGGTCGATGACGTGACCAAACACAAGATGCATGCCGAATGGGGCCATGTCAGCGCCGCCGCCGCCGCTGAGATCGCCGCCACCAAGGCCGAAGGGGGGCGTATCATCCCCGTTGGCACGACCGCGCTACGCCTGATCGAAAGCGCCGCGCAAGAGAGCGGAGCAATTGCGCCGTGGCAGGGGGAAACCGACATATTTATTTATCCCAGTTTCCGGTTCCGCGTTGCAGATGCACTGATGACGAATTTTCATCTTCCAAAATCCACCCTGATGATGCTCGTATCGGCGCTGATGGGGGCGGAGCGTATCAAGGCGATCTATTCCCACGCGATCGTGAATAATTACCGTTTTTTTTCCTATGGGGATGCATCTTTGCTGTTGCCCTCGGGGCAGTGACGCAGGCAGACCGGGAAGTGTCGTTCACGTGAGGCTCGGGAAAGACCGCGCGGTCTAGAGCGAGATTATGCCTTTAGGAGGGGTCATGTTCCAATTTTTCACCAACGCTTGGGCGCTCTTGCTCGGCATGATGCTCTTGATGGTCGGCAACGGTCTTCAATCGACCCTGCTTGGTATCCGCGGGGAAATCGAAGGCTTTTCGACCTTCGAGATGTCGATGGTCATGTCGTCCTATTTCCTTGGATTCCTCGGCGGCTCACGTATGGCCCCAGAGATGATCCGCCGCGTGGGGCATGTGCGTGTCTTTGCGGCCTTGGCGTCGTTTATCTCTGCCGTGCTCATTCTCTATCCGACCTTCGCCAACCCTTGGGTCTGGGTTGTGGGTCGGGTCATTATCGGATTTTGTTTCTCGGGTGTGTATGTGACTGCGGAAAGCTGGCTCAACAACGCGGCGACCAATGAAACACGTGGGCAGGCCTTGTCGCTTTACGTGATCGTGCAGATGATCGGGATTATCGCAGCCCAAGCCTTGTTGGTGACGGCTGACCCGTCGGGCTTTGTTCTTTTTGTCATTCCCTCGGTGCTTGTTTCCATTTCCTTTGCGCCGATCCTGCTAAGCATTTCGCCGACGCCGGCCTTTGATACGACCAAGGCGATGAACCTGCGCGGGCTTTATGAAACCTCGCCGCTTGGTGTTGTGGGCATGTTTCTTCTTGGTGGTGTGTTCTCGGCGCAGTTTGGTATGTCGGCGGTGTTCGGGGCAAAAATCGGCTTGAGCGTTGGCCAAATCTCGATGTTTGTCGCGGCTTTCTATATTGGTGCAACATTCCTTCAATACCCGCTCGGCTGGCTCTCGGATCGCATGGATCGCCGTGTTTTGATTATGGGCTCAGCCCTGCTTGGTGGGCTTGGTGCAGTGCTCGGGATGATGGCCGGGGAGCAGTTTGTCATGCTTCTTATTGCGGCGGCATTGATTGGCGGGTTGTCCAATCCGCTCTACTCTCTGCTGATCGCGCACACCAATGACTTTCTTGAGCTGGATGATATGGCCGCAGCCTCAAGCGGCATGGTGTTTGTCAACGGCGTGGGGGCGATTGCCGGCCCGGTCGTGACCGGCTGGATCATGTCGAGCTTTGGGGCGTCCGGGTTCTTTCTCTTGATTGCGGTGTTGATGATTGGTTTGGGCGGATATGCGGGCTATCGGATGACGCGCCGTGCGACTGTCGATGAAACCGCAAGTTACGCGCCTGTGATGCCTACCTCGTCGCAGCTTGCCGTTGAGGTCGCACAAGAATTTGCCATTGAGACCGCTCTGGAGGAGGAAGAGGCAGAGGCTGCGTCATAATGTGTCGCCGATGTTGCAATTTGTTACTGTTTTTTCGGTGATGATCATGTGTAACATTTTTATGTCACAGGTGGGTGACGTATGGTGAGGAGAGCAGGGCAATGGCGAGCCCGGAAGAAGTATTAAAGTTCTGGCTGGACGATGTCGGGCCAGAAGGATGGTATCAGGTTTCTGATGATCTGGACGACAGGGTCCGGCACGGTTTCCAAGACACATGGGCCGCAGCGCAAGAAGGCAGTTTTGCGCAATGGCTCACATATCCAAGCGGCTCGTTGGCCTATATTGTGCTCAACGATCAGTTTCCTCGAAACATGTTCCGTGGTCAGTCCAAGGCCTTTTCGTCGGACCGCTTGGCGCTCGCCGCCGCAAAAGGGGCGATTCATCACGGGTATGATCTCAAAATTGACGAACCCGCACGTCAGTTTTTCTATCTGCCTCTGATGCATTCCGAAAACCTCTGTGATCAGGAACGCTGTGTGCGCCTGATGAAGGAGCGGATGCCCCAGTCAGGAACCTCAAATATGCTTCACGCCAAGGCGCATCGTGAAGTTATTCGCCAATTTGGCAGGTTCCCATATCGCAACGAGGCGCTTGCCCGGACCTCGACAGCGCCGGAAAAGGCCTATGTGGCAAACGGTGGTTATGGTCAAACCGTGCAGGCGCTTCAGCAGGCCGGTTGACGCGACATCGAACAGGTGAATACGCAGGCCCGCGCGATCCAGTCGTGCGGGCCTTTTTTGCCTGAAATGATATTTGAAGCGGCGCAATAAATAGTTTAATGCTGAACTAAATTGAATCACGGAGGGCGGCATGGCCAAGTCTTTTGATATGATCGTGATCGGCGCAGGGCCGGGCGGCTATGTGGCGGCAATTCGGGGCGCGCAATTGGGCCTCAAGGTTGCAATTGTGGAGCGCGAACACTTGGGGGGCATTTGCCTCAACTGGGGCTGCATTCCGACCAAGGCGCTTTTGCGCTCTGCCGAAGTCTTTCACCTGATGCATCGTGCCAAGGAGTTTGGCCTCAGCGCCGACAACCTGTCCTATGATCTGGATGCGGTCGTGAAGCGGTCGCGCGGTGTTGCCAAGCAACTGAGTTCCGGCATTGGCCACCTGATGAAGAAGAATAAGATCACTGTCTTCATGGGGGAAGCGACCCTGCCGGCCAAGGGCAAGGTGACGGTCAAGACGGACAAGGGCAGCGAAGAGCTGATCTCCAAGCACATCGTCCTTGCGACGGGCGCACGGGCACGCGAGCTTCCGGGGCTTGAGGCCGATGGGGATCTCGTCTGGACCTATAAGAACGCGCTACAGCCATCACGCATGCCCAAGAAACTCCTTGTGATTGGATCAGGCGCAATCGGTATCGAATTTGCGAGCTTCTTCAACACGCTTGGCGCCGATACGACGGTTGTCGAGGTTATGGACCGCGTATTGCCGGTTGAAGATGCCGAGATCAGCGGGTTTGCCAAGAAACAATTCCAGAAACAGGGCATGACGATCATGGAAAAAGCCTTGGTCAAGCAGTTGGATCGCGGCAAGGGTAAGGTGACGGCCCATATTGAGACCGGCGGCAAAGTCGAAAAACTTGTATTTGATACGGTTATCTCTGCGGTGGGTATTGTCGGCAACGTCGAGGGGCTTGGCCTTGAGGCGCTTGGCGTGAAGGTTGATCGCACGCATGTTGTCACGGATGCTTATTGTCGGACGGATGTTGAGGGTCTCTATGCGATCGGTGATATCGCCGGTGCGCCTTGGCTGGCCCATAAGGCAAGTCACGAGGGCGTTATGGTGGCCGAGCTAATCGCGGGCCAAAAGCCGCACCCTGTCAAACCTGAAAGCATTGCAGGCTGCACCTATTGTCATCCGCAGATCGCCTCGGTTGGATATAGCGAAGCCAAGGCCAAAGAGCTTGGCTATGAGGTCAAGGTCGGCCGCTTTCCGTTTATTGGCAACGGCAAGGCAATTGCCTTGGGCGAGGCCGAAGGCATGGTGAAAACCGTGTTTGATGCGAAAACCGGCGAGTTGCTTGGTGCGCATATGGTCGGGGCGGAGGTCACTGAAATGATTCAGGGTTATGTGGTCGGGCGCACACTTGAGACGACAGAAGCGGAGCTTATGGAAACGGTCTTTCCGCATCCCACGCTTTCTGAAATGATGCATGAGAGCGTGCTTGATGCGTATGGGCGCGTGATCCACATGTAAAAGCGTATGCGTTCGCAAAGCCCGTGAGGAGAGCAAAGTGCCGAGTCTCAATCGGATTATCATGGCGAAGTCGAGTCGCCGTATGATCCAACAACTGACCCCCGAGTATCTTGATGTGGCAGAGATATCGGGGAAATGGGGCGAGATGTTCGATTTCCGCTCTTATCGGCAGTTTCGCTATCCCAAGTATGATATCTGTGCTGGCCCCTACATGACCGCACAAGGTAAACCGCAAAAGTTTGACCTTATTCTTGCCAATCAGGTTTGGGAGCACTTGGACCGCCCCTATGCCGCAACCAAGAACGTGCGGCGCATGCTCAAGAAAGGCGGGCATTTCTGGCTTGCCGTACCGTTCTACATCCCCTTTCACGCCGCACCGATGGACAATTCACGCTGGTCGGCGCGGGGGTTGAAAAACCTGTTGATTGAATGCGGTTTCGACGAGACTGAAATCAGGGCCGAACAATGGGGCAACCGCAACGCTGCGGCGCGCAATCTCGAAACCCCCTGGCCGCCAATTTATGATGACACCCGCGATAGCCTTGAGAATGACAAGGATATGCCGATCTGTGCTTGGGCCATCGCGCGCCGCACCTGAGCGTATTGGATCAGACCGCAGTCACGCCCCCGCCAGCCCGGACCCAATGAGACAGGCCACCGATATTATACACGTCCTCATAGCCGAGCCGACGTAGCATCGTGACTGCCGAGTGTGATCGTGCGCCAGACGCGCAATAGATGGCAATTTTGCCATCATTCTTAAGCTTTGGATTAAAATCTGGGTGGCGTGGATCAGCTATATCCCGAAGACGCATGAGTGGGACATGAAGCGCGCCCTCCGCAATCCCGGTGTGCTTGAGCTCCATTTGGTCTCTTACGTCAATGACAATAATGTCGCCGGTCTTGGCGCCATCGACCGCATCTTTGACGCTCATTTCGGCCTGGGGCTTTTGCCTAAGAAAAAACATCGCAATCCTCTCACCTGACCGGCAGCACCGGCGATTTCCTCGGCTTTAGGTAACATTCCACAATGTGAATACAAACTATGAAATGCGCATTTTTTGCATGTTCATTATTTGTTCGCTATTTTGGCTTGGCGACTCTCGTGAACTGACCTATTTCTTAGGCATCTACCGTGAGGAACCTATGGCCGAGCTCAAGAACATCGAAGTGCGCGGCGCGCGCGAGCATAATCTCAAAAACGTCAACGTTGATATTCCGCGCGACCAGCTCGTGGTGATTACGGGGCTTTCCGGGTCTGGAAAGTCCTCTCTCGCGTTTGATACGATTTATGCCGAAGGGCAGAGGCGGTATGTCGAGTCTCTGTCGGCCTATGCGCGCCAATTTCTAGACATGATGGAAAAACCGGATGTCGACCACATAAGCGGGTTGTCTCCGGCCATTTCGATTGAACAGAAAACCACCTCCAAAAACCCAAGATCGACCGTGGGGACGGTCACGGAAATCTATGATTATCTGCGGTTGCTCTTTGCTCGTGTCGGGACGCCGTATAGCCCTGCAACCGGCCTGCCTATCGAAGCACAGCAGGTGCAGGATATGGTCGACCGGATCATGGGGCTAGAAGAGGGGACACGCGGCTACCTTCTCGCACCGATCATTCGTGATCGAAAAGGCGAATACCGAAAGGAATTCCTAGAGCTTCGCAAGCAGGGCTTTCAGCGCGTGAAAGTCGACGGTGTATTCTATGAGCTTGATGAGCCGCCCACGCTCGATAAGAAATACCGGCATGATATCGACGTTGTGGTCGATCGTCTTGTGGTGCGCGAGGGCATGGAAACCCGTCTCGCGGATAGTTTGCGAACCGCGCTCGATCTTGCTGACGGGATTGCCATTCTGGAAACGGCCCCCAAGGAAGGGGAGCCAGAGCGCCATACGTTTTCAGAGAATTTCGCCTGTCCCGTGAGCGGATTTACCATCCCCGAAATTGAACCGCGGTTGTTTTCATTCAACGCGCCGTTTGGTGCTTGCCCCGAATGTGACGGTCTTGGCAAAGAGCTGTTTTTCGACGAGCGCCTTGTGGTGCCGGACGTGACGCTACGCCTCTATGATGGGGCGCTGGCACCTTGGCGCAAAGGCAAATCGCCTTATTTCCTGCAAACCATTGAGGCCATCGCCCGCCATTATGAGTTTGACAAGAACACCCCTTGGAAAGACCTGCCGGCCCATGTGCAACAGGTCTTTTTGCGCGGCTCAGGCGATGAAGAGATCCCGTTTCGCTATGATGAAGGGGGCCGTGTTTATCAGGTGACACGCGTGTTCGAGGGCGTCATTCCAAACATGGAACGGCGCTATCGTGAGACAGATTCAAACTGGATACGCGAGGAATTTGAGCGCTATCAAAACAACCGTCCCTGTGGGACTTGTGGCGGGTTCCGTCTGCGCGAAGAGGCGCTAGCGGTTCGGATTGCCGGGCTTCATATCGGGCGGGTGGTGGAGATGTCGATCCGCGAAGCCTACCAATGGATTGAGGACGCGCCGACCCACCTCACGCCGCAAAAGCAAGAGATCGCACGCACCATTGTGAAGGAGATAAAGGAACGCCTTGGGTTCCTGAATAACGTGGGATTAGAATACCTTACACTGTCACGTTCAAGTGGCACACTAAGCGGCGGAGAGAGCCAAAGGATCCGTCTCGCCTCGCAGATCGGCTCGGGCCTTACGGGGGTGCTCTATGTGTTGGATGAGCCTTCGATCGGCCTGCACCAGCGCGACAATGATCGCCTGCTTGGGACGCTGAAAAACCTCAGGGATCAAGGCAATACGGTGATTGTCGTCGAGCATGACGAGGAAGCCATCCGCGAGGCCGATTATGTGTTCGACATAGGGCCGGGTGCAGGTGTGCATGGCGGACGTGTCATTTCGCAAGGCACACCAGAGGACATTGCCCAGGACGCCGCTTCGTTGACAGGACAGTATCTTTCTGGTGCACGCCAAATTGAGGTGCCAAGCGAACGCCGCGAGGGCAATGGGAAAACGCTGAGTGTTGTGAAGGCGACGGGGAATAACCTGAAGTCGGTGACGGCCGATTTCCCGCTTGGGAAATTTGTCTGTGTGTCAGGTGTGTCTGGCGGTGGGAAATCCACGTTGACGATTGAAACCCTGTTCAAGACGGCGTCCATGCGGCTTAATGGGGCGCGACAAACGCCGGCACCCTGCGAAACCATCAAGGGCCTTGAGCATCTCGATAAGGTGATTGATATCGACCAGCGCCCGATTGGGCGCACGCCGCGATCAAATCCGGCGACCTATACAGGAGCTTTCACGCCGATCCGGGATTGGTTTGCTGGACTACCCGAAGCAAAGACGCGCGGTTACAAACCCGGACGATTTAGCTTTAACGTCAAAGGCGGGCGCTGTGAGGCATGTCAGGGGGATGGCGTCATCAAGATCGAGATGCATTTCCTGCCGGATGTCTACGTCACCTGCGAAACCTGCAACGGGGCGCGCTACAATCGCGAGACACTGGAGATCAAGTTCAAGGGCAAAAGTATTGCGGATGTCCTCGATATGACGGTCGAAGATGCGCAGGATTTCTTCAAGGCGGTGCCGTCGATCCGGGACAAAATGGACGCACTTGCGCGGGTCGGTCTTGGCTATATCAAGGTGGGCCAACAGGCGACGACCCTCTCGGGCGGCGAGGCACAACGGGTGAAACTTTCCAAGGAGCTTGCCAAACGCTCTACCGGACGGACCCTTTATATCCTCGACGAGCCGACAACCGGCCTGCATTTCGAAGATGTGCGCAAGTTGTTGGAAGTGCTGCACGAATTGGTAGACCAGGGGAATACGGTTGTTGTCATCGAGCATAATCTCGACGTTATAAAAACGGCGGACTGGATCATAGATATCGGCCCGGAAGGCGGCGATGGAGGCGGCGAGATTGTGGCCTGCGGGACGCCGGAAGAGGTTGGCGAGGTTGAGCGCAGTCATACAGGTCGCTACCTCAAGCCAATGCTATCGGCAAAACGGGTTGCTGCAGAATGACAAAGCTTGGAATCGCACTTGGGTCGGGCGGTGCACGTGGATGGTGCCACATTGGCGTGCTCAAAGCACTTGATGCGCTTGGGGTCGAGCCGGACGTGGTTGCAGGCTGTTCGATGGGGGCGCTTGTGGGGGCGGCATGGGCCTCGGGGCGGCTTGACGCATTGGAGGATTGGGCGCGGTCCCTGACCCAAACCCGGATGCTCAACTACGTCGATTTGCGGTTTGAGCACGGCGGACTCCTGCGCGGGGAAACGGTGCGCGACATGATGCGCGACCTTGATCTGCCCGACAAGATCGAGGATCTGAATAAGCCTTATATCGCTGTGGCCACCGATATGGCGACGGGTCACGAGACATGGATTCAGCGTGGTTCTCTCTTTGACGCAATCCGGTCGTCCATCGCGATTCCCGGTCTGTTTAGCCCTCATAATCAGGATGGGAAATGGCTCTTGGATGGCGGTCTTGTGAACCCTGTGCCAAGTTCTGCCTGCCGTGCGCTTGAGGCGGATGAGACGATCTCTGTCAACCCAAACGCCAAGTTTGGCAAGCTTTGGGAGCCACGAGATAGCTTTTACGACAAGTTGGGGAGTGCTGGATGGGTCGCAAAACTCCCCGAGCCGGTTCGCGAATTATTACGCCCCGAGGGAAATCCTGGGCCGAATTCGTTGGATGTCGTGTCAACCTCGATTGACATCATGACAGAGTTTGTTCGCAAGACCCGTAGCGCCTCTGATCCGCCGAACCTCGCTCTGGAGGCCGACCTGAACGATATGTCTGTTCTGGAGCTGTTTCGCGCAGAGAAGGCCATCGCCGAGGGCAAAAGGATTGTCGAGGCGCAGGCCGAAGCGTTGATGAAGTTACGCAAGTGATCCCGCCGGTTGGACGGGATCACATTTGATTTACGTGCGGCTACGCTTTTCAAAACGGGGCAGCATTGCGGAAAAATCCATACCGGCGCCATCTTCGGATTCGACGAATTTGGCATACAGATCGCGCGCCATTTGCCCCATTGGGGTATCGGCGTCGGCGGCTTCCGCAGCTTGCTGTGATAGGCGTAGATCCTTGAGCATCAGGTCCGCCGCAAAGCCGGGCTGGTAGGCGTTGTCTGCCGGAGACTGCGGTCCGACGCCTGGGGCCGGGCAATAGGCGTTCATCGTCCAGGAATAGCCCGAAGAGGTTGAAACCACGTCGAACATCTTTTGGCGATCGAGGCCAAGTTTATCTGCGAGAGCAAAGGCTTCGCAGGTGGCGATCATCGTCACGCCAAGGATCATGTTGTTACAGATCTTCGCGGCCTGACCGGCCCCGGCCTCGCCGCAATGCACGGCTTTTTGTCCCATGATTTCAAAGAGGGGGGCAGCTTTGGCAAAGGCGTCCTCGCTCCCGCCAGCCATGAAGGTCAGTGTGCCGCCGGTCGCCCCGCCAACACCGCCGGATACTGGTGCGTCCACAGCCAAAATGCCGGCGGCTTGGGCTTGGTCTGCTACGGCGCGGGCGCTTTCGACGTCTACAGTCGAGCAATCGACCAACGTCGCGCCTTTTGTCATCGCTGGGATCAGTTCGGCGGCGACGTCGCGTAGGATTTGGCCGTTGGGAAGCATCGTAATGACGACATCCGCGCCCTTGGCGGCTTCTGGGCCGGAGGTTGCGATGGTGACGCCATCAACCGACACGTCGGCCATGTCAAAGCCTGTCACTTCATGGCCTGCCTTGGCAAGATTGGCGGCCATCGGCGCGCCCATATTTCCAAGTCCGATAAATCCGATTTTCATGGCCTAGTCTCCCTTTTCGAATGTAAGTTTAGCCTCTCCCAAAGGCATCAACATTTGACTTACGGCCGCTGCCGGAAGTGTGTTGAGGTCGTGTTTCCAGCGCGGGTTGCGATCCTTGTCTATGATCTGGGCCCGGATTCCTTCAAGGAAATCACCATCTTGCATGGCGCGGTAGGTGAAGCGGTATTCCTGTTCTAGGGCCGGTCGTATGGAGTCTATGCCGCGCACGCGGTGGATGATCTCGAGGGTGCAGCCCATTGCGAGAGGCGAGTTGCGCGCGAGTTTTTTCAAAGCCTTTTCGGCGAAGGGGAGGTCACTGCCCTGCAAGGCATTGAGGATATCAGTCAGGCTTTCGCCGTTGAAAAAGGCATTGATTTCGGTCTCATCCTTGCGCAATGCGCTGGCTGGAACCTCATGCGCGGCGGCGTCGATGAGGGTCCAATCGCCGCTTTCTTCCAATGCGGAGATGAGATCAGGCCACTTTGACTCTGGGATGTAATAGTCTGAGAAGCCTGCGAAAATTGCATCTGAAGCACCAAGGCGAGAGGCCGTGAGGCCCAGGTATTCGCCGAGGTGCCCGGGCGCATGGGCGAGGATGTAAGAGCCGCCCACATCAGGGACGAGGCCAATGCCGCATTCGGGCATGGCGATCTGGCTTGTGTCGCCGACGACGCGATGTGAGGCGTGACAGCCGACGCCGACGCCTCCGCCCATTGTAAAGCCTTGCATAAAGCTTGCAACCGGCTTGCAAAATTCGAACAATTTTGCGTTCATTCTATACTCATCGGCCCAGAATTTTCGTCCAAATGCGAAATTTCCAGCCATTCCGGTCTCATAAAGCTCGGCAATGTCTCCGCCCGCACAGAAGGCTTTTTCGCCCTCGGCGTCGATCACGATCATCTTGACGTCATCGTCGGAGGCCCATGCATCAAGGGCGTCCTCGATGGCGATGCACATGTCATAGCTCAACGCATTCAGCGCCTTGGGGCGTGTGAAGGTGATGCGGCCGGTCTGGCCAATCTTGCGGATAGAGATGTCAGCCATGAAAAACCCCTGTCTGTATCGCGTCGGTATTGCGTCTGTATTGCGTCGGTGCGGTTTTTGGAAATCAGGCGGCGTCGGCGATCATCTGACGCGAGACGATCAGGCGCATGATTTCATTGGTGCCCTCAAGAATCTGGTGCACACGCAGGTCACGGACGATCTTTTCAATCCCGTAATCGGCAAGATACCCATAGCCCCCGTGAAGTTGCAGACAGCCGTTGGCAACATCAAAGGCGACATCGGTCACCATCAGCTTGGCCATAGCGCAGAACTTGGTGGCGTCATGGGTTTTGTTGTCGAGCTTCCATGCGGCTTGACGCAGGAAGATGCGTGCGGCCTGAAGTTTGGTTTCAAACTCGGCGAGGCGGAACTGAAGCGCCTGAAATTGGTTGATGGGTTTGCCGAAGGCTTTGCGCTCGGACATATATTGCATGGTGAGATCAAGCGCGTTCTGCGCTCCGCCAAGGGCCGAGGCGGCGATATTGAGGCGACCACCATCCAAACCGGCCATAGCATAGGCAAATCCCTGGCCTTCGTCGCCAATGCGGTTGTCGAGCGGCACGGTGCAATCATCAAACTGCACCTGTGCGGTCGGTTGCGAGCGCCAGCCCATTTTGCTTTCAAGCCCCCCAAAGCTCAGACCCGCTGTGCCATCTTCGACGACCACGGTTGAGATTCCCTTGGGTCCGTCATCGCCGGTGCGCACCATAGTGACATAGGCATCAGAATAGCCACCGCCGGAGATGAACGCCTTGGTGCCGTTCAGCACATAGCCGTCATTGGTCTTGGCCGCGCGGGTCTTGAGCGCCGCCGCGTCCGAGCCGGAACCGGGTTCGGTCAGGCAGTAAGAAAACACCTTGGACATTGAGCAGAGGTCCGGGAGCCATTTCTGTTTGGTGGCGTCGTCGCCGAATTTGTCGATCATGCCGCCGCACATGTTGTGGATCGACAGGAACGAGCCTACAGACGGGCAGGACATCGCCAGCGCCTCAAAAACCAGCGTCGCGTCAAGGCGCGACAGGCCCGAGCCGCCATATTCCTCGCTGACATAGATGCCGCCGAGACCAAGTTCGGCGATCTGCGGCCAGAGGTCTTTGGGGATCGTGCCTTCGGCTTCCCATTTTTGGGCGTTGGGGGCGATATGTTCTTCGCCAAAGCCTTTGGCCATATCAAAGATCAGGGTTTGCTCTTCTGTGAGTGCGAAGTCCATTTGGTTCCTCCCAAAACGCGCAATTGAACGGTTGTTAAATTATACAGCGCCACGACCGTGGTGTCAGTGTGCAATAATGCAAAACAGGCTGGCGTATTTACCCGAACCCCCTACAAATCTGCGTGATAGGCGTCGATCAGATGTTTGATAACCGCCTGTAGCGCCTCTTCGTGGCTGTAGTCGGCCTGAACCGCGTCACGGTAGACGGCGCGCTGTTGATCGGCGCTGTTGCCATTGGCGACGATGGAAAGCGTATTTTCAACCTCGCGCAGACATCCAAGGGCGGCGGCATCCTCTTCGACATGGGCGACAAGCTCGGCGGCGAGTTCGTCGAACGGCACGACCTCGCGGCGGCCCCAGTCGATCAACCCGGCGGCCATGCCATACCGCTGCGCCCGCCAGCGGTTTTCGGAAATCAGGAAATTGTCATAAAGACGCCAGCGTTGGTTGCGTGTGGCGAGACGCCAGAGCATCCGCGTCAGGGTTTGTGTCAGGGCCGCCAGAGTAAGCGCGGTTTCAAGCCGGGGAGAGACATCGCAGACCCGGCTTTCAATCGTGGGAAAGCGCGAAGAGGGGCGCAAATCCCACCAGATTTTTGACGCATCTTCGATCACGCCCACGGTTTTCATCGCCTTGACCGAGCGTTCGTATGCGCCCCAACTATCAATTCGCGGCGGCAGTCCGGTCCGGGGGAGATTGTCAAAAACCGTTAAACGGTAACAGCTTAGCCCGGTATCTTCACCCTGCCAAAACGGCGAAGAACAGCTTAGTGCGAGAAGATGCGGCAGAAAATACTTGAGTTGGTTCATCAGGTCGATGCGTTGATCGGCGTCGCCAACCCCCACATGCACATGCATCCCACAGATCAGCATCCGCCGCACAACCCCGGCAAGGTCGTCGCGCAGATCATTATACCGCTGTTTGTCGGTGTGATGTTGTTTGCGCCAATCCGATGAGGGATGACAGGAGGCGGCGATTGGGGCGAGGTTATAGTCTGCCGCGACGCGGGCCACGGTCGCGCGCAGGCGTTTGAGGTCTTCGCGGGCTTCGGCCACGTTGCGACAGACGGTCGTGCCGATTTCTATCTGACAGTTGAGGAATTCGGGGCTGACCTGTCCTTCGAGTTCGGATTTGCAGGCCGCCATAAGGCCATCCGGGGCCGCTGCCAGATCAAGGCTATCCTTGTCGACCAAGAGATATTCCTCTTCCACGCCGATGGTGAAATCCGGTTCCTGCGTCGACATGGCGGCCCTCCCGAGTGTCTCGGAATGAGTTGAGCAGGAATAGGGCGCTGTTTCAAGCGCCTCGCAGGCGGGACATGGGCGGGACATGGGCGAGTGTCGAAATGAAAAGAGGCCGACCCGTTGGGGCCGGCCTCTCTTTTATGTCTTTGGGGAAGGTGGATTAATCCATCTGTTTGAAGTGGAATTCTCCGCCGTCTTTAATCCCCGAGAACCAGCGCGCCGTAACGGTTTTGGTTTTTGTATAGAAACGGAACGCGTCCGGGCCGTATTGGTTGAGATCGCCAAAGGCCGATTTCTTCCAGCCACCAAAGGTAAAGTAGCTCAGCGGGACGGGGATCGGGAAGTTGATCCCGACCATGCCCACATTGACCTTGTTGGCAAAATCACGGGCCGTGTCGCCATCGGCGGTATAGATCGAGGTGCCGTTGCCGTATTGGTTCTTCATGATCAGGTCGAGCGCTTCTTCATAGGTTTCGGTGCGCACGGTCGACAGGACGGGGCCAAAAATCTCTTCCTGGTAGATGTCCATGTCGGGGGTGACGTTGTCAAACAGGCTCGGGCCGACAAAGAAACCGTCCTCATAGCCCTGAAGCGAGAAGTCGCGACCATCGACAACGAGGTTTGCGCCTTGCTCGACGCCGCTATTGACGAGGCCGTTGATGCGGTCCTTGGCTTGTGCGGTGATGACAGGACCGTAATCCACGTCCGCGCCTGCGGTATAAGGGCCAACCTTGAGTTTCTCGATGCGCGGCACAAGGCGTTCGATGAGGGCGTCAGCGGTTTTCTGACCCACGGGAACAGCCACGGAAATCGCCATGCAGCGTTCGCCAGCGGCGCCAAATCCGGCCCCGACAAGCGCGTCTGCGGCTTTGTCCATGTCGGCGTCGGGCATGATGATCATGTGGTTCTTGGCACCACCGAAACACTGGGCGCGTTTGCCGTTGGTGCAAGCGCGACCATAGATATACTGTGCGATCGGGGTCGAGCCGACAAAGCCGACGGCCTGAATGGTTTCATTGTCGAGGATCGTGTCGACAGCTTCTTTGTCGCCGTTGACGACTTGAAGGACACCATCGGGCAGGCCCGATTCTTTCAGCAGTTCCGCGAGGCGCAGCGACGTGGAGGGGCAACGCTCGGACGGTTTGAGAATCATCGCGTTGCCAGAGGCCAGCGCCGGGCCCATTTTCCAAAGCGGGATCATGGCCGGGAAGTTGAACGGGGTGATACCTGCCACAACGCCGAGCGGCTGGCGCATGGCGTAGAGGTCGATGCCGGGACCGCCGTCATTCATATACTCGCCCTTGAGCATGTTCGGCGCGCCCATGCAGACTTCGATAACCTCGAGGCCACGCTGCACGTCGCCGCGCCCGTCGGGCAGGGTCTTGCCGTGTTCGCGGCTGACCAGCTCGGACAGCTCGTCCATGTGCTCTTCGATGAGGGCGGCGAATTTCATCATCACCCGCGCGCGACGCTGCGGGTTGGTGGCGGCCCAAGCAGGCTGTGCTTCGGCGGCGGCGGCGATGGCGGCGTCCATTTCGGCAACCGTCGCGAGCGGCACCTTGGCCTGAATCTCGCCGGTGGACGGGTTATAGACATCTGCGAAACGACCGGACGTGCCTTTGACATGTTCGCCGTTGATGAAGTGGGTCAGTTCTTGCATGGGATCTCCTCCAAACGCGTTCCGGGGGAGAATAGACTTGCAAGAATGCATTGAAAAGGGACAACATCTCAAAACAGCTTTGCGATAATTCAGGAGGGTCCGATGGGGCCGCAATGGGATGATCTTCGGGTTTTTCTTGCCGTGGCACGGGAAGAGAGCCTTTCGGCGGCGGGGCGGCGGCTCAAGGTGGACCCGGCGACCGTGGGACGTCGCGTGGCCCGGCTAGAGGCCGATATTGGCGCGCCGCTGTTTGTTAAATCGCCCTCGGGATATGCCATGACCGATGCCGGGCAGCGCCTTCTTGTGCATGCGGTGCGTATTGAACACTCGCTTGAGGAGGCGGCGCAGGAAATGGCAGGGAGCGGCGGTGGCCTTTCGGGGCAAATCCGCATTGGCGCCCCGGACGGGGTTGCGAATTACCTTCTTCCGCAGGTGTGTGCACGGATTTCGCGCGACAATCCCGATCTTGAAATTCAGATTGTGGCCTTGCCGCGGGTGGTCAACCTCTCCAAGCGGGAGGCCGATCTTGTGATTGCGGTCAGCCCGCCAAGTGCGGGAAAGCTCACGGTTCAGAAGATCACCGACTATAAGCTGCACCTTGTGGCGGCGCGTTGGTATTTGCGCAATGCGCCAAAGATCGACGCCCTAGACGACCTTAAGGACCATGTAGTCATTGGCTATATTCCCGACATGATTTTCGACAAGGAATTGGATTACCTCAATGAAACCGGGGTCGAGCGGGTCCAGCTTGCGTCGAATTCGGCCTCGGTTCAATTCAACTGGATCAGGGGCGGGCACGGGATTGGCATTGTGCATGATTTTGCCCTGCCGTCGGCGCGCGGCTTGGTCAAGGTATTGGAAGACGACCTCAGCCTCACCCGGAGTTTTTACCTTATCCGCCATGCCGATGACCGTAGACTTGAGCGGATGAACAGATTTGCGGCAGCGCTCTGCGATGGAATTCGCGCAGAAGTGGCAAAGCTTGAGGCGAGCGCTTGACAGAAAAATTTATTACGTCAACCATTCCTATAACGTAACTTTCTTAGGGAGGAATGAGTGTGCTGGTCCATCAGATTTTGAAATCCAAGGGAGATCAAGGGGTTGTCACCGTCCCGCCGAGCATGACGGTTGCGGAGGCTGCCAGGCTTCTTGATGAAAAGCGGATCGGGACGGTGGTCATTTCTTCGACGGGTGACACGGCCGATGGGATTTGTTCAGAGCGCGATATCGTGCGCGAGGTCTCGCGGCGGGGAAGTTCCTGTCTTGAGTGCAGTGTTTCGGAAATCATGTCGCGCGAAATCATCACATGTAGCCTTGGCGATCAGGCCGATGCGGTGCTCTCGACGATGACGCAAAAGCGGTTTCGCCATATGCCGGTGGTGGATGCGGGTGTTATGGTCGGGTTCATCAGTATCGGCGACTTGGTCAAGGCGCGGCTTGCGGAATTGGCGATGGAGAAAGACGCGCTGCAAGGGATGATCATGGGCCATTGATCCGGGCGAGGGCGGATGCTCACCCGTAAGACTACGGGTCATTCAATCAAGGCTTGCAATTTCCAGCGCAATAATGTTGCGTGCCCCGGAAGCCACTGAAAAGCGGAGAAAAATCCATGCGCGTTGGTCTCTATCCGGGTACGTTTGACCCGATTACGATGGGTCATATTGATATTATCCGCCGGGCTTGCCTGCTGGTGGACAAGCTGGTGATCGGGGTTGCGATCAACCGCGATAAGGGGCCGCTTTTCTCGCTTGAAGAGCGGGTGGCGATGGTCGAGGAAGAATGCGCGCAGCTTGCCAAAGAGACCGGCACCGAGATCGTTGCGCATCCGTTTGAGAACCTGCTGATTGATTGCGCCAAGGATGTCGGGGCGCAGGTCATTGTGCGCGGCCTTCGGGCCGTGGCTGATTTTGAGTATGAATTTCAAATGGTTGGCATGAACCGGTCACTGGATTCATCGGTTGAGACAGTGTTCCTTATGGCCGAGGCCAAGCATCAGGCGATCGCCTCGAAATTGGTCAAAGAGATTGCACGACTTGGCGGGGATGTGTCGAAATTCGTCACGCCGGACGTCAATGACGCGCTTATTGCGCGCTTTTCCTAAGTCCGCGCATCTTGCGCAGGAGTGTGGCCTCGCACCGAGCTGTGCGGGGCTTTTCGCATATGATTCGCGCAGATGATTAACGCGGTGGAATGGGCGAAAACCCGCATCGGTATCACGTCGGTAT
>JAPHRE010000022.1 GCA_026195905.1 Pseudopelagicola sp. | reverse complement strand
TACCCGCAAGACAATTTGCCGGAACCGGTATGCCGCCCTATCCTCGTAGCGACAGGAGAGACCACAATGCCCCATTCCCGCCCCCCTTCCAACGGCCCAATAACGCCCAAGGTCCCGGCCCATGCCCCGCTCGCAACAGAGCCGCTCGGCATCCTGGGATCGCTCAAGGCGGCGCGGGGCAACCTGCTGAGTATTCTGCCGGAACTGGCCGTGCGCCAGCCTATGGTGTCCGGGAAGACCGGGATTCGCTGGCACATGGTTATGGAACCGGGCGCGATCCGGCGCATTCTTCTTGAGGCTGTCGATGACTACCCGAAATCGCAGGCCACAAAGAACGTTCTGCGTCCGGCCATCGGGGATAGTCTTTTCATCGCAGAGGGTGCCCATTGGCGCTGGCAACGTCGCGCGGCCTCTCCGGTCTTTTCGCATCGCAATATGATGTCTCTCGCGCCCATCATGTCCGCCGCAGCCAACCGCAGCGCCGAGCGCATCGCCAAGGCCGAGGGGCGCGCCGTGGATATGCTTGATGAGATGGTGCGCACGACATTCGATGTCATTGCCGACGTGACATTTTCAGGCGAGGGGCAGTTCGACGCGCCCGCCGTGCACCGCGCCATCGACTCTTATATTGAGGCTGCGGGCAAAGTCTCTCTGCTCGACATGCTCGGCCTGCCGGATTGGATACCGCGCCCGTCGCGCTTTACCTCTGGTCCCGTCGTGCGCGACATGAAGCGCATCGCAGATGAGGCCATAGAGGCTCGCCGCATGCGTGGCGCGGGCGATGTCCCCGATCTTCTCGACCTGCTGCTTGCCGGGCAAGACCCGGAAACCAAGCGGCGCATGAACACATCGGAACTGCGCGACAACCTGTTGACCTTCATCGTTGCGGGCCATGAAACCACGGCCCTGACCTTGGCATGGGCGCTCTATCTCTGCGCCTTTGACCAAGAGGTGCAAGACCGCGCCCGCCACGAGGTACAGTCGGTGATCTCGGGCGGCATTGCGCAAGGCGCAGACATCGAGTTCCTGCCTTTCCTGCGTCAGATCGTCGACGAGGCGCTTCGCCTCTATCCGCCCGCCGGGATTCTCTCGCGCACGGCCCAAGCCCCCGATACGCTTTGCGGGCGCGAAATCCGGCGGGGCGATACGGTCATGATCCCGATTTACGCGCTGCATCGGCATCATATGCTCTGGGACGATCCGAATGCCTTTCGGCCGGATCGATTCGCTGACCGCAAGGCGGTTGACCGCTACGCCTACCTGCCCTTTGGCGATGGGCCGCGCATCTGCATTGGGGCAAACTTTGCGATTCAGGAAGCGGTCATTATCCTCGCCACGCTTCTTGCAAAGTTCCGCTTCAGTCTCGTGGAAACGCGCCCGCCGGAACCTGTGATGATCCTCACGCTACGCCCAAAAGGCGGTGTTTGGCTTATGGCTGAACCGCTCTAGGGTCTAGCGCGATGGGCCGCAAATCGCCTTGAGCGCCGACCATTGCGCATCGCTCAGGATTGGCTTGGCCACGAAGCCCTCCGGCGTTGCCGCGCGGGCCGCCTCGATCCGCTCTGCGAGCGAGGGATGGCTCAGGAAATGGGCGGTGATCCCCTTGGCGGCGCCCGATGTCGCCTTGAACCTTTCAAACATCGACCCAAGCGCCGATGGGGGAATGCCCGCCTCTGCCAGAACCTCATAGGCGAACACATCCGCATCGCTTTCGGCGCCTTGGCTATATTGTGCCTCGATAAGCTGTTCGGTCAGGAAAAGAACAAGCGCCCCGCCCGCGAAATCACCAAACAAAAGCCCGAGAACCCCGATAGACCCCGCAGAGCGCAGCGCATGTCGCGTTGGATCACGTGACGCCACATGCCCCATTTCATGCGCGAATACGGCGGCAACCTCCTCTGGGCGATCCGCCGCCTCCAATAGCCCCCGCATGAACACAATATGCCCGCCGGGCAGGGCAAAAGCGTTGACCATCCGATGATCCAACACCGTTACCGTAACCGGCACCGGAAGCGCGACATTGGCGGACAGCTTTGTTGCCAGGGCCGCAAAGGCTTTGGTCCCCTCATGGCCCGTGCAAAGGCGAATGCCCGATTGGCTATTGTCGCCCAATGCCCCGCGAATCTGTGTCAATGTCGCGTCGCCAAGCGCCTTTTCCCCTTCCGGCGGGATAAAGCGCGCCAGTTGATTGGCCATAGTCGGCACCAGCACAAAAACGATCAGCGCCACAGACGCAACCGCCGCCAGCGCCCAGCACGCGATCCGCCCACGCTCCACACCGATGACGCGGCGACGCCGCGCGGGAAACGCCTCGGCCAATTCCCGATGCGCCGTAAGCAGGCGCGCCTCGGGGTCGGACGCGCTCCGCAGGACAAGCCCGCCCTGCCCCGCCTGATCCGGCACAAGGCGAATGTCTTCAAACCGCCAGGCCACATCAACCGCCTCGCCGCGTAGAACAAGCTGCTGTGCCCCGCTGTCCACCACAAGGCGCACGTCTTGTGCGACGGCACTCTGCGCGTCAAAATACACCCCTCGCAGCGCCTCATGTGGCACGGTTGGAATGATCCCGCTCATATCCCGGCCCCGACATCCAGCGCCTCGGCAAACCCTTCGGCCTCGTCGAACTCATCGCGTGGACGCTGGCGGATCGCCTCAAGGCTCCCCGGATCAACCACAGTCAGCGTCTCGGTGAAATGCGCCCAGAGCGGCAGCGTCACAAAGGTATGGGTCAACGCAGCCCACGATAGGAAAAAGGTAAAGTAAGACAGGATACCAATCACGGTCAGCGACCCGGAGGTCATGAGGTCAAACGACATCGCCGCCTCGTCCTCGAAACCGAGCATCGCACCAAGCACCGCCACAAGCGCAAGTCCAAGCGGCACAAGGAAAAATGAGGCCACAAAACCGCTCAGAGCGAGGCCGAACCCATAAATGCCAAAGACCCGCATAGGGCGCGGCTTGGACAGGAAAACAACGTCTCCGGCACGTTTGCCATTGGTCAAACGCTCAAAAGACTTGGCCCGATAATACGCCAACCCATATGCAAACCACGGCACGCAAAGCGCCGTGACACCAAAAGCCAGTGGGGTACCATTCAGCCCGACAAAAACCGACCCGACCGCAATAAGCACCGCCAAAAGCACATGACGCAGGGCCGGGAATAGCAGGGTCCAGCGGCCTTCTTGGGTGAGTTGGCAATCGCCATACCATGTCCGGTTGGTGCGGTATTTCTCAAGCTGAAATGTCATCAGCGGCCAAAGCAAACCTGCCGATATAATCGTTAGAAACCAATAGCCTATGGCCCGCCACGCATAACCCCAAGCGCCGGGTTCCAGGCCGAAGCGGATGCCGCGCCAGCGGGTGCGGGCCAACACGTAGCGCCGCGCGCGGTAGCGGGCGTAAAACCAAAGCGGCACAACCCCGACAAAGCTCAAAAGGTAAGCCGCGAAATTGTCCTGAAACAATGAAAAGCTCAGGAACATCAACACGAGGTTCACAACACCTATATAAAAGGCAAGGATCACCACGGCGAACAGGAATCCCAGAAGCTTTTCAAGGGGATCGCCCAGATATTCGGCCGGCACACCACCAAAGCGCACCGCCGACCAATAGAACCGCCGCAGCCGGGTTTTCATCCAGAACCGATAGATCCCGAGCGTCAGAACCGTAAGGATGCCGGTCCTGACCGCCAGCCCGAAAACCCGCCCCCGATCACCGACGAAATCACCGTCCAGAGGCTCGGGATTCGCATGTCGGTATCGCGTCGGTATTGCGTCCGTATCGCGTCGGTGCCACGGACCGGCCTCGGGTAACTCACTCAAACCCAAATTCCATCAATCGAAAAGCTCTTGACCCTATTGTGGCCAAGCCCCAGACAAAGCGCGAGTCTGTTCTTCATCTTGGTGAAAATACTCCGGGGTGAATTGGCCCCATCAGGGCCAAGAGGGGCAGCGCCCCTCTCCCCCCCTTAGCGGAACTTGTAGTTGCGCGGGAAACCATAGGGCGGTTTTTTCCCGACGCCCGCCCGTTTGCCGAGCCACTCGCTCAGGTTCGGTTCGTGCCGGGTCTTGCCGCCGCCCATCTCCCAACTGAGACCCTCGTCCCATGTAAAGGTGGTGATGTCCGACAAGCCGCCATCCAGCTCAAGCGTGCCCTGACGTCCGCGCGCCATGTTGTATTTCTGAAGCCGCACGCCCTTGCCCCGGCCCATCTCGGGCAATTCGGCAATCGGGAAGACAAGGAATTTGCCATTCTCCGACACCACGGCCACATGGTCGCCCGTCACCGGAAGGCAAATCTTGGCCTTCACATCGTCCTTGACGTTGAGAACCTGCCGCCCGTTGCGGGTCTGGGCGATGACCTCTTTTCCGGCACGATAAACCCATCCCCCGCCGTCGATGCCACAAGCAGCTTGCGGTCGGGTTGGTGGATGAAGATGTCGATGATCTCGGCCTCGTTGGGAATATCCACCATGAGGCGCAGCGGCTCGCCCATGCCGCGCCCGCCGGGCAGGTTCGCGGCGCTCACCGTGTAGAACCGGCCATTGGAGGCAAAGACCAGCAAGCGATCGGTCGTTTCGGCATGGAAGATAAACCGCGGTCCATCGCCATCTTTGAACTTCAATTCACGGCCAAGGTCGATATGGCCCGACATGGCGCGAATCCAGCCCATCTGCGAACAGACGACGGTGATCGGCTCTTTGTCGATCATCGCCTCTAGCGGCACCTCTTCGACTTCGCTCGCCTCGGCAAAGACGGTGCGGCGCGCGCCGCCCTCGTAATTCTTGCCAAAGAGCTTTTTCGCTTCTTTGAGCTGATCGCCGATACGGTCCCATTGCAGGGTCTCGCTATCGAGCAAATCCTCAAGCTCAGCGCGTTCCTCCATGAGCGCGTCGCGTTCGCGCACAAGCTCAAGCTCTTCAAGGCGGCGCAACGACCGCAGGCGCATATTGAGGATGGCCTCGGTCTGCACCTCGGTAAGCTCTCCTTCGCCAGTGGCAGGCAACGGTGAGATGTAATCGCGCTCAGAGGTGGCGCGGACATGATCCTTGCCCCAATCCTCGGTCATGAGCGCCTGTTTGGGCGCGTCGTCATAGCGGATGATATCAATCACGCGGTCAAGATTGAGGAAGGCAATAAGAAAGCCCTCGAGCACCTCAAGGCGGTGGTCGATCTTTTCCATGCGGTGCTCTGATCGCCGGATCAGCACCTCGCGGCGGAAATCGAGGAAGGCGCGAAGGACTTCCTTCATCGAGCAGACCTTGGGCGTGACCCCATCAATCAGCACGTTCATATTGAGCGAGAACCGCACCTCGAGGTCCGAATTGCGGAACATCAGCCCCATGAGAACCTCGGGGTCAACGTTCTTGGAGCGCGGCTCAAGGATCATACGAATGTCCTCGGCGCTCTCATCGCGGATATCGGCGAGAATCGGCACTTTCTTGGTTTGGATCAGTTCGGCGATTTTCTCGATGAGCCGGGATTTCTGAACCTGATAGGGGATTTCGGTGACGACGATTTGCCATTGGCCGCGGCCAAGGTCTTCGATCTCCCATTTACAGCGCAGACGGAACGATCCACGCCCGGTCCGGTAGGCTTGGGCAATGTTTTCGCGCGGCTCGACGATCACGCCGCCGGTCGGGAAATCCGGCCCCGGCACGTAGTTGAGAAGCGTCTCGTCGCGCGCATCCGGCGTTTTGATGAGATGCAGACAGGCATCGCACAGTTCGGAAATATTATGCGGCGGGATATTTGTCGCCATGCCGACCGCGATACCGCTTGACCCATTGGCAAGAAGATTCGGGAACGTCGCCGGAAGCACCACAGGTTCGCTGAGTGTGCCGTCATAGTTTTCGCGAAAATCAACGGCGTTCTCGTTCAGCCCGTCAAGCATCGCTTCGGCCACAGAGGTCAGGCGCGCCTCGGTATAGCGCGAGGCGGCGGGGTTATCGCCGTCGATATTGCCGAAATTCCCCTGCCCGTCGACAAGCGGGTAGCGCACGTTGAAATCCTGCGCGAGGCGGGCCATCGCATCATAAATCGCGGCATCGCCATGCGGGTGATAGTTGCCCATCACATCGCCGGAAATCTTGGCCGATTTACGGAACCCCCCCGAGGAGGTCAGTTTGAGCTCGCGCATGGCATAGAGAATGCGGCGGTGCACGGGTTTAAGCCCGTCGCGCGCATCCGGCAGGGCGCGGTGCATGATTGTTGAGAGCGCATAGGTCAAATAACGCTCGCCAATGGCGCGGCGCAGCGGTTCGCTCAGGTCAGCAGGGGGCAGGTCATCGTCGATCTGATCAGTCATGCCAATCGGTGTAGCCGCAAGACTCGGGGCGCTCAAGCGAGCACGGGGAAAACCAGCAGTTTTTTTCCATGACATGCCCCCCGGCTTGTGCGGCATGATTTGCAGGAGCGGGACCAAATCAGTTAGAAGGGGTTGCGCCATTGCAGGACGATTGAACATGACGCGATTTGTATTCTTGAGTATTTTTTTCCTCGGCTGGGCCTTTTATGAGGTCAGCGGTGGCAAGGATTTTGAACCCGCGCCGCCGGAACGCCTTGCCAAAAGTGATCCGGTTGATCCACCTGCGACGCGCGAGGCCGCTCTAAAGGGCGAAGGGGCCGTGGATATCAGTGCCGCCCTGGCCGCCGAGTCGCGCCCTGTTACCGACTCTGTTCCGATTGCCCTCGTCTCTGCCCCGGCGCCAACCCCCTCCGAGGAACGCGTCGCGCTCATCCCGTCTCAGGAAGAGCTTGAGGCCGTCGCCATCGTCGAAGACGCCGCCGCTGATATCCGCGAGGTGCGTGGAAGCCGGGTCAATATGCGCTCGGGGCCGGGAACGCGCTATAGTGTGCTTGCGACCCTGACACGGGGCGAAGAGGTCGAAGTGCTGCGCGAACCGGGCAATGGCTGGGCCAAGCTCAAGGTGCTTGAGACGGGCCGTATCGGCTGGATGTCGGTCAAGTTGCTGCGCAGTGTAGAGTGATCGCCCCAAGGATTGCCTTTGCCAGAGGGGCGCGGCATAGCTGAGCCAAACCGCGCGGGCAGATCGAGGCAGGCAGATGACACAAAAATCCATTCTCATCACAGGATGCTCTTCGGGCATCGGTCTAGACGCGGCGCGCGGCCTCAGGGCGCGCGGCTGGCGCGTATTCGCCGCCTGCCGCCAAGAGGCCGATTGCGCCCGCCTGCGCGACGAAGGCTTTGAAAGCCCCCGGCTCGACTATGAAGATGCCCAGAGCGTGCAAGAGGGATTGGCCGAGGTGCTTGCCGCAACGGGCGGCACACTTGATGCACTCTATAACAACGGCGCTTATGCGATTCCCGGCGCGGTCGAAGACCTGCCGCGTGAGGCGCTTGCGACGATCCTTCAGGCCAACCTGATCGGCTGGCACGACCTTACGATTCAGGTCATCCCGGTGATGCGCGCACAGGGGCATGGGCGAATCGTCAATTGCTCGTCTGTGCTTGGCATGGTGCCGATGAAATGGCGCGGGGCGTATAATGCATCGAAATTCGCCCTTGAGGGTCTCACCGATACGCTACGCCTTGAGATGCGGGATGCGCCCATTGAGGTTAGCCTCATTGACCCCGGCCCGATCACCTCGGATTTTCGCAAGAACGCCGTGAAGCAATTCGAACGCTGGATCGACTGGGAGAAAAGCGCTCGGGCCGATCAATACCGCGCCAGCCTTCTCAAACGGCTCTATGACGCCTCGGATGCGCCGGACCGGTTCGAGCTTGGCCCCGAAGCGGTCACGGCGAAACTTGTCCATGCGCTGCAATCCCCCCGCCCCAAGGCGCGGTATTACGTCACCACGCCAACCTATATCATGAACGTCGCGCGCCGCGTCTTGCCGACGCGAATGCTCGATTGGGTGCTTGCCAAAGGGTGATCGGCTGTTACATCGACACAAATGTCGCTATAACGCGGGTCTCACCCGCAGTCTCGGAGTTTTGTCATGAACGATAACGGCCTCGCCAGCGATCCCCTGTTCTGGGTCGTCGCCGCCGCAACGCTTGGTGTTCTGGTCATCCTGATGATCGGCATCGGCGGATTCGCAAAAGGCGGTGAGTTCAATCGAAAACACGCCAATCGCATCATGCGCTATCGCATCGCCGCACAATTTGTTGCGGTGCTTCTCATTCTTCTTTTTGTCTGGCTGCGCCGGGGAGGGTAAATCATGGTCGTTCTCAACAAGATTTATACACGCTCTGGCGATAAGGGCACGACCGCGCTTGGCAATGGTGACCGGGTCGCCAAACACGCCGCGCGGGTCAATGCCTATGGCACGTCGGACGAATTGAACGCGACCGTTGGTATGGCGCGGCTTCATGCCGATGGCGTCATGGATGAGCGTCTCGCGCTTATTCAGAACGACCTCTTTGACCTTGGCGCGGACCTATGCCGCCCCGACATGGCCAAGGATGCGGAGTCTGAATACCCGCCGCTGCGGATGGTCGAGGCACAGGTGACGCGGCTTGAGACCGAGATTGATGAAATGAACGCCAACCTCGCCCCATTGCGCAGCTTTGTCTTGCCGGGCGGATCGGCCCTTGCGGCGCATCTGCATCTCTGCCGCACCGTGGCGCGCCGGGCCGAACGCCTTGCCACCACGCTGGCCGAGATCGAAGAGGTCAACAGCCACGCGATCAAATATCTCAACCGCCTGAGCGACTGGTTTTTCGTGGCCTCGCGCGTTGCCAATGGCAACGGCGCGGAGGATGTGCTCTGGGTGCCCGGCGCAAATCGCTAAGGCCGGATCGGGGGCGCCTTAGCGCCCCTTGAAAACCGGTTTCTGCTTGGTCAGGAACGCCGTGACCGCCGTGCTGGAATCGTCGGAATTGGCGCATCTGTTCTGATATTCGCTTTCCATGAGCGCGGTCTGGGCGTGGCTCTGGGTATGGGCCGCGCGCAGGATACGCTTGGAATACGCAAGGCTCAGCGGCGCGCGTTCCGCCAAAGACGCGGCCCAGTCTGCGGCCGCCTCGGCAAGGGCGTCATCCGCCACAACCCGGTTCACCAACCCCATCTCCTTGCAATCCTGCGCCGAGATATGCGTGGCCTCGGCAATCGCCTCAAAGGCGCGCTTTGATCCCATATGCTGAAGCAAGAGCCAGCTTAGCCCCCCGTCCGGCACCAACGAGATATTCGAGAACGGCACAAAACAGGTTGCGCTCTCGCCCATGATCGCAAGATCACAGCTTAGGGCGACGGAAAGGCCAACGCCCCCGGCCACCCCGTTGATCGCGGCGACATAGATCATGTCGCTTTCGGTAATCGCGTCGATGATCGGCTTGTAGTCGCGCACCGAGATATCAAACATACCGTGTTTGGTGCGAAATTCGGGCAATTCCTTGAGGTCGGTGCCCGAGGTAAAGGCCCGCCCCGTCCCGGTCAGCACCACAATGCGCACCTCCGGGTCGGCCTCGGCCGCGTCCTGTGCAGCGCGAATCCCGGCGCGGGTCGCGTTGTCCAAGGCGTTCATCGCATTTTCACGGTCGATTCGGATCGTCGCGACATGCCCATTCTTGGCATAGGCTACGTTTTGAAACTCTGTCATGATCGGTATGTCCTCCCTTTTGTCGCCCATGAAACCCCGGAAACGTGTTGGGGCAAAGCCCCCGGTGCATACGACGTTGGGGCATCCGGCGCTGCCCTGGCGTCAGGTATTTGGCGGGCTGGTAACATTCTTGCAATGAATCTGGGGTGAAACCCGGAAACGCGACGTCGAATGACGCTCAGGTGACGATTTTGCCCTGTTTTACCGCGGCGCAAGATTATATCACGTGCGTGAGACGTTTTGGTCGAGTCGTATCGCGGCTCACACAATTGAAGGAGTTTTACGCCCATGAAGGTACTCGTGCCTGTCAAGCGCGTGATTGATTACAACGTGAAAGTGCGCGTCAAAGCGGACGGAAGCGGTGTCGATCTCGCCAACGTGAAAATGTCAATGAACCCGTTTGACGAGATTGCCGTTGAAGAGGCGATCCGCCTCAAGGAAGCGGGCAAGGCCGACGAAGTCGTCGCCGTGTCGATCGGTGTGAAACAGTCGCAGGAAACCCTGCGCACGGCGCTGGCTATGGGCGCGGATCGTGCGATCCTCGTTGTGGCCGCCGATGACGTCCATCAGGACATCGAGCCGCTCGCGGTTGCCAAGATCCTTGCCAAGGTTGTCGAAGAAGAACAGCCCGGCCTCGTGATCGCAGGCAAACAGGCGATCGACAACGACATGAACGCCACCGGCCAGATGCTTTCGGCGCTGCTCGGCTGGTCTCAGGCAACCTTTGCCTCGGAATTGGATGTGGACGGCGACAACGCGGTCGTGACGCGCGAAGTTGACGGCGGTCTTCAGACCATCAAGGTCAAGATGCCCGCAATCGTCACCGCCGACCTGCGCCTCAACGAGCCGCGCTATGCCTCGCTTCCCAACATCATGAAGGCGAAGAAAAAGCCGCTCGACGAGAAAACCGCCGATGATTACGGCGTCGACGTCACGCCGCGCCTCGAAGTCGTCAAGACCTCGGAACCGGCAGAGCGCGCCGCAGGGATCACCGTTGGCTCGGTTGACGAGCTTGTCGCGAAACTCAAAGAAGCGGGGGCTGTGTAATGGCTGTTCTTCTTCTCGCAGAAGTCAATAATGGCGAACTGGCGATGGACGCCACCGCCAAAGCTGTCTCCGCCGCCAAGGCGCTTGGGGATGTGACCGTTCTATGCGCGGGCGCTTCGGCCGCTGCCGCAGGCGACGCTGCCGCAACAATCGACGGCGTGGCCAAGGTTATCGTCGCCGAGGATGCCTCGCTTGGTCATCGCCTCGCGGAACCGACCGCGGCCCTGATCGTGTCGATGGCCGATGCCTACGAACATATCGTGGCCCCGGCGACCACCGACGCCAAGAACGT
>JAPHRE010000017.1 GCA_026195905.1 Pseudopelagicola sp. | reverse complement strand
GCATCGCGATTGGCCATCGCCTGACGCAGCAACGCCGAGAGCTGCCCGCCGCGATAAATCGGTTGCTCAACTCCAAGCGAAACCGATCCCCCGCGCGAGAAATACGTATCATTGCCAAGATCCTGCGAGACGCCATACGACCCCTGAAGCTTGACCGTCGGCCCCATTGCGGCACGCGCGCGCTGCACCCCATATTCCGCCGCCTGAATCGCATGTTGCACGGCGGTAAGGTCGGGATGTCCGCGCTCTGCAATGGCGCGTGTCTCTTCGATCCGCGCTGGCACCTGTGGCAAACCGCGGGGCGTTTGTAGCGAGCCGGGCTGATGCCCGATGCTGGCGGCATATTGCTCTTTGGAGGCCATCAAGTTGCCCTGCGCCACCGCAAGATTTGCACGACCACCCGCAAGCTGAGCCTCGGCAAGCGCCACATCGGTGCGCGTCACTTCGCCAACCTCAAACCGGTCTTTGGCTGCCTGCAATTCCCGCGCCACAAGGCGCAAGTTGTTGCGGCGCAATTCAACGATCTGTGCATCGCGCACCACGTTCATATAGGCCTGCACGGCCCCAAGAAGCACCTGCTGTTCAATCGAAATAAGCTGTTGGCGCGTCGCAAGGACCGTTTCCTTCGCCGCCTCAACGGCAAGTTTGGATGTCCCACCGTCATAGACAAGAAGGCTCGCGCTCAGGCCGATATTCGCCTCCGTCGCCGTGCTGCTCATCGTGACGCCAGAAGTCGCTGCCGTCGCATAGGTGCTAAACGACCGCTCAATACTGGCGCTCCAGCCAAGAATCGGGCGAAGCGACGATAGCGACACCGCGACATCCTCATCCGCAGCCCGCAGCAAGGCCCGGTTCTGCATGAGAAGCCCGCTGTGTTCATAGGCACTGGCCAAGGCATCCGCCAGCGTCTCCGCCGTCGCCTGAACCGGGACAATCGCCAAAACCGAAAGCGCAACCGCCCCGGCCCGTATCTTCTTTACAATATTCAGAGCCATTGCTCCTCCGATTCCATTTGCACGGCGCCTCACAGGCCGCATATGCCTCACAGGGTGAACGCGTTGTGTTTTTCGAACCCAGTCAACACCGGCGCGCCCGCATTAAACGCAAACCGCCAGTTAATCACGCCATCAATCTTATAGCCAATCCGTACGACACCAAGCGCGCCCTCTTGAAACAGGCACGCAATCCGCCCGCCATCCTTGAGCTGGTCTAGGATCGCCTCCGGCATGATCTCGACACCGCCCTCGACGAGTATAACGTCATAAGGCCCATGTTCCGGCGCGCCCGCGCTCAATTCGCCTTCTTGCACGACAACATTGTCCGCACCGAATTCCGAAAGCGCGGCCTGCGCCTCGGCGACACGGCCCGCGTCATCCTCAAGCGCGACAACCGCCTCTGCCATGCGCGCCATCACCGCTGCGCCATACCCAAGCCCCGCGCCAATATCGAGCACCAGTTCATCATCACGAATATCAAGCCCGTCCAGCATCTTGGCCAAGGTGCGAGGTTCAAGAACAACCCGCCCCCCATCAAGCGCCACATGCGCGCCCACATAGGCCATATCTCGCCGATTTCTTGGCACAAACGCTTCCCGCGGCACGGCCAGCATCGCGTCAATCACGGTAAACTTCGTGACATCCGACGGTCGGACCTGTGTGTCGACCATAGTGGTGCGGAGTGTTTTATAATCGGCCATGCATTTTCGTCCTCAAGACTCGGGTTGCAAATGGTTTGCCACATCTACCCACCGGCGGCAACGCCTCCGAAGGAGGTTTCGCGCCACACCCCCTTGCAGCGGTCAAAGAGATCGGCTATTGCCCACCCCACCACAGGGCTGGCGAGTTGGCGGAGTGGTGACGCAGCGGATTGCAAATCCGTGTACACCGGTTCGATTCCGGTACTCGCCTCCATTTAAAATCAAGGACTTAGCTGATTTTTAAGAAAGACGACATCGCGCGTCTAAACATTTGTCTAAACATTCTGTTTTTGTTCTGTTCTCAAACAGCCGCTGAAAGCGCAGAAATTGAGCTGAGATTTTATCAGTCTTGAGCGTTGCCGAGAGCGAGCAGAAGCAGGATCGCAAGCAGTGGACTACCGACTAGGGAAATCAGCACCCAGATAACTGCGCTACGCCCGCGAGCGGTCGCCATTCCTGCAGGCAGGATAATGTAGAGCCAGAGGACGAACACCAGCGCGGCAAGCAATACGACGAATTCAAGCATGATGTTCTCCGAACTGTTGTGATTTCTGGGGGCGGATCGGCTGGACCACCTAGCGGCTTTTTTCTGTCCGCATCTGCTGCGCCTGCACAGCCCTAATCCGCTGACGCACCTTCTTCGTGTAGTGCTGCACCATCGCGGGGCTTTGCCCGGTCACGGACGCAATCAGATCATCACCACAGCCCGCTTCCAGAAGCTCACAGGCCGCGTTGTAGCGCCAAGAGTGGATATCGTAGTCCAAAGCGCCGATTTGCTCCCTGACCTTCCTGACAGCCGCTGACGCGCCTCTGTAGGACCAACGGTTAGTTGCCCGCTCATTCGTCAGGAGAAACACGGAATGGCGGCTGGCGGCGTCCAGCGCCGTCTGCAACTCTGGCAGGATCGGCACCCAGAGTTCCTTCGAGGTTTTGCTCTGACGCACCCAAACCGCGCCATCCTCGATATTCGACCACCGCATGTTGAGAACATCACCGATCCGTTGGCCCGTGCCAACACACAATTCCATAACAAGCCGTTCCCGCGTCCCGAGCGCACAAGTCGCACGAAACGCATCCAGCAACTCGCGCGGCCACGGCTCACGGTCTTTCTTCACGGTCTTAATCTCAGAGACACCCCTTGCCGGGTTGCTATCCCGCCAACCAAGGTCGACGCAGTGTTCCATGAGAACCCGCAACACGCGCAGCGAGTAGTTCGCGAAATAGGCTTTCTCTGCATTCGCATCCCGAAGCCGGATCACATCCTTGCGCTGCATCTTGGCTGGATTGGTCTCGCCCATGATCTCGCGGAAGAAATCCAAGTGCTTGTCATAGTCCAACCCCGTGCGCGGCTTGAGGTTCTTGTATCGGGGCGACTTGCGATAGCTATCTATCAGCGCCCCGAAGTTACGTGACACCACCACACGAGACCGATCCTTCTGCTTGAGAATACCCGCATACTCAGCCCAGAATTCAGGCGTGCCAAACTCGCTCTGAAACTTCTGTGAAGGCCACCCTCGCCGCTGGAAATAGATACCATTGCGCTGCCGATAAACATGCTTGGGAAGCTCACGTTTTGCCATGACGCATATCTATCCTCTCAAATTCGTCGGCTTCGTCCCGAGACTTCAGCACAAGCTCAATCTTGCGTCCGTCCAAGGTAACACGGCTGACCGACCGTCCAGCTCTCTCAAACGCCGCAAGCGCCCTCAAAGCTTTATCCTCAATCGTCGTCCGTGCCATGTCACTCAATTCCACCAGCCTATCTAGCTATGTTCGCGCGCCTAGTCCGGCGAATGGGCGGGAACCCATGCAAACAATCTATGGGAAGAATCTAGACAGGCGGTGATTCGACGACAAGAACGACGTTAAATTGAGAGGATGATTTTTCGGGAAACAGCGTTTTGGTGTCAGTAAGTGCATACAGGGCACTGCGACAAATTGGACTCACTCAGAGATTTTTCACCACCGCAAAGCAAGAAATCTCTTGCACCAAAACGAGGAATGAAACTCGCCGCTATCGGGCACTACATCACCAAGGAGGCACAAGCGGCAATCGCATGTTGTGGTGTCAGTAAGTGCATACAGGATCAAGGGAGTATGCAGATGGCCCGCCCCGCCCCTCCTCCGATACATGAAGTCTTCGGAGGAGCGGGGCTACGAACCGCGAAAATGTTACCGCTTCAACGGGCGCAAACAGAGCGGCCCTGAAGCAGCGCCAGAGCAGCCAAAGTCAGCAGCGCAGCCCCTGCCACTTCAGAAATGTGCTTCTCGGCGATCCTGACCACCTTCTAAACGGCTCTCCGTCGATTTTTGACCTAGGCCAGACCCCCTACACCTAAACCAAACTAGCAATATCGAATTCCGTGACAGGTTCAGCATTATCACGGATGCTTGCCAACTCTCCTTTTGCGTGCAAGCCTACGCCGCAGTTATTTCAAAGGGATTTTTTCAGTGGAAGGCTTAGTAATCTTTATTGGGATTTGTGTTCTCGCATACCTCATGATCAAGCCCGGTGCGAGGCGCCGCCCCAAACCACCGCAGTTTCGTCCCAATCCATCCTACAGAAAAAGTCAACGCAGCCACGCGCCGTCTCGCAAGCCACCTCCTCCCTTCCGGGCCGAAGGCGCGACACACCTAGACAAACCTAAAGTGATCGAAGGCCGCGCCCGCATCGTGGACGGCGACACAATCGTGATCAACAAGACCCAAATTCGGCTCTTTGGGATCGACGCACCCGAAATCGACCATCCCTATGGCCAGAAAGCCAAATGGGCGCTCGTGTCTTTGTGCAAAGGACATACCGTGCGCACAGAAGTAACCGACGTGGACACTTACGGGCGCACCGTCGGGAAATGCTATCTTGCTGACGGGCGAGACCTTTCGGCAGAGATGGTCAAGATGGGGCTAGCCATAGACTGGCCCAAGTTTTCCGGTGGGGTATACCGCTCCATGGAAACCGACGACGCGCGAAAGAAACTCTGGCTCGCCGATGCGCGACAGAAAGGCCGAATGCATGTCTGGGAGCAATTCGACTACGATCAATATCGGGCGAAGCAGAGCAAGAAATGAGGCTTGAGAGGTCGCACTCGTGCAGACGCCCACTGTGAGTGGCGGTGTGCGGCTCAGAGCCGCAATTAATCGAGTGGAGCAGGTACTGCGGTCGCAGCCCGCACAGCCGACATTCGCTACAATTGCTTGATGTTGAAGGTGGCGGATTTCTTAACCGCCGACATTCCCGAATTTTGCTCTGGCGTTCCCTAGATCCGCAACAAAGAAACGGCGTGCGGTACGTTTCTATTTATCCTCTGGTGGAAGAAGACTTTCAAAGACGGCTCGGTACTCTTGCTCACCCGTTGCGCTCTGCGAAGGGCGACCTGACAGGTCATAAGAAGGGGCGCGTTGCCTAGCGCCGTACAATCTGTACTCTTCTTCCGCTTGGTCTTCTTCTGCTTGGCGGGCATGCTGCAGCTCACCAAGGTAGTCGTCTACCTGTGACTTGAGATAACGCACCTGCGGGTCCGTCGCCCACTGTTCCAGTACCTCAAGCTGCTCCTCAAGGTTCGACCAATCGCTTTCATCGTCCCCATAGTCTGGCATCGAGATTCTTGAGATGACGGTGTTCGCCATATCTCTGAGGGCTTCGCGTTCATCGTCTTGCAAGGAATCTGGATGTTCATCTGCCGATTGCAGCATCGCAGAGCCACTTTCGGCATCGAAATCAGTTTGCGATAGTTCAGAAATAAATCGTTTACTGAGGTATTCTCGGAAAGCTTGCACGTCCGGTAGTTCGTATAGATCAATGTCCAGTTCTATGAAGAGTTTGGGCATTTCATAGATGTCCAAATCCAGTGAATTAGCAAAGGCTTCGGTTGCAACTAAATCGCAGTATGCGCGTTTCTTAAGTCGCGTAGCCACTTCATGAGCAAAGCTGAGAAAATCGTACAGGGAAACATGCCCAGAAACGCAGGAGCTAGGTACCAAACATCTTTCCGCCAGCTTTCGAAGTACAACATCAGCACCGCCAAACCTTTCGCCCTCCGACTTCATGAAGCGCCACATCCAAAGTACTTGGCTTCGATTCTGGACGCATTCAGCGAGTGGGCCAAGCGTGGTTGAATGACGAAGGTCTGCGTTGAGATAGTCACGTAAAGAAGGGTTGACGAAAGTTATTCTTCGTCCGAAGACTTCAACGAATGACCCCTCCAAGACTCTTAACGTACGACCCAGTTCCCGTTCGGAAACACTGAAATTGAGCCTTTGCGCGAGCAGATTTATGCTTTCGTCGAACCAGTCCACAAAGCTTCGATCTATGCCAGTGAAGTCAGGCACAAAAAACAAGCACCGCAATAGCGTTCTAGCCTTTTGGTCTAGGTGTTCTTGAACTGCATGATGCCATATCTGATCTGGACGATCTAAGGTTGCAAGGAAGTGGTTTGGGTAGTCTTCTGCTACACAACCTGATAGCCTAAATTCTTCGGTTAGCCATTCGATTATCCGAGGCATGTAATTTTTGTGCCCTATGATCTTGCTCAATAGCCCAGAACGGACCAGCGCTGACACATAGTCTTCGCTCAAATCAGAGAAAAAGAGATGATTGTACAAAATCTCGCTTTTTATTCTGTCTGTGTATGTTCGGAGTTCCAAAACGACGTCGGACATCTGCAACGCTTGGTCAGCTAGTGTTTCAGAAGCCAGACGAGCTTCCTCGTAGATGTACTTGCGCGTTGTGAGAATGAAGCGCGTGGTGCTTGAATGCCTCCGCACTGTTTCCACAAAGCGCCGTAGATCACTGTCACCCTTGGACAACGCATCTTTGTCCAGCTTAATAGCACCCAAGAAATCATCGAAAATGAATACTTGCTTTCGCTTTGTGGAAAACACCTTGAGCGCTTCGTTAATACTGTTTACGGCGACAAGTTCCCAATCGTCTTCCAAGTACCTCGCCGCAACGACCAACGATAACGTTGTCTTCCCAACTCCAGGAGGGCCTGCGACAATCAGCACTTTTTGCTGGTCGATTACCTTCTGGGCGCGCGAATAACCTTCGTGCGCGACAAACAGCGCGTTTGCACGCTGTAGTTCACTTAAAAACGCTTCACTTCGACTCACCGTTTCATTGTTTAAAAAGCGTTCCAGTACCCCAGAGCTGTTAAGCCATAATTTGATGTGAGACTTCTCTATCTCAGGATGCCCGTCGATCAGGGCATTCAGGTCTTCGCGGCACCAAATGTCATTAGCTACGATGTTGACTGGAAGAAGTTCCGATACCAACTCGTCTTTGCGTTCCGGCGATAAGCTTTGAGAAGTGCAGACGATGTACCGCGCAGGAGCATGACCAAGAATCTGATCCTTTGATTTCTTGAGGCTCGCCTTCAATTGGGAAAACGAACTTGCCCGATAATGCTTGGCCTGAACTATTCCGTTTCCTTCGAACACGGCGAAACGCCCATCAACTCCTCCATCCCGTCCAACCCCAAACCGCTGCACCCGAACACCTTCGTTGGCTTGAATCAGATCATTTACCAGCTTTTCGAAGTCGATAGGTGAAAGGGTGGAAAAATCATAGTCAGCCAAATCGTGCGTCTCACCTAAAGAGTTTTTTCCGTTTGCGTCATAGAATTATTACCGTATTTCAAGGGCGTGGGCGCGTCAAACAAACGGAGAATACCTAGACGTTTTGACAAAGTCCTCTTCCCGCTCAACGCCAACGGCCCTTCGCCATTTCAGCGAAAGCCCGCTTCCCTGAAAAATGATCCCGAAACAGGACCGACCAGACTGCTCGGCTTTAGAGGTCCGCTTTTGCGGCATCTGAAAATTATCGCTGCAAGGTGGCGAATTCACACTTCCCGTCCGTCGGCTAGCCTTCGAAAAGAGTGCCGAAATCTGGAGTGGAAAGAGGGCCAGAAACGCTAGCTCTAACCAAGAGTTCCGCGCTGAAAACCCGTCTAAACATTCACGCAATGTTCCGCCGATTTCACCCCTAAATCTAAACACTTTTCTGTTTATATTCAGATAGATACCAAGTCTTGCAAATCCGTGTACACCGGTTCGATTCCGGGACTCGCCTCCATTTAAAATCAATGACTTAGCTGATTTTCACGAAAGACGACATCGCGCGTCTAAATATTCTGTTTTTGTTCTGTTCCGGTTTCAGAGCTTCAATGCGCCAATGTTCGCACCTTGTGGTATGCGCGAAACAGTGGCTAAGCTGACGCGAATACAGCGACGAAACACAGGGGTATTTTGATAATGGGTATCGGCAACGTTGGCCTACCGGGCCTTTTTCTGTTCTTCATTCTGATCGTGGTCATAGTGCTTATCCTGCGACTATCGGGCCGGAAAAAGAAAACCGATCAAGCTAGGATTGCTGATGCACTGGAGCGCATTGCAGAGACCCAAAAAACTGACGAGGAAAAGCATTAGCGCGCCCCATTCTGTTCCGTCCGCATCTTCTGAGCCTTCACGGCCCTGATCCACTGACGCATCATCTTGGTGTAGTGCTGCACCATCGCGGGGCTTTGCCCGGTGAAGAGGCGAGTGCACCCGGTTCGCCATAGAGCCGCCCATTCCATCATGCGGTGCGGCCCCTTACCCCAAGGAATAACCGGCGAAGTTGACCAGTTTTTCTGCTAAACAATCATAAGCATGGCGATATTCTTTCGATTCGGAGCGGGTTTTGTTCGGTAAATATGCCATTATCTGGCAGCGCCCTTTTCTATTTGTCAGTGCTCATCCCATTTTGCATGAGGTGAGCCGTGACATTCATCGCGCCACACGTAATGAAGATTTCTCAAATCATAGCTTAACCTGGGTATTTTGTGGTGCACATAAACCATTTCCCATTTTCTCCCGTTTGCCCGGCAGGAAGCTGTTTATTCAAACAGAGCAATTGACCGATAGAGAAGGGAGAGGTTTATGGGGGCAGTCGGAAGGGTCTAACGTCAAAAATATTATCGCAAATCTTGAAAAAAGTGATGTATTTTTAGACCTAAACAACAATAACGGTCCCTTTTACGAGCGCCTGCAGCTAAAATCCAATAGTCGCTCAAAAATCTTCTTCGGGCCACATGTTTTCCCCTCAAAGCAAGTTTCTTACAATGACTCTGGAAATGGTCGCCGAATTTTCTTCGGTGGCAAGAATGCCCGACGTAAAATCATCCTTGAACATCTACAGCAAGATTGCGCATATTCTGTTCTCCGTATTCCAGGAAGAACATTTGGTCATACATTAAGGCAGTATATTGAGAATAGCTCCATTATCCTCAATATTCATTTTAGTGATGCGGTGTATACCGAAGTGCCCAGAACCCTAGCGGCGTATTTATCTGGAAAGCCCATACAATCCGAGCCCCTGGAAGCACCTTTTGAGAGCGGTGTGCACTATGTTCCGCTTGATGCCCCTCTTGACGAAAAGGACTCCATTTCCCTAAAAGAGGTTTTTGAAAATTTCTCATCTCTCGTTTCTAAGAATTATTCATTCAAGACATTTGTCGATATGGCGTTTGAGGCAAGGAAAACCTAAATGACTTATCCATCCGTGTTCTTCATTAATCTTGATCGCGCCGAGAAACGCGCCATCTACATGTGGAACGAGATCGACAAGCTAGGTCTCAGACCGCAGACTGAACGTGTTTCTGCTGTCGATGCTCGTCAAGGCCCCGTCCGCGATGCCTTTCGACGCAATATTTTTTCTATGGACTGCTATCAACTCGAAGATAGCTCCATTGCTTGCACAGAAAGCCATCGCAAGGCTTGGAGGCGCATGTTGGAGCTGAACCTGGACTGCGCTGTGTTTCTTGAAGATGACATGGTCTTTACGCCAGGGTTTTCCTCCGCGATTTCTGAAATTGCTGGAAGTCCGCTCAAGTTCAGCGTCGTCAAGCTGGATGGCGTTCCTGAAAAGGTAAGACTTGGCACGCCAATCGCCTGTGGCACGGTATCCGTCCGACCGTTGCATCAGACCCTGTATAGCAGCGGCGCTTACATGCTATCGCGCCGTGGAGCGGAACGTTTACTGGAAGAAACAGAGACGTACAGTCGCGCGATTGACTTGCTCATGTTTGAGCCCCGCGCAGGCTGGAGCATGTATCAGGCCGATCCCGCGATTGCCGTGCAGGGGGTTCACCTTTCAGAAAATGAGCGCGCAAGATTGCCGGAGGTGATTACGGGTAGCAACCGCGACTATGGCGCGCATACAAATGGGGCGGAAATCCATACGCCGACTTGGTTCCGATGGAAGCGAATTGTTCAGAGACGCATATTCAACGCTTGGCCAAACGCCCTTTGGCGCAATCGCGCGTTTGTTCGCAGAGGCGGACGCATTGAGCAGGTCAAACTCCAGGGTGGTTTCTTGACGTATCGCAGTTATGCAGCGCCTTTCCCAGAGCCACCGCAGCAACGGTAAATACCGCCGCGCGCTCAACGCAGCGGGTCGTTTTACTGGTGACGTAGCGCCTCAATCGGGTCGAGCCGTGCCGCCGCGCGGGCCGGGAAATACCCAAACACAACACCAACCACTGCCGAAAAGGCAAACGCAAGCGCGATGATGCTCAGGTCGGGGATGAACGGAATGCTCAAAAGCTGCGCCCCCACCGCCGCCAACCCAAGGCCAAGCACAATCCCAAGCGCCCCGCCTAGCGCCGAAAGCACAATCGCCTCGACGAGGAACTGTAACAAGACCTGCCCGGCCTGCGCACCGACGGCCATGCGAATACCGATCTCGCGTGTGCGTTCGGTGACCGACACCAGCATGATATTCATGATCCCGATCCCGCCAACCAAAAGCGACACCGCCGCCACCGCCGACAAAAGCCCGGTCAACACGCTGTTGATCCCGGAGAGCATCGTCGCAAGCTGTTCCATGCTGCGCACGGTAAAATCATCCGTCTCGCCGGGGCGCACCCGCCGGATTTCGCGCAACAGCGCCGAAACATCGCTTATCGCCCTGTCCGTCGAAACCCCGTCCCGCATCGCAAGATAGATCATCGGCACATCCGACGATCCGGCAATGCGGCGCGCATAGGTCTTGAACGGCATCAGGATAAGATCGTCCTGATCGGTGCCAAAGGACGACGCGCCCTTGGCCTCAAGAACCCCGATCACCTCACAAGACAGAGATTTGATGCGAATATCCTCGCCAATTGGGTCTGCCGTGGCGAATAATTCGTCCACGACCGTCTGCCCGAGAATACAAACCGACCGTCCCCGCTCCTCAGCCGAGGTAAACTTCCGCCCCGAGGCAATTTCCCACTCCGACGCCAAAAGATAGCGCCCATCGGTGCCTGTCACGGTGGTGCGGTAATTCTCGTTGCCATAAACCACGACCTGCTGGCCTGACGCTGCGGGGGCGGCTGTCGCGATGCTCGAAAGCTCACTTTCAAGCTGGTCCACATCCCCAAGATCAAAGGCCCGCGCCGTTGTGCCGGGGCTGCTTGGCCCCATCCGCGCCTGACCGGGCGTCAGCATCAGGCGTTTCGCCCCAAGCGTTTCAACATCCGATGTGACCTGTGCCGAAGACCCGGCCCCGATCGTGACCATCGCAATGACTGCCGCCACCCCGATCACCACCCCAAGCACCGTCAGAAAGGATCGCATCGGATTGCGCAAAATCGCCTGAAGCGCGAGCTTGAAAGTCTCCCAGAGCATCACTTGCCCCCTTTTTGGGTGGCCCGGTCAAAGGCGACCTTGCCATCCACCATCCAGATCAAACGATCCGCATATTCCGCCATGTCTTCTTCATGCGTGACCATGACAATGGTCAGCCCCTCCTCGCGGTTGAGCGCCTGCATCAACTCCATGATCTCGCTCGACCGTTTCGTATCAAGGTTGCCTGTCGGCTCATCGGCAAGGATCACCTTGGGATCGCCCGCCAGCGCCCGCGCAATCGCAACCCGTTGTTGCTGTCCGCCCGAAAGCTCCGAGGGGTCGTGATGCGCCCGCTCCGCCAGCCCGACCTTATCAAGCGCCTCAAGCGCCCGCGCCTCGCGCTCGTCCCGCCGCACTCCCTTGTAGATAAGCGGAAGCTCCACATTCTGAAGCGCCGAGGTGCGCGGCAAGAGGTTGTAGCCCTGAAAAATGAACCCAAGATAATGCCGCCGCAAAAGCGCGCGCTGGTCCTGATCAAGACCGGCCACCTCGACACCGTTGAAATGATACTGCCCCGAGGTTGGGCTATCGAGGCACCCCATGACATTCATCGCCGTGGATTTGCCCGACCCGGACGGCCCCATAATGGCGACAAATTCCCCCGCCTTTACATCAAGATCAACACCATCCAGAGCGCGCACCTCGGCTTCGCCCATTCCATAGACCCGCGTGATGCCCCGAAGCGAGATGAGAGGGGTCACTTTACTATTCTGCATCAATCCGATCCGTGATGACCTTATCACCAACCGTCAGCGCGCCCTCAAGGATCGCCGTCACGCTACCATCGCTCTCGCCGGTCACCACCGCAACTTCGACTGGCATCGCGTCGCGCATCACCCAAACGGACTTCCCTGCCGTTCCTGTCTCCGTGCCGTTGCCGTTGCCG
>JAPHRE010000071.1 GCA_026195905.1 Pseudopelagicola sp. | reverse complement strand
AGTGCGTTGCCGGCGACCGTCTCGACCACCGCCAGCAAAACCACCTCGGCCTCTGTGATCTGCGCAAGCCGCGCCCCTTCGCGCAGCGCAAGACGCCCCCGAGCAGGAATGGCACTTGCAGGGTAATTGAGATCACATCAGTTAGACTTGCAACTAATAGCAAACTGATGAAAGACGAAAACGATGCAGGCCGACCCGGACAAGATCGGGTTCCCGGAGCCAACCAGTGAGGTGCCCCTATATCACCGTGGATCGCATCCATCGCGCTACGCCACAGCAAGCGGTTCTGATTGAGTCATGGCAACCTGTTTTGGCCACGTCACCAGCAGGACTGCACATCCTGTGATGCCGTGCTTGCTTATGCTTTCAGCCATCGACAAAACCGTTGCGCGGACATGACGCTCGCCGAGTTTTGAAACATCCGCGCAAATGTCGACCCGGCTGTCGGGCGGGATGCCCTGACTTATCCAGAGATCAGCAAGTCGTGCGGCTTGGCGCACGGACATATACAGAGCTGTGACCGTGCCGGGGCCGGACAGTCGGGTGCTTTGCGGCGTCGGATCATCGGCGTAGCCGGTGCCTGTGGCCAGTATGAGCGTATCTGCAACCCCACGCTCTGTCAGACTACGGGTCAGACTGGCACCGGCCGCGCAGGCGGCGGTGACGCCGGGCACAAGTTCTACCGGGATACTCGCAGCACGGGCGGCTGCAATTTCTTCTGCGGCGCGGCCAAACACACCGGGATCGCCGGATTTCAGCCGGACCACGCGCCGACCCTTGCAGGCTTCCGCAACGATCATGCTGTTGATGCGGTCCTGCGGCCAGCGATGTGCGCCGACATGTTTGCCGACAAAAACCCGCTCCGCATCACGACGGGCCAACTCCAGCACCTCTTGGTCAACAAGCCTGTCGTAAAAGATCACATCGGCTTCGCGCAGGCGCTGCACCGCGCGCAGGGTCAAAAGATCGCGTGCGCCGGGCCCCGCACCGACCAAAGCGATGTGGCCGGTCGCCGCTTCTCGGGGGGAACCGTCATGGGCGATCGCGTCCTTGATACCCTTGGCGGCATGGCGTTCCGAACCGCGCATCCAGGCACCCCGTAGTGTGTTATTGAACACCCATGCCCAGAAAGCACGGCGCCTTGTCCGTGGCACATTGCGGCAAGCGCTTTGCGCGCCGACCACCAAGCCAGCAATCTCGCTCGCCGCTTCGCCCTTCATCCGCAGCAGCATCAAAAGCGCGTCCACCGCCTCTGGCGCGGCGTCATCATCCAGCATCTGGAACATGGCATCAAACGCCTCGTCCTGCGTCAGTGACCTTGACCGGCCCGGGCCACGCCCCAAAGTGCGCACATGATCCGCAAGGCTCATTCGGCGGCTTCCTTCTGCGTGACGCTTTGCAGCAGAGCCGCAATTTCCGGCCTGCAAGAGCCACAGTTCGTGCCTGCACCAAGCGCTTCACCGACGGTGTCCACCGACATCAGTCCCTGCATCTCGATGGCGTTTACAATGGTGTTCACGCCAACACCAAAGCACGAACAGAGAATGGGCCCCGGATTTGGCGCGTCGCTTGCCGGACGTCCAGACAGGGCATCCGGTGCCCCGGTTCCGGGCAGGAAGGTGAGATAATCGCGCATAACAGCGACGGGCTTGCGCGAAACAAAAAGTGCCCCGATCAGGAGGCCATCCTCGCTCAAGACGATGCGGGCGGTGCCACGGGCGACGTCGATGATTGACGACACCTCGCTTTCGGAGTGGCCGAAAAGGCGCTGCGCTTCCAAAGTCCAATCGCTGACTGTGTTTGATCCTGCAAGCTCGGCGCGGTAGCCGTTTGCCGTGCGCGCCAGCGCCCAGTAGTCACTGGTCAGCGCCATTGGCTGAGACGAGACGGCAAACCCGTACCAGCTTGCGTCGTAGCGCTTTACGTCCACCACGCTGGCCTTGCTCTCGGGCTGCCCCGAGACCGGATCACAGGCCGCCGCGACAAGCGCATCTATTCGGGCAGATGGGGCTGTTTCACCAGTCCAATGCATCGGTGCAAAGACTTGACCGGGCTGCACCGCATCGGTGATGAGGGCACGCAGGATGGCAGTGCCCGTGGCGCTGGTCATCCGCAGCAGATCGGCAGGATTGAGGCCAAGATCGCGGGCATCATCGGGATGAATTTCGAGAAACGGTTCCGCCAGATGTGCTGACAGGCGCGGGCTGAGACCAGAGCGGGTCATCGTGTGCCACTGATCCCGCGTGCGCCCGGTGTTCAGGCGGAAAGGGTAGCGACCGCTCGTCCGCGCAGCAGGGGGTTTCCAGGACACCGGCAACAGGCGGGCTTTGCCATCGGGGTGATAGAAGCCACCGTCAGCAAAGAACCGCCCGCCCTGGCGTGCTTTGGAAACCGGCCAGATTTGTGGCGCCAGCTCCGCGTAGTTTGTATCAGAGATGGTAGCCAACATGGAAATATCGAAATCGCGCCCCAACTGCCCCGCAATGCCTGACAATGCCGCGTGCTCGCGGAAAATCTCGGCCTCATTGGCGTAGTCGAATGCCTTGGCAAAGCCCATGCGCCTGCCGACTTCGGCAAGGATATCCCAATCCGGGCGCGCCTCTCCGGGGGCGGGCAGCACGCGCCTTTGGCGGCTGATGGTGCGGTCCGAGTTGGTGACGCTGCCGTCTTTTTCGGCCCAGGCGGTGGCGGGCAGCAAGATATTTGCCAGCCGCGCTGTGTCTGTTTGGTCGGTGATGTCGCTGACCACGGTAAACGGGCAGCCCGCGATGGCAGCGCGCACCATATCTGCCTCGGGCATAGTCACGGCCGGATTGGTGTGAATGATCCAAAGCGCCTTGATCTGCCCACTGGCGACGGCGCGAAACATATCAACGGCCTTAAGGCCGGGGCTGTCGGGAACCGATGGCGCGCCCCAGAACTGTCCCACAGCGGCGCGGTGATCGGCGTTTTCCAGATCAAGATGACAGGCCAGCATATTGGCCAGCCCGCCAACCTCGCGGCCACCCATTGCATTGGGTTGTCCGGTCACAGAAAACGGGCCCATGCCGGGCTTGCCAATGCGGCCTGTGGCAAGATGGCAATTCAGGATCGCGTTGACCTTGTCAACGCCCGAGGTAGACTGGTTCACCCCCTGAGAATAGATCGTCACCACCTTTTCGGTGCGCATCCAAAGATCACAAAACGCGTCAACTTCGGCCTCGGACAATCCGGTCGCCGAGGCGGTGTCGCCTCTCGCGGTCTCCAAGGCGGCGTCAAGTCCTGTGGTGTGTGCAAGGTAGTCCTGATCCAACGCACCGTTTTCATGCAGCGTGACCAACAACCGATTGAACAGAGCCACATCTGCCCCCGGCTGCAAGGCAAGATGCAGGTCTGCCTTATGACAACTGGCGGTGCGGCGTGGGTCGATCACGACAATCTTGGTGCCACGGGTTTTGCGTGCTGCCAAAAGACGCTGATGAAGCACCGGATGGCACCACGCAAGGTTAGAGCCCACCAGCACAACAAGATCGGCCTCATCAATGTCTTCATAGGTTCCGGGCACGGTGTCACTGCCAAAGGCGCGTTTGTGCCCCGCCACAGATGACGCCATGCAAAGCCTTGAGTTTGTGTCGATATTGGCCGAGCCAATAAAGCCTTTCATCAGCTTATTGGCGACATAGTAATCTTCGGTCAGCAATTGGCCCGACACATAGAAGGCTGCGCTATCGGGTCCATATTCCGCGACAGTCTGCGAAAACCGGTCAGCAACAAGTTGCAGCGCCGTGTCCCAATCTGTTGAATGCCCGTCAACACGCGGCGTCAGCAGCCGCTCCTGCACCCCGACGGTCTCGCCAAGGGCTGATCCCTTGGAACATAATCGCCCGTAATTGGCTGGGTGATCGGGGTCGCCTTGCACCTCCACACCACCCTGTGCATTCGGGCGCAACAGCACACCACACCCCACCCCGCAATAGGGGCAGGTCGAACGTATTGCGGGCGCTGCGGTTTCAACCATCACGCCGCACTCCGCTTGGCCAGTTCCGTGCTGTCGAGCCATATGCGGTCGTCGCGGATTTCAACGGGGAATGTGGATATAGACCCGTCTTCTCCCTGTGCCTGCCCGGTGTTGAGATCAAATACCCAGTTGTGCAGCGGACAGGTGACGGATTGATCATGAATGATCCCTTCGGACAATGGCCCGCCTTTGTGGGGGCAAAGGTTTGATGCGGCAAAAATCTCTTGCTCACCGGTACGAAAGATCGCGACACAGCCAAGGGCCGTCTTGATCTTGCGCGCACCGCGCAGGGGGATGTCTTCGATAGCTCCGATATCAATCCAGCTCATTCCGCCGCCTCCAATGTCAGATCGGCCAGGGGTTGGAATGCCGCCGCCGCTTTCGTCTGGTCCGCCCAGGGATCGCGGCGATAGATCGACTGGCTCAGTTCAAATGCCTCGATCAGGCGCGCGCGTTCATCCAGATCGTTCACAACCCGCGCCTTGACCCAATCAAGCCCCACCTTGGCGACCCATTTGTAGGCACGATCAAGGTATTTGGCGTTCTCGCGGTACAGTTGAACAAAGGCGATGGTCAGGTCGATGGCCTCCTGCTCGGTGTCGGCAACGCCCAGAGCCTCGGTTTCCTTCAGGTCCATGCCCGCAGCCCCTGCGACACTGATCTGATAGCCGCTGTCAACGCAGATGATGCCGATGTCCTTGCAGGTCGCTTCGGCGCAGTTGCGTGGACAGCCCGACACTCCCAGCTTGACCTTATGTGGCGTCCATGACCCCCAAAGGACCTGCTCCAGCTTGATACCAAGCCCGGTACTGTCTTGCGTGCCAAAGCGGCAATGGTCTGTGCCAACGCAAGTTTTCACCGTGCGCAGCCCTTTGGAGTAAGCGTGCCCCGAAACCAGGCCGACCTTGTTCAAATCGGCCCAGATGAAGGGAAGGTCTTCGCCTTTGACACCCAACAAGTCGATCCTTTGCCCACCGGTCACCTTGACGGTCGGCACATCGTATTTTTCGGCCGCATCAGCGATGGCGCGCAACTCGGTGGGGTTGGTGATCCCGCCCCACATGCGCGGCACGACACTGAAAGTGCCGTCTTTTTGAATATTGGCGTGCTTGCGCTCATTGACAAACCGGCTTTGTGGGTCGTCGCGGTATTCCAGTGGCCAGTCGGCCAGCAAGTAGAAGTTCACCGCCGGGCGGCAGACGTGACAGCCATTGCGGGTTTTCCAGCCAAGCTCCTGCCAGACAGCGTCCTGACTTTTCAACTCTTTGCTTTTGATCAGGCGGCGCACGTCTTCATGGGTGAGGTCGCAACAGGTGCAGATCGGTTGCGCGGCGGGCATCTCAAAGTCATCGCCAAGCGTGACTTGCAACAACTGTTCGACCAATCCGGTGCAGGTGCCACAAGACGCACTGGCTTTGGTCGCGGCCCGAACCATACCAAGATCACTCGCGCCGCCTTCGATTGCATCCACGATGGTGCCTTTGCAAATGCCGTTGCAGCCACAGATTTCCGCGTCACGCGACAATGCTGCAACGGCTGAGAGCGGGTCCGCGGTATCGCCTCCTTGAAACGAAGGGCCGAAGATCAGCGTTTCCCGCATCTCCTCGATTTCCGTACCGTCCTTGATCAACTGGAAGAACCAATTGCCGTCTGCGGTGTCGCCATACATGACAGCACCGATCAGGCGGTCGTCCTGAATCACCAGCCGTTTATAGATGCCGCGTGAAGGGTCACGCAGAACGATATCCTCCCGGCCCTCACCATCGGCAAAATCACCGGCACTGAACAGATCGCAGCCCGTGACCTTGAGCTTGGTCGCCGTGTCCTTGACGACAAAGGCATCCTCCTCACCCATAAGTGTCCGGGCAAGTACCTTTGCCTGATCATAAAGCGGTGCCACCAGACCAAAGAGATTGCCGTCAAACTCGACACATTCGCCCACCGCGAAAATATCCGGGTCCGAGGTCTGCATCTGGGCATTCACCTCGATCCCCCGCGCCACTTCAAGGCCGGCGTCAGTTGCAAGCCGCGTTTCGGGCCGAATGCCAACAGCCATGACAACCAGATCGGCAGGCAGGGTCTCATCGCCTTCCAACAGGACTGCTTCGGCGCGGCCATCACCAACGATCGCTTTGGTCGAGGCTTGCGTCCGGATCGTAATGCCACGGCTTTCGAGATCGCCGCGCAAGAGATAGCCAGCGGCTTCGTCCAACTGCCGCTCCATCAGGTGGCCCATCAGGTGAACAACGGTGACTTCCATACCGCGCTCCGCCAGACCAGCCGCCGCTTCCAACCCCAGCAGGCCACCGCCGACAACCACGGCCTTGCCACCTTTCTCAGCGGCAGAAATCATCGCATTGGTGTCATCCAGATCACGGTAGGTGATCACGCCGGGCAGATCCCTGCCGGGAACTGGAATGATGAACGGTGCGGACCCCGTGGCGATGATCAACTTGTCATAGGGCATGTGGCCGTTCTCGCCCACGACCACTTTCATCTCCGGGTCGATCCCGACAACGTGCTCGCCGAACCGGCAATGCACGCCATGCGCCGCGTACCATCCTTCGTCATGGGTGACGATGTCGGCATAGGCCTTCTCACCCGACAATACAGGGCTGAGCATGATGCGGTTGTAGTTCCCGCGTTTTTCTGCGTTGAAGAGCGTGATCTCAAACGCGTCTGGCGCTGTCTCTACAAGGTGTTCAATAGCCCGGCCAGAGGCCATGCCAGCACCGATCACGACGAGTTTCTGTTTCATCTTGTCACTCCGCTGCGATGGATTTTGGGGTTGGTGTCTTTGGCTTCGCGCCATGTTCGTACTCCTCAAGGAAGTCGAGAACCTCCTGCCGGTAGGCATAATAATCGGGGTGTTGAAGCAGAGCCTTGCGGGTGCGCGGGCGGGGCAGATCGACTTTGGTGATCTTGCCAATGGTCGCTTGCGGCCCGTTGGTCATCATCACGACGCGGTCTGCCAGCAGGATCGCTTCGTCCACGTCATGGGTCACGCAAATCGCGGTAACTTTGGTGCGGGACCAGACCTCCATCAGCACTTCCTGCAATTCCCAGCGTGTCAGGCTGTCGAGCATGCCGAAAGGCTCATCCAGCAGCAGCAGCTTGGGGCTGAGCGCAAAGGCGCGGGCGATGCCGACACGTTGCTGCATACCGTTGGAAAGGTCACTGGCCGGCTTATTCATGGTGTCGCCCAGACCGACGCGTTCCAGATAGTATTCAACCACGTCCTGGCGTTCCGCTTGACTGGCACGGGGATAGACCTTGTCCACCCCGATCGCCACGTTCTCTTTGGCGGTTAGCCATGGGAACAGGTTGGGCGACTGGAACACGACCGCGCGTTCCGGGTCGGCACCGTTGACATGCTTGCCGTCCAGTACAATCGCGCCCTTGGATGTCTCGTTCAGACCCGCAGCCATAGTCAGCACTGTTGACTTGCCGCAGCCCGAATGCCCGATCAGCGAGATGAACTCGCCGCGTTCGACCTTGAGATTGAACGCCTCAACAACGGTTAACGGGCCCTTTGGGGTCGGGTAGACCTTATGGAGCTGGCTGAAGTCCAGATAGCGATGCTGGATCGCGCCCTTCTGGGCATTGGACACAGCCGCCGGAATCCCGTGAATGGGGGTCACGTCAGGCAAATGGCGTGTGCCTTCGACCTTGGCCTCGATGCCGACATCCATAAGGTATTTGGTGACATCCGCGCGTAGGTGTTTGAACGTGTCGTTGGTGTTCATATCCATCCGGTCACGCGGACGCGGGATGGTAACGCTAAACTCTTGACCCAATGTGCCATCAGGGTTCAGCGCGATGATCCGGTCTGCAAGGATGATCGCCTCGTCCACATCATTGGTGATTAGAACGCAGGTCTTTTTATCCGCCTGCCAGATCCGTTCGATCTCATCCGCCAGATTGGCGCGGGTCAGGGCATCCAATGCGCTGAGCGGTTCGTCCAGCAAAAGCATTTCCGGGTTCATCGCCAGTGCACGCGCCACGTTGACCCGTTGCCGCATCCCCCCGGACAGTTCGGCCGGGCGGCGGCTGGCCGCGTGGTCAAGACCCACCATGTTGACATAATGAGCGACTTTTTCGGCCTTTGCAGCCTTGCTAAGATTGGGAAAGACAGTATCGACCGCCAGCCCCACATTGCCGCTGACCGTCAGCCAAGGCATGAGCGAATAGCTTTGAAAGATCACACCTCGCTCTGGCCCCGGACCCGTGATGGGCTTGCCGCGATAAGTGATTTTACCTTTGCTGGGCTGTTCCAGCCCCGCCATCAGGTTAATCAGCGTGGTCTTGCCGGTCCCTGAGAAACCAAGAAGAACAAGGAACTCGCCTTCTTTTACCTCAAGGTCGATATTTTTCAGAACGTGGGTGGCATGGGTGCCGGTGCCGAAACTTTGCGAGACGTTTTCAAGTTTGAGAATGCTCATATCGCTCACCGGTTGTTCGTGAAGGTAAAGAGCGATTGCAGCGCGAACATCACGCGGTCCAGCAGGAAGCCGATGATGCCGATGGTCAACACCGCGACCATGATTTTGGCCAGCGAACTGGAAGACCCGTTCTGAAATTCATCCCAGACGAATTTGCCCAGACCGGGGTTTTGCGCCAGCATTTCGGCGGCAATCAGCACCATCCAGCCAACACCGAGGCTCAGGCGCAGCCCGGTGAAAATCAGCGGCAGCGCCGAGGGCAGGACCAGTTTGGTGATCTTGGTCCAGGTGTTCATTTTGAGCACCTTGGAAACGTTGACCAGATCCTTGTCGATACTCGACACGCCCAGCGCTGTGTTGATCAGAGTGGGCCAAAGGGAACACAAGGTAACTGTGATCGCCGAGGTCAGAAAACTTTTGGCAAACAGGCCGTCGGAATTGGTGTAAACCGCAGATACCACCATCGTCACAATCGGCAACCACGCCAGCGGCGAAACAGGTTTGAAGATCTGGATCACCGGGTTCAGGGCCGCATTGGCCGTTGGTGACAGGCCCGCCGCAATGCCAAGCGGAATGGCAACGGCGCTGGCAATCAAAAAGCCGAAGAACACCGTTTTGATCGACGTCCAGATTTGGCTGTAATAACTTGGAGCACCGGTGTAGGCGCGCTGGACCGGCTCTTTACCCTGCTCGATCCGACGTTCATTCAGCGTTGCCACTTGCGTTTCGAACTTGGCGCGCGACTCTGCTTTTGCCTGCGCATCTTTATGCAGGTTCACCGCTTCGCTCCAGACCTGCGCCGGTCCCGGGATCGCGCCAAGTGAGGTCTGCACAGTTGGGGCCAGCACCGACCAGAGCGTCAGGAACCCGGCAATCGCCAGCAAGGGCACACCCAAGAGACGCCAAACCTCACCAATCTGCGCCTTGGGGTTGTCCCCGGCAGCGGCCTTGAGGATGGGTGTCAGCCAGGACAGGCCGATGATCTGAAACCACTTGTCGGCGGTATTGATCCGGGTAAAGCGACGTGCACGGCGGGCCTCGCGCGCGGCATCAACGGTGAATTCGGGGTCGGCAGTGCTCATTGACCTGTCTCCTGCGAAATATTGGGGGAGAGGGCGAACCGGGTCGCCCCCACGTTTGCGACCTAGCCTTGAATCTGATCACCGACGACTGTCTGCGTGCTCTTCAAGCCGATCGGCAGGCTTTCAAGATAGGCGTTGGGCGTGCGCCCATCGAAGGGAATGGCGTCGATGATGTCCGCAGCGGGCGTTGGCTCTTTGAAGCCGTCGCTGCCGAACGGGAAATCCGCTTCATTCGCAAGACCCTCAGCCACAAGCGAGCGCGCGGCCTCAAGGTAGATATCCGGGCGATAGACGCTGGCGGCAACTTCTTTGAACCATTCATCGCTCTGCGGTTCGGCAATCTGACCCCAGCGACGCATCTGTGTCAGATACCAGATCGCATCGGAGTAATAGGGATAGGTCGCGTTGTGGCGAAAGAAGACATTGAAATCGGGGATGTCGCGCTTGTCGCCTTTTTCAAACTCAAAGAACCCGGTCATGGAGTTTGCGATCACATCTTGATCTGCGCCCACATATTCGGAGCGGCTCAGAATTTCGACAGCTTCGGGGCGGTTGGCGTTGTCGTTCTCGTCAAGCCACATCGCCGCACGGATCAGCGCCCGAACGACGGCTTTGGTTGTGTTGGGATGCTCGGCGACAAATGCATCTGTCAGGCCAAACACCTTTTCGGGGTTGTTCTTCCAAATCTGGTAGTCGGTGATGACCGGAACGCCGATGCCCTTGAATACCGCCTGCTGGTTCCAAGGCTCGCCCACGCAATAGCCGTGGATTGTCCCGGCTTCGAGCGTTGCGGGCATTTGGGGTGGGGGTGTGACCGACAAAAAGACGTCTGCAGCGATCTGACCGGAGATATTCTCGGGGCTGTAATACCCCGGATTGATACCGCCCGCAGCTAGCCAATAACGCAACTCATAGTTGTGAGTCGATACGGGGAAGACCATCCCCATGTTGAAAGGCTCGCCCTTGGCGTTGAAATCTTCAATCACCGGCACCAGGGCTTGTGCTGAAATCGGGTGTTGTGGGCGGCCATCGTCCATTGATGGGATATGCGGGCGCATCATGTCCCAGACCTCATTGGAGACCGTGATGCCGTTGCCGTTCAGATCCATTGAGAACGGCGTCACGATATGGGCTTCGGTGCCATAGCCGATGGTGGCGGCCAGCGGCTGCCCTGCCAACATATGCGCGCCGTCGAGCTGCCCGTCGATCACACCGTCCAGCAGAACCTTCCAGTTGGCCTGCGCCTCAAGCGTCACGAAGAGGCCTTCGTCAAGAAAGTAGCCCTGCTCATAGGCCACAGCGAGCGGGGCCATATCGGTCAGCTTGATGAAGCCGAACTTCAGTTCGTCTTTTTCAAGATCCAGCAATTCGGCAGATGCCTGGCTAAACAGTGCGGTTGTGGCGGCGAGGCCGAGGAGGAATCGTCTCATGTTTGATCCTTTGGTGGTAGCCGGTCGATGGAGAGAAGGACCGGGAAAAACGCAAAAAAGGCCGATCACTGACCGCCGAAATCATCGGCAGAAAGCGAGCGACCTTGCTCAGAGCGTCCCTGTCATTGGGAAAAAATTCATTGCGATCCACACCGTTGTGGATGCATGAACAAGTATGCTGCAACGCAGCGGAAACTCAAGTAAAAGTTGGAGATTTATTTATAACTTCCCTCAAGATATTGATATTTAATGGAAGTATTCATTCAAAACAGTGCGGGATCGAATATTTGGCCATCAAAGAACTGGTTCCGCAGCAGAGTCAGCGCCCCCCCGGCAGACGCCACCGGCATCGCATGGGGAATCGCGCCTTCAACCTTTTCGGAGGCACCCGGCAGGTCAGGATTCAGACTGCTCAGATGCATACGGTGCAGGTCTGAGCGGAACACCCTTGCAATGTCATCGGCGTTGAAATTGCCCTCGCCACCTACCGATTTGCGCAATTGTTGCGCGATCCATCTGGCTTGGCTGCGCCACGGAAAACTGGCCGCCCCTTGATGAAATTCGAGAAACCCCTCGACGTGACGTTGCTCGCCCTGGCCAGAAAGCGTCAGATTTCCCGAAAGGGCGCGATCAATAAGTTCAGACGGCATATCAAGATACGCTTTGCGTGACAGCACATCGCTGGCTGCGGCGCGGACATCCGGGGCTGCCAACCAGCGACCCGCCTTCCAGACAGCGCGCATCAGACGGCCCAACAGATCCGGCTCCGTCTCTGCCCAATCGGTTCTTGCGGCCAGAACCTTCTCGGGGGCAAAGCTCCAGATCGCATTGCCTGGCAACAAAAGCGCGCCCGAACCTTGTTCAACAGCCACCGACCCCCAGGGTTCACCGACACAAAAAGCATCTACTTCACCATTTGCCAACGCGCGCGCCATCAGCGGCGGAGGCACGGTCCGTATCGCAACGCCATCCGACCCAAGCGCTGAGGCCCGGCTCCAGTATCGCAAAAGTTGAACATGCATGGAAAACGGAAACGGTACACCAAAGACAATAGGTTCATGGCTGACCTGCGCGAGGGCTTCGGCTGCACGAAGTGGATCAGAGAAATCAAACTCGAACCCGATATGTCGCAACCGCTCTTCAAGCCGTTTGCCGACACCGATTACGTTGCCGTTTACCGAAAGGACCGAAACCGCGGACACTTGCGTTGCCACACCGCCAAGCCCCATCGCCATTGCGATCGGCTGCGGCGACAGCATATGCGCGGCATCCACCCGACCAATGGCCAGCATATCGCGCACCGAAGACCACGATGGAGCGGCGATCAGATCAAGCGCTATTCCTTCTGCTTCGGCAAATCCCATTTCCTGCGCGATGATGAGCGGAGCCGCATCCACGAGCGGCATGAAGGCAACTGGTAGGGTTACCGACTTCATCCCAATAGACCCGATGCGGTGACCAGGGCGTCTGCAATATCGGCAACCCGCCGCCCCTGATCCATTGCTGCTTTGCGCAGCAGGGCATAAGCCGCACCCTCATCAATCCCCTTGGCCTTCATCAACTGGCCCTTGGCCCGATCAATAACCTTGCGTTCTTCAAGAGCGCGACGGGTCTCGGCCAATTCGCTTCGCATCTGGCGGACCATCGCAAATCGCGCAATCGCGGTATCCAATACGGGCTTGATACGGTTCGGCGACAGGCCATCGACGACATATGCCGAAACGCCTGCTTCTATGGCGGCCTTTGCCAAACCGCCTGCTGCGCCGGAAACGAACATGGCGACAGGACGCTCCAGAGGGCCGGATGCCAATGTCAGTTCCTCCATCATGTCGCGGGTTGGATTGTCGATGTCGATCAGCACGATATCCGGCGCATGGGCCGCAATCTTGCGGGCCAGACCGCTGGACCCTCCAATGACGACAACATCGCAATCCGATGCATTCTTGAGCGCATCGACAATCGCAATCGCGCGATCACGGTCCTCCTCAACAACCACAATCGTCAGGGTGTCAGTCGTTGTCACAGGATCGCTCCGGGACAACTGAAACAAGGGGCACGCTTGTTTTCTGTGGAGGTCATATCAGTTTTCGCCTCTCTCGGTTTCAAATACTCAAGTGCGGCGTTTAGAGCATTGATCGCCGCCGGGAAACCGCCCTGCAGCGACAGGCCGTTGCGTGCGTATTGCCGACCACAGACAAAATCGACGACACCCTCAGCCACCTGCGGCAATAGGTGCCCATACCCTTCGGTCAGTGCTTTCTCCATCCCCGGGTTCAGCCGTTCAGAAAGCTCTCTTGCTTCGTCAGTTGTGTATTGGGTCATCTTTCATACTCTCCAGAACCATCAAGCTCCGGCAATTGCGATCTGGTCGCGAGGGTTGTCAGGCGCATCATGGAATTCACGGACCAGAAAATCGACGAATGCCCTGGTTTTCGGCGCAAGATTGCGCCGTTCTGCGAACAACACGACAATATCGGTGCTGGGGGGTGAATATCTAGGCAGGACATGGACAAGCTCACCTGAGCGGAATTTCTGATCAGCCATGTACCAAGGCAAGCGCGCGATACCCACACCGGCAATGGCTGCCCGAAAGATGACATCGGCGCTGTTACCCTCGAAGGTGCCTTGCGCCTCAATGCACTGTCCTTCGCAAAGTGCGCCGCCGTTCCAGATGTTTCGCCTGCTGTTTCCAGAGATCCTGAGGCAATTGTGGTCGGTCAATGCGGCAAAGTCTGCCGGAGTTCCGCAACGCTCAAGATACGAAGGTGCCGCACACAGGACTCGGCTGCTCTGCATGATGCGGCGCACCACAGCGTCAGGGTTCTTGCCCTGCGCGTCAAAACATATGGCGGCGTCAAACCCCTCGGCCTGTAAATCGACCTCCCGGTCCGTCAATTCCAACGAGACGTCAACTTCCGGGTTGTCTATCATGAACGTCGGCAGTGCCGGGATAAGCCGTGATTTCCCAAATGCAACCGTGCAGACGATCTTGAGCTTGCCACGGGGAGTTCCGTCGAGGTTCAGGATCAGCGCTTCGGCTTCCTTGAACTTATCGGCCATCGCCTTGCATTTCTCATAGAAGTCCTGACCTTCCTGTGTCGGTGATACACCAGTCCTGGACCGATTGAGCAGACGGTAATGAGCGTGATCCTCAAGCAACCCGATCTGTTTGCTGACTGCTGATGGCGTTTGCCCCATCAACCGTGCGGCGGCCGAGATGCTGCCTTGCTCGACAACAGTTGCGAAGATCAACATTTGCGCTGAAATATCCATAACTCACCAATTTACCCTTTCCATCCCGGCATGGCAGCTATGCCAAATTGAGAAGTTGAGAGCGCGGCCAAAGCCGTCCATCCTTGCAGTGCAGCATAAATACTGCACTGCAGCAAAAGAAATGGAGTGAGGCAAGATCATGGCTATAACACGCTCAAGGAATGCGGCAGAGGTCATTCTGGATGCTCTGCGCACATTCTTTCACCATAAACGCGACCAACTGCACCTCTCTCTCGAACGCCACAAGGTCTATCGAAACACAATTCATGAGCTTTCGGCGCTCACGGATCGGGAGCTGGCTGATGTAGGGATTCCGCGAAGCCATATCCGCAGACTGGCGCGGGAGACAGCTTATAGCGCATAACATGCAAAAAGCTGCGGTTCAGCTATCACATCTTATAAGGTGCCCTGCCAGCTGGCTTGAGGTTGGGCACCATCAGTCACAGGCGCAGGGTCAGCGTTAAAGATATTCCAGACCGCCCGGATGATGTCGGTGCTTGCACGTATAAGCGACCAAAAACTCGCACAGACTGGCATCTCGCGATCCGATGTCCCGGCCCACGCGAAAAAGCTCATGTCCTGCGATTAGGGCAGCAGCGAAAGAGGTCAACGAAATCAAATGCGCCAAAGAGATGTCGCATCAGAAATTCATCAAGATTGCTGGCCCTCGCTCCTCCCCGGGTAAGCCAGTATACCAGTATATACGGCGGCAAAAGACAACGGGGGGCAGCCTATGCCCGCAGCATCTTTCGCCACCACAGTATTATGTGCGGCGCTTTTGTCGACGGACATCTGAGAGGCGTTGCCGAACTCCGTAGCACTCTCCCGATTTGGTATTCAACAGCAGAAGCTGCCCTTGCCGTAGAGCCCGATTGGCAAGCGGTCGAGCGCACCAGTGCGGCCGCGCAGAACAGGTTGATGATATCCGTTTGATTGATGTGCCAGACGTCAAACATTCGCATGTGTCATCTTGCAAAAAGCATGACGCAAGGCTTGCTTTCAATCAGGATACGGTTTCGCAATCATTTTCCACATTGGTCACCACAAGTCTCGCTGGCGGCGGAAGTCTGCGGGAAATTGATACAATGATTGCTGTGATGCTGGACGTCTTGCGGGCGTTACATTTGCCCTACACCCTCCAAAACCTCCGCCTGACGCAGACCGCCGATTTCTCTCACCAGAGTAATAATTTCGGTCAAGCCTTTGCGTTCACGCAGGTTGGCAAACACGAAAGGGCGCGCGCCTCGCATCCGGCTTGCATCGCGCTTCATCGTATCAAGAGACGCGCCAACGTAGGGTGCGAGATCTGTTTTGTTGATGATCAAGATGTCGGATTTGGTGATCGCCGGCCCACCTTTGCGCGGGATTTCTTCACCCGCCGCCACGTCGATGACAAAGATTGTGATATCGGCCAGTTCGGGGCTGAACGTGGCTGACAGGTTATCGCCGCCGCTTTCAATCAGCACGACCTCAACACCCGGATGGCGCAGCTGCATTTCCGCGACAGCCGCCAGATTGATCGACGCGTCTTCGCGGATGGCGGTATGGGGACAGCCGCCGGTTTCCACACCGATGATCCGGTCAAGTGGCAGCACCTGCTGACGCATGAGTTCTTCAGCATCCTCGCGTGTATAGATGTCATTGGTGATCACACCGATGGAATACGCATCGCGGAGAGCCTCACACAGCCCCGCAGTCAGGGTTGTTTTCCCCGCTCCAACAGGGCCTCCGATACCAATGCGCAAAGGGCCATTCATTTGGGTCATGTGCGGAAAATCCTCGAATACTGTGTTTCGTGCTTCATTGCGGCGATATCGGCAAGGAAAGCTGTGGATGTCAGGTCGTCCAAGCCCCCCAGCAATGCAGATCCTGCAATCTCGACACACTGTGGTGTCAGATCACGAATAAGCGCCTGCCCTGCCGACTGGCCCAGTGGGACAAGGCGCATGGCCACAGCAGCCAGATTGCTCAGAAAGCTCTGCAAATACATTTGCGCTGTCAGGTCGAGCGGCAAACCTGCGCGCTTTGCGGCCCATCCTGTGGCAACGGGGTAACTCAGCCCATCCAAGGAAAAGTCGGACAAGTCTGACACCGCTTTGCAAAAGGCGGCACCTTGGAGATCCGTCTCCTTCACGCGTTCTTTCGATGCGGCCAGCGCCCGGGCAATCGCATCCAGGTCGCGTAGGGCCGCCAAGTCAGATGCTCGGTAGGCCGCTGCCAAAAGAAGCGTATCATTCCAGCCGACCCCATATTTTAGAACCTGACCGATCCAATCCTCAGCCGAGGCCCGATCATGCACCGAACCGCTGTCTATCGCCCATTCCAGCCCATGCGAATAGGCAAACGCCCCGACCGGAAACGCCGGCGAGAACCATTGCGTGAGGGTGAGCGTCTCAGTGGCTGTGGCCATGAGTGCGTCCGTGGCCATATGCACCACCTTCCGGCGTGAAGGGGGCGGTGATCTCTGTGATCGTGGCTCCAAGCTTTTCCAGCATGTCATGCATGACATGGTTACGCTGGATCAGGAGCCGGCCTGCTTCAATCTGGCAGGGGGTGTGGCGATTGCCGATATGCCATGCAAGGCGCGTCAGATCCCCTCCCGCAATCTCAAACAGGTCTTCCTCAGCGGCTTTGACCTCGATCAGCCGCTCTGTGTCCAGTTCCAACGCATCGCCCTGATTGAGCGAAATGGTCTTGCTCAAGTCCACTAGGAAGCGCTGACCCTTGGCGCTCACCAGCACTTTGCGACGCAAGAATCTTTCATCATAGGTGAGCGCGACGTGATCGGTCGCATTGCTCCAATGTCCGGGGTGGTGAATGGTCTGGCAGGTCGCCAATGTGTCAGTGTCCATCTCTTGAACCTTTCGCGGGATCGCTTTCAGATATGAGGTGAATGTTGCATCAAAACAGGAAATACCGTTGGGTCATGGGCAGTTCACTGGCCGGCTCACAGGTCAAGAGTTCGCCGTCGGCGCGGACTTCATAGGTCTCGGGGTGCACCTCAATATGCGGCGTGGCGCTATTCATTTTCAGATCGGATTTGCCGATGTCGCGTGTGTTGGTCACGGCTAGCGTTGTTTTGGCCAATCCGAGCCGCGCACTGATATCCGCATCCTGCGCGGCGGCGCTGACAAAAGTGACAGCAGAGTTTTCAACCGAGCGCCCATAGGCGCCAAACATCGGACGTGAATAGACGGGCTGCGGCGTCGGAATCGACGCATTCGGATCACCCATTTGAGCCATGACGATGGTGCCGCCCAGCAGGACCATTTCAGGTTTCACCCCGAAAAACGCCGGGTCCCACAACACCAGATCGGCGCGTTTACCTGCCTCAATGCTGCCAATCTCATGGGCAATGCCATGAGCGATAGCAGGGTTGATGGTATATTTTGCGATGTAACGGCGAACCCGGAAATTGTCATTGTCACCGGTTTCTTCCGCCAGGCTGCCGCGTTGCTTCTTCATCTTGTCGGCGGTCTGCCAGGTGCGGATCAAGACTTCGCCCACACGGCCCATCGCCTGACTGTCGGACGCGATAATGCTGAACGCACCCATATCATGCAGGATGTCCTCGGCGGCAATAGTCTCGCGCCGGATACGGCTTTCGGCAAAGGCCACGTCCTCGGGAATGGATTTGTCGAGGTGGTGACAGACCATGAGCATATCGAGATGCTCTTCGAGCGTGTTTACGGTGAACGGGCGCGTCGGGTTGGTGGAGGATGGCAGGACGTGCTCCTCGCCGCAAATCTTGATGATATCGGGGGCGTGACCGCCGCCCGCACCCTCGGTATGAAAGGCATGGATCGTTCGACCTTTCATGGCCGCCACGGTGTTCTCGACAAACCCGGATTCGTTCAACGTGTCGGTGTGGATCATCACCTGCACGTCCATAGCGTCAGCCACCGAAAGACAGCAGTCGATGGCGGCGGGCGTGGTTCCCCAGTCTTCGTGCAGCTTCAATGCACAGGCTCCGCCTTTGACCTGTTCCTCCAATGCGGCAGGCAACGAAGCGTTGCCCTTGCCCGCAAAAGCCAGGTTCATCGGGAAGGCATCCGCCGCTTGCAGCATCCGCCCGATATGCCAAGGCCCCGGCGTGCAGGTCGTGGCCAGCGTCCCGTGCGCCGGACCAGTGCCACCGCCCAGCATGGTGGTCAGGCCGGAATGCAACGCATCTTCGATCTGTTGCGGGCAGATAAAATGGATATGGCTGTCAAAACCACCCGCCGTCAGAATGCGTCCCTCGCCCGCAATCGCCTCGGTCCCGGGTCCGACAATGATGTTCACGCCCGGCTGCGTGTCAGGATTTCCCGCCTTGCCGATCTTGTGAATGCGCCCGTCTTTTAGCCCCACATCGGCCTTGTAGATGCCGGCATGGTCCACAATCAACGCGTTGGTGATGACGGTGTCAACTGCACCCTCGGCGCGGGTGGTCTGGGCCTGCCCCATGCCGTCGCGGATCACCTTGCCGCCGCCGAACTTGACCTCTTCGCCATATGGCCCGGTCAGGTCACGCTCAACCTCGATGAACAGATCGGTGTCAGCAAGCCGCAGCTTGTCGCCCGTGGTGGGGCCAAACATGGCGGCATACTCTGCGCGTGTTATTGTGGCTGGCATCTAGAGATCCCCCATGACCTGTTGATTGAACCCGAACACGCGCCGTGCGCCCGAGATGGGCACAAGCGACACCTCGCGCCGCTGGCCCGGTTCAAACCGCACGGCAGTGCCTGCCGCGATGTCGAGCCGTTGGCCGTGGGCCGCCGCGCGGTCAAAATCAAGCGCGGGATTGGTTTCGGCGAAATGGTAGTGGCTGCCCACCTGCACCGGCCGATCTCCGGTATTGGCAACCATCAGCACGGTCACCTCACGGCCTGCATTCAGGGTCAGATCGCCCTCGGCGGGGAAGATTTCTCCGGGGATCATTTGCGGGCCTTGTTATAGAGCAGCATCCCGACACACACCGCGACCAGCGCGGCGGCGACGATCAGGCCTTCGGGACCCTCGGAGTGCAGATGTGCCTGCGAGGCATCATGCGCGGCAGCGGGGGTGGCCATCAAGGCAAGGGGGAGGATACGTTTCATCATGAGGCTCCTTTAACGAATGGGGTTGTGAACGGTGACGAGCTTGGTGCCGTCGGGAAAGGTGGCTTCGACCTGCACTTCGTGGATCATCTCGGGGATGCCTTCCATGCATTGCTCTGCAATGATGACGCGCGCCCCCGCCTCCATCATATCCGCCACGGAGCGCCCGTCGCGTGCACCTTCGACCACCGCGTCGGTAATCAGCGCAATCGCTTCGGGGTAGTTGAGCTTTACACCACGCGCCAAGCGTTTGCGCGCCACCTCAGCGGCCATAGCGATGAGCAATTTGTCTTTTTCGCGGGGGGTCAGGTTCATGTCAGATCATCCAGCATCGGGGAAGAGGTCCATTGCGCAATCGGCGCAGGACCGGAACAAGGGATTGGCGCAGGGCAAAGCTGTCTTCGGCCAAGAGCCGCAGGACCAGCAGATCGGGGCGTATCAGGCTGGCCCCACCGGTCGCGGGCAGTAACGCACGGACGGGATCAAGCTGTGCCTCGGCATTGGGGGCGACATAGACCACAGAGGCCAGCGCGCCTGCCCCATTGCCGGTAAAGGGGCGCGCCATATGGGCGGCAATGTTGCCTGTCAGGCGCAGCGCATCGAGATAGAGCGCTCCCCCCTCGCGACGGATGTCGATCCGGTCGGTCAGCTCGCCTTGCGTGACCACCTCGCCCATTGCGGTACGACCAAAGACCAAGGGTTCCACCATCAAGAGCCGCGCCTCGGACGCCAGATCAATGGTCAGGCGACGGTCGAGCGCACAGCCCTGAAAGAGCAGTGTTTCCTGTGGCAGCCAATCCAGTTGCGCACGCGGGCCGACACGCAGATGGCTGCGCATGGTGCCCACCTGCCCCGATTGTGCGCGGTAGACACGCTCACAGGCCTGGGTGGTCAGGGTGAGGTGGGTGTCGGGTTTGGCCGCCGCCGTCAGGCTAAAGCGGTCGCCCCCGGTCACGCCCCCGGCGGTATTGATCAGCACCGCCTCCATCCCTTGGTGCGGCAGCCGCGGGAACAGGCATTTGAGCGACCCGGATTGGCGAAACTGGTCCAGCACGGTTTTGCCCGCGCGAGGTTTGACGCTCAGGCACGTCTCGCCCAATGCACGGGGTTGCGTCTGCTCTGCGCCGGGCAGGGATATGATCGCAGCTTGGGTGATGGGAGCCTCATGGGTATGTCTGTTAGCTCCCTATTGGACAAAGCCGCGTGTGATTGACCATTTTTTAGGATGCAAATCCGCGAACCATCGGCTGAAACGCCCATTTTTCGCGCGCACGCCAAAAATTTGCACAAAAATGTAGCAGCCGCACAGGGGCGAGGCCGTTGCCGCGCCGCAGCGTTTGCCATTCGCCCGCCGCTCACGGTTTGTGTATCCACCTACCGGGGCATCGCTCGCATGTCTGGAAACGGAGGTGTGTGACGACCACGCGACTTGGACCTCGATATGGCCGCCACACGATTTGCAACATTTGCGTTGCGGACACAGCTAAGGGGAAAGCCTGCCCATGCGCAAGGTGCCCTGCTGTGATCCGCAGGGAGAACAGTATGAATTTCCTCAAATCCACACTTGCCGGTTCGGTTGTCTTTGCGTCCCTTGCCGGTGCTGCCCTTGCTGCTGATGACACAATCAAGGTAGGCGTGCTGCATTCGCTGTCCGGCACTATGGCAATTTCCGAAACCACGCTGAAAGACACCATGTTGATGCTGATCGACCAGCAGAACGCCAAGGGCGGTCTTCTGGGCAAGCAGCTTGAAGCGGTGGTGGTTGACCCCGCCTCTGACTGGCCGCTCTTTGCAGAGAAAGCACGCGAGTTGCTGACGGTTCACGAAGTTGACGTGATCTTTGGCAACTGGACGTCCGTGTCCCGCAAATCAGTGCTGCCGGTGATCGAAGAACTGAACGGCCTGCTGTTCTACCCGGTGCAGTATGAAGGCGAGGAATCCTCGAAAAACGTATTTTACACCGGGGCCGCCCCCAATCAGCAGGCGATCCCGGCGACAGATTACTTCCTTGATGAGTTGGGGGTCAAAAAATTCGCCCTTCTTGGCACCGACTACGTCTACCCGCGCACGACCAACAACATCCTTGAAAGCTATCTCAAGGGAAAAGGCATCGCGGATGACGACATCTTTGTGAACTACACACCGTTTGGCCATTCTGATTGGTCCAAGATTGTCGCCGATGTAGTGGCATTGGGGGCTGATGGTAAAAAGGTGGGTGTGATTTCAACTATCAACGGCGATGCCAACATTGGCTTCTACAAGGAACTGGCCGCGGCTGGTGTGTCGGCGGATGACATTCCGGTAATCGCCTTCTCGGTGGGTGAAGAGGAACTGGCCGGTCTGGACACCTCCAACCTTGTCGGTCATCTGGCAGCCTGGAATTACTTCCAGTCGGCGGAGAGCGACGCGAATGCAGAGTTCGTAGAGACGTGGAAGGCCACAATGGGCGAAGACCGCGTGACCAACGACCCGATGGAAGCTCATTACATCGGCTTCAACATGTGGGTGAACGCAGCCACTGCGGCGGGGTCGACCGAGGTGGATGCCGTGCGCGCAGAAATGTACGGCCAGGAATATCCGAACCTGACAGGCGGAACAGCGGTAATGCTGCCCAACCACCACTTGGCCAAACCAGTGTTGATTGGCGAGATTCAGGATGATGGACAGTTCGATATTATCAGCCAGACATCCGAAGTTCCGGGAGATGCATGGACCGACTTTCTGCCGGAATCGGCGGTTCTGAAGTCTGATTGGAAAGAGCTTGGCTGCGGTATGTACAACACCGAGACCAAGACCTGCGTTCAGACCCTGTCCAACTACTAAATCCCCAAACGATCAGGCGGAGGCGGCGTGACCGCCTTCGCCGTCCTGATTTCGACGCGGAAACATCTGACATGATAAGACTTTTTCTTGCGGGCCTCGCAATTGCGCTATCCGGCATGGTCGCCAGCGCACAGGAATCCGCGCTTCAGCCAGTTCTGCAAGAGCATCGCGATCTGATCGCCAAAAGTTCGCGTATGACCATCTCCCCGGCGATTGATGCCATTGCGACAAGCGGCGCGCCGCAAGCCCAGGAAATGCTTGAGCAATGGGCCGAAAAAAACATCTGGATGCGCAAATCCGATGGGCTGTTCTTTATTGGCGAAAAGGTTGACGCCAAGACCTACGCGCTCTCCGATATCGACACAGGTCGCATGATTGCTGAGGTCGCCAAATCAGAAATCAAACAGCTCAAACCCAACAGCGGCGTTCGCGCGATGATCCATACCGCGTTGGTGCAGTTTCAGCTGAGCGACCCAAATCCCTCGAAGCGGCAGGATGCTCTCACGTCGATTGCCCGCGATCCCGAAGCGTCACTATTGGCTCCGCTGCGCAGGTCCATTGATGGCGAAGTCGATAAAGACCTCAGGGCGCAGAAAAAGCGGCTCGAGCGCCTTTTGACAATTGGCTATGACGAAGACACCAACGCCCGCGTTGCCGCAATCGAAGAGATGTCCGGCGATCTTGGCGTTGATGTGCGCGCCACGTTGAACCCCCTGCTGGCCACCACCCGCGACGTCGCAATCGGTGACGTTCCGCAAGACCGCAATATTGCAAGAACGCTAACCCCCGGCACCGATGAGTTGTCTGTCCGCGATGCCTACGCTCTCTTGGTGTCCAAAGACCTCGCCCCACCGTTGACAACACGCGATGACATGCGGGCGGCCTTGGCTGCAAATATCGACGGGGGCCGCGTTGGCAGCGTTCCGGTCGCGCAACTGTCTACGGATGAGGCCCGCACCCGCGCCTACGCTGCCCTTGCTGCAGATGGCACTGTGTCTGCGCTCGTAACAGACGCTGATGTGCAACGCGCGGTGGCGTCCCACGTATTCTTTGAAACCTATATTGATCCCTCCGCAGAGGTTACAACCGCGGCTGCAAATGCACTGAAAACCATCGGGGCAAAAGTCGGCGTAAACCAGGCGCTTGATCTGACCCTCGACGCCCTCTCGCTTGCCTCGATCTATTTTCTTGCCGCCATCGGCCTTGCCATCACCTTTGGTGTGATGGGCGTAATCAACATGGCGCATGGCGAGTTCATCATGATGGGGGCCTATACAGGCTATGTGGTGCAGCAAGTGATCCCCGATCATACCGTTTCGATCCTCGTGGCGATTCCGCTCGCCTTTGCCGTGACTTTCGCCGCCGGTGTCGCAATGGAACGCCTTGTGATCCGCTGGCTCTATTCCCGCCCGCTGGAGACCTTGCTGGCCACGTTTGGCATCTCTATCGCGCTGCAACAGTTGGCCAAAAACATCTTTGGCACACAGGCGCGCCCGCTGACATCGCCCGGCTGGCTCGACGGTGCGTGGGTGATCAACGATGTGGTTTCGATCAGCTACATCCGCATCGCAATCTTCATTCTCGCCTTCGTCTTCTTGGCGATCTTCCTGTTCATCATGAAGCGCACGCGCCTGGGGCTAGAGACCCGCGCCGTGACGCAAAACCCGCGAATGGCCGCTTCTATGGGGATCAATCCGGGCCGCGTGAACATGCTGACCTTCGGGCTTGGCTCAGGAATCGCGGGCGTCGCTGGGGTGGCCATTGGCCTTTTTGCCAAGGTCACATCAGAGCTGGGCAGCGACTACATCGTGCAGAGTTTCATGACGGTGGTCGTTGGCGGCGTGGGCAACATCTGGGGGACGCTTGCGGGCGCTGCGATGATCGGGTTCCTGCAAAAGGGTATCGAATGGTTCAACCCGTCCAACACTCTGGCGGCGCAAACCTACATGATTGTCTTCATCATTATTTTCATCCAGTTCCGGCCAAGGGGCATCATTGCCCTCAAAGGCCGTGCCGCGGGGGATTGATCCATGCAACGCTCATTTATTGCCCGTAATCCTTCGGTTCTGATCTTTCTTGCGCTGCTCGCGCTGTTCACGCTCATCGTAACGGTTCTGGCGGAGGGGAGCGGCATTGGAATCATCTCCACCAGCTTTGTCAAAACCCTTGGTAAAACGCTGTGCCTGTGTCTTGTCGCGGTCGCGATGGACTTGATTTGGGGCTTTACCGGGATCCTCAGCCTTGGTCATTTCGCGTTCTTCGGGCTCGGCGGCTACATGATTGGCATGTGGCTGATGTATGAACGCACGCGCCTGATTGTTGTGGATTCTCTGGCACAAGCTGAGATTCCTCCCACCAGTTCAGAAGTGGTCGATGCCATTGGCAACCAGATATTCGGCGTCGTTGGCTCCAGTGAGTTTCCGCTGATCTGGGCGGTTGCGGACAGCCTCTTTTTGCAACTGGTTCTGGTGGTTCTGGTCCCGGGGCTTCTGGCGCTGGTCTTTGGCTGGCTGGCGTTCCGCAGCCGCGTCACAGGCGTGTATCTGTCGATCCTGACACAAGCGATGACGTTGGCGCTTGCGCTTTATCTTTTTCAAAACGACAGCGGATTGCGCGGGAACAATGGCCTCTCCGGCTTGCAGAACCTGCCGGGGGTGAGCGCGCCTCAATCGGTGGTTTCACTGTGGTTCTTCTGGGCGTCTGCATGTGCGCTTGGGTTGGGGTATATACTGGCAGCATGGCTGGTGAGCGGCAAGTTCGGATGGGTCATTCGCGGCATCCGGGACAACGAGGCACGGGTGCGATTCCTGGGCTACTCGGTGGAGCTTTACAAGCTGGTGGTCTTCACCTTGACCGCGATGATCGCTGGCATCGCAGGTGCGCTCTATTACCCGCAAGCAGGCATCATCAACCCCGCTGAAATCGCACCGATTGCGTCGATCTATCTGGCGGTCTGGGTCGCGATCGGAGGGCGCGGGCGGCTCTATGGAGCCATCATCGGCGCTGCCATCGTCAGCCTGCTGTCAACGTGGTTCACAGGCGGACAAGCACCGGACATCCCGCTGGGTTTCTACACGGTCAAGTGGGTCGATTGGTGGTTGGTGTTGCTTGGGCTTTCCTTCGTGGCGGTGACACTTTTTGCGCCCAAGGGCATGGGCGGTCTGGTCGATCTGTGGACCCAGCGCCGCGCGCCCAACCGTCATGGCGCTGATCTGGGGCCAGATGCCGGCTCCTTACGCGAACAGGAGGCAGAGACATGAGCACCCTCTTGGAAGTCTCCGGCGTGTCGGTCTCCTTCGATGGCTTCCGCGCCATCAATAACCTCAGTTTCAGTATCGGACCCGCCGAAATGCGGGCGGTGATTGGACCAAACGGGGCAGGCAAGACCACATTCATGGACATCGTCACAGGCAAGACGCGGCCTGACGAGGGCCGCGTGCTCTGGGGCGAGAAATCCAAATCCCTGCTCAAAATGAGCGAGGCCAAAATTGCGCAGGCGGGCATCGGTCGAAAGTTTCAGAAACCCACGGTGTTTGAGGATCAGACGGTTGAGGAAAACCTGCTCATGGCGCTGAAGAAGCCGCGCGGTTGGGTGGCGGTTCTCACCTATCGGTCGTCTGCCGCGGATCTTGGTCGGGTAGAGGAACTGGCGAGCGAGATCGGCCTGAGCGATGCGCTGACGCGCAAATCAGGTGAGCTGAGCCACGGGCAAAAGCAATGGCTGGAAATCGGTATGCTGTTGGCCCAGGAACCGCGGCTTTTGCTTGTGGACGAACCCGCTGCAGGAATGACCCCGGCCGAGCGCGAACAAACCACATCCATATTGGTGGATGCGGCAAAGACCCGTGCGGTCGTCGTCGTTGAACATGACATGGAGTTTGTGCGGCGCCTGAATTGCAGGGTGACGGTGCTGCACGAAGGTGCGGTTCTGGCCGAAGGCAGTCTTGACCACGTAACTTCCAATCAAGACGTGATCGACGTCTACCTGGGGCGCTAAGATGCTGAAACTCGAAAATCTGACACTGCATTACGGTCACTCACAAATTCTGAACGGCATTTCCATGAATGCGCCACAAGGCGAGGTGACTTGCGTCATGGGCACCAATGGCGTCGGCAAGACGAGCTTGTTAAAGGCGATCTCAGGTAGTCATCCGCGATCAGGTGGCACATTGAGCCTTGATGGCGAAGTGCTGGGGAAATTGCCCGCTTATGTGCTGGCGCGCAAAGGCGTGGGATACGTGCCCCAAGGGCGCGAGATTTTCCCCCTTATGACAGTCCGTGAAAATCTTGAGACGGGCTTTGCCTGTCTTCCCACATCCGAGCACCATATCCCTGATCATATATACGAGCTGTTTCCTGTGCTGAAAGAGATGCAATCGCGCAGAGGTGGAGACCTGTCCGGCGGTCAACAACAGCAATTGGCCATTGCGCGAGCGCTGATTACCAAACCCAAGCTGCTGCTTCTGGATGAGCCGACCGAGGGCATCCAACCCAACATCATCCAGCAAATTGGCGAGGTGATCGCCCACCTGCGGGATCAGGGAAATATGGCGATCGTCCTGGTCGAACAGTACTTTGAATTTGCCTACAAGCTGGCCAATCAATTCGTTGTCTTGCGCCGCGGGGAGGTTGTGCTGAGCGGCTCACCTGAGAATATTGCACGCCCCGAACTTCTACACGTCGTCTCGGTGTGATCCCCACCATTTTTTGAGCTGGCTCTGGCGTAGTTCAGACTACTCTTTGCGCCTGCTGACCGGTGTGGATCTTGCTTTGCCTAAGCCAATAGACCACGCTCGGGAGCGGAATTGGGTTGATTTCGATTAATACCGAACCGGCCCAGAAGTGTTACCATCAAGAGCAGAATCACTCTGTATACTAAACCGCGCTGGCACACCGGCTGCGGATGGGCGCGGGGGACTTTGAAGAGCGGGCTACCCCTCACACTGAATGCGACGCCGACATACTTGCCGCCCCTGTAAAGAGCCACCAAACAGTCGCAGTTGCGGCAACGGACAAACAATCGAGGGTCTCGGGCCGATCATCGTCGCAATAAACCGCCCCTATCCAGGGTGCCACCGATTTCGACAATCAATTGGAGAACCCAGTCATGCGCCTTTTCTCAACATTCGCTTTGTTGGCCTGTTTGGCGATGCCCGCCATCGCACAGGGAATCGTTTCTGATGCACCCGGCAGCAGTGACCCGGTGGATTTGAAACGCATCGAAGGTGCTGTGATCTTTGGCTATGACCAGTCCGGATATGACGAATTATCGGTTCCGACCAGCAAGGTGACGTTTGACGGCCCGGAAACCGCCACAACCATTGAAGGCCCACGCACACGGGTGATGTATGTCGTCCCCGGTGACCGGTCCCCCCTTGAGGTCATCCGCAACTATCAGGCTGAGCTGGCCGAGATGGGGTATCAGGATCTGTTTGAATGCGGCAATGACGATTGCGGTCCGGCCAGCGCAATGTCGCAGTATTTGTATCCACGCGATGCACGCTTGCAAACATTGGGCCGCGTGACGGGTAGCGCATTCAGCCTGCCGCGCGGCGATCATCGCTACCTGCTCGCAAACAATCCACAGACCGGTCAAACTGTATCCGTCTACGCCGCTTTCGAGACCTTTGATCACTTCCCGGAGCTGTTCGAAAAAACACTGGTCCTGCTCGACGTGATCGAGGGTGCACCGCTGACCCGAAGGATGGAATTTGTTTCGGCCGAAGAAATGGCTCTCAGCCTGGGCGCCGATGGCCGCGTGTCGCTCTACGGGGTGCATTTCGCCCATGACTCTGATGCGCTGACCGATGAATCGAACCCAACCCTGGAGGAGATCGCCAAGTTTCTATCCGCCGCACCAAACACGCAGGTTTTCGTTGTCGGCCACACCGATATGACCGGTGGTTATGACTATAACATTGATCTCTCGCGCCGTCGGGCGGCAGCGGTTGTGCAGGCGTTGACCGGGCGCTTTGATATCCCGGCGGCCCAACTGGAACCGGCGGGTGTTGGCCCCCTCGCGCCGGTTGCCGAAAATCTGACCGAAGACGGGCGCGCACTGAACCGCCGTGTCGAACTGGTGAGGAGATAATCCAATGACGCGTATGGCAACTGCTCTGACACTGATCATAGCCTTGGCCGCGATGAGTAGACCGCTCACCGCTGACCCGTTACCATCTGCCTGTGACGTACTTCAGGCCATCGACATTGCCGCGACACTGGGGCCGGATACGACGTATGCGCTCACAACAGAGATCGAGACCCAAGATTTCCGAATGAGCCTGTGTTCGGCCGACACGCCGGATCTTTCCAGCCGCATGACATTGATGGTGCGTGAGACTTTGGCCGCACAAACGCCGGATGCCGAGACCCTGCGCAACCAGACCATTGATGAGTTGCGCGAAACCACCGGTCAAACTACGGTCATCGAGAATCTCGATATTGGCGATGCCGCAATCTGGGTGGGCGAGATCGGTCAGCTGATGGTGTGGCACCGTGAAGGTCGGGTGTTGTTCATCTTCAGCCCTGCACCGATGCAGGATCGTACCGCCGCCGAAGCCGCCGCACTGAAAACTCTGGCAGCTTTTCCATGATCCACATGCCCCTGCGGGAGTGCCGGTGGCTCAACTGCTGGTTTCCCACACAGGTTTCACCCCAAAGATCAGGGACAGGCCTCGGGGATGACAGCGGCCCAGATCGGGCAATACTCAGACGAATACCACCAGCCTTCGGAGGAGCTGATCCCATATCGGACCGCGGCCCAGACCCGGCCTGACTTTTGAAGCAGTGCTTCCATCGTCGGGCCATCCCCGGCAGAGGGGTCCAGCTCATTGCGCAGCACAATCGGCGTGGTGAAAATATCTATCTTTTGACCACCGGGGCGTTGGGCGCGGACAGTGACAAAGGCGACATCGTCAGCAACGCGTATTTCGCCGACCACGAATTCGACCGGCGGTCCGAACTCCCATTCCGCTACGGGCCGGATCGCATCAAGAATATCCTGTCGCGTTGCGCTGCCTTTGGTCGCCTCGGTATAGCTCTGCGCTACCCCGCTAAGCGGCAGAACGCAAAGTCCGGCACACAGCGCAATACGTCTTGGAAATGATATATAGATCATTGCGATCACCTCTCTCGCCAACCAATTATTGCTTAGGCGTGATGACGTGACGAGTCTTGCAAAAGTTCTGACTGAGCAGACTCAGTTGCTTTCCCCAACACTTGCACGCAAGTGCAACGGTCACAACAGGTCATGACGCATCATAGCGACAGGAACACACACCGCCACGAAGCGATTGACGGAAGCAATGGACCACAACACGCCAAACCTCGTCATCACGTTGAATTTACTATTTTGAGATTTAGTGGTGCCCGGGGGCGGAATCGAACCACCGACACGAGGATTTTCAATCCACTGCTCTACCCCTGAGCTACCCGGGCACGGGTGAACATCGCTGTTCGGGT
>JAPHRE010000037.1 GCA_026195905.1 Pseudopelagicola sp. | reverse complement strand
TCGCCGGATCGGCCCTTTTCATTCCGGCCAAAGGAGTAACCCATGGCAAAACGTGACTTCTACGAGGTGCTCGGCGTCGGCAAGGGGGCTTCCGCAGACGAAATCAAGAAAGCCTATCGCCAGAAGGCCAAAGAGTTTCACCCCGACCGCAACGCGGACAACCCCGAAGCAGAGAGCCAATTCAAAGAAGCAAACGAGGCTTACGAAGTCCTCAAGGACGCCGAAAAGAAAGCCGCTTATGACCGTTTCGGCCATGCCGCCTTCGAAGGTGGTATGGGCGGTGGCGGCGGCCCGCGCGGCGGTCATCCCGGCCAAGGCGATTTCGCATCGGCCTTCTCGGATGTATTCGATGATCTGTTCGGCGACTTTATGGGCGGACGGGGCGGCGGCGGTCGCCAGCGGGCATCGCGCGGGGCGGACCTGCGCTATAACCTGCGTGTGACCCTTGAAGAGGCCTATTCCGGCCTTCAAAAAACGATCACCGTCCCAACCTCGGTGCAATGCGACGCCTGTGAAGGGTCCGGCGCCGAAGGCGGCGCAGAACCTACAACCTGCCCAACCTGCTCGGGCATGGGCAAGGTGCGCGCGCAACAAGGCTTCTTCACTGTCGAGCGCACCTGCCCGACATGTTCTGGCCTCGGTCAGATTATCAAGAACCCTTGTAAATCCTGTGGTGGACAAGGCCGCATCGAAAAAGAACGTGCGCTATCCGTCAACATCCCCGCCGGTGTCGAAACCGGCACCCGCATTCGCCTTGCTGGCGAGGGCGAGGCCGGGATGCGCGGCGGGCCAGCGGGCGACCTCTATATCTTTATCGAGGTCTCCAAGCATCCGCTCTTTGAACGCGAAGGCAGCAACCTGTTCTGTCGCGTCCCTGTCTCGATGGCCTCGGCCGCGCTTGGTGGTGACATCGAGGTGCCGACAATCGACGGTGGCCGCTCGCGGGTCAAAATCCCCGCTGGCTCGCAATCGGGCCGACAGATGCGTCTCCGCAACAAAGGTATGCCTGCCCTCCGGGGTGGTGGCGCTGGCGACATGTTCATTGAACTCGCGGTCGAAACCCCCGTTAACCTGACAAGCCGCCAGAAAGAGCTTCTGCGCGAATTCGAGGAACTCTCTGAAGAGAACAACCCCGAGAGCAGCAGCTTCTTCAAGTCGGTCAAAAATTTCTGGGATTCGATGAAGGGCTAACAAAACCCTTTTTGGACAATGTAGGGGGCGCGGGTCAAACCGCGCCCTTTTCTTTTGCCGGTGGGCCAAAGGTTAACGCCCACGCCCTTTTGAAAACCCGCACCGACGCAATACCGACGTAATACCGACGCGATACAGACCCCCGTTTTGGCCATTAACTTTTCCTCGGTTAACCCTTCTTCAACCATGTGTCGCCACCCTTGAAACATGTCCGATCCGCATGCCTTTGCCGAGTGTCCCTTGCCGCTTTTCCCCTCTGACGAGGCTGCGGACCCTGCGCCGCTGCCCTCTGGCAAGCTCCCCTCCTATATCTCCGATCATCGCAAGCGCCTACGTGCCCGCTTCCTCGCTGGCGGGGCCAATGCCCTCCCCGATTATGAACTTCTGGAGCTGGTTTTGTTTCGCGCGATCCCGCGTCAGGACGTCAAGCCATTGGCGCATAGGCTTTTGGAAACATTCGGAGATTTCAACAATATCCTCTCCGCGCCCCCGGCCCGCCTCAAAGAGGTCAAAGGGATTGGAGATGCCGTATTATGCGAGTTGAAAATCGTCGAAGCCGCCGCCCATCGCCTCGCCCGCGCCCGCATCATGCAGCGCCGCGTGCTCTCAAGCTGGGACGCCTTGCTTGACTATTGCCGCACCACGATGGCGCATCGCGAAATCGAACAATTCCGCGTCCTCTACCTCGATACCAAAAATACTCTGATCGCGGATGAGGAACAGGCCCGTGGCACCGTGAACCATGTGCCCGTCTACCCCCGCGAGATCCTGAAACGCGCCCTTGAAATCGGCTCTACCGCATTGATTTTGGTGCATAATCATCCCTCTGGCGATCCGACACCATCCGCCGCCGATATCTCTATGACAGACCAAATTCGCGCCGGAGCCGAGGCTCTCGGTCTGGCCCTGCATGACCACCTCATTATCGGCAAATCCGCTGAACTTAGCTTTCGCAGCGCGGGCTACCTCTAGCGAACCCATATCTCCACACGGCGGTTAACCTGCCGCCCCCAAGCGCTGTCATCGCAAGCCATCGGCAAAGCCTCACCAAACGCCGCCGCCTCAAGCACAATCTGATCGAAATTTGCGGTCTCCGCAGCGGCAACGACGGCCTTCTTAACGATTTCTGCACGCTTCATTGCAATACTGCGATTTCGTTCAGCAGGACCAACGCCATCGCTGAACCCGACAAAGGCTATCTTGCGCCCGTCATAAAGACCCGCCTCAATTGCACGGGCGAGTTGTTGAACATTTGACCGCGATTGCGCATCAAGCTCGGTCGATCCGGTGCGAAACCGAAAAGAAGTCGTAAGCCGTTTCATCGGTGAAAGGCGGCTTGTCATTCGTTGCAATTCCTCAAGCGGAATTTCCTCTCCCGCAACCGAAATCGCATTGACGAAACGGTCCCCTTGGAGATCAACAGGGGTTTCCTCCGGCGCTTGATCGACAAAGCCCGACCGCCGGATCACAACCTGCGCCGAAGGGCTTCGTGTATAGGCCAGAAACTCCCGCGCAATCTTTGGCAATCGACGCGCCGGAAAATAAAGAAACATCGGCGCTGTCAGGGGATAATCCTCGGTCTTGAGCGTCCGCCGCGACGCCGTAAGCGCAAAGCCACAACTCCCCCTCAGGACAAGCGTCTGGGCATTGCCCGTCTCCGAGAATGGGGCAATTCCAATCGCAAACGGATCTCCGATCACAGCAGAAATCAATGAGCTATTCCGCCGATGGCGCACGGTATCATCTGCAAGGTCACGCTCTGCCGGGACCATCAATTGATCCACCACGGCTTGCGCCAAACCCGTCTCGGCATCCAAAAGATGCAGCGCAATGGGCGCATCGGGGCCACCAAATTCCGCCCAATTATCAATCTGTCCGGCAAAGACCTGTGAAAGCTGTAAGGGCGACAACGCCCGAACCGGATTGCCCGGAGACACCACCGCAACCAGACCATCAAGCGCCAAGACCCTGCTGCGATTGGTGTCGGTCATGTCGCCAAGCCCGGCATCATAACCTCGCTTCGCTTCGTCCGGGCGAATCTCGCGCAAGGACATGGCAATATCAGCCTCATCCGCAAGCAGATCGGCAAACCCCTCATCGGAATTGGTCGCATGAACATGAAACCGTGCAAGCTTGCTCCCGGTTTTGCCATCAACGAGCTGGTAGGTATACCGCCTCTCCTCGTGAGCCTCGCGCGTCACGGTATACCCATGCCTAAGGCTAAATGCCTCGATCAGCGCAGGCATAAGAACCTCCGCCATCGAAAAGGCTCCCGATATAGAAATATCGGCGACATAATGAAGAAGACTTGGGCACGCCGGCCCCTCACAGAGAACGCCCGTGCCGTCCACGGTCAACTCTCCGTATATCGTATCAACCCGATAAAACTCGCCGTCAAACCCGAGCAAAGTTCCCGTGATCTCAACTGCCCCATCGCGGGACGTAAGGGTAATATCCTGAGCAAACGCAGGAAGCCCTTGGAAAAAAAGGAAAAGTGCGGCAACACCTGCCGCACACCACTTGCTCATTTGATCGACCTTATTGACCGTCTTGCTTTCCGGCGATCTTCAGGTTTTGGAGCAGGTTTTTCAACACCAGAAGTTCACCCACCGCATCACATTTCGGCATTTCAAGGCTGAGGCGGTGGGTCTCCTCAACTCCTGAAACTCTGATCTCAATGGACTCGGCTGAAATCGTCTTCCCGCAATTTTCACGACTGACTTCCGCTTCAATGCTCATGAGCACCTCACCATCCTCCTTGGAATAGCCGGATGGAAAGGTGTAGACCTCGGCCATAAGGGGGTTTGGTAGCGCCCCATCGCCGAGTTGCGTCAAGAACCCTTGCTGCCCTTCAACAACCGCCGTCACATCGCGTTTTGCTTCACGCCATACATGCCCATCGCTATCATAGCTTGCACCATATTCACGAGCATGAAGCTCTAGACCTGCCTGCCCCTGCCAATGGACGGCAACACGGTCATAGAACTGAAGCGAGGGCACTTCGATCTTGGCCATCGCCCCATCACCATTCGCCAACACAGCGACAAAGGTTGCCTGTTCGGACAAGGCAGGAACCTCAACGGCCAAGCTGCCATCAGGGCCGATTACCTCTGCAAACTTTAGAGCACCATGATGGACGACAACCCTCTCCCCTGTCAGGCAAGGCGCGGTGAGTTGGAGCGCCACAAGGGCGGCGGGCAGCGGTTCAGCACGCAAAGTCACGTCACACGCAAGGTTCGGAGTCGCGACCTCACTCGGCATATCGCTCACCGGCAAATCGCGTGTCAAAAAAAGCGCAACCGTCTTATGTGAGAGCTGTTCGTCAAAACTGACATCACGCGGCAAGGCAGGCAAACCGTCAGCCCTAAGGGCCGAGGGCGCATTCGACGGAAGCCTCGCTTCGGTCATGTATCCTACCGGGCTTACTCCGGGCTCTGGTATTTGATGCCCCGCATAGCTCGGTTCGCTTGATTGCATCAAAAAACCGATTGAAATTGCGCAGGAAAAAGTAGCCCCGGCAAGGGCATACCGGCGATACACATTGATATTCTTTACCATACTAAACTCCAGACTCGTGCGGCCCCAGTCGTTTAGTCGCAAGAAAAAAGGGCGCTCATATGGCGCCCCCTTGAACTTTGTTTGTTACCCGTGTTGCTACACCAGTCGCCCGTGGCAATGTTTGAACTTCTTGCCAGACCCACAGGGACACAATTCATTGCGCCCTGGGTTTCCCCAAGTCGACGGATCGGTTTCATCGAAACCCTCATTTGCCACACCATCACCTTGTTGTGGTGCCGGGTTTGCGGCCTTTTCCATTTCCGCACGCTGTTCCGCCATCTCGAGAGCCAACTGCTGTTGCTCCTCCTCGGTCATAGGGCGAATATTCGCGAGGGTTTTCGTCACTTCCTCACGCAGGCTATCGAGCATACTCTCAAAAAGTTGGAAGGATTCGTTCTTGTATTCGTTGAGGGGGTCCCGTTGTGCGTAGCCTCGGAAGCCCACAACAGACCGAAGGTGCTCCAGCGTCAAAAGATGTTCGCGCCACTTGGTATCAACCGTTTGCAAAAGCACCTGCTTCTCAATCATACGCATCGCTTCAGGGCCAAAATGTACGGCTTTCTGAGCCATCATCTCGTCTGCGGCCTTTTCAAGCCGCTCGATCATGTCTTCGTCATCGACACCTTCTTCATGGGCCCAATCTACAATCGGAACATCAAGACCAAGAATCTCAACGCTATCCTGCTTCAATCCGTCGACATCCCATTGCTCGGCATAGGATTTGGGTGGCATGCGGTGCTCGACGATATCCGCAATGACCTCGTAACGCATATCACGTGCGATTTCCGATAGATCTTCTGCCTCCATGATTTCACGACGTTGACCAAAGATAACTTTCCGTTGGTCATTCATCACGTCATCAAATTTCAAAAGTTGTTTGCGGATATCAAAGTTCCGGCCTTCAACCTTGGCCTGCGCGCGTTCAAGCGACTTGTTGACCCAAGGGTGAACGATTGCTTCGCCTTCTTTCATCCCAAGAGTCGACAGTACCTTTTCAAGACGCTCGGATCCGAAGATACGCATCAGGTCATCTTCGAGAGACAGGAAAAATGCCGAGCGTCCCGGATCTCCCTGACGACCAGAGCGCCCGCGCAGCTGGTTGTCGATACGGCGACTCTCATGCCGCTCTGTCGCAAGAACGAAAAGACCCCCGGCGTCTTTGACCGCTTGCTCATCGGCCTCGTGTTCGGATTCAATTCTCGCGCGTATCTCATCGGGGTGTTCGTCAGGATTGGCGGCAATCGCTTCCATGATCTTGAATTCAACATTCCCGCCAAGCTTAATGTCCGTTCCCCGGCCAGCCATGTTTGTCGCAATCGTCACGGCACCAAGTTTACCCGCGTCCGCGATAATCTGTGCTTCCTGCTCGTGTTGGCGCGCGTTCAGGACGTTGTGTTTCACCCCGGCCTGCTTGAGCATCTCCGAAAGGATTTCTGACTTCTCAATGGAGGTCGTGCCCACAAGAATAGGCTGGCCTCTTTCATTGGCTTTTTTGATCTCTTCGACGATTGCTTCGAATTTCTCGCGCGCGGTCCGGTAGACTGCGTCATCTTCGTCAATCCGCGCGATGGTGCGGTTGGTCGGAACCTCAACAACACCGAGGCCATAGATTTCCATGAATTCTTCTGCTTCGGTAATAGCCGTGCCGGTCATACCGCCAAGGTTTTTGTAAAGACGGAAGTAGTTCTGGAATGTCACCTGGGCCAAAGTAACGTTCTCAGGCTGAATCTCGCAATCTTCCTTGGCTTCGATCGCTTGGTGCAGCCCTTCGGACAGGCGGCGGCCTGCCATCATACGACCAGTGAATTCGTCGATCAGAACCACGCTGCCATCGCGAACAATATAGTCTTTGTCGCGGGCAAATAGCTTGTGCGCACGCAAGCCCTGATTGACGTGGTGAACAATTGTCGTGCTCTCGGGATCATAGAGCGACTGCTCTTCCGGCAGGATGCCATTTTGATGCAAAAGTGCTTCAAGGAAATCGTTGCCTTCATCCGTAAAAGTAACCTGACGCGTTTTTTCGTCGATTGAAAAATGCTCGTCGGTGAGGCTCGGGATAAGTTCGTCAATCGCTTTGTAGAGGTCCGTCCGGTCCTGTGCCGGGCCAGAAATAATCAGCGGCGTCCGAGCTTCGTCGATCAGGATCGAGTCAACCTCATCCACAATCGCGTAGTTATGACCGCGCTGAGACAATTCGCGAAGATCGCTTCTCATATTGTCTCGAAGGTAGTCAAACCCAAGCTCGTTGTTCGTCGCATAGGTGATGTCAGCGGCATACGCTTGGCGTTTTTCTTCCGGGTCTTGTTGGGGGTAAATAACCCCGGTCGTCATACCAAGCGCCCCGTAGACCTTGCTCATCCATTCGGCATCACGGCGCGCGAGGTAATCATTGACCGTGACGATATGAACGCCTTCGCCCGTCAATGCATTCAGATAGGCCGGGAATGTCGCAACGAGGGTTTTCCCTTCGCCGGTTTTCATTTCCGAGATGTTACCCTGATGCAGGAAAATACCGCCCATAAGCTGAACATCGAAAGCGCGCAAGCCCAGCGCGCGCTTGGCGGCCTCACGGCAATTTGCGAATGCCTCAGGCAGTAGAGCATCAAGGCTCTCGCCGCCCTTCGCGCGCTCTGAGAGCTCTTGGGTCTTTACCTTGATTTCATCATCAGACAGTTTCTCAAAATCCGGTTCCAAAGCGTTGATTTTTTCAACGAGAGGACGTGTAGCCTTGATCTTGCGGTCGTTCGGTGTTCCGAACACTTTCTTAGCAAGTTTTCCGATGCCCAGCATTTGCGTTTGTCCTTCGTTGACATAATCTTGCGAGGGTCTTGCTTGTCCGCTTGGTGCACTACACATACAAACAGAAGAAGCCGGTTCACCCAAGCCTCCAAGCGATGTAAGGGCCGGGCGAAACAGTGTCAACGTCGCCAGCCCATGCGACACCAAACAAGGACCTCAGGATGTCAAAACACGTGAATTTCATGCGCAATGCCGCTCTTACTCTCTTTCTGGCGGTGCCTGCTATTGCAAATGCAGAGCCGACATCCCAAACAGTGATCGCGACGGTCAATGATACGGAAATCACGCTTGGCCATATGGTCGTTGTTCGAGAAAACCTGCCCGAACAGTATAAGACCCTGCCAGATGATGTGCTCTTCAAGGGCATCCTTGATCAGATCATCCAACAAACACTCCTCGCGCAATCCCTGAACGGCCCAGAACCGGAAACGGTTAAAATTGCCCTTGAGAACCAAAAACGGCTTCTTCTAGCCGAGGCGGCAATTAATGCTGCGCTGGAAGAAGGCGTAGATGTTGATGCCCTCCAGAAGCTTTACCAAGACAAATATGTCGTAAACTACCAGGGAACGTCGGAATTTAATGCCTCCCACATTCTTGTAGAAACACAAGAAGAAGCCGAGGCGATACGGGCCGAAATCCTAGCTGGCGCGGATTTTGCGGAAATAGCCAAAGAAAAATCGACAGGGCCGTCCGGGCCGTCCGGCGGGGTTCTTGGGTGGTTTGGGCCCGGTGAGATGGTTCCTCCGTTTGAAGAGGCAGTGACAAAGCTCAGCGTTGGCGATCTTTCCGATCCGGTACAAACTCAGTTTGGTTGGCATGTGGTCAAACTCAATGACATGCGAATTCAGGAGGCGCCTAGTTTTGAGGAGGTGCAAACCGAGCTGGCCTCTGAAATCCAAGAAAAAATCATCGACGCGAAGGTTGCCGCGCTGACCGAGAACGCCACGATAGACAACACCGCCTCGGCCGATATTGACCCCGCGATTCTCAAAAACCTAAGTCTCGTTGGCAATCCATCCGGAGAATAAAGCGACATGGCAAAGATCACGAATGTGTCTCCGCTTGCCCCAGCAGGCTTTCCAGATCTTCCTCAGATTCAGGGCGCCGAGTTTGCGGCTGTTGAGGCCGGGATCAAATACTCCGGGCGCAAAGATGTCATGCTTGCACGCCTAGCCCCTGGCACGTCGATGGCGGGTGTGTTCACGCGTTCCTCGACAAGGTCGGCGGCCGTTCTTGATTGTCAGGACAAAATCGCGGCACAGAGCCAGAGCGGGGCGGCCATCATCGTAAACGCCGGAAATGCAAATGCCTTCACCGGAAAAAACGGTATGGCGGCGACAAAGGCTGTTACCAACGCAGTGGCCGAAACGCTTGGCGTCCCTGAAAACCGCGTATTTTCTTCCTCAACTGGTGTAATCGGCGAACCGCTTCCGCACGAACGTATTACAAATAGGCTAGAGGAACTGCGGGCCGACCTAAGTCTTTCCGGGATGCATGCCGCAGCCGACGCCATCAAAACAACAGACACCTTTGCAAAGGGCGCGATGGCAGAGATTGAGATTGGAGGCAAACCTGTAAAGATTGCCGGGTTTGCCAAAGGTTCGGGAATGATCGCACCCGACATGGCAACCATGCTTGTCTACATCTTTACTGACGCAAAGGTCGCGCAACCATTGCTTCAAAGGATGTTGTCTGAACTGACCAACCTGACCTTCAACAACATCACCGTGGATAGCGATACTTCAACCTCTGATACCTTGCTTCTCGCGGCGACAGGCGCAAGTGGTGCCGAAATCTCAACTATGGACGGGCCTTTTACCGACGCGTTGCATAGTGTGATGCTCGACCTTGCGCACCAGGTAGTCAAGGACGGCGAAGGCGCAACGAAGTTTGTTACCGTTTCGGTTACTGGTGCGGCGACGGATAAGGATGCACGCACACATGCTTTGTCGATCGCCAATTCCCCCCTCGTGAAAACAGCTCTGGCCGGTGAAGATCCAAATTGGGGGCGTGTGGTTATGGCCATAGGAAAGTCCGGCGCCGCTGCGGATCGGGATCTGCTGACAATTCGGTTTGGGGATATTCTGGTCGCAGAGAAAGGCTGGGTTTCGCCCGCTTACAACGAAGACCTTGGGGCGGCCTATATGAAGAATGATGCACTTACTATAAATGTGGACCTCGGGCTTGGAGAAGGCAACGCAACCATTTGGACCTGTGATCTGACCCACGGCTACATCACAATCAATGCGGACTATCGGTCATGACCAAAATCGTCCTGGTATCCGCTGTCGCTCTCATTGATGTTGACGGTCGCGTTCTGCTTGCACAACGTCCAGCGGGCAAATCTATGGCCGGCCTCTGGGAGTTTCCGGGCGGCAAGGTTGAAGCTGGGGAAACTCCTGAGGCAGCCCTCGTTCGGGAATTGCAGGAAGAGCTTGGCATAGACACGTGGCAAAGCTGTCTTGCGCCTTTGACTTTTGCCTCGCATAGCTACGATGACTTTCATCTATTGATGCCGGTTTTTGCCTGTCGAAAATGGAATGGAACGCCGGTTTCAAACGAAGGCCAAACCCTAAAATGGGTGCGCTCTGAGAACCTTCGCGATTTTGAAATGCCGCCTGCAGACATTCCGCTTATCCCAATCCTGAGAGACTGGCTTTAGATTTTTTGGAAAAAATCGGGCAGCATGCTCAGTAATGCGGCGTAACGGAGACAATAAGTCCTTCTCGGATAATATTGAACACGCTATATTAACAAAATCATCACGCCTTGGCTGTGCGTGAAAGTAGCTGACATACTATCCAAACAAGTCAATCACTGGGGGGATTTGACATGCTTAGGACAATTACAGTGGGCAGTTGTGTTTCTGTGCAAGGAACCTTTGTGCGCGCACTTCCCGGCGGCAAGATTGCCGTTCGTGTAGGCAAAACAATCTATTCAGGCACACCGATCATAACGCCGTAGATGGCTTGTGTTCCTGTTGAATGTAAAAAGGGCACCTGTAGAGGTGCCCTTTTTTGTTTCCGGCGATTTTGAATCAATCAAGCGTCCGAGTAAATTCCTCGCGTTCGAAAATTTCGATGACATCGCTAGGTCGAATATCATCGTAGTTCTCGAAGGCCATGCCGCATTCCTGCCCCGATATCACTTCGGCGACTTCATCCTTGAAGCGCTTGAGTGTCTTGAGGGTCCCTTCATGGATCACAACGTTGTCGCGCAGCAAGCGCACGCCCGCAGAGCGCCGTGCGACACCTTCCGTCACGAGACAACCGGCAACCTTGCCGACGTTGGATACCTTGAAGACTTCCTTGATCTCAGCGTAACCAATGAACTTCTCACGGATTTCCGCAGATAGAAGTCCAGAGGCCGCGGCCTTTACGTCATCCACGAGGTCATAGATCACAGAATAATACCGGATCTCGACGCCTTTCTGGTTGGCAGAGTTTCGAGCAGAGGCGTTGGCACGCACGTTGAAGCCAAAGACTGGCGCACCCGAGGCTTCGGCAAGACCGATATCCGTTTCAGTAATTGCGCCAACTCCGGAGTGCAGCACACGTACGCGCACCTCATCATTGCCGATTTTTTCCATCGCCTGAACGATCGCTTCAGAAGACCCTTGAACATCAGCTTTGACCAAGACCGGTAGTTCAGCGACGTTTTTGTCTTCTTTGGCCTTCTGCATCAGCTGCTCAAGCGTGGTCGCGGCACCTGCGGCAGCGCGCTTGTCCTTAGAAACCTGTGCACGATAGGCCGCGATCTCGCGCGCCTGTGCTTCGGTTTCAGTTACGTTGAGCACATCTCCCGCTTCCGGCGTACCATTCAGGCCAAGAACTTCAACAGGGACCGACGGTCCTGCCTCTTGAACCCGCTCGCCCTTATCGTTGATCAAGGCACGAACTTTACCGTACTGCTCGCCGACGACAAAGATGTCGCCCTGACGAAGAGTCCCCTTCTGCACGAGGACCGTTGCGACGGGACCGCGTCCTACATCAAGCTGGGCCTCAATCACGGCGCCTTGCGCTGCGCGGTTTGGATTAACCTTGAGTTCGAGGATTTCAGCCTGCAGCGCGATAGCTTCAAGCAGCTCTTCAATTCCTTCGCCGCTAACAGCCGAGACCGGAACATCCTGAACGTCACCAGACATAGCTTCAACGACAACCTCATGTTGCAGAAGCTCAGCGCGAACCTTGTCGGGGTTTGCTTCAGGTTTGTCGATCTTATTGATGGCCACAATCATCGGCACTTTGGCAGCTTTGGCGTGGTTTATGGCTTCTATGGTTTGCGGCATGACCGAGTCGTCAGCCGCAACAACGAGAACCACAATATCCGTCACTTGCGCGCCACGAGACCGCATTGATGTAAACGCCGCGTGTCCAGGGGTGTCGAGGAATGTCAGGATATCTCCGCCTTTGCTCTTCACCTGATAAGCGCCAATATGCTGGGTAATACCACCAGCTTCGCCGCCCGTCACATTGGCGTCACGGATCGCATCAAGCAGGGATGTTTTACCGTGGTCAACGTGCCCCATAATGGTGATAACCGGCGGACGCGGCAAAAGATCCGCATCGGAATCTTCGACATCTGCAATCACTTCTTCCACATCAGCATCAGAAACGCGCACAACCTTGTGGCCGAATTCCTCGATAATGAGTTCGGCGGTATCAGCGTCAAGCGATTGGTTTTGCGTAACCATCATGCCCATTTTCATGAGCTCTTTGACCACATCAGCCACACGTTCCGCCATACGATTAGCAAGTTCGGAAACAACAATGGTCTCCGGTAGCTGTACTTCACGTATCACCTTTTCACGCTCAACCGGGCCACCCATCGCTTTCTGGCGTGCGCGCTCCTGCTTACGCTTCATGGCGGCAAGCGATTTTTGGCGACCACCCTCACCAGACAAAGCCTGATTCAGGGTAAGCTTGCCGGAGCGACGGCCATCATCACGGCCCTTGCTGCGGTTGGTGCGTTGCTCACGTTCTCGGTCTTGCTTGCGGGGTGTCGCAGGTGCGGCAGGGGCACGACCAGCAGTCGCACGCGCATCAGGCTCGGCCTTCGGTTGCGATGCGGCAGCCGCTGCTTCCGCAGCGGCACGTTGGGCAGCCTCAGCAGCTTCACGCACTTTGCGCTCTTCTTCTTCTGCCTTAGCGCGGGCCTTTTCCTCCGCCTCACGCTGTTCGCGTTCTTTGGCTTCGGCTTCGGCGCGGCGGCGATCACGCTCTTCTGCGCGGGCCTTTTCTTCGGCTTCACGTCGTGCCGCCTCTTCTACTTCACGCGCTTTTGCAGCCTGAAGCGCCTTTAGACGACGGTCCATTTCCGCATCGGAAATACCCGCAGGGCGGCGCGACGGATCACCTCCCGCCTTGGCCGACGAGGCACCAGGTTTTGCGGCGCCGGGTTTGGGGACGACGACGCGCTTGCGTTTAGTCTCTACGACGACGTTCTTCGTGCGGCCGTGGCTGAAGCTTTGCTTCACATTGCCAGGGCGCGAACCCGATCCGCGGAGGCCGAGAGTTTTCTTTCCGTCACTATCGCTCATCTAGCTGTCTTACCCTTCTGGGCAGCCCCTGCCGCCCCAATTTCGCGTACGCCTTTTAGTCTTTGGGCTTCCTCTACAACACGTAGAGTGAGTCCACCAGACGCAAGCGCCCCATGTATCACAGTTTGTCGCCCAAATGCCAAACCCAATTCATCAGCCTTGAGCCAACCAATATAGGTTCCGCCATATGGCGTACTTAGTTTCGTTTTGCCGCGACCAGAACCATCTGAAGCCTGGATCAAAACCTCGGCGTATCCCTTGGCCAACCAATCTTTGACTTTCTCGTATCCGGTCACGGCATGCCCGGATTTTCGAGACAGGCTAATCAAGTCAACAACACGGCGAGAAAGCTGCTTATCGACCTGCTCCACCAAATCTTCCGCGACAGTCACAGCCTGTTTTGCGGAGCGTGCGAATAGTCGCTTTGTCACGGCCTTTTCGAGTGCCTTCCGATCAGCAGATACCCAGATGCCCCGCCCCGGTAATTTCCCGAGAACATCCGGAACGATCTGCATATCCGGCCCAACCACGAAACGGATAAGCTCCGATTGTGGCCGCACCTCCCCGGTTGCAATACACTTGCGTTCCGGTCCGTTGCCATGATCCGCTTTTTGTCCAGCACGCCCCATATTGGTCTACCGAAGCCCGAAAATCAGGCTTCTGCCTCCTCGCTATTCGCGCTCGGTTCTTCAGTGTCTTCCTCGGCTTCAAGTTCAGCCGGATCAACCCAACCAAGAAGAATTCGCGCTGTCATCACGAAATCCTGCGCTTCTTCAAGCGATATCCCGAAAGGTTCAAGAATGCCGTCATCCTTGATCCGTTCACCCTCAACAGTTGTCCAGCCACCGGCCAGTTCCCAGTCGGCACACGTCGCAAAGTCTTCAAGCGTCAGAACGCCATCCTTGGCCAGCGCCTCAATCATCTGGGGTGTCAGGCCTTCGAATTCAACCAGGCTATCTTCAACGCCAAGCTCACGCGCGGCTTCCATTGCCTTGCGGTTTTGCTCTTCAATGAAGTCGCGTGCACGGGCCTGAAGCTCACCCGCCGTATCTTCGTCAACACCATCAATAACAAGGAGTTCATCAAGTTCGACATACGCAACCTCTTCGAGGTTGGAGAAGCCTTCGGAGACCAGAAGTTGGGCAAAAAACTCATCGAGATCGAGGGTATCCATGAAGAGCTTGGTCCGCTCTTCAAACTCTTTTTGACGACGCTCGGATTCTTCAGCCTCGGTCATGATGTCGATATCAAGATTGGTAAGCTGCGATGCAAGACGTACGTTCTGACCGCGGCGACCGATAGCAAGAGAGAGCTGCTCATCGGGCACAACAACCTCGATTTTACCTGCCTCTTCGTCGAGAACCACTTTTGAAACCTCAGCAGGCTGAAGTGCGTTCACAAGGAAAGTCGGCTGATCCTCGTTCCAAGGAATGATGTCGATCTTCTCGCCCTGAAGCTCGTTCACAACCGCCTGCACACGCGAGCCACGCATACCAACGCAGGCACCCACCGGATCAATTGATCCGTCATAAGAAATCACTGCGATCTTTGCACGGGAACCAGGATCCCGAGCCACTGCCTTGATCTCAATGATACCGTCATAGATTTCCGGCACTTCCATTTTGAACAGCTCGGCCATGAATTCAGGAGCCGTGCGGGACAAGAAAATCTGAGGCCCGCGCGTTTCGCGACGCACATCCTTGATGTAGCAGCGAATACGGTCATTCGGGCGATAGCTCTCGCGCCCAATCTTTTCGTTGCGACGCAGAATGCCTTCGCCACGACCCACGTCGACGATAACGTTGCCATATTCTTCGCGTTTCACAACACCGTTAATGATAGTGCCGGCGCGATCTTTGAATTCTTCGAATTGGCGATCCCGCTCAGCTTCACGCACCTTCTGAAGAATAACCTGCTTGGCAGATTGAGCGGCGATCCGGCCCATTTCGACCGGCGGAACCTCTTCTACGAACTGATCACCAACCTTGGGGTCGTCGAGATACTGCTTGGCCTGTTCTACCGTGAGTTCGGCTTGGTAATTCTCCAAGTCCACATCTTCAACCACGGTGCGCACACGGGTGAAAGTCGCCTTGCCGGTTTTACGGTCAATGTTGACACGGATATCCATTTCCGCGCCATAGCGCGACTTCGCAGCGCGAGCGAGCGACTCTTCCATGGCCTCAACAACCAACGATGGGTCAATCATCTTTTCGCGCGCGACAGCCTCAGCAGTTTGCAAAAGCTCAAGCTGGTTTGCAGAGGTAATTGCCATTCTTAGTCCTCCTCGGAACCGGTTTCGGTTTCAATCTCGTCAAATTGGTCTTCGTTAAGTGTGCCCAACGCCTTCCGCTGGCGGAGCATTTCTTTGATGAGCTCATCCGTCATCACAAGTTTAGCGTCAGCAAGCCAATCAAATTGAAGACCAACCGTTACTGTCTCGCCATTTTGTTCAATATTCACCAAAACCTCGCTGCCCTCGACTCCGGCCAAAACACCCTTAAAGCGTTTGCGTCCATCAATGAGTTCGGCAGTTTCGAGCTTGGCCTCGTATCCTTCGTAAGCATCGAAATCCTTGAGGCGTGTTAGGGGACGATCAATACCTGGGCTGCCCACTTCTAGGACATAGGTGTCTGAAAGCGGATCCTCTACATCAAGCACAGCGCTTACCGCGGTTGAAATCTCGGCGCATTCATCAACCTCGATTCCGCCATCAGGGCGCTCAGCCATGATCTGGAGGGTTTTCGTATTGCCGCCCATAAGACGCAAGCGGACAAGTTCAAAGCCCATATCCTCTAAGATGGGGGCAACGATCTCGGCCAGTTTGCGATCCATCGCAGCTTTGGCAATCAGGTCACTCATTCGCGTGTTCCAGACACAAAAAAACGGGCCAGCGGCCCGTCGAATTTTCCGATGGAGCGTCAGGACCAAGCCCCAGCGCCAAGCCCCAGCGCACCGCTGTTGAGAGCGATATACGCTCGAAACGTATAAACCGCAAGGGCAATAAAAAGCGCTCTGAAAAACAGAGCGCTCTCTAGTCTCGTTAGCGGCCTTTGATCAGGCCATCCACCAGCGTTCAGACATGCGCCCGTTGTCCATTTGCCAAAGGTTGCCAACGGTATCCGGGGTCGCAACCTTATTCGACAGAGCCTGAACAAAGTTGGCAAACATAGGCACGATCACCGCCCCATCGGTGCGCAGGATTTCCTGCATCTCATGATACTGTTCCCGCCGCGTGTTGGTATCAAGCTCGGCGCGCGCAGCCACTAAAAGCTCTTGGAAGCGTGGATGATCCCATTGCGAATCATTCCAAGGCGCCCCCGCTTCGTAGGCAGATGAGAACATCCAATCCTCAGTTGCACGACCCGACCAATAGGATGCGCACCAAGGTTTTTTCAACCAAACATTCGACCAGTAACCATCGGCCGGCTCTTGAACCACGTTGATATTGATGCCCGCCCCCTTGGCTGACGCCTGGTAGAGCTGAGCTGCGTCCACGGCTCCCTCAAAAGCAGCGTTCGATGCAGACAAATTGATATCGAGCGATGTAAGACCTGCCTCTTTCATATGGAATCTGGCTTTATCCGGGTCGTAGGAGAGTTGTTCCATATCCCCAGCATAGTATTGGTTTGCCGGGCCGATAGGCGTATCGTTTCCAACGCGACCGTGACCAAGAAGAATCTTATCCACCATCTCTTGGCGGTTGATCCCGTATTTTAGAGCACGACGCACATTTACATCATCAAAGGGCGCGGTCTTAGACAGCATCGGGAACGTGTAATGCTGGTTCCCCGTAACCTCTAGAACGCGGGTGTTTGGATTGGCTTTGAGAAGTGCCTCTGTCTTGAAGTCAATCCGGTTGATAGCATCAACTTGGCCCGTAAGAAGCGCATTCATACGCGCGGTAGTGTCATTGATAGCGATATATTCGACCTCATCAAAGAAACCGGCCGAGTCTCCTTTGTAGTGATCATCCACCCGCTTGGCGACCATGCGAACACCAGGCTCAAAAGACTGAACTGCGTAAAGACCCGTACCAATGCCTTTTGCGATCGCTTCTTCAACCATACCAGCGGGATACATCAGAATATGGTAGTCTGACATCAAATACGGAAAATCTGCATTTCCGGCATCAAGAGCGAATTGAACTTGATGTTCGGTAATCTTTTTCATCTCTACAATTGCCGAAACGATCGGCTTTGCAGCCGATTTTGCACCCTCTGCAACGTGCATGTTCAGGGAGGCGATAACATCGTCGGCGCCAAAGTCTTTCCCGTTATGGAATTTTACACCCTTACGGAGATTAAACGTCCAAGTTTTAGCATCTGGGCTTACTTCCCAGCTCTCTGCAAGTTCACCGCGAAGCGAGCCATTTGGGCCGACTTCGGTCAGACAGTCAAAAACAGTACCAACGCCGGAGGCAACCATAAAAATATCCGAATGGGTTCGTCCGTCCCAACTATCGGAGGTGTTTGCACCTGAAAGACCCGCCCGGAGACGCCCACCGCGCTTTGGCGCTGCGGCCAGAGGCATGCCTGTCGCGGCCAGAACACTTGCGGCCACACCCGTTTTGAGAAGTCCGCGTCTGCTAAACCGTGTCATTTTTTGTCTCCCATAGTGATTTCAGCTACCGACCTAGTCGGATGATTCGTTTTCCATCTTATCCACTGCAGCGCCCCCGATATTATCAACTCCCCGATCGGAGAGCAGATTGGTTAACCAATCCGGGTCCATTTCTGGAACAGAGCTTAGAAGCAAATCTGTATAAGGGTGGTGCGGCGGGCGGAACATCTCTTCTTTGTAACCCTTCTCAACAACACGACCTTCTTTCATAACAACCACATCATCTGCGATAGAGCGCACCGTCGCAAGGTCGTGTGTAATGAACATATATGTCAGGTTCAGTTCATCCTGCAGCCGCGCCAAAAGCTTCAAAATACCCTCCGCAACGAGTTGATCGAGCGCCGATGTAACTTCATCGCAGATTATAAATTTCGGCTCTGCTGCAAGCGCGCGGGCAATCCCAATCCGCTGTTTCTGGCCGCCTGAGAGTTCCGAGGGAAGGCGATTATAATATTGCGCTGGGTCAAGCTCGATTTCCTCTAGCAACTTTTCCACACGCCGACGACGATCCCCCCCAGAGAGACCCAGATAAAACTGAACAGGTCGCCCAATCAACTCTCCGATTGTCTTGCGCGGATTGAGGGCTGTATCAGCCATCTGATAAATCATCTGAATTTGACGAAGTTGCGATTTATCACGCTTGCGATAGTCTCGCGGTAGCGCAACACCATCAAACTCAACTTGCCCCTGAATAGGCGGCAACAGCCCGGTAATACAGCGCGCCACCGTAGATTTTCCCGAACCCGATTCCCCCACAACAGCCACTGTGCGGCCAGCATGCATGTCGAAACTGATGTCATGAAGAACAGCCTCCTTACCATAAGCGGCCGTTACATTCTTTATTGCCACAATAGGGACCGCAGACGTCTGAATCGCTGGTTTCGGCGCGCGCTCAAAGCTTCGAACCGCCCAAAGAGATTTCGTGTAGTCTTCTTTGGGGTTTGAAAGCATCTCACGCGTATCAGCCTCTTCGACCTCTTCCCCCCTGAGCAAAACTTTTATTCTATCAGCCATCTGCGCCACAACCGCGAGGTCATGAGTGATGTAGATTGCTGCCGTGTTGAACTCTTCGACGATCTTTCGGATGCTGGCCAAAACCTCAATCTGGGTCGTGACATCAAGTGCCGTGGTTGGTTCATCAAAGATTATCAAATCCGGGCGACACGACATCGCCATTGCCGTCATAGCACGCTGAAGTTGGCCACCAGAGACTTGATGTGGATAACGAAAGCCAATTTCTTCGGGGTGAGGTAGACGGAGTTTGCGATAGAGTTCAATTCCGTCTGCTTCGCTCTCACTTCGGGACATAACCCCATGATGGACCGGAGCCTCAGTATGCTGATTGATCAACCGGTGGGCGGGATTGAAGCTCGCGGCAGCAGATTGCGCAACATAGGCGATCCTACGCCCTAGAAAACTCCGCTTGATACTAGCCGAAGCCTTTACAAGGTCGACGCCATCAAACTCGACACTGCCGCCCGAAATCCGACATCCATCCCGTGCAAACCCCATAGCCGCAAGACCGACTGTTGATTTCCCCGCACCCGATTCTCCAATCAGACCAAGTACTTCGCCCTTACAAAGATCAAGATCGATGCCCTTTACGATTGGCGTCCACGTCTCATCGCTTCGACCGTCAATCTTCAACTCACGAATTTTGAGCAGCGTATCAGCCATTTGCGCAACCATTCATTCCTTAAGGCCCGAAGTCTTTTGCAGCATCCAGTCAACAACGAAATTGACAGCAACGGTCAGTAGCGCAATAGCACCGGCCGCAAGAAGTGGTGCGCTAGCAACCTGCGGCGCAAAAGCCGCAAAATTGATAAACTGCGCAAGATCCCGAACCATCGTGCCCCAATCTGCCATTGGCGGTTGAATGCCCACACCAAGGAAGGACAACGAGGCGATCGTCAGAAACACGAAGCAGAAGCGTAGCCCGAACTCCGCAAGAAGAGGTGCGTAGGCATTGGGAAGAATTTCACGGAAAATGAGATAGGCAAGCCCTTCACCACGCAGCTTTGCTGCCTCAATATAGTCCATTACGACAATATTCAGACCAACAGCACGCGACAGTCGGAAAACGCGCGTCGAGTCGATCACCGCAATAATGACTATCATGTAATAAGTCAGGAGGCTTTGCTCGGACCCAGCCCAAGCGCTTGCTATGGTCATTAATAGCAGTGCGAAGATCAGGGATGGGATAGCCATCAACACATCGACACCCCGCGAGAGGAACTGATCAACCCACCCTTGTAAGGTTGCCGCAAGAAAGCCGAGTGTGCCTCCCAGAAAGAAGGCCAGACATGTTGTTGCAAATGCTATGCCAACCGTATTTTGGGCACCATAGATAAGTCGCGATAGAATATCCCTGCCAATCTGATCCGTCCCAAGCGGAAATTCCGGGCTTCCCCCGATATTAGGATTGCCTCCTGGAACAATATTGGCCGAAGAAAGAATTTCTTCCTGGCCGTAAGGTGCCAACCATCCTGCGAAAATCGAGACAACTGCGTAGACCAAGATCGTTAAGACGCCAAAGCTGGCCGTAAGCGGCATTGACCGGAAAATTCTCTTTGATGTGCTCGTTCCAATCTTGCGTCCGAAGAACCGAAAGACCCACGCGGCAAATGAGAACAAGAGAAAACCCTCTACCGCTTTTCCTAGGAAGAAAAATTTATTGGCGGTGATAGGGTCGTTTGAATGGGATTGAGCATAGGCCCAGAGCAACCAAGCGAGAGCGAGCGCAGCAAAGACATAGCCAAACGCAACCCCAAGACCCATGTCCCTGAAGTAAGGTTTATTGCCCGAGACTTTGCGACCCAGAAATCGGAAAATCCAGCCACCGGCCAAAATGCACCCAAAAGCAAGTATGAGAACCATCAGTATTTTCATTTCGGCTGCCTCAGCCGCGGATTGGACAGGATCGAAAGGATATCTGCCGTCAGGTTCAGAAGGATATAAGCCCCCGCGAAAATTAGACAGCAGGCCTGAACAACCGGAATATCGCGAATCTTGACGCTGTCCACGAATAGCTGGCCGATCCCAGGGTAGACAAACACAACCTCCACGACAACAACGCCCGTGATAAGGTAAGCGAGATTAAGTGCAATCACATTGATGATGGGTGCCAGCGCGTTGGGAAGAGCGTGTCTCATGATAATCAGCAAAGGCGAAATCCCCTTCAGCCGCGCCATTTCGATGTAAGGAGACGCCAGTAGGTTGATAATCGCAGCGCGTGTCATTCGCATCATATGCGCCATTACGACAAGCGTAAGAGTGAGTGCGGGTAACAGAGTTTTTGTAAGCCTCTCACCAAGCCCCATCCCCTCATATATGTTGGAAAGAGAAGGCAAGATCGGATTCATGACCGCAAGAAACAATATCAGAATGTAGGCTAGAAAAAACTCGGGAGAGGATATCGAAGACAGGGTAAATATATTGGTCGCGCGGTCAAAAGCAGAGTTTCGGTAGAGAGCCGCAAGAATACCCAGAACCAAAGAAATCGGTACCGCGATAAGCGCCGTCACACCCGCAAGGAACATCGTGTTCTCAAAGCGAGGCGCAATTTGTGTTGCAACGGAAGCAAGACCAGAGCCAGCATCTGCCCCGACAAAAGCAGCAAAATTCGCTTGGGCAAAACTATTCCCTAGGTCCCCCTGCACAGCCCCGGCAAGCCAACTCAGATAACGTTTGACCGGGTGCTGATCTAGGCCAAGATCACGACGGATCGCCTCAACAGCTTCTGGTGTCGCCCCCTGCCCAAGGATGGCTTCTGCAAAATCACCAGGGAGGAGGTTAACCGCAACAAAGATGACCACTGAGACTACAAACATCGTCAGAAAGCCCAACGCCAAGCGTTGAGCGATGATTTTTACGATAGCGGTCACGGACCCTCACCTACTGCTTTCTTTATTCCCCCTAGCGTACAGGGTGCGACGTTTCTGTAAACCGTTTGTCTGAAAAACTGTAAGTAAATGAAATTTTTTGATTTTTTCTCTCAAAATAGAATGGCAATTTGATCCATCGCACGAACCAATTCCGCACTGATCGCTGGCTCTGATAATGCGTGGCCTGCATTTCCAATCATTCTCAGATCCGCACGCGGCCAATGCTGAGCAAGTTCATACGCGGTTATGGGTGGACATATCATATCGTAGCGACCCTGAACGATGACGCCGGGTATGTGTTGGACTAGAGCCATGTCCTTGAGGATCTGCCCCTCTTCTCGCAGGAACCCTCCACTGCGGAAGTAATGGTTCTCAAGGCGCGAAAAGGCGCGTGCATACTCCGGTGGTGCCTCGCCCCCATGCCCAACTGAGTGAATTGACGCGAGAGAATTCTCCCATTTCGCCCAAGCTTGGGCAAACTGGATTTCCGTAGGCCGATGACCACAAAACAATCGCTTTGCATAAGCCTCAATCAGATCATCATGCTCTTCCTGAGGCACCAGCGATACAAACCGATCCCAAGCTTCCGGCCAAAACTGTCCGGCACCACCGCCATAGAACCAATCAAGTTCTGCCTTTTGCATGAGGAAAACCCCTCGCAATACAAGGTGCATCACGCGATCAGGGTGCGTTTGGGCATATATGAGCGAAAGCGTTGCTCCCCAACTGCCACCAAAAACAATCCATTTTTCAACACCTAACGTCTCGCGGATATTCTCCATGTCCGAGATCAGGTGCCATGTAGTATTGTTCTTAATCTCCGCATGTGGTCTGGATTTACCGCAGCCACGCTGATCAAAGAGGATAATTTTGTAGATCGCGGGATCAAAGTAGCGACGCATTGCGGGGCTACTACCCCCGCCAGGGCCACCATGCACAACAAGCACAGGGATACCATCTGGGTTGCCGGATACTTCGAAATAGACCCTATGACCATCACCTGCATCAAGGATCCTCTGGTCAAAAGGCTCAACCGGAGGATAGAGATAATGCACTGCGCGCTTTTGGCCCGAGTTTTTGTCCATATCCGTCCTATATAGGTTTAGCGGCCCACATGAGCATACGGAGTTAAGAATGCAACCGTCTCTTACAACTGTCGACCCCGCAGAAGTTGCAAAATTCGAAGTAATGGCTGCTGAGTGGTGGGATCCTAGAGGGAAGTTCAAGCCTCTGCACATGCTGAATCCATGCCGCTTGGACTATATCTCTAGGCAAATTGCTGCAGAATTTGGAAGAGATCTTGGTGCACAGAAGCCTTTTGAAGGCCTGCGCCTCCTTGATATCGGATGTGGCGGAGGGTTGTTGAGCGAGCCAATGGCACGCCTTGGCGTAACGGTTGTTGGAGCCGATGCCGCTGCAGGAAACATTCCTGTCGCACAGGTTCACGCAGCGCAATCCGAACTAGAAATTGACTATCGCCATACAACGGCGGAAGCATTGGCCGAGAAGGGCGAAGTATTTGATATCGTGCTCAATATGGAGGTCGTCGAGCATGTGGCAGACCCCCTATCGTATTTGACAGCATGTCAGACTCTTCTAAGGCCTGGAGGTCTTCATATTTGTTCGACGATCAACCGCAATCCCAAAGCCTTCGCTGTTGCCATTCTCGGTGCCGAATATGTCATGCGCTGGCTTCCAAGAGGCACTCATGAGTGGCATAAATTTATTACGCCGGACGAACTGTGCGGGCTATTGGAGAAAGCAGGCCTATCCCCGATTGACCGCAAAGGGCTAGTGTTCAACCCCCTCACATGGTCTTGGTCAATCTCTGACAAGGATCTAAGTGTGAACTATGTGACGGCGAGCTCGAAACCAAAGTAGGGCGTTATTCCGGCCGGTTTAGCCTAATCCTCAATTCTCTTAGAATAGGCAGCGCGGCACGTACGCGCTCTTCGCCAATCTCGTCAACAATCTCTGTAATCACCGGCGCGATACCCGCGAGAGCTTCGTCTCGTGCTCGCCTTCCTGCTGGGCTTATTCCAACAATCTTGCGACGCGCATCGTCCCAATCGGGGCGCACATGGATATACCCGGCAAGTTCGAGCTTGCTGAGAGTATTTGTCATGGCTCCTCGCGTTACATGAAATGCCTTGGCAAGCTGCGCTGGGCTACGTTCCGCGCCTGCGGGTGCCAAATGATTCAGTACGGAAAAATGTGAAAGCTCCATGCCCCTTGGCAACACCCTTGATAGCCTTGAGCGCGTAAGCTGTTCAGACATCAAAATTTCACCAAAAAGAGAAACCGCTAGTGCATTAGCATCATTCATTTAAGGGCCCTCGAAGCTCCGGCCGTGCCTCAAGGAGGGGACGCGGCTTCGAGCGCGATCAACTTCGCTGAGATCAATATCAACGTAGGTAATCCCAGTCTCTGTACCTGCATCAGCAAGAATTTCGCCCCAAGGGGAAATAATCAAACTATGCCCATAGGTCTTACGCGCGGAACCCCGTGTCACAGAATGCGTCCCCGTTTGTGCAGCTGCAATGACAAAACAGCCTGTTTCAATGGCTCTTGCTCTCAATAGAGTATGCCAGTGGGCCGCTCCTGTGACAGGAGAAAATGCCGCCGGGACAAGAAGTATTTCAGCACCAGCCTCTGCAAGCGCACGATAAAGATAAGGAAAGCGGATATCGTAGCAGATACTTAACCCAAAACAACCAAAGGGCGTCTCCAAAATTCTGGCCTGTTTCCCAGGGCGATAACCATCAGACTCGCGGTAGGTTTCCTGTTCGCTCACATCGACATCGAACATATGAATTTTGTCGTATCGCGCAGCCACTTCTCCTTGTGGGCTAATCGCAAAGGACCGATTGGCGAACCGGCCATCTTCATCGTCGGTTTGCAAAGCAAGTGATCCAACAAAAATCCAGACGCCACACGCTTTGGCCATTTCGCGCAGACCCGCCAAAACACAATCGTTTTCCTCGTGGCGGAGGGTCGCAACCTGATGTTTACGGCTTGTCGAAAGACAGTTTGTGACCTCTGGCGTACAAACGATATCAGCGCCGTTTGCCTTTGCTTCGTAGATCATCTCCCGAACCAGTTTAAGGTTTTGCTCGGGCTTGTCAGAAGATGTAATTTGAAGAACAGCTGCGCGCATCGCCTCTATTCCGACAAGAGCGGGTCTAGCTTTCCTTCACGCTCCAGAGCATAAAGCTCGTCGCAGCCACCGACGTGCACATCACCGACAAAAATTTGAGGCACTGTGCGTCCGCCATTGGCTCGCTGGATCATTTCGGGTTTTTGGTCTGGATTTTTCCAGACATCGATTTCCTTGAAAACAATGCCTTTGCTTTTCAGCAATCTCTTTGCCGCATGGCAAAACCCGCATAGCGGGCTTGTGTATATTTCGACTTCTTTCATGCTTCAATACCCCTAAGTTTCCAACATTGGTTGTCGGAGAATTATTCGCTCTTTGCAACACGTGCCAGCGTCACAGCTCGAACATCCGATGCATCAGCCTCCAATATGGCGGACGCTGCCGCAGAAAGCGTCGCACCCGATGTCATCACATCATCGACAAGCAAAACCGTCCGACCCATTGCTCTCGGGCGGCGTTTAGGATTGATCGCGATTGCCCCCTGCATCTTCGAAAAGCGCAAGTCGTGGTCTAGCCCCTTCATACTCCCTTTTTCAGAGGGTCTTTGGAGTAAATCCAAACAAAATGGCAGATCCAAGTTCGCTGCGAGAGCTTTCGCAAGAAGGGCGGATTGGTTGAACCGACGCTTCAATAGTCGGGACCGATGAAGCGGGATCGGTACCACCAACACATTTTCCTTACATTCCTCCACTAGTGGCTTTGCAGCTAGAGCCAACCAACTTGCGGCAGGGTAGACAATATCGCTGCGGTCACCATGTTTGATGGCGAGAACGAGTTTTCTGCCATTATCACGGTAGAGCATGACCGTACGACCTGCTGACCACGGGCGCTCATAGCGCAAGCAGTCATCACACAGAAAGGGCGCCTGTGACGCGCTTCCAAGGATAGGCACACCGCATTTGTCGCACACAAGCCCCCCAACAAATGGCGTATCTCGCCAACAAGGGCCACAGAGACCAAAATCCCTTTCAGTAAGATCACCGCAACCGACACAGCGGGGGGGAAATAAGAGCTGAAGCGCCGTTTGAAACTTGTTGGTCATGCCCCTATTGTCCACCGCATGAGCAGTGTTCCCCAAATGACGGACCGCGCCGCACTAAGGCGCAATCGCAAGCGCGTTCAAAGTGAAGACGCGTTATTCCTGCAAGCCGTCGCGCTTCAAGAAGTTCAAGATCGCCTAACTTTGGTAAACAAGAGCTTTACAAAAATCGCCATAGTGACACCCTTTCCAGAAATCTGGCGGCGGCTGGCTCCCAATGCACACTTCGTTCAGGACAATGAAGTTCTTGAGCTAGAAGAAAAACAATATGATTTGGTCATACATGCGCTTTGCCTGCATTGGGCAAATGATCCTGTGGGTCAGATCATTCAATGTCGCAGGGCGCTCGAGAATGATGGGCTGTTCATGTGCCTAACATTTGGCGGTCAAACCCTCCATGAGTTGCGGGCCTCACTTGCAGAAGCAGAAACCCTTGTCACCGGCGGCCTATCCCCACGGGTTGCACCGATGGCTGAAGTCCGTGATTTAGGTGATCTACTTCAAAGGGGCGGCTTGGCATTACCTGTCGCGGATACAATCGCCTTGAAGGTAACCTATGAGACACCTTGGAACCTTTTCCGCGAACTTCGGGAGATAGGTGAAGGCAACGCACTTGAGCATCGGATAAAACGGTTTTCTAGGCGTCAGGTATTCTTTGAAGCCGCAAAAATATACGCACAATCTTTTATGGACGAAGGACGTATACCCGCAACCTTTGAGATGGTGGTGCTAACCGGTTGGGCACCCGACGAGACCCAACCAAAACCACTGCGGCCGGGAAGCGCTCAACAACGACTGGCAGATGCGCTTGGAGTCGCAGAAACCAACCTGAAGGATTGACAGGAAATCCATGTGCGCTAGGTCACAAAGGCCGTTTGGAAACGAAGGATCAAGTCATGGACACTACAGCTACACGCCCCGAACACAGTCCCGCAGACCATCCGAAAGTTACGCGCGGAAAAACTGGCGTTCTTCTGGCCAACTTGGGCACTCCTGACTCGTTTTCTTATTGGCCAATGCGGCGCTATCTTAACGAGTTTTTGTCAGACAAGCGGGTCATTGATTACCCTGCCTGGAAATGGCAGCCGATCCTTCAAGCAATCATTCTTACAAAGCGCCCGTTTTCCAGTGGTCACGCATATAAATCAATCTGGAACCATGAGCAGAACGAAAGCCCTCTCATGACCATAACCAAGGATCAGACGGCAGGAATAGCAGAGGTCATGAAAGACCGCTTCGGTGATCAAGTGGTGGTTGATTTCTGCATGCGCTACGGCAACCCTTCTACAAAATCAAAAGTGCGCGAAATGGTAGCGGCTGGTTGCGAGCGTATCGTTTTTTTCCCGCTTTATCCGCAATACGCTGGCGCCACGACCGCAACCGCAAATGACCAGTTTTTCCGGGCGTTGATGGAAGAAAAGTGGCAGCCTGCCGCTCGCACTGTCCCCGCCTACTTTGAAAACCCCATTTATATTGATGCGCTCGCCAAGTCGATTGAGCAGGCCTACGAGCAAGCCGAGACCCGGCCCGATCTCCTCATCATGTCTTACCACGGGATGCCAAAACGCTACCTGATGGAAGGTGACCCCTATCACTGCCAATGTCAAAAAACGACAAGACTCGTGCAGGAACGCCTTGGATGGGACAAAACAGAAATCCGTACAACGTTCCAATCTCAGTTCGGCCCAGAAGACTGGCTCCGCCCATATACCGTTGATGAAGTTGCCCGTATTGCTCGGGAAGAAGGCAAAAAGCGGATTGCTGTTGCTGCGCCTGCGTTTTCGGCAGATTGCATTGAAACACTTGAAGAGATTAATGAAGAGATCAAAGAAAGTTTTGAAGAGGCTGGCGGCGAAGAATTTACCTATATTCCATGCCTTAACGATGATTCCGATCACATCGCCGCTCTTTCGTCGATCATCGTTGATAATCTAAAAGGGTGGCTCGACTAAGCCACGATACCCCCTTCGAAAAAGAAAAAGGCGGTGCAATAGCACCGCCTTTTCCAATTTTAACTGTATCGTAGAATTACGATGCAGCTGCTGCCACGATAGCGATCAGCAGGAGCGGAACCAAGATGGCAGCGCTCGACGAGCTTGCCTCTTCTTCCACAACCGGCGGCTCAACAACGGCGTCAGCCATCGAACCAGCAGAAGCGGTCGATGCGGCGGCGGTCAGTGCAGCAGCGAGAACGAGTTTTTTCATGTTATCCTCCAGAAATAAGCTTGCCGTCACAGTTTGAGGACGACGACAAGCACCCAAGACTTACCTCGTGCCTTTTTGTAAACAGCAAAGCGTTCTAAATGCAAACCCAAGATACACAAAAGATCCCTGCGAAAGACAAAATGTCGTCAAATTAGCAACACTTGCGTCCCGACCTTGGCCATGCTGAATAATTCCGCGATATGTTCATTGTAGAGTCCAATGCATCCATTTGAGGAGCGGCGCCCAATCTTGCGCGTGTCGTGCGTCCCATGAACACGGTAATATTTCCACCCGAGATAAAGGGCATGTGTTCCAAGCGGATTATCGGGTCCGGGCGGAACATAGTCCGGCCATTCCGGGTTGCGTTTTTGCATTGCTGGTGTTGGCCGCCAACTTGGGCCTTCTACCTTGCGCACGACGCGTGTCCGTCCCCTGCGTGTCAGGTCCTCGGTTAGAGGGACAGAAGACGGGTAAAGTTTGTAGGTTTCACCATCCGCCGACCAAAAGTGCAATGCGCGCGATGTCACGTCAACAAGGATTGCCCCATTTCGAAGCGACGAAAAATAGGGCTGCCAGTCCAGTGACCGAAAGCTTGAAATGTTTCGGACAACCGCTTCACTGAGGTCTCTCTCAATTTCGGTTGTAGAACTTCCTGTCTGGGCAATAGCCGGTGCACCGATAAAAGCGGCACCTGTCGCCAAGAAGGCACGGCGGCCAAGACGAGCACTTGATTTGATGGTCATGGTAGTCCTCGATTGATCACATGTTCGCAGTTTCGTCTGACAATATTGCTAGAATGCCTCAGTCGCAATTCAAACACACATGATTTGGCAAAGTCACGCTTATGTGGGTTTTCAAAGCAACGCTGGCTGGGGTAGACGGGATTTTACAGTAAAACGGTGGGATTGATATGACGCGTCTGATTGCAATTGTGCTTGCTTCCGTTCTTGTTCTTGCGGCCTGCACACCGGGACCGAGCGGACATTCAAGAGCTGGCCAGTATCAAATTTCATCCAATAGCACCGCAAAAACACAGTATCGGGTTCTGGACTCGATAAATGCTTTGCGCAAAGCAGCAGGCGCATCACCCCTTGAGTTCAATGCCAAACTAAACGCAGCTGCGGCAACACACTCGCGGGATATGTCGATTCAAAATCGGCCCTGGCACTTTGGTTCAGATGGCTCATCCCCGATTCAGCGGGTCAAACGAGTAGGGTATGAAGGTCGTTTCCTAGGTGAAAACATCTCCGAAACCTATGAAAGTGAACTACAAACCCTTGAAGCGTGGCTGGCACAAGACGGCACGCGCGCCGTCATCATGAACAAAGCCGCGCAGGAAATTGGCTTTGCATGGTTCCGCGAAGCAAGCGGCAAAATTTGGTGGACGCTCGTCACTGGCCGCTCAGACGCAACAGCGATGGTTCATGGATAAATCGAAATCTGCGTACCGTCACGAACCATAGCGTAGACGTCCTCAATCTCCTTATTCGTGACCGCGATACACCCTGCGGTCCAATCCTGTCCGCCGTCTCGATACTTCCAAGGACGGCCATGAATAAAGATGTCCCCTCCCGGCTCTTTGCCGAGGTCTTGGGCTTGGGCTGTGTCGCTCTCACTTGGGTATGAAACACCTATCGAAAGGTGAAACTCACTATTCGGGTTGCGGCGATCAATTAGGTAGTTACCTTCGGGCGTTTTTCCATCGCCTTCAACCTGCTTGTCGCCAATTGGCGCAAAACCTAATCCGATATCATAAGATGCAAGCACGTCCTGATGGTGCATCAGGTACATCTTGCGGTTTTCCTTATAGACAAGGACGCGCGTAACCTCTGGACCATTATAGGTCCTAAACTTAGAGGCGCAGCCGCTAAGGCTGACGAAAGAAAACGCGATCATCAACGCGGTCGCCAATCGAACCATTCTATATACCCTACCCAGCCGGTTTGCTTACCTCTACGAGGTTGCTAACGGCGTCTGAACTGCGCCGCAAGCTCGACATGAACAGACCAGCGGAATTGATCCACAACTTGAATCCAATCCAAAGTGAAGCCCGCATTGCACAAAACCTCTGCATCACGGGCAAAAGTTACCGAGTTGCAAGACACATACGCAATCCGCTTCAGGCCAGATTGAGCAAGCTCTAGCGTCTGCGCCTCTGCTCCCGCGCGGGGAGGATCAATAATCGCGAAGTCGTAGCGCAAATCTTCGGCTAAAATCGGGTTTCTAAAAAGATCCCGTTTTTCAGTGGTCACACGTTTGAGGCCTTGCGCACGCCTCCAACCCTGATCAAGCGAATGAAGCATCGCCCCATCCCCTTCCACGCCATGCATTTCAAACGCAGAGGCAAGAGGAAGTGTGAACGTTCCACAACCCGCAAAGAGATCAACGCCCCTCTTTCCACTAGACCCAATTGCGGACGTAACCGCGTCGACGAGTGCCTTTTCTCCCTGCAAGGTGGCTTGCAGAAATGCACCGGGCGGCGGAACAACATCCGACGCTCCAAAGACATGAAATGGTGGAAAGCGCGTTACAACAGTCTCGCCACTCCAAGAAAGCCGGGCCAAATTTGCTTTCTCGGCTTCCTGAGAGAGCAAAACGTTAAGAGAGCCGTCCATCGGTTTCCCCCCCTCGACTGCGATATCAAGACCGGCCTGAGACAAGGTCGCTGTGACCGAAAGTTCGGCCTTTCTACTTGCACCAACCACCGCCAACCTTTTCGCGATCTCAACGGCGGGAAGCAAATCGTTGTGCATGAGCTGGCACTCGGGGATTTCAACGATCACATCGCTCTCACGCTGATGAAAGCCAGCGGTGGCCCCCTTTTTGGTACGCTTGGCGGAAAGGGTAATGCGCCTGCGCGACTTCGGAGGCGACGTTTGGACGGAGCGCATCTCGGTGGTGAGTCCGTGAGCAGAAAGAGCCTTTTCAACGATCTCAGTCTTCCAGACAGCCATGAAATCATCGCTGGCATGCTGCATCTGACATCCACCACAGGTCTTGAAGTGTCGGCAGGGCGGCCGGACACGGCTAGATGATGGCGTCACAATACGCACGGCCTCCAGGCGGTATCCATTAAGCTCACCCGTTACAATTTCGCCCGGCAGCGTTTGGAAAGCGTAGACCGGTCCCGGCGCAATGCCATCGCCCTGATGCCCCAATCGCTCTATTTCGAATTCCCGCATATTGCCCTTTCTTAAGCCGACAAAAGATCGGCTTTGCTCATCGAAAAACCTGAGTCCAACCAAAGAGCCTCCAGGCGCCTAAGTTCCCTCCCCAATTCCGCCCCCTCTACGCGCGGCATAAGGTCCGATGGGCCAACCGGAAAAACAGCGTTCGCACCTCGCTTAACATCTGCAAGGAAGCCCGCATTAATGGGCAATTCCATCATAGCTATGCGTAAAAGAACGATTGAAACCGCCAGATCTTCTCCATTTCGATACCCAAGTATCGCGTCGCTTTCCAAGCTCTCCACACCACTTTTCATCGCGTGAAGTTTGCGCACAGATTTCTTGGAAAGGCGCAGCGCCTCCCCTACTTCCTGCCCCCCCAGAGAAGCCAATCGACGTAGCGGATCGGGGGGCACTCCAAACAACTTTTCTGCGTGGACCAACGGCGCAAGAGCCTTGTCATCCGCACCAGAAAACACCCACCCCAATGCACCACTTGCGCGCATCGCCGCAACCGCTGGCGCAGGGTTGGGTGCGGAAAGTAGCTTTATCATTTCCATCCCAAGACGTTCGTTGGAAAGCGTTTCTATGCCGGATGCATTTTCCGCAATCGCTGCAAGTGCCTCAGGGTCCATGCCCATTTCAGGATCGCCATAAAAAGCATGAAACCGAAAAAATCGCAGTATTCTAAGATAATCCTCCCGGATTCTTTGGTGGGCGTCATCAATAAACCTAACCCTACGCGCCAGAAGATCTTTCATCCCGCCAAGTGGATCAATGATTTCCCCATTAGGGCGCGCGTAAATCGCGTTCATCGTAAAATCCCGGCGGCGCGCATCATCCGCAACATCGTCAGAAAACGCGACAACCGCACGACGACCATCCGTCTCTACATCTTTGCGGAATGTCGTGATTTCATGCGGCTCATGGTTGGCCACAACGGTGATTGTCCCGTGGTCGATCCCCGTCGGAATCGCATCCAAACCGCAGCTCTTCGCCAACTCAAGAACCTTACTAGGATGTGCATTAGTGGCGATATCAATATCATTTACACCTGTCCGATATAGCGCATTGCGCACACACCCGCCGACGAAAAGCGCCTGATAGCCTTTGTCCGTCAGCATTGAACAGACTCTCTGAGTATCCGCGTTTTCAAGCCATGATCCGGTCAGGCGCGTCACATCTCCATCCTTTCAGCGAGCCCACGCAAAATGCGCGCGGTAGCCCCCCAGATATAATAGGGCCCAAAAGGAACAGTGAAATAGTGCCGCCTACTACCGCGCCACCGGCGAGACTGTATGGAAAATCGTGTGCTCTCAATCACATGCTGTAGAGGAACAGAAAAAACCTCTTCAACCTCCCCCTCTTCGGGCCTTTGCTCAAACGGTTTAGTGATCAGCCCGACAACAGGTGTAACAATGAAACTTGTTACGGTTTCATGTGACGGCAGTTGCCCCAAGACATCGACGTTTTTCGAAGGAAGTCCGATCTCTTCCCATGCTTCGCGCAAAGCGGCTGCCGATACATCGGCGTCCCCTTCATCCTGCTTTCCACCAGGGAACGCGATTTGTCCGGGGTGGTGTTTGAGATGGGACGCTCGTTTGGTCAGAATCAAATAGGGCTTACCAGATTGAATCTGAACCGGCACCAATACCCCAGCAGGACGAAGCGTCCGGTTGCCTGGAAGAACAACACCGGGATTGAGATCAAAATCTGAGGAGGAGTCACTTGGATGCGACAATGCCCGCACCAAACGCTCTTTAATATCAGTCACCCTTTGCCTCTTGAGCTTCAAAACCAACTGTTTTTGGGTCGAGAGAGTAGTGCGCGCCACAAAACTGGCAGTCGGCCGTTACCCTGCCATCTGATGTTGTCATCTTCTCGATATCCTTGGCCGAGTAAATTGACAAACTCTGGCGCACCCGATCCTCTGAGCAAGTGCATCCAAATTGCACGGGCTGAGGATCAAAGACCCGTGGGCTTTCTTCGTGAAACAGACGCACGAGAAGTTGCGTTGAGGAAACCGAGGGCCCGATCATCTCAAGGTCTTCTACCGAGTCGAGGAGGATATTTGCGCGATGCCAGTTCTCTTCATCATCCCCATCAAGAACATCCACAGCATGGAGAAGACCGCCTTCACCACTGCCACCTTCACCGGATACATGTGGCGATGCCTTGGGCATATGCTGAAGCATAATCCCCCCAGCACGCCAATGCTCAGACAAGCCCGGCTCGGTGGATTTTCCAAAACGAAGCGCAAAACGCGTGGCCAACTGCTCAGACTGAGCGAAATATGCTTCGGCACAAGCCTTTAGCGACCCACCCGCCAATGGCGTAATGCCCTTGTACGGCGTCATCCCTTTACCTTGATCAATCATGATCGCAAAATAGCCATTTCCAACTTGTTCAAATGGATCACCATCGCTCAAACGGCTTTCGTCATAGCTCGAATAGGCCCGGATGCGCGCCGGATCGCCTTCTTTTTCGGGTCCATAATAGTCCGTAGCAATCATGCGCACCGGACCGTCGGACTGCACCTGAAGCGACAGCTTCCAGCGCAGTTTAATCGTTTGACCAATCAGTGCCGTAAGAAGGGTCATCTCCGCAATCAGGGCTTCGACCTGCGGCGGATAGGCATGTTGTTTCAGAACACCATCAAGAACACCGTCGAGGCGCGCGACCCGCCCACGAATGTCAGATCGGTCAAGCTGGAACGGTAAAACCGTATCATCCCACATGATTTTGTTTCCAAGTCTCATAGGTTTCCTCAGAAGCTTTTTCTTGCCATACCCCGACAACAGATAGCCGACAAGATGAACCGGGAAGAGAAAAAGTGATCCGTAGATTTGGGAAACCGCCTCGCAGGGATAAAACCTATACATATCGGCCCGGTGTTTACGCCCTTATTCGAAGGGGCGATGACCTCCTATTGACCATACAGGAAAAGCCAGAAGCAGAGCTACAGCTTCCTGGTGGTGGGATTGATCCGGGAGAGGGGCCGTTAACGGCCTTGCATCGCGAAGTGTTCGAGGAAACCGGGTGGTCCATTGCCCGACCGCGTCGGTGCGGAGCGTTTCGGAGATTTGTCTACATGCCAGAGTATGACCTGTGGGCCGAGAAAGTCTGTACGATTTACTTAGTGGAACCTGGTCGGCAACTTGGCCCGCCCACCGAGCCGTTTCATACCGCGCATTGGACACCTATTGAATCGGCCGCTCAACTCCTTGGCAATGCTGGGGATCGCCATTTCGCAAGCATGCTTGCACGTTACAGCCACTGACCACGATACTCAAATAGAATGCCTGAAACGTCATCAGGCAAGCCGCTTGTACTCATCCCATCCAATCGCCAATGTAGGGCTTCAAGTAGCTTGTCTGTCGGTTGATCCGATAGATCGGCCAATAAAACCTCCAAACCCTCTTCTCCGAGAAGTTGACCATCTTCTATGGGGCACTCAATAACACCATCCGAAAGAATAAGCAGGCGCTCACCTGCGCTCAGAGTGGTCTCAAAATCATCAAACTTGGCATCCTCAATAAGTCCAACAGGAAGGCCACCGGCACCAATCTCTTCAATTGTGCCACTGGCCCGAAGCACGAGTGGATGGGGGTGCCCCGCCTGCGCGATCTCAACGACGCCACTTTGCAAATCAACCACCGCAAGAAGCATCGTAAAATAGTGCTCCGTCTCCATTTCTGCGAACACAATCCTGTTGAGCTGCGAAATGACGTCCGAAGGTGCATGGTATGTATGACCGCCTTCGGGCAATGCCTTTAGGGCGATATTTTGTTCGGGCGATGACGACGATAGATATCCCGCCAACCGCGCTGTAACAAGCGCCGAACTGACCCCATGACCCGAGACATCAATCGCATAAAAACCAATCCTGTTATCGCTTATTCGATAGTGTCCAACCAGGTCTCCCCCGACGTGCCCGCTTGAATGCAGCATAAGCGAGGCAACACCAGTTCCAAAATCTTTGAATCGTTCCCGCACAAGCGACTGCTGTAGCTTTTTCGCCTCAATCAAGTCGTTGTCCAGCGAGGTATAGACCCGGCGCAGTTCTTCCAGAGTATCCGTGACAACAAGGTTATTTTGCGTCAGCTCTCGCTGCATCTTGAGGATACGATCCCCCGCATTGATCCGTGCGCGAAGCTCGTGCACATTGACCGGCTTGCTCAAGAAATCATCGGCTCCGCTTTCGAGACCTTTCACCACCTCCGCTTTCTCACTTTTGGAGGTTAGCAAAATAAAATAGCCGTAACGCTCTCCTGATAAAGCCCTGAAGGCCCGGCAGAATTCGAGGCCGTCCATGCCCGGCATCATCCAATCACTCAAGACAAGGTCAGGCGCATATTTTCGACAGATATCAAGCGCCTCCTGGCCAGAACCCGCCTCAAGAACCTCATACCCATCTCTTTTCAGAGAGGCGCTCAAAATGCGCCTCTGCAAGCGGCTGTCGTCGACGAGAAGAACCCTTTGGATTGCCTTCAGAGCGTCGCCGGTTTCGGGCGTTTTTTCCGAAGCTTGCTGCACAACTCACCTATAACGCTAATCGGATTTGAACAAATTTCAAAATTTAAGTCTCTGACAGTAAAGATCTCTTCCAGATTCAGGAGAGACATTGATCCAGACTTTTTACGAATTTCTTAACAGATGTGCGCTTAGTTTCAGACAAGCCAATGAGGAATGAAATGATAGACTGGGACCGCATCAAAGAGCTGCGCACCGAGATCGGGGAAGAAGATTTCCGTGAAGTCGTTGAAATATTTCTTGAAGAAGTGGAAGATGGGATTGGCCGGTTGAAGTCTGGTGTTGTGGGTGAGTCTCTCGCTGCCGATCTCCACTTTTTGAAGGGTAGCGCTCTCAATCTTGGCTTTTCAAGCCTCTCATCACTTTGCCAAGCCGGTGAAACAGCTGCGGTGGAGGGTAAGGGGGATCAGATCGACCTTACTGCAATTATCTGTTGCTATGAAGAGTCAAAAACGGTCTTCAAACAAGGTTTGAGCACATAACCTCGGGCGAAAATGCACGAGCGCATGAAAACATGAGCGTTTTCCCCGGCTCTGCTTGCCCTGTCCCCCAAAACCCGGTATCGCGCCAGCGATATACGTTTGAAGGGAAACAATCATGTCCGCGCCCAAGAAAGTTGTCCTCGCCTATTCTGGCGGCCTTGATACATCAATTATCCTCAAGTGGCTCCAAACCGAATATGATTGTGAGGTCGTCACCTTCACAGCCGACCTTGGTCAAGGGGAAGAGCTTGAGCCCGCGCGCAAGAAGGCCGAGTTGCTCGGAATTAAACCTGAAAACATTTACATTGAGGATGTCCGCGAAGAATTTGTTCGCGATTTCGTTTTCCCAATGTTTCGCGCCAATGCCCAATATGAGGGGCTCTACCTTCTGGGAACCTCGATTGCTCGGCCGCTCATCTCCAAGCGATTGATCGAGATCGCGGAGGAAACCGGTGCTGACGCTGTTGCCCACGGCGCGACCGGCAAGGGCAATGATCAGGTGCGCTTTGAGCTGGCCGCATATGCTCTCAATCCCGACATCAAGGTCATCGCACCCTGGCGTGAATGGGATTTGACCTCGCGGACCAAACTTCTGGACTTTGCGGAAAAAAACCAAATCCCAATCGCCAAGGACAAGCGCGGTGAAGCACCCTTCTCTGTGGATGCAAACCTTTTGCATACGTCTTCGGAAGGCAAGGTCTTGGAAGATCCCGCCGAGATGGCGCCGGATTACGTCTATCAGCGCACCGTGCATCCAGAAGAAGCACCCAACACACCAGAATACATTGAAATCACTTTTGAAAAAGGTGATCCGGTCGCGATCAATGGCGAGGCTATGAGCCCGGCAACGATGCTCACCGCGCTCAATGAATACGGTCGCAAACATGGTATTGGTCGACTTGACCTCGTAGAGGGCCGGTTTGTGGGTATGAAATCGCGCGGGATTTATGAGACCCCCGGCGGGACGATCCTCATCGAAGCCCATCGTGGGATCGAGTCGATCACGATGGATCGTGGCGCGATGCACCTCAAAGATCAGCTCATGCCGCAATATGCCGAGCTTATTTACAACGGCTTCTGGTATAGCCCCGAGCGTGAGATGCTTCAGGCGGCCATTGATAAGTCGCAAGAATACGTATCGGGAACGGTTCGCGTTCGCCTTTACAAAGGTCTTGCGTCGACCGTGGGGCGCTGGTCGGAAAATTCCCTTTATTCTGAGGAACATGTGACCTTTGAGGACGACGCCGGCGCCTACGATCAGAAGGATGCGGCGGGCTTTATCCAACTGCAGGCACTGCGGCTTCGGTTGCTGGCAATGCGAAAGCGTCGCAATCGGAGCTAAGGCTCCTGTGACGTCATCGTTGAGAGATACCAAAGACCCGCCTAATCCTTTTAGGCGGGTCTTTTTCAGGGGACGACAAATGCTTGAACAAATCGTAGAGCGGATGCAGCAAGAGCTTGAAAACAAAGCATTTGATGGGTCTTTGAAATTTGATTGCGGGGATGATGGGGTGGTGGTTCTGGCGGATGGAACAGCGGAGCTTGAGGATCGGGATACCGATTGCACGATCCGTCTTTCTCAGGACAACCTCGTCAAGCTGCTGACGGGCAAGCTCAACCCCATGACGGGCGTTATGATGGGTAAGCTCAAGGTGTCGGGCGATATGAGCGTTGCCATGAAACTTGGGCAGCTTCTAAAGTAGGCTATTTTTCAATGGCTTATAGCTTCACAGCCTTAAGCGTTTCATAATAGAGCATCGCCTCTGAGAGGACATCTTGGAGGTGTTCCGGGACATCTGGAAGCGGACCTTCTGGGCCTGCAAAGCTTGTGGATTGCCAGACAGCAGAATACCAATGAGAGGCCCATATTCCATCATCTTTATGCCCGCCAGAAGGCCATTTAAGCATAGCCGGATCGTAGACTAACCCAATGGAATTACAAAGCTTTTCAAGCATGTCCTGGGGGTTTTGGCGGATGTCGTGGCTATCGACCACTACGGGCCTACCGCCGCGCGCAAGTGACTCGTTGTAGAGTTCGACCTGTTGGCGAAAGCCGATATCGTCAAGCGTTGGGTTCTCACGCTTGGCGGCGTAACTTGCAATGACGCGGGCGGGGTGACGGATCAAGAACACATTGATGCACTCCCCAATCCAGTCACGCGGGACGCCGGGGATCATGTGTTGTGCCATATGCTTTTGATAAAAAACGGTTTTTCCGTCTGGTATCTGGCCGATCAAGGACCGAATAACGACATCTGGATCTTGCGGCTGAGAGGTCATGATCTCGTCCCGCATGGGATGATCAAGCCCTGTCATGGCAAGATAGGCGGCGTAAAACGGCTCATCCACAACGGCGCAATCAGGGCAATTTCCAAAGGCATACATCATCGCCGTCGAGAGGTTTCGCGGGCCGGACCACATGGCAATTTTCATCAAAAACCCCTGTCTGTATCGCGTCGGTATTGCGTCTGTATCGCGTCGGTGGGGTTTTTAGCCCAGCGCCGCAGAACGCATCACAAGATCCTTGTAGAGATCCCGAATGCGTTTGGTCACTGGTCCCATATCTCCGGCACCAATCAGGCGTCCATCAATCTCAGACACCGGGGTTTGGGCACCGAATGTCCCGGTCAGGAATGCTTCGTCAGCCCCATAGGTATCCACGAGTGAGTAATTCCGCTCAAACACAGGAATGCCATCGGAGCGACAGACATCAATGACCTTCTGTCGGGTGATTCCGTTCATGCAGTAATCCCCGGTCGAGGTCCAAACCTCGCCCTTGCGGACGATGAAGAAGTTGCAGGCATTCGTCGTATTCACGAATCCATTCACATCGAGCATCAGCCCTTCATCTGCACCGGCCTTTTCGGCGGCAATACAGGCGAGGATGCAGTTCAGCTTGGAATGGGAATTCAGCTTGGGGTCTTGGGTCATCGGCAGGCCGCGCATGTGTGGCACGGTTGCAAGGCGGATCGGGCGCGGGATCAAGGGGCGGGAATGTTCCATGATGATGGCCACAGTCGGCCCCTGTTTGGAGAGGCCGGGATGTTGGAACGGGCGCGATTTGACGCCACGCGTGACCATCAGCCGGGCATGGGCGTCGGTCGTCATGCCATTTGCGGCGCGGGTATCCTCAAGCGCCTGCACCATTTCGGCGCGCGTCATGCCGATGTCGAGGTCAATCGCCTTGGCCGCCTCAAACAAGCGGTCCATATGTTCGCCAAGAAAGGCCCAATGCCCATCGTAAAGCCGCAGCCCTTCCCAGATACCATCGCCAAGCATGAAGCCAGAGTCATAGACGCTTACCACGGCTTCGGCTTTTGGCACGATCCGACCATTCAGATAGATCAGGATGTCTTCGTTCCGGGCATCTTCCTCGGCTTGATGGGTTGTAACGTGATCCAGCATGCGTACGCTCCTCTATTGTTGGAACGCTAGAGGCGGGTGCAGAATGTGCCAAGCGGTAAATTGTGCTCACCAAGGCGTGACATTTCCTTACAGGGGATTGCTCCATACGCGCGCAGGGATAAGGGTTTTATCACCCGAAGGAGGATCACCTCATGACACGTTTTAGAAAATCACACCCTGCGCTTCTTGCTGCCCTGATAATGATTGGGCTTTTGGCGCATGGGTCACGTGCCCAAGCCGCAACAGAAACCCTGACTGTTGCGGGCGGTTGTTTCTGGTGTGTCGAGAGTGACTTTGAATCCGTCAAGGGCGTGCGATCTGCTGTATCGGGTTACACCGGCGGCAAGACTGCCAACCCGACCTACAAGGAGGTTTCGCGCGGTGGGACGGGTCATTACGAAGCCGTGCAGATCACCTTTGACAATGCCCAGGTGTCGCGCGATCAGATTCTTCACCTGTTCTTTCGCTCTATTGATCCAACCGATGCGGGCGGTCAATTCTGTGACCGGGGCGAAAGCTATCGCTCGGCGGTATTCGTCTCTAACACAGCGCAAAAAGCGGCAGCAGACAAAGCGAAATCCAACGCAGCAGGCGCGCTTGGCCGTAAGGTTGTTACGCCGATCCTTGACGCAGCTAAGTTCTACAAAGCGGAAGAATATCATCAGGATTACTACAAGGGCACAAAGCTTGTCCTGACGCGATTTGGCCCCAAGCGACAGTCTGAAGCCTATAAACTCTATCGTGAAGGATGTGGCCGGGATGCGCGGGTTGAGGCGCTTTGGGGAAAGGATGCACCCTTTATCGGGCACTGATACAATATCGGGTCAGACACGAAGCCTGACCCGATTGTTTTCTAAAATGGTAAGGCGTTAACCAACTTTACACGCGGCAAACACCGCCATGTTAACGATGTCATTCGCCGTAGAGCCGGTCGAACAGATCTGAATTGGTTTGTCGACGCCCGCAAGAATCGGACCAATGACCGTTGCGCCCGCCATTTCCTGCATCAGTTTGGTCGAGATCGACGCCGAGTGCCGGGCCGGAACCACGAGAATATTCGCCGGACCGGTCAGGCGTTGGAACGGGTAATACTCCTGCGCTTTGGGGTTAAGCGCGACATCGACGGTCATCTCGCCTTCGTATTCAAAATCAACGCCGCGCCGATCAAGCACGCGCGGCGCAAGGTGCATCTTTTCGGCGCGCTCTGAAACCGGATAGCCGAAGGTTGAAAAGCTCACGAAGGCAACACGCGGCTCAAGGCCGATATGGCGCGCAACACCGGCGCAATGTTCGGCGATATTGGCGAGATCATTCTCGTCCGGCCACTCATGCACAAGCGTATCGGAGACCAGAACAATCCGGCCATTGTGCAAAAGCGCGGTCACGCCAGCGGCACCATGCGCGGCATCGGCGTCAAATACATGGTTCACAAGCTCTAGCACATGGGCAGATTTGCGGGTCGCCCCAGTCACAAGGCCATCGCCGTGCCCGTGTTGAAGCATCAGCGCGGCAAAGACATGGCGATCACGCGCAGCAAGTTTGAACACGTCGTGACGATCAAAGCCTTTGCGCTGAAGGCGGGAGTAGAGGAAATCCGTGTAGGTCTCAAGGTGGCGGGTATTCTTGGCGTTGACGACTTCGATCTCGCGCACTGCATCGCCAAGGCCGGCGGCCTCAAGTTTCTTTTTCACATCATCTTCGCGCCCGACAACAAGCGCCTTGCCAAGGCCAGAGCGTTGATAGGTCACAGCCGCACGCAGCACACGAGGATCATCACCTTCGGCAAAGATCATCCGGGCTTGGGCATTGCGGGCACGGGCGTTGAGGCCGCGCAGGATCGAGGCGGTCGGGTCCATGCGGGATTTGAGGTTGGCCTCATACCCGTCCATGTCGATGATCGGACGACGCGCCACCCCGGTTTCCATACCAGCTTTGGCAACGGCGGGGGGAATGCGATAGATCAGGCGCGGGTCGAAGGGCGTCGGGATGATATAATCACGCCCAAAAGCCAGTTTGCGGCCATAAGCCATCGCAACTTCGTCCGGCACATCTTCGCGCGCCAGTTCGGCAAGCGCTTCGGCGCAAGCGATCTTCATTTCATCGTTGATAGCGCGGGCATGGATGTCGAGCGCACCGCGGAAAAGATAAGGAAACCCAAGCACGTTGTTGACCTGGTTCGGGTAATCCGAACGCCCCGTGGCCACGATAGCATCCACGCGCACGGCGTGGGCTTCTTCGGGGGTAATCTCGGGGTCGGGGTTGGCCATAGCAAAGATGACCGGGTCATCCGCCATCGCCGCGACCATTTCCGACGTAACGGCCCCTTTGACAGAGACACCTAGGAAAACATCCGCGCCGTCCATCGCCTCTTCAAGCGTGCGCAGGTCGGTTTTGACGGCATGCGCAGATTTCCATTGGTTCATGCCTTCGGTACGACCCTGATAGATCACGCCCTTGGTATCGCAGACGATGCAATTGTCGTGCCGCGCACCCATAGATTTCAGTAGCTCGATACAGGCGATACCGGCGGCCCCGGCACCATTGAGAACGATTTTGCAATCCTCGATCTTTTTGCCCGAGATATGCAGCGCGTTGAGAAGGCCAGCGGCACAGATCACGGCGGTGCCGTGCTGATCGTCGTGGAAGACGGGGATATCCATCATCTCTTTGAGCTGTTGCTCGATGATGAAACACTCTGGTGCCTTGATATCTTCAAGGTTGATGCCGCCAAAGGTCGGCCCCATCAGCTTGACCGCCTTGATGAATTCATCCGGGTCTTCGGTATCAAGCTCGATGTCGATCGAGTTCACGTCGGCGAAACGCTTGAAGAGCACGGCCTTGCCCTCCATCACCGGCTTGGAGCCGAGCGCGCCGAGGTTGCCAAGACCAAGAACGGCAGTCCCGTTGGAGATTACGGCGACAAGGTTGCCCTTGTTGGTATAATCATAGGCGGTCGAGGGGTCTTCGGCGATCGCTTCGCAGGGAACAGCGACACCCGGCGAATAGGCAAGTGACAGATCCCGTTGGGTCGTCATCGGCACGGAGGCCTTTATCTCGAATTTGCCCGGTGTTGGTTCCAGATGAAATGCGAGCGCCTCTTCGTTTGTAATCTTGGATTTTGACATTTTCCGCCGTCCTTCGATACCGTTTGCGCCTCTTACCGCAAGGGGTCGCGGGCCTCAATGGTCTTGGCGGGGTCTGAGCACTTTCGCCTTTCGCCAGAGGGGTCTGGTTTGTTAAGAAAAACAGACCACAAGGGGGAATTTCAGACGTGACCGCAGCCAAGCCAACCGTCACGCCAATGATGGCGCAATATCTTGAGATCAAGGCCGAGTACCCGGACGCCCTCTTGTTCTATCGCATGGGCGATTTTTACGAGATGTTTTTTGACGATGCCGTTGCCGCAGCAGAGGCGCTTGATATTGCGCTTACCAAAAGGGGCAAACATGACGGCGCGGATATTCCGATGTGTGGCGTGCCCGTTCATGCGGCCGAGGGGTATTTCCTCACGCTCATCCGAAAGGGATTCCGCGTTGCCGTCTGTGAGCAGATGGAAAGCCCGGCCGAAGCCAAGAAGCGCGGCTACAAAGCGGTCGTCAAACGCGAAGTGGTCAGGCTTGTCACGCCAGGAACATTAACCGAGGATTCCCTTCTTGATGCGCGGCGACACAACTTTCTTGCGGCATATACTGCGGTACGCGATGAGGCAGCGCTTGCCTGGGCGGATATTTCGACTGGCGCACTGCATGTTATGCCGGTCTTTTCGATGCGGCTTGGCCCGGAATTGGCGCGCCTGGCCCCTTCAGAGTTGCTTGTTGCGGAAGGGTCAGAGGCAGATTTAGGTGAAATAGTCTCTGATTTAGGGATTTCTATAACGCCGCTTTCTCGCGGGTCGTTTGATTCCACAGAAGCCGGGAAACGGGTTGCCGCCTTGTTCAAAGCGGCATCTCTTGATGCTTTTGGATCCTTTAGCCGTGCGGAAACCGGGGCGCTTGGGGCGATTGTGGATTACCTCGATATGACGCAAAAAGGGAAGCTACCGCTCTTGCAACCACCGCAGCGGGACGCGGCCAAAGGCGTCATGCTCATCGACGCGGCGACGCGGCGCAATCTTGAACTGACCCACGCCCTTTCCGGCGGGCGCGCCGGATCGCTTTTGGCCACGATTGACCGGACGGTAACTGCGGGCGGTGCGCGGCTTTTGGAACAGCGCGTGTCGAGCCCATCCCAGAAAGTCGATGTCATCCGGCGGCGGCTTGAATCGGTTGATTATATGGTCGGGGATCGAACCCTGGCGCAGGATCTTCGCGAGACGCTTCGAAAGGTGCCCGATTTGGACCGGGCGTTGTCGCGCCTGTCACTTGATCGCGGCGGACCACGAGACCTTGCGGCAGTCCGAAACGGCTTGGAACAGGCCGAACGGCTTTACGCGCAGCTTGGCAAGGAAACACTTCCGGGCGATTTGGCCAATGCGGTTCATGCGTTGGGCGGGCATGGCGTTTTGCTTGACCTTCTCGACCAAGCCCTTGTTGCCGAGCCGCCACTTCTTGCGCGTGATGGAGGATTTATCGCGCCCGGCTATGACGCGGACCTCGACGAAAGCCGCGAGTTGCGGGACGAAGGGCGCAGCGTCATTGCCCAGATGCAGGCGCAGTATAGCGCGGAAACGGGCATTGCCGCGCTCAAGATCAAACATAACAACGTGCTGGGCTATTTCATCGAGACCACAGCAACGCATGCCAAGAAGATGTTGTCCGAGCCATTCTCGGAAACCTTTATCCATCGGCAGACAACAGCCAATCAGGTCCGATTTACAACCGTCGCCCTTTCGGAAATGGAAACTAAGATCCTCAATGCAGGGAACCGGGCGCTTGAGATTGAAAAGCGTCTCTATTCCACCTTAAGAGACGCAATATTAGACGCATCGGGCATGATATCAGCTGCCTCAAAAGGGCTTGCGGAGATTGATCTTGCATCGGCATTGGCCAGCCTCGCAGTAGAGGAAAATTGGTGCCGGCCAGAGGTTAATGAGAGTAAGGATTTCCATGTCGAGGGTGGTCGGCATCCCGTTGTCGAGGCCGCATTGCGCCAAAAAGGGGGCGCGCCATTTGTTGCCAATGATTGCGATCTCTCGGGCGGGGATGAGGGCCGTATCTGGCTTTTGACGGGTCCAAACATGGCCGGTAAATCGACCTTTCTACGTCAGAACGCGCTTATTGCGCTTCTTGCCCAGATGGGGAGTTTCGTTCCGGCAACCCAAGCCAAAATCGGGATTGTTTCACAGCTTTTCAGCCGCGTTGGTGCCTCGGATGACCTCGCGCGCGGGCGGTCGACCTTTATGGTTGAGATGGTCGAAACGGCGGCGATCCTCAATCAGGCCGATGATCGGGCGCTTGTGATCCTTGATGAGATCGGGCGCGGCACATCGACCTATGATGGCTTGTCGATTGCATGGGCGACGCTCGAACATCTTCACGACGTCAACACCTCGCGCGCGTTGTTTGCGACACATTACCATGAAATGACCTCGCTCTCGGAAAAGCTCGACGGGGTGGAAAATGCGACGGTGACGGTGCGGGAGTGGGACGGCGAGGTTATCTTTTTGCACGAGGTCAAAAAGGGCGCGGCGGATCGGTCGTATGGTGTTCAGGTCGCACAATTGGCGGGGCTTCCGCCGGTTGTTGTCGAACGCGCCCGCATTGTTCTTGAGGCGCTTGAAAAGGGAGAGCGGGAAGGATCTGGCCAAAAGGCGCTTATAGATGATCTACCGCTATTTGCCGCGACTCCGGCCCCTGCTCCGCTCAGGGAAAAAGGCCCGTCCGAGGTTGAGGAAATGATCGACGGCGTTCACCCAGACGATCTCTCGCCGCGTGAGGCGCTTCAAATTCTTTATGAATTGAAGGCAAAGCGGGGATAATCCTCCGCTTCGGACTGTGGAGGAAAAAGGCCCCCGATCCAATATCGGGGGCTTTTTGTCATGCTGATCAGCCGGGATTTGAAGATACACCAACCTGCGCCGGGCGCAGAAGGCGATCATGGAGCATAAATCCTTCGGTTGAAATCTGGATGATTTCACCAGAAACCGTGCCGGGAAGCGGTGCTTCGAACATGGCTTCGTGCACTTGAGGGTCGAATTTGTCACCGACTTTTGGGGACAGAATCTCGATCCCATGCTTCTTAAACACGTTCAGAAGCTCTCGCATCGTGAGCTCGATTCCCTCGACCAGTGCCTTTGAGGAGTCCTTTTGGTCCTCAGTGATGGTTTCGAGCGCGCGTTTCATATTGTCGTAGACCGGCAACATATCGCGGGCGAGCTTTGAGCCGCCATACTGCTCGGCCTCACGGCGCGCTTTTTCGCCGCGCTTGCGCACGTTTTCCGCATCTGCAAGCGCCCGCATAAACTTGTCCCGGAAGTCGTCGCGCTCAGCCCGAAGTTCGTCCAGTTCGACGGCTTCATCCTCAAGCTCTTCAAGGCTCTGAGACATTTCTTCTGTCTCGGCCTGTTCGATGTCATCCAAGAAGTTATCGTCTTTCGGCTCTGCCATTCTTCACCTCTAACCCCGGTCGGAGATCAGTTTGCCGACCAGTTGTGCCGTGTAATCCACAATCGGAACGATACGCCCATAGTTGAGACGCTTGGGTCCAATGACCCCGACCGCACCGACAATCTTTCGATCAGCGTTCATATATGGAGAGACCACCAAAGAGGAACCCGAAAGTGAAAAAAGTTTGTTCTCGGAGCCGATAAAAATGCGCACACCGTCGCCATCCTCGGCAAGTTCAAGAAATTCAGCGATGTCGCGTTTGCGCTCCAGATCGTCAAAGAGGGTTCTGATGCGTTCGAGATCGGATTCCTCTGCCTCTGAACCAAGAAGGTTGGCGCGCCCGCGCACAATCAAGCGTTCATGGGAGTCGCCGTCAGAAGCCCAAAGGGCAAGGCCGCTTTCCACAAGATCGGCGGCGAGGGAATCAATTTCCTGGCGGCGGGTCTCTATCTCTTTACGGATCACGGTGCGCACTTCGGTCAGGGTTCGCCCCTCGATCACGGCATTCAAGAAATTGGCTGCCTCTCGCATTGAGCTGGGCGTTTGCCCTGCCGGGGGCGTAAAGAGGCGGTTTTCGACGTGCCCGTCCGCAAAAACCAAAACAACCAAAGCACGGTCGGCAGCAAGGCTCACAAATTCGATATGTTTGATCGGTGCTTCGTGTTTGGGCGACAAAACGAGAGAGGCGCCATGCGTCACGCCAGACAGCGCAGAGCCGATACGATCCAACATACCTCCGACATCGGATGAGTTACTTCCAAGCGTGGCGTCGATCTTTTGACGATCTTCCACATCAAGATCGGACACCTCAAGCAGTCCATCCACAAACATCCTCAGCCCCGATTGGGTCGGGATGCGACCGGCGCTTACATGTGGGCTATCGAGAAGGCCGAGAAGTTCAAGGTCTTGCATCACGTTGCGGATTGTCGCTGCGGACACCTTTTCCGACATGGTGCGCGTCAAGGTCCGCGAGCCAACAGGATCACCCGTTTCGAGATACCCCTCCACCACGCGGCGAAACACCTCGCGGGACCGATCATTTAACTCTTCAAGAAGTCTGGCGCTATCACTCATGGTTCTATCCTGTTCTTATAGTCATTAAAGTGTGCTCGGCTCAAAGGTCAATCGGGGTTGCGCTTATGGCGCACGCGCCTGTATCCCGTGGCCAAGCAAAAAAGGATATTCACCATGCGGCCTTCCGGAAGAAACCTGAATGAAATGCGCCCGATTTCGATCGAAACTGGGGTAACGAAACACGCAGAAGGTTCCTGCCTTATCAAAGCGGGCGACACGCATGTGCTCTGCACCGCGACAATCGAGGACCGTGTTCCGCCATTTATCAAGGGTTCGGGCCTTGGTTGGGTGACTGCGGAATACGGGATGCTTCCGCGTTCAACCTCGAGCCGGATGCGCCGCGAAGCCACCGCCGGCAAGCAAGGCGGACGCACCGTAGAGATTCAGCGCCTGATTGGGCGGTCGCTGCGTGCTGGTGTTGATCGTGTTGCCCTTGGCGAGCGTCAGATCACTGTCGACTGCGATGTGATTCAAGCCGATGGCGGAACGCGCTGTGCGTCGATTACCGGCGGTTGGGTTGCGCTTCGTCTGGCGGTCAACAAGCTGATGAAGGCCGGTGATGTCCTCTCAAACCCCCTGATAGAGCCGGTTGCTGCGGTTTCGTGCGGGATTTACGCGGGTCAGCCTGTGCTTGATCTTGATTATCCCGAAGATTCCGAAGCAGGCGTTGATGGCAATTTCATTATGCTTGGCAACAAGCAACTCATCGAAGTGCAGATGAGCGCCGAGGGGTCCACCTATTCCCGCGCCCAGATGAACGAGCTTCTCGACCTTGCGGAAAAGGGCGTTGACGATCTTGTCGCCATGCAGATGGCAGCGGTGGCATGACCCGGAAATTCGACGAAGACCGTATTCTTGTTGCGACGCACAACAAAGGAAAACTTGAGGAGGTTGCGCACCTCCTTGAGCCGTTTGGTGTTTCCGTTGTTGGCGCGGGTGAAATGAACCTGCCTGAACCGGACGAAACCGAGGATACATTCGTCGGCAACGCCCGGATCAAGGCCCATGCCGCCGCCAAGGCGACGGGCCTCCCTGCCCTTTCGGATGATAGCGGGCTTACGATTGATGGGCTTGATGGCGCGCCGGGCGTTTATACGGCCGACTGGGCCGAAACCGGCAATGGCCGCGATTTTGTCATGGCGATGACGCGGGCGCATGATGAGCTTGTAGAGCGCGATGCGCCTAAACCCTGGACCGCACAGTTTCGCTGCACCCTCGTTCTTGCCTGGCCAGACGGGCATGACGAGGTGTTCGAAGGTGTTGCGCCGGGCACAATCACTTGGCCGATGCGCGGTAAGGATGGTTTCGGCTATGATCCAATTTTTGTTCCAACCGGGCATGAGATGACCTTTGCCGAGATGGATCGTTGGGAAAAAAACAAAATGAGCCACCGCGGGGATGCGGTCGCCAAGTTCGTTGCGGGCTGTTTTGGGTGAAGATTGGCAAAACGGGGGCTTTGGCCTCTATATCCATTGGCCGTTTTGTCAGGCCAAGTGCCCCTATTGCGATTTTAATAGCCATGTATCACAGGAAATAGATCAAAAACGCTGGCTTAGAGCCTATTTATCCGAATTAGATCGGGTCGCAGAGCAAACCCAAGGCCGCGTTCTGAACACCGTTTTCTTTGGCGGCGGCACCCCTAGCCTTATGGAGCCAGACACCGTTTCCGCCATTTTGGAGCGTGTGCGCCGCCTTTGGCCAACAGCCAACGATCTTGAAACCACCCTCGAAGCCAATCCCGGCTCCGTCGAAGCGGGCCGGTTTCGCGCCTATCGCGATGGTGGGGTAAATCGGATCTCGATGGGGATTCAGGCGCTCAACGATGATGATTTACAGCGTTTAGGACGTATTCACTCGGTTGCAGAGGCCAAAGCCGCCTTTTCCATCGCCCGAGAGACGTTTGATCGGGTGAGTTTTGATCTGATCTATGCCCGACAACAGCAAACTCTTGAAAGCTGGACCGCTGAATTGCGTGAGGCGCTTTCGATGGCGATCGACCACCTTTCCCTTTATCAACTTACCGTCGAACAGGGCACCGCGTTCGGGGATCGTTACAATCGCGGCAAACTTCGCGGCTTGCCCGAGGAAGACCTTGCTGCGGATATGTATCAGATCACGCAAGATATCTGCTCTGACTACGGATTTGACGCTTATGAAGTATCGAATTTCGCAAGAACAGGGTCTGAATCGCGGCACAACCAAATCTACTGGCGCTATGGGGACTATGCGGGAATTGGACCGGGCGCCCATGCACGACTTACGCTCGCAGGGCATAAATATGCAGTAGAAACATGGCGTATGCCGGGAAAATGGCTTGAGGCCGCCGAAGCGGGCAATGGTGAGTCGTTCAGCGAGGCAATTGACCGCAGCGGTCAGGCAACTGAATTCTTGTTGATGGGCTTGCGCTTGTCGGAGGGGATTGATCTCCTACGTTATGAAAGACTCGCGGGAGAGCCTCTTGCGGCCGAGAAACTTGATGTATTGCGTGAGCTAGGTATGATTTCCATTGATAATCAAAGGCTTAGGACTACTTCTCAAGGTCGGATGGTGCTTGATGCCGTTCTGTCCGAGCTTCTGTCTGGATAGAGCATGAGATATCTTTGGGCCGCTCTTGGAATACTCTGCCTCATTCTTGGGGTGGTGGGTATTGTGCTTCCGCTTCTACCGACCGTGCCATTTCTTATTTTGGCTGCGTTCCTTTTCGCCCGGTCTTCAGAGCGCCTTCATCATTGGCTTTTGTCGCACCCACGCCTTGGTCCGCCGATTGAGGATTGGCAATCAAGAGGCGCGATCAACCCGTCGGCAAAACGTCTTGCGACGGTGTCGATCATTGCGGTGTTTGTGGTGTCGCTTGTGTTGGGATTGCCGCCGCTTATCCTTGGGATTCAAGCGGCGACTTTGGGCTGTGTTCTAATCTTTATCTGGACAAGACCTAGTTGGTAGCGCTCAAAACACGGCAAAGCTCATCAAGCTCATCAAGCGATGCGTAATCTATCGAAATTTTGCCCGATTCACCGCCAGCTTTGTGGTCAATTTTAACCTTCATCCCAAGATTAGCAGAAAGATCACCTTCAAGCGCAACTGTATCTGCGTCTTTCTGCGCCTTTGGTTTAGCTGGCTTAGACGTTTCCGCCTTGTTTCCAGAAGATTTCGCAAGCGCCTCGGTCTGACGAACAGACAATCCGCCTTTGATCACTTTTCGAGCAAGAGCCGACGGATCATCCGAGGTAATCAGAGCGCGGGCATGGCCGGCACTCAGATCGCCGACTTTGAGCATCTTCTGAACATCTTCGGGAAGTTGAAGCAGCCGCATCAGGTTTGCAATATGGCTCCGGCTTTTGCCCAACGCCTCTGAAAGTCGCTCCTGCGTATGGCCAAAACGATCCATCAACGCGCGATAGCCAGCGGCCTCTTCAACCGGGTTCAAGTCAGCGCGCTGAATATTCTCGATGATCGCAATTTCAAGAACCTCAGTATCGTCATAATCGCGAACGACAACAGGAAGTTCGTGCAGCTTGGCCATTTGCGATGCGCGCCAACGGCGTTCACCAGCGACGATCTCGAAATCGCCTGAGGCCAACTCGCGCACGATCAAGGGCTGAATGACGCCCTTTTCCTTAATGGATGAGGCCAGCTCTTCGAGTTGTGTCTGGGTAAAATCGCGCCGTGGCTGATCAGGATTTGGTTTGATCTTTTCGATCGGGACCATCATATCCGCCCGACGCACTTCGCCGGTTTGCGGGGCGGCTTGATCTTCGTTCACATCCGCCATCAACGCGGAAAGGCCGCGGCCCAGCCCCCGATTTTTAGCCTTTCTCTCAGCCATACTCGCCCTCTTTTCCAACTGCGTTTACGCAGCAATTTTCATATGTTTTGCCAATAGTTCGCGCGCAAGAGCACGATATGCCTCGGCACCCTTGGATGCAGGATCGTAGTCCAAAACATGCTGCGCAAAGGACGGCGCCTCGGACACGCGCACATTTCGCGGTATCTTGGTGTTTAGAACAAGCTCGCCGAGGTTATCGCGTGCGTCCTGCTCAACCTGCTGCGAGAGATTGTTGCGCGCGTCATACATCGTCAACACCACGCCCTCGATTCTCAGGCCTGGATTTGCGGTTTGGCGCACCTCCCGGACCGTCAGCATCAACTGCGACAGGCCTTCAAGAGCAAAAAATTCACTTTGTAGGGGGATCAGCACTGAATGCGACGCGATCATCGCATTGACCGTCAGCAAGTTGAGCGAAGGAGGACAGTCAATTAGGACATAATCCCAGCCAAACGCATCCATCGCGGGCTGACGCAAGGCATCGTGAAGAAGGAAGCTGCGCTTTTCGTTTGAAATCAATTCTATGTCTGCGGAGGACAGATCTACCGTGGCCGGGATAATGCCCATGCCTTCGGTTTCCGTATCAAGAATAACGTCTTCAAGCGCGACATCATCCAAGAGAAGGTCATAGGTTGTAAAGTCGCGCTCACTTGGCTCAATCCCGAGACCAGTTGAGGCGTTCCCCTGGGGATCGAGATCTACGATGAGCACCCGACGCCCCTCGGACGCAAGCGCGGCACCAAGGTTAATTGTTGTCGTGGTCTTCCCAACGCCGCCCTTTTGATTGGCGACAGCAATGATTTTTGGGCCTTTTGGCCGTGTGGGATCAGTCACGCCGAATATCTCCAAGCTTCAATACAACAGCCTCTGGTTCGGACTTACTTGTACTCACCTCATAGCGGAATGACCACGATTCCTCGACCTCGCCCAGCTCTTTTTGCCAGGTGACGCCTTTGGGGAACAATGCAACGCCTCCCTTTTGGAGATGTCGCTCGGCAAAGGTGCATAGTTGAGAAAGGTCGGCAAGCGCACGCGCAGACAGAACATCGGCATTTTGCGGCGCAGCCTCTTCAATCCGCTCCGCCAGCACTTTGGCTTTCACCCCAGTCTCTCGCAAAACCGTTCTTAGAAAGGCGCATTTGCGCTGATCGCTCTCAATGAGGGTTGTGTTCTGGTCCGGATTTTTTTCGGCGGCGAGGATCGCAATAACCAAGCCCGGAAAGCCTCCACCACTTCCGATATCGACCCAATGACCGACAGGATGCGGCGCAAGGTCATAAATCTGTGCCGAGTCGAGGATGTGGCGCGCCCAAAGCGTATCCAGGGACGCCTTTGAGACCAGATTAATTCGCGGATTCCACTTTAAGAGAAGGTCAGCGAGAAGCCGAAGCCGGTCTGATGTTTCACGTGAAACATCCAAAGCCTTTAATACGTCATCGGCATCATTCTTCACGCAGTTTTTTCCTTCTTTCCTTGACGAATCTTGGCAAGGATCAACGTAAGTGCGGCTGGTGTCATTCCATCTATTCGCCCGGCCTGACCAAGGTTTGCGGGGCGTGTCCGCTCAAGTTTCGATTTAAGCTCGTTAGAAAGCCCCTCCACGCTGAGAAAATCAAACGTTGCCGGGATGATCTGATTCTCATCGCGGCGCATGGCTTCTACATCTTTTCGCTGCCGATCGATGTAATTTGCGTAAAGCGCGTCGCGCTCTAGCTGATCACGGGTTTCAGAATCGAGCTCCTCAAACAAAGGGGAAAGCCCGGCCACATCATCGAAATTCACCTCGGGAAAGGCCAAGACCTGAAACGCTGTTCGGCGGTTTCCATCCTGGTTCACGGAAATACCGACCGCGTTAAGCTCTTTGGGGGTAAAAGCCTTGGCTTCAAGACGGGAGCGCCCAGATTGCAAGCGTTCAAGCTTATCAGAGAACAGACGCTTGCGCGGCTCTTTAACGAGGTCCAACTCAATCCCTAGAGGCGTCAAACGCTGATCCGCGTTGTCCGCGCGAAGGGATAGACGAAACTCGGCGCGCGACGTGAACATGCGATAGGGTTCGGTAACGCCGCGCGTGATCAGATCATCGACCATGACACCGATATAGCTTTCAGAGCGGCTAAAGACCTGCGATTCGCGGTCCAGCGCGGTCAAGGCAGCGTTTAGCCCGGCGACAAGCCCTTGTGCCGCCGCCTCTTCATAGCCCGTTGTACCGTTAATCTGTCCCGCAAGATAAAGACCGGGAACGGATTTTACAGCCAGCGTCGAATCAAGCGCGCGCGGATCGACGTAATCATATTCAATCGCATAGCCCGGCTGCAGGATCTTGCAATCCTCCAAACCGAAAATGGAATGCACATAGGCCTCTTGCACGTCTTGCGGCAGAGAGGTCGAAATGCCGTTGGGATACACCGTATCGACGTCGAGACCCTCGGGTTCTAGAAAAATCTGATGTGAGGTTTTGTCGGCAAAACGGACAATTTTATCCTCAATCGACGGGCAATACCGCGGACCAACACCTTCGATATGGCCCCCATACATCGCAGATCGCTCAAGATTTTTTCGAATGATGTCGTGGGTATGTTCGTTTGTGTGGGTGATGCCACAAGATATCTGACGGGCGGACGGGGTTTTGTTCATGAAAGAGAACAGCACCGGGGTATCATCACCAAGCTGGCTATCCAATTGATCCCACTTGATGGTCTTGCCGTCTAGGCGCGGTGGTGTTCCGGTTTTGAGGCGCCCCAGAGGCAACTCAAAGCTATCAATTCGTTCCGCAAGACGCACCGACGAGTCATCGCCCATCCGACCACCGGGGCGCGACACGTCCCCAATATGGATCACGCCTCGTAGAAAGGTTCCAGTCGTCAGGACAACAGTTTTCGCCGAAATCTCAGAACCATCCGCAAGAATGACGCCTCGGACGGCGTCTCCGAGCATTAGAAAGTCTGCGGCCTCGCCCTCAATCACACTTAGGTTTGGGGCATTCAGGATCTCAGCAAGCATTGTCTCGCGATAAATCTTGCGATCTGCTTGTGCGCGTGGACCTTGAACGGCCGGGCCTTTGCGGCGGTTGAGAAGGCGAAACTGGATGCCTGCCTTGTCAGCAACTCGCCCCATAAGCCCGTCAAGCGCATCTACTTCGCGCACCAGATGGCCTTTCCCAAGCCCCCCGATGGCCGGATTGCAGGACATAACGCCGATACCAGATGTTTTCAGCGTCACAAGTGCAGTGCGTGCGCCAACCCGCGCCGCAGCATGTGCAGCATCCGCACCGGCATGACCGCCGCCAACAACGATGACATCAAAATGTTTCACGTGAAACACTCCTTACTTTCCGATGCAGAAGCTCGAGAAGATTTCATCCAAGAGATTCTCAACATCTACGCGACCAACGATCGAATCCAATGCCCGAATTACACCGCGCAGCTCTTCTGCCGCAAGCTCGTAGTGGTCAGAGCCAAGGGCAAGGACCGCTTTCGCTGCTGTCAGCCCCTCACTTGCGCGCTGCATCGCAATCCTATGACGTTCCCGCGTGGCGATACCAGAACGAGCCGCTTTTGAGGATAGAATCGACGTGATGTCAGTGACAAGCTCGGAAACCCCCTGCCCCGTTAACCCGGAAATGGCTTCTTTCGGGTTTGCCAGCGTATCTGCCTTCGCACGCCTGACAAGATCGCCATCACGCGGCTCGAAATCCGGTGTCTCTCCGTCTTCAACAAGAAAGACGCAAAGATCGGCCGCCAAAGCGCGTTGTTTGGCGCGCTCAATACCGATTCCTTCAACATAATCTTCGGTTTCTCGAAGGCCCGCGGTATCAAGTAAGGTTACAGGAAGACCATTTAGCTCCATACGAACTTCTATTACGTCTCGTGTCGTGCCCGCAAATTCCGAGGTAATAGCGGCCTCTCTACCAGCCAATGTATTGAGAAGCGTTGATTTTCCAACATTTGGTGCACCAACAATCGCAACCTCAAATCCTGTTCGGATACGTTCCGCCGTTCCAACGCCGGAGATTTCCTTGGCGAGCTCAGCCTCTACAGCGTTCAGTAGAACAGCCACTTCCGGCGTTACATCGACAGGAACCTCTTCGTCCGCGAAGTCTATCGTTGCTTCGATAAGCGCCGCCGCGCGGATCAGGTTTTGACGCCACGATTCAGCCAAGCGACCAAGATCACCAGACAGAACGCGCAACGCTTGCTTTCTTTGCGCCTCTGTCTCGGCCTCAATAAGATCAGAAAGGCCTTCTACTTGAGCCAAATCGAGACAGCCGTTTTCCAATGCTCTGCGGGTAAACTCTCCCGGCTCAGCAAGGCGAAGGCCCTCAGTATCAGACAACACCCGCAAGACAGCATTGACCACAGCTACAGAGCCATGAAGATGAAATTCGACAACCTTTTCGCCGGTAAAGCTATTGTTTTCAGGGAAATAGAGGACAAGCGCCTGATCCAGGCGATGACCTTCTTGATCCCGCAGAATGCGAAGTGTGGCGACACGCGGATTCGGAAGGGTGCCGCAAAGCGCCCTGGCCGCTTGCGCCGCATTGGCACCGGATATCCGAATAACAGCGACCCCCGCTTTACCGGGGGCCGTCGCTAGAGCAAAGATTGTATCAGCCGTATCGGCCATCACAGTCTCTTAGGTGTTCATCGAGTCAAAGAACTCGGCATTGGATTTTGTTTGCTTGAGTTTGGAAATAAGGAATTCAATCCCATCCGTCGTACCCATCGGATTGAGAATACGGCGCAGCACGAAGGTTTTGGCAAGATCGCCTTTATCAACAAGGAGCTCTTCTTTCCGGGTGCCGGATTTGAGGATGTCGATCGCCGGGAAGACGCGTTTGTCCGCAATTTTACGATCAAGAACGATTTCCGAGTTACCCGTGCCTTTGAATTCCTCAAAGATAACCTCGTCCATACGCGATCCGGTATCAATCAACGCGGTTGCAATGATCGTAAGAGATCCGCCTTCTTCGATATTCCGCGCAGCACCAAAGAAACGCTTGGGACGTTGCAACGCGTTCGCGTCAACACCACCGGTCAGAACTTTGCCTGAGGACGGGATTACCGTGTTGAAAGCACGGCCGAGGCGCGTAATTGAGTCGAGCAAAATTACAACGTCGCGTTTATGCTCAACAAGGCGCTTGGCCTTCTCAATCACCATCTCGGAGACAGCAACGTGACGGGTTGCGGGTTCATCGAAGGTCGAGGAAATGACTTCGCCTTTGACCGACCGCTGCATATCCGTAACTTCTTCGGGGCGTTCATCAATCAACAGAACGATAAGATAGCATTCTGGGTGATTGGCTTCGATCGAATGGGCGATGTTCTGTAGAAGAACGGTTTTACCCGTCCGCGGCGGCGCAACGATCAAAGAACGCTGACCCTTACCAATCGGTGATACAAGGTCAATGATGCGGGCCGAGCGATCCTTTGTGGTAGGATTCTCGATTTCCATCTTGAGCCGTTCATCCGGGTAAAGCGGCGTCAGGTTATCAAAAGCAATTTTGTGATTAGCCTTCTCAGGCGCTTCAAAATTGATCTGCGTTACATTCATAAGCGCAAAATAGCGTTCGTTTTCTTCTGGTGCTTTGATTTCACCATCGACGGTATCGCCAGTGCGCAGCGAGAATTTCCTGATCATCTCTGGGCTGACATAGATGTCATCAGGACCAGGGAGATAGTTGGCCTCGGGGGCGCGAAGAAATCCAAATCCGTCTTGAAGCACTTCAAGCACACCTTCGCCAGAAATTTCCCAACCCTCATCCGCGCGTTCGCGCAGAATTTGGAACATCATCTCGCCTTTGCGCATCGTCGAAGCGTTCTCGATTTCGAGCTCTTCGGCCATTGCCAACAGGTCTTTTGGGCTCTTTGCCTTAAGATCGGCGAGCGCGAGTTTTTCGGTAGTCATAAAAATATCCTAAGAACAGCCATGATAGGCCGTGTTCATCATATGAAACTTGGAGGACACGTGATCCGGACGGACCAGTTGCAGAGTTCTTAAGCTCTCTTCGCTGAAGAGTCAATTTCAAGCTTTAGATCTTGGAGATGCGACTTGTTCTTCGGTCTTCATAATAAAAGAAAAAGAAAGAAAAGGATGATGATTATGTAGTGTCGCCACTTCCGTGGGATTAAACGGTTTTACACAGGGTTGCCAACCGGAGGATTATTTTCTCACGATCTTTACCTGATGTGCATAAAGTTAGAAAAATATCATAATTTCAAAAGATTAAGAGATTGGATTCACGTGGTTTGTTGTGAATATAAGCAGGAAAAGGTAAGGACAAGGCAAGCCATCAACAGATTATTTTTATCCCCATCCACGGTGGACAGACTGCGCGCAAACCCGTGAGATAGCCTCGGTTATCCCGAACTTGCAAAGCTATCGGATTTTTCCGAGAAGTAGTCCCACAGTTGCCTACATATCCTCCACAGGTTTTCCACATGCCTCATGACATCATTTTAGCAAGCGGTTCGGAAATCCGGGCGCAACTTTTGAGAAATGCGGGGCTAGATTTTCGAATCGAAAAGGCCCGGATTGATGAAGACATGCTGCGTCGCAGCCTAGAGATGGAGCGGGAAAGCCCGCGCGATATTGCCGATGCTCTTGCCGATGCGAAGGCAATGAAGGTGGCTACGAAAAACCGTGAGAGCCTTGTTATCGGGTGCGATCAGGTTTTGGCCTTTGATGGCCGCATTTTTCCCAAACCAGAAACCCTGGACGATGCGCGGGAACACCTTTTGGCGCTGCGCAACAAAACGCATACACTATTATCTGCGGCGGTGATCTATTTTGAACAGCGCCCTGTTTGGCGGCATGTTGGGGTTGTTAGATTGAAAATGCGTGACTTCTCAGATGCTTACATTGAGGATTACCTTAAACGGAACTGGGATAGTATTCGCTGGTCGGTTGGTGGCTATAAACTTGAGGAGGAGGGCGTGAGACTTTTTTCACGGGTAGATGGCGATTATTTTAATGTGCTCGGGCTACCACTTGTAGAAATGCTCAACTACCTCATGGTTACAGGAGACCTTCAGTCATGACTGCGCCTTTGATCCCACTTGCGGCCGTGATTGGACACCCGATTGCACATTCCCGCTCGCCACGGCTGCATGGCTACTGGCTTCGGGAACACAGTATTGATGGCTACTATATCCCGATGAATGTCGCGCCCGAAGACCTTGGTTTGGTTGTGCGGACGATGCCAAAAATGGGGTATGTCGGAGCAAATATTACCATCCCGCACAAAGAGACCGTGATGGAGTTTGTCGATGTGCTTACCGATCGTGCCAAGGCGATTGGGGCGGTGAATACGCTCGTTTTTTCAAAAGAGGATACGATTGTTGGTGACAACACGGACGGCTATGGATTCATCGAGAACCTGCGCCAAGGGGCCCCGGATTGGGACGCCAAGGATGGGCCGGTTATGGTTCTTGGTGCCGGGGGCGCGGCGCGGTCTATTGTATTTTCGCTGCTTGAGGCGGGATCGCCCAAGGTCTTGATATCGAATAGAACGCGTGCCCGTGCCGAAGTTTTTCGCGCAGATTTTGGCGAGAAGATTGAAATCGTTGACTGGGAGGCGGCCGGAGAGGGCCTTGGGGATGTTGCGACCTTGGTCAATACAACATCGCTTGGGATGGTGGGTCACGCGCCGCTTGAGATTTCGCTTGATGCGCTTTCATCAGACGCAACTGTAACCGATATTGTCTATAATCCACTTGAAACGGATCTCTTGCGGGCCGCGCGCGACAAGGGATGCGTGACGGTTGATGGCTTGGGGATGTTGCTCCATCAGGCCGTTCCGGGGTTTGAAGCATGGTTCGGAGAGCGGCCTTTGGTCGACGATGGATTGCGCAATGAGGTGTTGCGATGACGTTTCGTCTTGGCCTGACGGGTTCTATAGGTATGGGAAAATCCACAACGGCGAAGCTCTTTCAAGAGGCCGGATGTGCGGTTTGGGATGCAGATGCAGCAGTCCATCGGATGTATGCAAGGGGGGGCGATGCGGTTGCGCCGCTTCAACAGATCATTCCAGAAGCCATCGTTGATGGCTCTGTTTCGCGCGAGCGTCTCAAAGATATGATTGCCCAGGATGAGGATGTGCTTAAAAAGCTTGAGATGATTGTGCATCCTCTTGTTGCAAAAGACCGTGCGGAATTTATCAAGGCGGCGATGACAGATATCGTTGTTTTTGATATACCACTTCTCTTTGAGACCGGGGGCGACAAGGCTATGGATGCGGTTGTATGTGTCTCTGTTTCACCTGAAATTCAAAAAGACCGCGTTTTGCAAAGGGGCACGATGACGGTCGAGCAGTTTGAGCAGATCCGCGCCAAGCAAATGCCAAATAGCGAGAAATGTGCGCGATCCGATTATGTTGTGGTGACGGATACGCTTGACCACGCGCGCGCGCAGGTCAACGAGATCGTGACGACAATCAGGAAGGGTTTGGGAAATGCGTGAAATCGTTCTTGATACTGAAACGACGGGGCTTAACCCAGATACTGGCGACCGGATTGTCGAGATCGGCGCGGTGGAATTGTTTAACCACATGCCAACGGGCGAGACCTACCATCAGTATATTAATCCCGAACGTTCAATGCCGATAGAAGCCTTTGAGGTTCATGGGATTGGGCCAGACCTTCTTGAGCCGCCGCAAGAACCGGCGCCGGGTGCTGTTATCCTGCGGGATAAACCCGTGTTTCAGAACATTGGGCAGGCTTTTCTCGATTTTGTAGGGGATGCCAAGCTCATCATTCACAATGCATCGTTCGATATGAAGTTTCTGAATGCCGAGCTGCGCTGGATGGGGTTGCGGCAAATCCCTTGGGAGCAGGCAGTCGACACGCTTGCTATGGCGAGACAGAAATTTCCCGGCTCGCCGGCGTCTCTTGATGCGCTGTGTCGTCGGTTTGGGGTCAACAACACAAACCGAACTCTCCACGGGGCGCTTCTTGACTCGGAAATTCTTGCGGATGTTTATCTTGAATTGATAGGCGGGCGGCAGCCGGATTTTGGTCTGGCCACGCAAACAAAATCAAAACAAGGCAGTTCAAGCACAGAACAATCGAACTGGCGCCCCTCTCCGCGTCCCTCGCCCCTGCCTTCGCGCTTGAGTGAAGAGGAAAGAAAAACCCACGAGGCGTTCGTGGCCAAACTTGGCGACGAAAGCCTGTGGGCTAAGCTATCGTGAATACCGCCGAGGAGACCACGGCGGTATTAGATTAGTTTTGCGGCTGGGCGGCTGCCTCGCCCTGACGGCGGGCAATTTCATTGCGATAAAGCTGCATAAAATCAATATTATCGAGGTTGAGCGGCGGAAAACCACCGTCGCGAGTCACGTCCGATACGATGCGGCGCAGGAACGGGAACAGAAGCCGCGGGCATTCGATCAACAGGAACGGGTGAATCTGGTCTTCCGGAACACCTTCGATGTGAAAGATACCGGCATAGTCGAGCTCGAGAATGAACATCTCTTCGCCGGTCGCTTTGTTCTTGGAGGTGATGTTGAGTTTGGTCACGACTTCATATTGATGCTCTACATCACGTTTTTGGGCATCAAGGTTCACCTGAACCTGAACGTCGGGCTGTGCTTCGCCGGAAGAACGCTTCTGAGCGAGGATGTTTTCAAAGGAAAGATCACGAATGAACTGTGCAAGCACGTTCATGCGCACTTGGGGGGCGGCTTGAGCGGCGCCATTGCCGTTTTCCGACATGTGGTTCTCCTAGAATGCAAAAACTTTGAAAACGCTTTATCAGGTAGGCCCATGAGCCTCAATGCTTAGTCCAGCCAGAGGGGCGATGGGTTGGCCGTTTATCGGGGTCAACCTCGACAAAGTCGCCATCAATGACGTCATCGGGTCCAGAGCGGTAGGGCTCGGCTCGATGTGTTGATCCCATTGAGAAACTTTGCACCTGAACGCGTTTTCTCAGAAACCGATACACGGCTTCGCGCACTGGTGGCAGGAGCAGAGAAAACCCAATGGCGTCCGTAAAGAACCCTGGCGTTAGAAGAAGGGCGCCCGAGATAAGGATCATAGCGCCGTGTGCAAGAGGCTCTGTGGGGTCGTTGAGTTCGGAAAAGGAGCGCTGTAGGTTGCCGAGCGCGATCCGGCCCTGATTTCTAACAAGAAACGTGCCAAGAACCGCCGTGAGGATCACGATGATAAGCGTTGGCGCAAGACCTATCGCACCACCAATCTGAATGAATAGAGCGATTTCGATCAGAGGAATTCCAACAAAGGCCAGAAACAGCCACATTTTTTCTCTCTCCTATATACTATTGGGCGCAGTGGACTTGACCCGGCCCGTGACTTACATAAGTGCGGTATACGCCCGTTTCCATGCCCGACATGAGGTTCTAATGAATACGCCCATCCTACAGCTATTGGTGCTGGCCGGCATCGCAGTGTTCCTAATTCTCCGCCTGAAGAACGTTTTGGGAACGCGCGACGGGTATGAACCCCCGCGCCAAACGCCGGGATCACATACCAGCCCTCAACCTGAATTCGAGGTTATCGAGGGTGGCCCGGATCATGATATTATTGATCATGTTGATGCGGATAGCAGCGCCGCGAAGGCGCTCGCCGCGATGAAGAGCATTGAGCCGTCTTTCTCGGTTGGGGAATTCCTACAGGGCGCCCGCGGTGCTTATGAGATGATCCTTATGGGTTTTGAAAAAGGCGATCTCGCGTCGATCAAGCAATTCCTCTCGGAGGAGGTTTATGATGCTTTTGCACAGGTTGTAGACCAGCGTGAAAAGCAAGGGCTGACTGTCGAGAGCGAATTTGTTGGTGTGCGCGAAATGGCGCTCCATGATGCGCAGTTTGATTCCACAACTCGCGAGGGTGAGGTTAGTGTGCGCTTTGTTGGTGAATTGACCCATGTCGTAAGGGATCGAGCGGGCGACATTGTTGAGGGCGACGAACGTCAGGTCAAGCGGCAGAAGGACATTTGGACCTTCGCGCGGATCATGGGGTCGGATGATCCCAATTGGCAGCTTGTCGCCACGGGCGAATGACGCGTTGGTTTCGGGCACTTCTTTGCGCCGGTTTTGTGATCACCGGCGCTAAGGCCATGTCCGAGACCACAATTTCGGTTCTTGATTTTTCCGATCTCAAAGGCTGGGCAGAGGACGATCATGCCGCCGCGCTTGAGACGTTTCGCAATACGTGTGGCATCTTGCGTGCGCCGGATTGGCGCGCGATTTGTCGGGCGGCCAAAGATTTTCCCGACCCCAAGAAGTTCTTTGAATTGCTCTTTCGTCCGGTTCTGATTGAGGATGGTGAAAAGCCGCTTTTCACGGGATATTTCGAACCTGAGCTTGACGGGTCTTTGACACCTACATCGCGGTATCGGTATCCAGTCTATCGCATGCCTCCCGAGGCAAGCCGTAGCCATACATGGCTAAGTCGTCGGGAGATTGAAACGTCTGGCGCGATGGAGGGGCGAGGGCTTGAGCTTGCATGGGTTGATGATCCGGTTGAGCTTTTCTTTCTTCAAATTCAAGGGTCTGGCCGAATTCACCTTCCGGATGGGGGATATATCCGTGTCGGGTATGGGGGGTCGAACGGGCATGATTACCGCTCTATTGGCGTAGAACTGGTCCGGCGCGGGATTTATTCGGCTCATCAAGTCAGCGCACAGGTCATAAAAAATTGGGTGCGGCGCAACCCTGTTGAGGGGCAGGAGCTTCTTCGGCACAACGATTCATACGTGTTTTTTCGCAAGGTAACGAAAGTTCCGGCCCACAAGGGACCGATTGGGGCGATGAATCGATCAGTTTCGGCGATGAGAACGATTGCGGTAGACCCGAAATACACGCCATTGGGCGCTCCGGTATGGATCGAGAAGCAAGGAAAAACGCCGATGAGGCGCCTTATGGTGGCCCAAGATACCGGGTCAGCCATCAAGGGCGCACAGCGGGCAGATATTTTCTTTGGCACGGGGGATGACGCGGGGCGCGCCGCCGGACATCTCAAGGATGATGGCCGCATGATTGTTCTACTACCGATACAGCGCGCATTTGCCATGCTGCCCGAGGCAATCCTATGACACGGCGCAAATTAACAACGGATGAGATAGAGTTATGGCGGCAGGTCGCGGATACCGCGCGAAGGATCCATCCCGAGCGCAGCCGTTATGTTGCACCGACCCCAAAACCGAAACCTGTCAAAACGGTAAAGTCACGGGTTTCAACTTCCTTTGAGATTGGTTCCAGGGCGCGTATCGCACAGTCCGAGCATAATCTGCTGCCCGCCCTTCCCGAGCGCCTGGCAAAGCAGCCTGTTCATATGGATAAGAAGGCCTTTGGACGCCTCAAGCGGGGCAAGATGCACCCCGAAGCCAAGCTTGATCTTCACGGTATGACACAGGATCAGGCGCATCCCGCACTAATAGGGTTTGTCTTGCGCGCGCATGGGAGCGGCAAGCGGCTGGTTCTTGTTGTGACCGGCAAGGGGAAAACCAAGTCAGATGATGGCCCAATTCCCGTGCGGCGCGGCATCCTGAAACACCACGTGCCCCAATGGCTGTCCATGCCGCCGCTTGGCCCTTTGGTTCTACAAGTGGTCGAGGCACATATCAGCCACGGCGGTAGCGGGGCGTATTACGTTTATCTCCGGCGCTAGGTCAAAGGACGTAGCGGCTTATGTCCGTGGATTTGGTCAATTCGCCAAGGTTTTTGTCGACAAAATCAGCATTCACGACGACCTCATCGCCAGACCGATCCGGGGCAGTGAAGCTTAGCTCTTCGAAGACACGCTCCATGACGGTATAGAGGCGTCTCGCGCCAATGTTCTCGACACTTTCGTTTACGTTAGCAGCTATCTTTGCCAAAGCAGCAATGCCGTCTTCGGTAAAGCGAACGGTAACTTCCTCGGTCCCCATGAGCGCAGTGTATTGCCGGGTCAGGGCGTTGTCCGTTTCGGTCAGGATGCGTACAAAGTCACCCTCGGTCAGAGCGCGAAGCTCGACCCGGATCGGGAGGCGGCCCTGAAGTTCGGGGAGGAGGTCGGAAGGTTTCGCGATATGGAAGGCGCCAGACGCAATAAACAGAATATGGTCGGTTTTCACCGGGCCATGTTTGGTGCTTACGGTCGTGCCTTCGATCAAGGGTAGCAAATCACGCTGAACCCCTTCGCGGGACACATCGCCACCACGCGCATCGGCTCGGGCACAGACTTTGTCGATTTCATCAAGGAAGACGATACCGTTCTGTTCCACCGCCTCAAGCGCAGCTTTGGTCACGGTTTCATCATCAAGAAGTTTGTCCGCTTCCTCGGAAATCAGGATTTCATAGCTTTCAGCGACGGTAAGTTTTCGGCGCACCGTGCGCCCGCCCAGTGCTTTGCCGAAAATATCACCCAGATTCATCATACCCATCTGGTTGCCCGGCTGGCCTGGAATGTCGAACATACCGCCCATTGGATTGGAGCTATCTGCGATATCCAGCTCGATAATTGTATCGTCAAGCTCGCCAGCCTTGAGTTTCTTGCGGAACATTTCGCGGGTAGAATCGCGGGCATCGGTTCCTGCAATGGCTTCAATCACCCGCTCTTCGGCGGCGTGGTGGGCGTTGGCCTTGACCTCATCACGCATGTGGTCGCGGGTCATGGCAATGGCGCTATCAACCAAATCGCGGATGATCTGTTCTACATCGCGTCCGACATAGCCAACCTCGGTAAATTTCGTGGCCTCAATCTTGATAAAAGGTGCGCGGGCGAGTTTGGCGAGGCGGCGGCTGATCTCTGTCTTGCCGACGCCGGTCGGGCCGATCATTAGGATATTCTTGGGATATACTTCTTCGCGCAGATCATCGGAAAGCTGCTTGCGGCGCCAGCGATTGCGCAGGGCAACGGCAACGGCGCGTTTGGCATCGTTTTGGCCGATGATAAAACGATCAAGTTCGGAGACAATTTCGCGAGGAGTGAGGTCGGTCATTTGGAGATCTTCTCAACAGTAAGTTTGCCGTTTGTGTAGACGCAAATGTCTGCGGCGATGGCCATAGCGGAGCGTGCAATGTCCTCGGCGGATTTATCACTATCCATCATGGCGCGAGCAGCGGCGAGCGCGTAGTTTCCGCCCGATCCAATCGCTGCAACGTCATGCTCGGGTTCAAGAACGTCCCCTGCCCCGGTGATGACAAAGATATCAGCGCCATCCGAAACGATGAGCATGGCTTCGAGTTTTTGAAGGTATTTGTCGGTGCGCCAATCCTTGGCCAGCTCAACAGACGCGCGGGCCAACTGTCCGGGGCTTGCCTCTAGCTTTGTTTCAAGGCGCTCAAGAAGGGTAAAGGCATCTGCCGTCGATCCGGCGAACCCTGCAACAACCTCATGGCCGCCCGGAGACAGGCGGCGGACTTTGCGCGCCGTGCCTTTGATTACGGTCTGGCCAAGAGAGACCTGACCATCACCTGCGATAACAACTTCGTCGCCCTTCTTTACGCCGATAATTGTCGTTCCGTGCCAGCCGGGAAAGGACTCGTTTGACATGACGTTCTCCTCTGGTTGAGGTTCTATATGTGTGGTGTCGAGGACAGGCACAAGGTCAGATAACCGTTGATACGAAAAGGGCGCCCCAAGCGGGACGCCCTTTTGTCATATCCCGAAAGGATCAGATGGATTCTTCGATCCAACCTTGAAGTGCGGCCTTGGGCGCGGCGCCAGCACGGTTCGAGACAACCTTGCCATCCTTGAAGATGAAGAGCGCAGGAATACCGCGCACACCCATTGAGGCGGCCGAGTTGGGGTTCGAGTCGACATCAATCTTGGCAATTTTAACTTTGCCCTCAAGTTCGGTGGACAGTTCTTCAAGAACCGGACCGATCATTTTGCACGGGCCGCACCACTCAGCCCAAAAGTCGACAACAACGGGCACGTCGGAATTGACGACTTCGGCTTCAAAGGTGGCATCGGTGACAGCTACGGTTGCCATTGGGTTTCTCCTGAATGAAATATTTCGACGAACCTAGGTAGCCTCCCGGTGATCGTCAAGATACCCGCCCTCCAAGAGCGCATTTGTCACAAGATCGTGCGGCAATGGCATGAGTGTTGCCGTGCGCGTCCAGAGGATCGCCGTTTCAATGGTGCGGTCAGGGTAGATTTGAGCAAGGGCATGCGCATAGGCACCCATTTGTCGCAATAGGCCAAGAGGTGCGTGCTCGGGCGTTTTCGGCACGGTTGCGTTGGTTTTGAAATCCACAGCAAGAACCCGGTCAGGCATAACAATAAGGCGGTCGACGATACCGTGAAGGCGATTGGGGCCCATTTTTGAGGTTAACGGCACTTCTGCAAGCGCATCTTTTGCGAAGAGGTGTCGGTGTGCGGGGGTATTCAGAACCGCTTTTGCCTCGTTGAACAGGTTGTTGATGTCTTCATCGGCAAGCTGCGGACCGCTTGTGGAAAGGATCGTGCGAGAGACTTCGGGCCATGTTTCTTCTGCATAGTCTGGAAGGTGTTCGAGCAGAAGATGTAGCCTCGTGCCGCGAAGTTTTGCCGCCTCTTCATCTAGGCCGGCATCCCCCGCAAGCGCCTTTGCCCCACCAAGGTCAGAGGGGGAAAGCGTTGTCGGGCCTTTGGCATGTGTGGGGGCGGGGTCGTTGAAATACGGCGGCACATCGGGAAGGGGGTGTTCGAGATATTGCTTTGCCTCGATAAGCGGCCCAGCCCAGTCTCCGTGAGAATAGCGAAGCCCCTGCCCTGTTGGGAAGTCATGTGCTTCGCCACCTACGGCCTTGAGGCCCTCATGCACAATGTCATGCCAGGCCCGCCCATCCTTGCCGAGATCCCCGGCCGCAGCAAGAATGAGCCATTTTTCCGCACGCGTCATCGCGACATATAAAAGGCGTAGGCGCTCTTCGAGTTGGGCGTTGGTGGATGTTTGGCGCTGGGCGTCGAGTGCGTTGGGGGTAAGTTCTTTCTTTGGTGCCCAATAAGTCAGGCCTTCAAGGTCAATCAATGCCGCCTTGTTTTGTGGGTCGCGCTTTGAGGTATCGGGGAGAATAACGATTGGGGCTTCAAGCCCTTTGGAGCCATGAACCGTCATGACGCGAACTCTATTCCCGGCGCTGTCCATCTGTCGCTTGATTTCAAGGTCGTCGGTTTCCATCCAGACAAGAAACCCAGTCAGGCTTGGAACGGCGCTACGCTCATAAGACAGGGCTTGGCTCAGGAGTGCATTGATTCCATCTTCGGCCTCGGCCCCAAGGCGCGTCAGAAGCGTTTTACGACCGTTGTGTCGCGTTAGAATGCGTTCGATAAGATCATAGGGCCGTAGGAAATCGGCATTTTCCATGAGATCCCAGATAATCGCCATCGTTTCGGGATGCTCTGCTTCACGATCTCGAAGGGCGCGCCAGAGATGTTTGCTTGTTCGACGGTGGGCGAGATCAAACAATGCTTGTTCGCTCCACCCGAAGAGCGGCGATCGCAGCGCAGTGGCCAGAGACAGGTTATCCTCGGGGGTATCCAGAAACCGCAAAAGGGCGGCGAGGTCTTTCACCGCAAGTTCCCCGCCAACCCGTAGACGGTCTGCGCCAGCGATGGGAAGTTCACGTGTTTTGCAGGCGCGGATGATTTCATGAAACAAGCCACTGCGCCGTTGGACAAGGATCAGGAAGTCACCGGGCTGCACAGGGGCCATAGAAAAGACCCCGTCGGAGTTCGGTTCCCCGGTTGGGATCGTGATCTTGTTGGAGATCATCGTAGCGATTTCATCGGCGATCTTGTTGGCAAGAACGACCTCGTGGTGAGCCTCATCCTTGCGGTCTACGGGCTGATACCATTCGTCTTTTTCGGAGGCCTCGGATTTTCCAATTGCTGGCCAGAGATCAACCCGACCGGGTAGGTCGGCATAAAATGCCTTATGCTCGACCTCCTGCGGAAAGCCGTTGTTGTGAAACGGTTTGAATGTCGCATCGACCAGACGCAGGATCGCTTGCGAAGACCGAAAAGAGAATTCGAGTCCAAGGCTCTTTAGCAACTTTCCCGTCGGCTGGAGGCGTTTGGAAAATTCCATGCGCATGCGGTCAAATTCCGCTGGATCGGCACCCTGGAAACTATAGATGGACTGTTTTTTGTCGCCCACAACGAAGATCGTGCGCTCAACCTCGCTTCGGGCACCGGAGCCGCTCGTGAATTCTTGGGCCAGACGTTCAATGACCTGCCATTGCACCGGGCTTGTGTCTTGTGCTTCGTCGACAAGAATATGGTCGATGCCACCATCAAGGCGATAAAGCACCCATTCCGCTACGGTCTTGTCTTCTAGAAGGTCGCGGGTTCTTAGGATGAGGTCGTCAAAATCGAGCCAGCCGCGGAGCTGTTTTTGTTGCTCGTAAAGCCTCACAAAGCGAGATGCAAAAGCCGAAAGCGCTGCCGCACGCTCGGCGGCCAAAAGTGAAAGACGTTTCTGTCTCGCATCCTCGATCCGTAGCATCAGGGAATTGAGTTGATCCATAAGATCAGGATGTGCCTCACGGACTGGCTTGTTTGGAACAGAGTCTATCTTGGCGGAAAACGCTTTGTCGCCTGTTTTGAACAAAAACAAGCCCTCGAGAATTGGCAAAGCCGATGCGTCGAGAGCTTGGATAGACTCAAGGCCTGCGGCAACCTTTATATCGTTTTTCCCGCTTTTCTTGAGCGGAGGAATAAGCGCGGTGAAAAGCTCGGCCTCACCACCAAGAAATACGCTCTTTGACAGACCATCTAGCGTTAGGTTGCGATCACAGCCAAGGCGCTCAAGGTAGTCTTCTTTCGAGGTTTCCGTTGAAAAAGACGTGCGGTGTCGTGTGATTTCTCGGGTTAGATCGCCAAGGTCCTCGCCGGTAAAAAGGCGCGATATGCCCGCAAGGAAGGGGGCATCATGCCCTTGCGCCATCGTTTCAACGATATCCTCGCGAAGCATATCCGCAGCGCGCTCTTCCATCTCGGAAAAAAGTGGCGACACCCCTGCTTCGAGGGGGAAACGGCGCAGAATAGAAGAGCAAAAGGAGTGAATCGTCTGAATCTTGAGGCCGCCAGGCGCCTCGATAGCGCGGGCAAAGAGGGTTCGGGCATTACGAAGTGCATCATCCCCCAATGGACTGGGCACACCAAGCTTGACCAATTCGTCGCGAAGATTCTCTTGGCTAAGCATTGCCCACTTGCCAAGGCGCTTAAACAGGCGGTTTTGCATCTCGCTCGCAGCGGCCTTGGTATAGGTCAGGCAGAGGATATGCTGAGGGAGCACGCCCTTAAGAAGCAGACGCGCGACCCTATCCGTCAGAACGCGCGTTTTACCTGATCCGGCGTTGGCCGAAAGCCATGTGGATTCGGAAGGATGTGCCGCCTGAACCTGACGTGCGGTTGCCTCGTCCCACTGCATTAAACCAAATCCTCCGGCGTCGGGGTGTCGGTCGCGTCCCACTCTCCGAAACGGGCTAACTGATCATAGCGGCCTTCATGGCGTTCCGTTTGAACTGCACGCCGTGAGGTATACCCCGTCTCTTGTTGTGCATAATGGGCCATGAGCGCGATAAACTCGTCCCAGATTTGTGAGGCTGGTGTTTTCTCAAGTGGTGCGGCCTCATCTTTTGGATCGTTGGAAAGCCCAATATAAATCGCTTCGGCGACCTCCGCCGCGTCGATGTCGCGGAAGCCGCCTTTCTCTGCCATTGCGGCTTCGAGGAGGAGTTGTTTGTCGAAGTATTGTTGTTCGGTCGGGCCGGGAGGCTTGCCGGTTTTATAGTCGTAGATCACCAGCCGACCATCGGTAATGCGATCAATGCGATCCGCCTTGCCTGTCAGTCGCATTGGCGGCATGGGGATATCTACGGCGGCTTCACGCTCGTAGGCGATTGGCTTGCCCTTGGCGCGCCGGGCTCTTTCACCCTCTAGAATATGGTTGGCAACGCGTTCTATTCTTGACCGATACAGGGTTCGCGCGGTCGCCCAGGGAACTTCCTTGGCGAGAACGTGATCCGACACATCCATCAGATGCGCATGGGTGAGTTTAGATGGATCTTCGGTCGCATCTCTTACAAACTTTTCAAGAATGTCGTGCACGGCAATACCGCGCAAGATCGCATCGGGCGTTTTCATAAGGCTATCGAGTGGCTTTAGGCGCAGCACATGTTTCGCGTAGATCGCATAAGGGTCTCGGATCAGGGTTTTGATCTCTGTTACCGAGAGTTGCTTTGGCCGGGCGGCGACTGGAGGCCGTGGCGAGGGGCGTGGTTCCTGTGTTGGTGTTTCAACAACATGTTCCAACGCCTTCAGAAGCGACAACCACTCCGACCCCCTCTGGCGCATTTGTGCAAGTGCGTCTGGTCCAGCTTGGTCCGGGAGGCCTTCGAGAAGATTAATCAGGCGGTTTACCCAACGCGATGGGACGGTTTCGGCCTCGTCCGAGCGGATGGAGCGCGTCAACCATACTTCGGGCGCCGCGATGGCTTGTTCAAAGTCATGCGCCGAGAGGCCGATCTTTCGTTCGGGCAACAGAAGGCCCGCATCGTTGCGCATCTTGCGATTGAGCCACGGATCAGGAGAAGGGGCTTCGGGCCAGCTTCCTTCGTTGAGGCCACCAAGAATGACGAGTTCTGCGCCCTGAACGCGGGCCTCAAGTGTTCCCCAGATCAGGATATGTGGGTGTGGGGCATCGCGGTCGCGCACCTCGCCTCGTGATAGGACGGCACCAAACATATCATCATAGTCCGCCGCCGAGATCGGCCCGGCAAACCCTGCGTTTTGGCGTAGATCATCAATTGTCTCGGCGGCTTTGCGACCTGCCGCCTTGTCCCAAAGTGTCCCGCTTCCCTCACCTATCGGACCTTGCGAGAGGGCTTCGGCGGTTGTGATGTGGCGCTCTAATCTATCGGCAAAGGGTGTTTCTCCGGGGTCTTCCTTGTTGCAAAGGCTGGAAATAACCCATTCAAGCCAATCTCGATCACTCTTATCGCGCGTATCGGCCCATTCTCGCAGGGTGTCTGGCTCTGGGTAGGCGACACCTTTGCGCCGTATCCAAAGCTCAAGTGCCCGGGTGCGCAGCAAGTGTTCGTTGCGGCTCTGGCTGCTGTTGGCAAGCGGGTGTTTCAGCAGAGTAAGCAGCGCTTCGGACGTCACCTTTGTGCGAAACAAAGACGATACATGGCGCAGGAAGCGACCCGGAGGGCTTAGCTGAAGCGGTGTCCCTGCGCTATCGTCGGGAAGAATGCCCCAACGGTCCAGCGCCGCGGTCACTTGCCGTGTGAGCGCCCGATCCGGCGAGATCAGCGCGGCCGTTTTCCCTTCTTCCGCAGCCTGCCGAAGGCCCAGGGCGATGGCCACGGCCTCTTCGCGCACAGATGGTGCTTCGAGAAGGGTCATTCCTTGAGTGGCTTGGTCGATACCGTCGAGTGCTGGCCCGTCGCGGAGCCATTGATCCGTGACGGGAGCGGGGCGAAGCGCAAGCGAAACGAGGCGGTTGCGATCTGGAGATGTCGGGGAAATTTTAAGCCAAGGTTTGATATCATGACGTGAGATATCAAGCAGGTGCATCAACCGGCGAAATCGAAACTGTGGGTGATCTTCGCCACTGAGGGCATCCCCCTCTCCTGTGAGAGCCTCGCCAAGCGAGTCCCAAACGGAATCCGGCATTTCAAAATCAAATCCGGGTAAAATGATTGCACCCTGCGGTAGGGCAGATATGGCCTGCATCAGAAGCATCGTTGTCCCGCGTGAGCCGGTTGACCCCGCAAGGATAACCGGGTGATCAGGCGGCGCGGAATGCCAGCGTTTGGCAAGCCTTTCAACGACAAGGCGTTGGCGCGTTTCGGCATCTGGGAGGTCGTCGACCGTGTCGAGAAACCGCCGGGCAATTCCGAAAAATGCCAGCGCCCGCTCCCAATGCCCGGATTGATCCGCAATATCCAGAGCTTCAATATCTGCGGCGCTCACCCCCTCGCCGCTCATTTCGCTCATCAGCGTGGCGAGGCTATCGGCCAGATCGTAGAGAGAGGCCCGCGCCGCAAGATCAGGTTGGTTTTCAAGAAGTTGTGCAATCAGGCGCACGAGTTCAAAGCGGCGGCGAAGCGGCGATACGGCGGTCGGGATGTCGTTTGCAAAGGCCGCACTTCCATAGTCCGAGAGGAGGCGCAGGCGTGGAAGAAGGCATGCCTGTCCTTCGTCAAAAACGTCCCGAACACGCCGCTGCATGCGTGCGCTGTTCACAATGAGCTCGACACGAGCAAGCTCTTCTGGCGGGCGGTTGGCAAACCGCTCATGCAGCCCACGGACAAGCGCACGTGGAAAATCTACCCCCGGTGCAACGGCAAATACATTTGGGCGATCGCTGACCTTAAACATTCGAGGCCTCCAAAATGGATTCGGCTAGGGGGATGCCGTCCGGTGCGCCAACATCACACCATTTCCCAGGATACTGCACACCGAAGAGGCGTTCATCGTCGAGTATTTGTGACCATAGTAGATTAAGCGAAAAGGCTGGTTCTTCAATCTGGGCGAGGCGGTCCGTCTTGATGATTTGAATGCCGCCGTAGATATGCCCCGGTCCCCGTCGCAAGCGACCGTTGGGATCGAAAATAAAATCTCCTTGGCCCGTATGACCAAGCGCCTTTGTTTTGGGAACACATAAAAGAAGTGCATCCATGATATCGGGCGCCCACGCGTCGAGAAGGCAGCGAAACGGGTTTGGCCCCTGCCAGATTGCATCGGTGTTGGCAGTGAAGACCGGGTTCCCCCCAAGTATTGGGAGAGCATTTTTAAGGCCACCCCCCGTTTCAAGAATGTCGGGCACCTCCAAAATTGTCTCAACCCCATGCCCCTTGAGATAGGCGGCAAGCTCATTGGGTTTGTAGTGCAGGTTGGCGGCGATTTTTCGTGGCCCAATAGATTTCGCCAGATTGAGCGTATGCGCGATCAAGGGCGCGCCCCCAACCTCAACAAGGGGCTTGGGCCGATCCTTGGTCAAATCGCCCATCCGCGTTCCGAAACCGGCCGCGAATAGCATTATAGTGTCGGGATCGTGCCGCATTTTTCCCTCAGTGTTTGGAGGCGGGGTGTCGTTGGTTCCGGCAGGGTATCAAGAACAAGAGATCGCACCGGCGCAAGGGCCGGATGATCGAGATCCCGCTGCAAATAGCCCCATACTCGGGGGATGAGGTCGATATAGTGTGGCTTGGCAAAGTGCATTGAAAGCCGCGCAAAGACGCCGATGATACGTAAATTCCGTTGCACCCCAAGAAGATGGTAGGCCGCATCGAACGGCGCGCGCGGTAAACCGGATGCCTCAATGTAGCGATCAATCATCTCCGCCTCGACACTCAACGGGACATCCCGGCGGGCATCCTGAAGTAGCGACACGAGGTCATAGGCGCGATGCCCGGCCATTGCGTCCTGAAAATCCAGAAGCCCGACGCGGGCAACACCATCGCGATTGGGGAGCCACAGTAGGTTTTCTGCATGGTAGTCCCGCTGGATGAGAACATCCGCTTCTGGGGCGATGTCTTCAAGCAAAGGCTGAAAGGCGGCTTCGAATTTGGTTGCGACGGTTTCAAAGGGCCGATCAATGCCGCGCAGATACCAACGATATGCCATCGCGGCCATTACGGTCATTATTGCGGGGGAATAAGCTGCAAGATCCGCAGGAGCGGGCCGTTTATGTAAGGCAAGAAGCACGTCTGTTGCGGCTTGGTAAAGGGAGCTTTCCAGTTCGGGAGACCGGACAACGACACGCGCAAACAAATCATCCCCAAGATCTTCAAGGAGAAGGAAGCCCGCCCTCTCATCGTTGGCAAGGAGGCGTGGCGCAGACAGCCCTGCAGACAAGAGCTCTTGGGCTATTGCGATGAACGGCCGGATGTCCTCGCCTTTCTCTGGCGGTGCATCCATGAGCACGGCTGTTTCGCCACTGTTACGGCGCAGACGAAGATAACGGCGATTGGAGGCATCGCCCGCGAGCGCGGAGCGAGCGGCGTCGGACCATGATGTTGTCGCGAGAAACGCGTCCAGAAGATGAGCACGGTTAGTCATGGGATATGGCCTTGAGAAGGGGCGCCCAGCGCGGATTTATTGAGGACAGGCGGAGCGTACGCCGTCCTTGCTCTGGCTGCATCGAAAAGGCGAGCGATAGGGCTTTGGCGGGGGCGAGATCTTCTAGACGGTCCGGCCACTCCACAAGGCAGACCGAGTCGTCGAATGCATCGGTTAGGCCAAGTTCTATAACTTCCTCAGGTGCTGAAAGCCGATAAAGATCAGCATGCCAAATCTCACAATCGGACCCCTCATAGGTTTGCACGAGGGTAAATGTGGGTGACGGGACATCTTCCGGCATCGCCAAGAGAGACTGAATAAGGCTTCGGGCAAAATGCGTCTTGCCAGCGCCGATTTCCCCTTCAAGCAATAGAACATCACCGGGTTTTAGGTCGCCCCCAATCGTGCGTGCCAACGCAGATGTTTCGGCGGGTGATCGCAGATCAAGAGAGGTTTCGAAACTAGCCATGCCCGCAGATTACACGGCCACTTCCTCCTCGCAAGCCGGATGCGTTTGGCCAAGAGGTCTTTCATGTTCAATTTCGGTATCCGTCGCCTCTGGTAAGTCGGAGAAAATAACGACCTTGTTGCCGCCTTGGAGGTAAACAACCCGTATGTATTTGGTCTTTCCCTCAAGCGTTCGAATGACACCAAGGTAATCCGCTCTTGGGTTGATATCGGTAAGATGATTTTCAACATCTGCCCAGATATCAGAGGCCTCGCAACGGTCTCGCCAAGATGCTAGGGCATCGCGGAATGAATACTCGGCCACATGGGTTTCAGACAGGGTCTTCCAGAAACGTCGGTAGGCGCTATTGCTAAACGTTGCGGTTCCCACGGGCGAGAAAACGACAACGGCATCGTCTATTGAATCCAGCGATGCCTGCACCAGATCGAGCTGTGAGCGAAAGCGGCGCGTAAGCGAGACCTCGGCGCTAATGTCTTCAAATAGAATGGCGATGGCACCGTCAGGATGCGGTCGTCCATGAACCTTGTAGGTGACACCGGACGGCAGGGACCATGTTTCACAATAGCGATCCCCTGCCGCCGCGATGACCAACTCGGCAATCTGTTGACGCCATGATCCGTAATTCTTCGGCTCGGGGATCATCCGCATCTCACGGAGCCGATCAAAAAAGGTTAACATGCTTGGCCGTGATGAAAGGAAGTCCGCAGGCAGGTTTGTGAGGTCAATCAAGGCCGGGTTGAAAAGGGTGAGCTGGCGATTGACGTCGAAAATGGCGAGGCCGATAGGGAGCTGCGCAAAAGTCTTGGTCAGGGTTTGCACGAAATTGCGCTGGGCGATTTCCGCGCGGACGATGGCGTTGGCGTCGCTTGCATAATGAATAAGCGTTGATGAGGCGTTTTGTGTGCTCACGTCAAACCATAAATCTTCTTGACCATCGGTCGATGCCAGCTTGGCGCGCTGCATCACGTCTGGCTCAAAGCTTTGGGAAAAGAGGCGCGGTATGGCATCGCTTTCCGCGCCATGCTGTCGGGCCAAGGCCATGTATCTCTCGTTAGCCCATGTGATCTTTCCAGAGGGATCGCTTATCCAGATTGGATAGGGCGCGCGTAGCGCCGTTCCGTCACGCGCGGCGGTGTCCTGAAATCCGGGATTCGTATCATCTTGCGTGAGGCGGACGCGGGCAAAATCCTCCCACTGCTCAAGGGTTATGTGGGCGGCTGATTTGGGATTAAGAGAAGAGAAGGTGTCTATCTTCTTTTCTGCCCCACTGCCTTGAGTCGATGGAAATTCGGGAAACTGAGGCGAAAGGCACTGAGCGAGCGTTGTCCAGAGCTCTGGGTCGGCATCAGTCGTGCTAAGAAGGTCAAATCCAGCCGGGTTTGCATCCGCCAGAAAGCCGTTTCGGTAGAGAAGGATGGCGGATCGGGGCGGTTGTGTCTCTGCGTTTGGCGAGGCCTCGGAGGATTTGCGGGTAAAATGAAATATGACCCAGCAGATGACAGCCGCGAGGCAGACCCCTAAAACGATGAGGGCAATAGGGGTAAGGCGAAAGACATCGGGCATATTTGGGCACTTTTGTGAGCGATGGCCGTAGTCTTTCCTTCGTTGGTTAACACTGAATTAACGAAAGCCCCTTCATGCCTGTATTTTTGGATTATTGCCGAGCGCACCCTTTTGGTGTGTGGCCGCAGCATCAATTCGTGCGCGAGGCCATGAAACCTCTACAATGGCGCCTGTGGGGGACGGTAAAGTTTCGGACTTGGAGCTACCGGAGCCATTGGCAAAACTAAGCTCTGCTCCACTGCGTTCTAGAAGGGTTTTGGCGATGAAAAGCCCCAACCCCATGCCCTCATAACCGGGCCTCTGTTTGCGTTCACCGCTGCTGCGCCGAGTGCTCACGAAGGGATCACCAATACGCCCGAGAAGATGGGCGGGAAAGCCGCGACCATCATCCATGATGCGCAATGTGATCCGATCAGCTGACCATGAGGATTCCACCCAAACGTTCTCTCTCGCAAAATCGACCGCATTTTGTATCATGTTTCGGAGGCCATGAATGACCTCAGGCCGCCGCAGGATTTCGGGGCATGCCTCTGAAAGATCCTGATGGGGCGCGATTTCAAAGGAAACGGTTTTGCCGCGATCAAGATGAGGTTCGGCGGCTTCTTCCAAAACAGAACTTAGCGGGGCGGTTCGGATATGCAGGTCATCCTTGCCTGCGCGCCCCATAGAGTGAAGGATCTCGCGGCATCGGTTGGCTTGGTCTCGTATCAAGGCGGCGTCTTCAGCGAGGTCGGGCTGGTCCGATAACTCATCCAGCAATTCCGCACTGGCGAGTTTGATTGTGGCAAGCGGCGTGCCGAGTTCATGCGCCGTTGCGGCGATGACACCGCCAAGGTCGGTCAGCTTCTGTTCCCGTGCCAGTGCCATCTGGGTTGCGGCGAGCGCCTCTGACATTGAAGCCATTTCCGTCACAACGCGGCGGGAATAGAGCGAGGAAAATAGCACTGAAATAACCAGCGCGGCCCAAGTTCCAAAGTGAACGAGGTCTGGCTTGGCGAGAATGACCCCATCCGATAGCCTTAGAGGAATATGGAACGGCAAAAGCAATGTAACGCAGATTATGGCGATTGAGGCCATGATGAGCGTGGATTTGATTGACAGGACCGAGGCCGAGATTGTGACGGGGCCAAGCACGAGAATTGAGAACGGGTTGTTCAATCCCCCGGTCAGAAACAACAGCAAGCAAAGCTGAAGCAGGTCGAACAAGATCATCGAGAGGTTTTCGCGTTCGGTAAGGAGCTTGTTCTCTGGAAAGACGAACATCGCCACGAGGTTTACGATGATTGAAGCGCCAACCACGAGGAGGCAAAGCCCGTATTCCAATTCGAGAGAAAAGAGACCGTAGGCTGCACAGAGAGCGGCGATTTGACCCGCAACTGCGATCCAGCGCACCATGATGATCGTGCGGAGGCGAATCCAGTTTCCGCGACTTTCTTCCGAGAATAGATTTGCTGAGAAATCGGACATCTGTATGCCTTTGTCCCTTGCCGTTTGTTGCACAATTGTTAGGTGTCGTATGTCCTTCAATCAACCAAGGAACATAGCATCATGTTACGCACTATCGCGATTTTGGCTCTTGTCTTCGTTGGGGGAGTGCTTGGTTCTCTGTGGTATGTCACGCGGGATCGGGGAAATGATGACCAGTTCGCGCAATGCCGTATGAGTGCGGTGGCTGGAGGGTCGTCGGCGATTGGTGGGCCGTTTGAACTTGTGTCGGAGACCGGCGAGACGGTGACGGACAAGGATGTGTTTACCGAGCCGTCCCTGCTCTATTTCGGCTATACGTTCTGCCCCGATGTTTGCCCGCTTGATACAGCGCGGAATGCGGAGGCGATTACGCTTCTTGAAGAGCGGGGACAGATGGTTCAGCCGGTGTTTATTTCGGTCGATGCGGATCGCGATACGCCGGAAACGATGAAGGAATTCACCGACATTATGCACCCTCGGATGCTTGGGCTGACCGGATCGGCGGAGCAGGTCAAGGCTGCAAGCCAAGCCTATCGCACCTACTATAAGAAGCAGGATGATGGCGATCCGGAATACTTCCTCATTGACCACTCTACCTTTTCTTATCTGGTGCTGCCGGAACACGGGTTTGTCGAGTATTTCAAACGCGACCTCACACCGGAACAAGTTGCTGACCAGATTGGATGTTTCCTATCAAAGATGTAATTTCGCCGCATCGTTTGACCCATCGGTTCTTGCAAGCTAATACTTGGAGAATTCGTTGGGAGAACAGGGGCGAATGCCGGGAGACATCATGAAAGAAATCGGTCCGGACAAGTCGCTTCTTCTTGTCGATGATGATGAGCCATTTTTGCGCAGACTTGCTAAAGCTATGGAAAAGCGTGGTTTTGAAGTTGAAACCGCAGGATCCGTTGCGGCGGGCAAGGCAATTGCTACAGCGCGCCCACCGGCACATGCGGTTGTTGATCTTCGCCTTGAAGATGGCAACGGTCTTGATGTTGTCGAGGTTCTTCGGGAGAAGCGGGAAGACTGTCGGGTTGTTGTTCTGACGGGGTATGGCGCGATTGCGACGGCGGTGGCTGCGGTCAAGATTGGGGCGACGGATTATCTTTCGAAACCGGCGGATGCGCAGGACATTATGAACGCGCTTTTGAGCTCGGGAGATGAGCTTCCACCGCCGCCGGAAAACCCGATGAGCGCGGATCGGGTGCGTTGGGAACATATCCAGCGAGTCTATGAGCTATGTGATCGAAACGTGTCGGAAACGGCGCGACGTCTCAATATGCATCGCCGCACATTGCAGCGCATTCTTGCCAAGCGTTCGCCGCGCTAATTTCCTCAGTTTTGTGCCAAAAACGCACGTCGGTATGACGTCGGTATTCTGTCTGTATCGCGTCGGTGCGGGTTTTTGGCCTCTGGCGTTTACGGAGATTACCAATTCGTAAACGGATCAGTCACGCAGATCGAACCGCTTGAGGCATTTATCAACGGTCGTTCCATCCTTCAGCGTGACATTCTCAAGCCGCCCCCAATCGCGAAAGCCCCGGCTTTGGTAATAGATCAGCCCGCCGGTATTATCCGCGCGGATATTGGCGTTGATCCAGTCATAGCCAAGATCAAGCGCGGCCTGCTTCGTTGCTTCGAACAGGTGCGAGCCAATGCCGTGGCCGGTTTGCCCGGTTTTGACAAATGTGCCGATGTCGCACGCGTTGGGCGGAAGGTCGGGCCAAACGCCGATCCATTGAAACCCAAGCAACGCCCCCGCGTCGTCCATCACGACATGCCATGCGCTCTGACCCTCGTCGGCAAAGAGCCAATCGGCAAGCGCCTCGCGGGTCAGCGGATCGGTCAAGGCGGTGGTGCCGCCAGCGGTAATAATCTCGTTTAGAAGGTCGGCCACCTGTCGCAGATCAGAGACGGAACCGGGGCGCACCGTCAGCATCACAGCATCTCCTGTGAGAGTGTGTTGTGATGGGCGGTAAAGGCGTTGCGTGTTTCGAGAGGCGGGCGCAGGCGGATTGAAAGACCCTTGATAAGTTTGGGGTCGGGTTTGCCGAAAATCTTGTTGGCCTCGGTTTCGGTAAAGCCAGCGATCTCGGTTGCTTCCATCCACGCGCTCAGCGTGTCCGCCATTTTGATTTGGCGTTTGATCTGAACCGGGATCACGGCAGGAAGGCCAAAGCGGATATGAATGGCCGCCGACAAGCGTTTGTCGAGAATTTCGTATTCCGGGCCAACGGCGGCTTTGACAGGCGAGATCATGTCGCCAATCACATATTCCGGCGCGTCATGCAGGAGCGCTGCGAGGCGCCATTTCGCCGGTGCCCTTGGGTTCATCCGGGTAAAGATGTTTTCGACAAGCAGCGAGTGTTCGGCAACGGAATAGGCAAAATCGCCGCGCGTCTGACCATTCCAGCGCGCGACAAAGGCGAGGCCGTGGGCGATATCTTCGATTTCGATATCTACCGGGGTCGGGTCAAGAAGGTCGAGCCGCCGCCCAGAGAGCATGCGTTGCCAGGCACGGGTCATTGCAGAACCTCTAGGTCATTTTCAAAGCGGTTCAGCAAGGGCATCAGGGCGGCCGATGTCCGACGCGCCTTGATCGTATGGGAAAGGGCGCGGAATTTTCGGATCAGAAAGGCATTGGGAATCAGCGATGGCCGGGCGACCTCCGGGAAATGCGTGGTCAGGAAGGTTGCATAATGTGCGAGGAGATCCTGGGGGTAATATTTTTGGCTATTATGCGCATCATAGGGTTTGCGTGGCCCGACATAGTGCATCACGCGAGGGGCGGCCAGTTCGCTAAAACGACGATAGAGGCGCAGTGCCTGCCAGTTCCAGTTCGGATGCAGTTCTGCCCACTCATGGCGCAAAGTCAGGTTAATTAGAGACTGATCATTGTGAATAAACGGAGCCATAGTTCGATTGGTTTCCAACATCCGATTGAGGAAATCACGGCGGTTGTATTCTTCTAAATCTATCAAAAGAACCCCGGCGTTGAGATAGGCACCGCCGGGCATCTTGCGGATATCAAATTCGTGGATTGGGCGGTTGATGTTTGTCCATTGGGCGATATCACGCACACCGCCGATGGCATGTGTCCCAAGATCAAGGCGGGAGAAATCCGACAGGTTGCGATCCACGATGTCCGTATCCGTGTCGACATAGAGGATGCGTTCATAGACATCGGCAAATTGTTCCGGGAGCCAAAGCCGCAGATAGCTTGTCAGTGTGAGGCGTTTGACCGTGAGGTTTTGGGCGCGCATATGGTCGCCGAGATCGAGATGGGCCGGGATGATGCCGAGATCGCGGAAATGATCCGAGAGGGTCAGCGGCGTCAGGGAACAGATCAGGATATCGAAATTGCGGTTGGGGTTGAGCGTCGCGGCATGGCTTGCGGCAAAGAGCGCATAGGGCAGGACGTTTTCGTCGGCGCAAAAGACCAATGCGTTTGGATGTTCGCCACTGAAGGAGGTCTGTTGCATGGGAAACCGGCTTTCTAGTCGAAAAGGGCTTGGGTGTCGCTTGTGAAGCGGCGGAAGAGAGGGCGCATGAAGGGCCGGGTTGCGGCCCCGATGGCACGATGTTTGAACGTTTGGCGCAGGCGATCCGAGAGATGGTTGCGCGGCGGTTCGGGCCGCTCAAGTTCGGGGAAATGTTCGGCGTAGAACCGGGCATAATCGGCGACGAGATCATGCGGAAACACCAGTTGCCGCCCGTCCGTCCGATAGGGTTTTGCGGTGCCGACGAAATGCAGAACACGCGGTTTGGAGGTTTGCGTCAGGCGCTGGTATGGGCGCGCGCCCTGCCAGTTCCAATGCGGATGAAGCTCGGCCCATTCATGGCGCAGGGTCAGGTTGATCAAAGATTGATCGTGGTGATGAAACGGCCCCATTGTGCGGTTGGTTTCCAATATTCTATCGAGGAGGCCACGGCGATTGAAGGCATCCGTGTCCATCAAAAGAACGCCGCCATTGAGATAGGCACCGCCGCCCATGTTGCGGTTTTTGAATTCGAACAGGGGCTTGTCGATGTTCATCCATTGTTGAAGGTCGCGTACGCCGGCGATGGCATGAGGTCCAAGGTCAATCTTGGTGAAATCGGATAGGGATGTGTCGGTGACGGCCGTGTCCGTGTCGATATAGAGAATGCGCTCGTAGATATCGCCAAAGGTCTTGGGAAGCCAAAGACGCAGATAGGTGGTCAGGGGAAGATAGCCGACCTTGAACCCGTGGGGGGCCATCTCATCGCTTAGGTCAAGGTGCACCGGTGTGATGCCTTGGTCGCGGAGCGGTTTGGGGATGTCCAGCGCAGAGAGGCTACACAGCAGGATATCGAAGTCGCGGTCAGGATTGAGCGAGGCAGCCTTGCTTGCACTATAGAGGGCAGACGGCAGAACGTTTTCGTCAACGTTGTAAATGAGCGCGTTTTTGTGTTCGGGTTTGACGTTTTCTGGAAACATGGGCGGCCTCTGTTGGTGTCCCTCGTTAGCGCAGGGGCGCAGGCCGGGCAATGGAGTTTGCGGGCGCGGCATTGTCGTGGTGTCGGGTCAGTGCTATCTGAGCTTCAAACCTATGGATCAAAGGAGCTGGGCGCTATGGCGACCGATTACATTGTTAAGGATATTAGCCTCGCGGAGTTTGGCCGCAAAGAGCTTGATATTGCAGAAACGGAAATGCCGGGCCTGATGGCGCTGCGCGAGGAATATGGCGAAGAAAAGCCGCTAAAGGGCGCGCGGATCGCCGGATCGCTGCATATGACGATCCAGACCGCGGTTCTTATCGAGACGCTGGTCGCGCTTGGGGCGGATGTGCGCTGGGCGTCGTGCAACATTTTCTCGACGCAGGATCATGCGGCGGCGGCGATTGCGGCGGGCGGCACCCCGGTCTTTGCGGTCAAGGGCGAGACGCTTGAGGAATATTGGGACTACGCGGACAAAATCTTTGATTTTGAGGATGGTGGCGCGAATATGATCCTCGACGATGGCGGCGATGCGACGCTCTACATCCTTATCGGTGCGCGTGTTGAAGAAGGCGAAACCGACCTTATCGAGAACCCGCAGTCGGAAGAAGAGGTCGCCCTTTTCGCCCAGATCAAGAAGCGCATTGCCGCGACCCCCGGTTGGTTCGTCAAGCAGCGCCACATGATTAAGGGCGTGACAGAAGAGACGACCACCGGCGTGCATCGTCTTTATCAGATGATGGAAAAGGGCCACCTGCCGTTCCCGGCGATCAACGTCAATGACAGCGTCACCAAGTCGAAGTTCGACAACAAGTATGGCTGTAAGGAAAGCCTTGTGGACGGTATCCGCCGCGCCACCGATACCATGATGGCCGGTAAGGTTGCCGTGGTCTGTGGCTATGGCGATGTGGGCAAAGGCTCGGCGGCGTCGCTTCGCGGGGCCGGGGCGCGCGTGAAGGTGACCGAGGTCGATCCGATCTGTGCGCTTCAGGCGGCGATGGATGGTTTCGAGGTTGTGACGCTGGAAGATGCAGTTTCGACGGCGGATATTTTCATCACCACCACAGGCAACAAAGACATCATCCGCATCGAGCATATGCGCGCGATGAAGGATATGGCGATTGTCGGCAACATCGGCCATTTCGATAACGAAATTCAGGTTGCGAGCCTCAAGAACCACAAATGGACCAACATCAAGGACCAGGTGGATATGATCGAGATGCCCTCGGGCGCGCGGATCATCCTGCTTTCGGAAGGCCGCCTTCTTAACCTTGGCAACGCGACGGGGCATCCGTCCTTTGTCATGTCAGCCTCGTTTACCAATCAGGTTCTGGCGCAGATGGAGCTTTGGCAGCGCGGCGAAAACTATAAGAATGAGGTCTATATTCTGCCCAAGCACCTTGATGAGAAGGTCGCGCGGCTTCACCTTGAGCGCATCGGCGTAAAGCTCTCGAAGCTTAGCCAGGAACAGGCGGATTATATTGGTGTTTCGCCGGAAGGTCCGTTCAAGCCGGAACACTACCGCTACTAAATTCAGGCGATTTAGAGACGCATTTATAAGGCGGGCCCCGAATTGTGGGCCCGTTTTTTTGCGGTCGTTCGGTCGGTTTTTGGGCAAACGAGGCAGGCCGCAAACGTCATAGTTGACGCATTTCGCCGCGTTTTCTCCTAGATTTTTAAGAATACGTTGGCCAAGGTGGTCGGGATTGAAGCCCTAATTCCTAAAAGGAGAGCCTGATTATGGGTAAGCGTGACGACCTGATTGCGAAATATGCGGACGATCTTAAGAACAAATGCGGCATGCAGCCGGATATGGATCTTTTGACAAAAGTGACCATTGGCTGTGGTCCCGCGATCTATAATGACGACGCTTCGACGGTTGCAGCGACGCAGGAGAGCGAGCTTGAGACCGTCAAGGAAAACTACCTTGTGAAAAAGCTTGGGCTTTCGGATGGACCGGAGCTTATGGATGCGATCAACAAGGTGATCGAAACCTATGGCCGTTCCGAGCGTAACAAATATCGTGCGGTGGTGTATTATATGCTCTGCAAGCATTTTGGTAAGGAAGCCGTTTACGGCTAATCCCCGCCTTTGCGACCTATGAAAACGCCCGCGCAGCCCGCGGGCGTTTTGCTTTTGAATAGAGTTCTAAGGACTTCGGATTTGCCCCAAGCGCCGCTTTTGGCTAGGGTCTAAGAGAAGGCTAGGACGGCTGGAACCAATTAGAATTCACGTGTGGTGTGTAGGGAGCACGTGGGGTGACGGAGGTTCTGGCCGGGGGTAAACGGGCAGAGCCTCCGTTTTATTTTGCCTTATTGCCTCAGAGGCCGCCCATCTCGCAGATGATCTTCCATTCCTCTTCGCGCACCGGCTGCACCGAGAGGCGCGAATTTTTCACCAATACCATATCGGCAAGGCGCGGATCGGATTTGATCGCGTCAAGGCTTACGGGATTGGGCAGGCTCTTAACCGCCTTGATATCCACACATTCCCAACGGGGATCATCAGTTGTTGAATCCGGGTGGGCCTCGGCGATGATTTCAACGATACCGACCACGGATTTTTCCTTGAGCGAGTGGTAGAAAAAGCCACGGTCGCCAATCTCCATGTCCCGCATGAAATTGCGGGCCTGATAGTTGCGCACGCCGTCCCATTCCTCGCCCGCGTCGCCCTTGGCAAGCTGATCCTGCCAGCCCCATGTGTTGGGTTCGGATTTGAAAAGCCAATATGCCATTAGCCCAGAACCTTGTTCCACGGCATAAGCTCGACCGAGGCAAAGAGGTCGGCCTTTTTATAGGGATCGTTGGCGGCCCAGTCCTGTGCCTCTTCGAGGGTCATGTTCAGGATCACCAGAGAGCCGCACATCTCGCCGTTTTCATCAAGGAAAGGGCCGGCCATTTCGACGGCATCGGTTGATTTGAGATAGGCGACATGGGCGTCACGGTTGGCCTTGCGGATGTCGAGCGCGCCGGGTTTGTCTCTGGCGATCAGGGCGATTTTCATGCGTGTTCCTCTTTTGGGGGGCGGGAGAGCAGATGTTCCACAGCCTGTTGAATTTCAAGCGACCCATCGAGAAGCGCGGTCACGGCGGCGGTAATCGGCATGTCGATGCCCATCGCATTGGCGCGGTCAAGCACGGCGCGGGCGGTGGCAGCACCTTCGACGGTCACAGAGGGGTCAAATGCCTCGCCGCGCCCGAGCGAGAGGCCGAAACGGTAATTGCGCGAGAGATCCGAGGTGCAGGTCAGGGCGAGGTCGCCAAACCCGGACAGGCCCGCGAGCGTATCGGGGCGCGCGCCAAGGGCTTCGGCCATGCGCTGCATCTCGGCGTAGCCACGGGTCATGAGGGCGGCGCGGGCGCTTTCGCCCAGTTTGGCACCGATGGTCGCGCCACAGGCGATGGCGATGACGTTCTTGAGCGCGCCACCAAGCTCTGCGCCGATGGTATCGGTGGTGCGGTAAATGCGCAAATTGGGCGTTGTTAGAGCCTGTTGCAGCGGCTTGCCGATTGTATCGTCCTCGACCGCGAGGGTCAGGGCGGTGGGCAGGCCGCGGGCGATATCGGCGGCAAAGCTCGGCCCGGTGAGGATCGCGGGGGTGGCGTTTGGTGCGCAGGCGCGGATTACGGCAACGGGGCCAAGCTGGGTCGAGAGTTCGACGCCTTTGCAGCAGGCAATGAGCATATGATCGTTCAGGATCGGGTGGGTCAGGAGAAGGCCGCGCAGGCGCTGCATCGGGACGGCGAGGAGCATCGTCGCGGCAATGGCTTGGGTGATGTCGGAGGTGATGGTGATGGAGGCGGGCAGCGGCAGACCGGGGAGGCGGGACGTATTCTCGCGCGCGTCCTGCATTTGGCGGGCGTGATCGGGATCGCGCGCCCAGAGCGTTACGGGCGTGCCGGTGCGGGCGAGGGAAATCGCCAGAGCGGTTCCGAAAGCCCCTGCGCCTATGACGCTTATGTTCATGCCTTGGCCCCCTTTTTGCCTGACCCGAGAAGAGCAGGTGCGGTTTGATCGAGCGGCCAGCGCGGGCGGGCCGCCAATGTCATGTCATCTTTGGCGCCTTTGGCGAAGCGTTCAAGCCCCGCATAGGCAATCATCGCCGCATTGTCGGTACAAAGCGCCAGCGGCGGGGCGGTGAAGGTCACGTCGCGCGCGGCGCAATCCGTCTCTAACCTTGCCCGAATGGCGGTATTTGCGGCAACCCCCCCGGCCACCGCAAGAAGCGGTTGGGAGGGGTTTTCTTCGAGGTAGATATCAAGCGCGCGGCGGGTTTTTTCCGAAAGAACATCGACCACGGCGGCCTGAAACCCGGCGCAGAGGTCGGCGCGGTCCTGTTCGGTTAGCCCGCCCTTTTCGGCCAAAAGCGCGTCGCGGGCGCGCAGAAGGGCGGTCTTGAGGCCGGAGAAGGACATATCACATCCGGGCCGATCAAGCAGCGGGCGGGGAAAGCGGAACCGCGCGGGATCGCCCTTGGTCGCCTCAAGTTGAACCGAGGGACCACCGGGTTGCGGCAGGCCGAGAAGGCGGGCGGTCTTGTCAAAGGCTTCGCCGGGGGCGTCGTCGATCGTTCCACCAAGGCGCGAGAAATCTTCGGGGCCACGGACGATAAGAAACTGGCAATGGCCGCCGGACACCAGCAGCATCAGGTAGGGAAAGGCGACCTGATCCGTGAGGCGCGGGGTCAGGGCATGGCCGGCAAGATGATTGACGCCGATCAGCGGTATATTGAGACCGGCCGCCAACCCCTTGGCGCACATAACGCCAGACAGCACACCACCAATCAGGCCCGGCCCGGCGGTCACGGCGATGGCGTCGATGTCCGCAAGGGTCAGGTCAGCGGCGGCAAGCGCCTCTTCAACGCAGATATCGAGCTTTTCCGCGTGGGCGCGGGCGGCGATTTCGGGGACGACACCGCCAAAGGCGGCGTGGAGATCGGTTTGACCATGCACGATAGAGGCAAGGATGTCGGGGGCCGCATCCGGGCGGGCGCGCAGGATCGCTGCGGCGGTGTCGTCACAGCTGCTTTCGAGCCCGAGGATGATCGTTTCGGTATTTTCGTTCATGTCCAATGCCGTTGCGCGCGCCTACAGGGGCAGGTAACACCGAAAGGTGCTCTGAACAATGCTGGCCGTTTCGATGACTGAAGCCCAAACCCCAATTCTACTGACGCGCCCGACAGAGGCGTCCAAGCGTTTCGAGGCGAGATTGCGTGCGGAAGGCATTGCATTGCCCGTGGTCATTTCCCCGGTTCTGCGGATTGAACATTGCGAGGCCCGGATGCCAGAAACGATGGCGGGGGCGATCTTTACCTCAATGAACGGGGTTGCGGCGGTTGAGGGGCGTGACCTCCCGGCGTGGTGTGTTGGATGGGCGACGGCGGAAGCGGCACAGGCGAAGGGTTGGCAGACCAAGACCGCAGAGGGCGAGGCGGAATCCCTTTTGCGGCGGATTTTAGCTGATGCGCCAAAAGGCCCGTTGGTTCATTTTCGTGGAGAACATGCGCGGGTCAATGTTGCGGCGCGGCTTCGTGAACATGGGTTCGACGCCTCAGAGGTTGTTGTGTACCGCCAAGAGGCAGAACCGCTTAGTGAACAGGCAAAAGCCCTATTGGGGCGGGAAAAGCACGTTGTTCTTCCCCTTTTTTCGCCGCGGAGTGCGGCGCAGGTTGCTATGGCGGGGCCGTTTATAGCGCCGTTAACGATTGTCGCGATAAGCGAGGCCGTGGCGCATGAGGCGAAACCGTTGAACCCTGTGCGTATGATCGTCACCGATGCGCCGGATAGCGAGTTGATGGTTGAAGCGATAAAACAGTTTGCAGGTGCAGCGTGCCGCATTGAGACTGATGGTGACAGTGCCTAGAGTAGACAGGCACGACAAAGCGAAACCGGATTCGAAAGGGTTAGATCGGGTGGCCAAGTCAGACAAGACCGAGACATCGCAAGAGACCGAGACACCACAGGACACGGCGGCGGATGAAACCGTCAAGGTCGAGAGTGTTGAAACGGACATTGCACAGGACGAAGCGGACAAAGCCGAGGTTGAGGATGTTGTGACATCCCCAGAGCCTGAGGATAGCGCAGACCCGATGCAGGCCGATGATGAAGGCACGGCGGAAGATGCGCCCGCCGCGGACGAACCAGCACCGGCCGAAGAGGATATGTCCTCTGACCCCTCCGCCGAGCCGACAGAGCCGACCCCCGCCAAGCGTGGCGGGTTTGTTCCGATGGCTCTTGGCGGTGTTGTGGCCGCCGCGATCGGGTTTGGCGGCGCGACCTATATGCAATCCCAAGGGATGCTTCTTGGCGCGGACAAAGAGGCGTTGTCGTCGTTTGAGGCGACGCTCGCAGAGCAAGAGCGCGCGATTGACGAGCTACGTGCGGCGCAGGGCGATATTGCGGCAAAGGCCGAAAGCGCCATCGCCGCAAGCACCGACGCCAAAGAGCTTGAAGCAAGGATTGATGGCCTTTCAGCGCGGATTGAGTCGGTCGCGCAGGATATGATTGCGTTTGGTGCACGCCTGACCGAAGCGGAAAAGCGCCCGATGAGCGACGGTCTTTCGGCGTCGGCGGTTGAAGCCTATGAGCGCGAGGTTGAAGAGCTTCGGGCGCAGGTCGCGGCACAGCTTGCCGAGGCGAAAACGCTAAAGGCCAATAGCGATCAAACGGCGCGCAAAACCCTTGTGCAGGCGGCGTTGACCCGGATCACGGCGGCGCTCGAGTCTGGCGCACCTTATGAGGCGGCGCTTGTGGATCTTGCCAATGCGAGCGGCGAAAGCGCCCCGGCGGCGCTTGCGGATCCTGCGGCGGAAGGCGTTGCGACCTTGCCCGCGTTGATTGAGGCCTTTCCCGATGTGGCCCGCGCTGCCTTGGCCGAGGCCCGCAAACAGCAAAGCGGAGAAGACACGGGAAGCCGACTTGGGGCGTTCCTCAAGGCGCAGCTTGGCGCGCGCTCTGTGGCACCGAAAGAGGGGTCTGATCCAGACGCGGTTCTTTCGCGGGCCGAGGCCGCGCTTCGGGACGGGGCGCTCAAAGAGGCGCTGGCGGAAATTGAGACCCTTCCGGCAGAGAGCCAAGCCAAGATGGCGTCTTGGCGTGAAGCCGCAGAAACACGCGCCGCCGCGCTGGCTGCCGCAGAAGCCCTTGCTCTGGGCCTGACTGAATAATCAAAGGACACTTCATGCTCTGGTCGCTTGTAAAAATCCTTCTTTTCGTCGCCGCGATTGCGGGCCTTACCTATGGGGCCGGTTGGCTCATGGAGAGCGAAGGCGGTGTGATGATTACCGTCGCGGGCGTGGAATATACGCTTGGCCCGCTTCAGGCGGTGATTGCGTTCGTTGTTCTTGTCATCCTGTGCTGGGTCGTTTTCAAACTGATGTCGTTGCTTGTCGCGGTTTTGAAATTTCTCAACGGCGATGAAACGGCGATTAGCCGCTATTTCGACCGCAACCGCGAAACAAAGGGGTATCAGGCGTTGGCCGATGGCCTTTTGGCGCTCGCGTCTGGGGAGGGGTCCAAGGCAATCGACAACGCCCGCAAGGCCGAGCGGTATCTTGGCAAGCCGGAGCTTACCAACCTTTTGACCGCACAGGCCGCAGAGATGGCGGGCGACCGCAAAAAGGCGACCGAGGTTTACAAAAGGCTTCTTGCGGATGACGCGACCCGGTTTGTCGGGGTGCGCGGATTGATGAAACAGACCCTTTCAGAGGGGAAAACCGAGGCGGCGCTCAAGCTTGCCAAGACGGCGTTTGCCCTCAAGCCGCGCCATGAAGAGACGCAGGATACGCTGCTTCGGCTTCAGGCGGAAACCGGCGATTGGTCGGGCGCGCGGTCAACCTTGGGCGCCAAGCTACGTCATGGGAGCTTGCCGCGGGATGTTCATAAACGGCGCGATGCGGTGCTCGCGTTGTCGGAAGCCAAGGATATTCTGGACGAAGAGGCCACGGTCGAAGTTCGCGAAAAGGCGATTGAAGCCAATAAGCTCTCGCCGGACCTTATCCCGGCGGCCGTGATGGCGGCGCGTGGGTATATTGAACAGGGTAAGCCGCGGAGTGCCGCACGGCTTTTGCAAAAAACCTGGACTGTTCAACCGCATCCTGACCTTGCTGCCGCGTATGCCGAGATCGCCCCGGACGAAGACCCGGCGGCGCGACTCAAGCGGTTCAATACGCTTATCAAGGGGGCTAAAGATCATGCGGAGAGCCGGATGCTCATGGCAGAGTTGAACATCGCGGCAGAGGATTTCCCCGAAGCGCGTCGCGCGCTGGGCGATCTTTACGAGACGGAGCCGACGACCCGGTCGCTTACGATTATGGCGGCGATCGAGCGCGGTGAAGGCGCAAAAGACGCGGTTGTCAAAGGCTGGCTTGCCCGCGCGTTGACGGCTCCGCGCGGCCCGCAATGGGTTTGCGATAAATGTCATCATATTCATGCGGAATGGTCGCCGGTTTGCGAGAATTGCAAAGCGTTTGATACGTTGGCTTGGACCTCGCCGCCGGAAACCGAGGTACGAAGTGCAACGGGCGTTGAGATGCTTCCGCTTATCGTTGGGGCGCTTGAAGATCAAAGCGGCGAAGACGCTGATGAGGACGAGACAATTGATGCCGAGATCCTGGATGAGGCCGAGGTTGCGGACGATCTAGAGCCAGAGGAAAGCGAAACCTCTGCACCGGACGCAACGCCAACTGTGCAACCGGGGTTTATCGAAAAATAACGCTTTTCCACCGCGCGCCGGGGTGCTATGAGCGCCCCGCGTACGCCGCTGTAGCTCAGATGGTAGAGCAACGCATTCGTAATGCGTGGGTCGGGGGTTCGAGTCCCTTCAGCGGCACCATATTCTTTTCCAAACCGTCACAAATGATTTGAAGCGTCTTCTTGAGGGGCGCTGGTTTTGTGTGGGGTATCGTGCGGTGCGTTAGGGGGGTGTTTGGGGTCTTCGGCAATGGTTTGCGGGATTTTGCCATACCCTCAGGAGGCCCGCTTATGTCCGACACCTCTCCGATTCTTGGATTGCCCTATTTACAGCCGTCACAGGCGCAGAAACATGTAACGCATAATGAAGCGCTTCAGGTTCTCGACGTGGTGACGCAGCTTGTTGTTGAGGCGTTTGATGCGGATACGCCGCCGACCGTTGCCGGGGAAGGCGCGGTTTATGCGCTTGGGGGCGCGCCGACTGCAGCTTGGGCCGGTCATGCCGGAGAGCTTGCGATTTGGCGGTCAGCGGCATGGGATTTCGTTGTCCCTGCGATGGGCTGGCGGGCTTGGGGGAAAGACGCAGGCGACCTTCGGGCTTGGACTGGAACGGAGTGGGGGCTGATCGAGGTTGAGACGCAAAACCTTGAGGGGCTTGGTATCCAGACCCAATCGGATACGCATAATCGCCTCGCAGTGCGCGCAGCCAGCACGCTTTTGACGCATGAAGGGGCGGGGCATCAGCTTAAGATCAACAGGGCATCGGGGGCGGATACGGCGTCGTTGCTGTTTCAGTCAAACTGGACCGGGTATGCGGAAATGGGTCTGGCGGGGTCAGAGGCGTTTGCGATCAAGGTTTCCCCGGATGGTGCAAGCTGGACCGAGGCGATTGGCTTTGACGGGGCGACAGGGCGCGCGACTGGCGCGGCGGTGCAGTCAGCGGCCGATGATGCGACCGAAGGGCGGCTTCTGCGGGTTGGGGCCTTTGGTCTTGGCGCAACGACGCCACAAGAGATTGCCGATATCGACGATGCCGGGCTTGCAACGGGGTATTACCGCACGGGGAGTGCCACGGCCAACACCGGGGTATTGCCGTCGCCCAACGGCGTGCTTGACGTGCAGTCTTGGGATGGGGCGACGTGTTGTCAGCGTTGGACAGAAACCAGCACAGGCGAGACATTTACACGCGTACACAATGGCGGGGGATGGTCGAGTTGGGCACGACAGGTTGCGCAGACCGCAATCCTTGGAACGGTTTCGGAAACCGGGGGGGTGCCGACGGGCGCGATCATCGAGCGCGGAACGAACGGCAATGGCGCCTATGTGCGGTTCGCGGACGGCACGCAGGTTTGCCATGTGGCGGCCCCGGTCGATGTAACCAGCACCCTGAGCCAGCAGTTCGCCTTTGCAGCGGCGTTTGCGGCGGCCCCTGCGGTCTCTTTCGGACATGTGGGGGAGACGCCAAATGCGGCTCTATACCTTGGGAATATCCAGTTTGTGAGCGGATCGGCCGGCAGCAGCCAGTATTGGACGGTGCGCCTTGTGTCGGCAGGTATCTCAACGGATCCCGGCGATGATGCGGAAAAGCTCTCTTTGACGGCGATTGGGCGATGGTTCTAAACGTCACAGACCTACAAGCAGAGGGCGCCTATATGGGCGCCCTTTTCATGGTGGTTAGCCTTTTGCACCCTGTCCGCGTTTGTAGAGATCTTCGTAGCGGATGATGTCATCCTCGCCGAGATAGACCCCGGTTTGAACCTCGATCAGGACCATAGGAACCTTGCCCGGATTTTCCATGCGATGCACCGCACCAAGCGGGATATAGACGGATTCATTTTCGCTTAGGAGGCGGATGGTGTCGTCTATGGTCACGCGGGCGGTGCCTTCGACCACAATCCAGTGCTCTGAACGGTGCATGTGGCTCTGGAGAGAAAGCGAGGCACCGGGTTTGACGACAATACGTTTGACCTGAAACCGCTCGGATAGGGCGAGGGTTTCGAAGTGACCCCAAGGGCGATGATCGCGGGCAAAGGATTCGGCCTGTTTTGCGCCCTTTTTCTTGAGCGCGGCCACGGCCTTTTTGACGTCTTGGGCGCGGGACATATCAGCGACGAGAACCGCGTCGGGCATCGCGACGACAAGGGTATTCTCCAGGCCGATTCCGACAAGTTCGAGACGATCATCCTCGGATCGTAGCAGAGAGTCATGACAGTCGATTGCCGTTGTGGGACCAGACGTTACCATACCGTTCTCGTCCGGCATGGTTTCGCGCATCACGGCCTCCCAGCTCCCAAGATCTGACCAGCCGCTCCCATAGGGCACAACAGACAGGGCTTCGGCTTTTTCCATGACGGCGTAGTCGATTGAGATATCTTCGACCCCGGACCACCCTTTGGGGTCGAGCCGCAGAAAGCCAAGGTCGGTTTCGGCCTGATCCACCGCCGCTTCTACCGGGGCGATCAGGTGGGGGGCATGGGTTTTGAAGGCGCGCAGGATATCCGAGACGGCAAAGAGGAAAATCCCCGCATTCCAGAGATAATTGCCTTCATCAAGCATCTTGTCGGCGGTTGCGGCGTCGGGCTTTTCGACAAACCGTGTCAGCGGGATCGCAACGCCCGATCCATCGGGTGCTTGGGCAAGTTCAAGATAGCCATAGCCGGTTTCCGGGCGATCCGGCGTTATACCAAAGGTCACAAGATGTCCTTTTTCCTCTACCACGCGCAGTCCTTCGCGCACGGCTTCATGGAATCCGGCGATATCGGGGACAACGTGATCCGACGGTGCCACGAGCATAATTGCATCAGGATCGTGGCGGTTCAGGTAGAGGGCGGCGGCAAGGATGGCGGGCGCTGTGTTCCGGCCTTCTGGTTCGATCAGGACCGGGCCGGGATCAATGCCGACTTTGAGCAATTGTTCCGTCACCACAAAGCGGAAATCCGGGTTGGTGAGGACGAGCGGGGCGGCAAAGCTCTCGCCGCTGAGGCGCTGGGCGCAGGATTGAAAAAGGCTCTGTTGCCCTGTCAGCTTGGAGAATTGTTTTGGAAAGCTCTTGCGCGAGAGCGGCCATAGGCGCGTCCCGGAGCCGCCGCAGAGGATGACGGGCGTCACGAGAGGGGGTTTTGTGGCAGACATTATGGTTTGTCCTCTCGGAGTTTACAGGATTTCTTGCACAAATGCGGGCATGGGTGCCCCGGTTTGCAAAGTTTCGAGGAAAGTGCTCGCGGTGTCCATCGCTTCGCGGATGGTCACGTCCATATCAAGGTAGCGGTAGGTGCCAAGACGACCGACGAACGTGATGCCTTCGGTCTGTGCAGCGCGTTCTGTGTAGGCCTTTAGGATGGCCTTTTCCTCGACGAGGCGTATGGGGTAATATGGTATGTCATCGGGCAGGCAGGCGCGGGCGTATTCGCGATAGCAGACGGTTGCGGCATGTGTTTCCCAAGGCGCAAAATGCTTGTGTTCGGTGATGCGGGTATGGGCCACGTCGCGGTCCCCATAGTTCATCACGGCGCAGCCTTGATAGTCTCCGTCGGCGGTAAACCTTTCGAAATCAAGGGTGCGATAGCCAAGGCGGCCAAGCCTGTAATCAAAGAACCCGTCCAGAGGCCCGGACCAGAAGATATGGTCGTATGCATCGGCCATGTTGCGGTCGAACCAGGTTTCAAGGCGCACGGCTATATTCTCGTGGTCAAGAATGGCTTCGATCATTGGCGTATAGCCGTGTTCGGGCATGCCTTGATACCGATGATAAAAGTAGTTGTCATCATAGTTGAAGCGCACAGGCAGACGTTTCAGGATTGAGGCGGGAAGTTCGCTTGGGGCACATCCCCATTGCTTTTCGGTATAGCCCTTGAAGAACGCCTCGTAGAGATCTGGACCGACGAATTTGAGCGCCTGTTCCTCAAAGGTTTGCGGGTCTTCGATGCTATGATCGCCGATTGCGGCGATGAAGGCGCGCGCCTCGTCGGGGCGCATGGTTTTCTTGTAGAACTGGTTGATCGTGTGAAGATTGATGGGAAGGGAAAAGACCTGGCCTTGCGAGGTCGTTTTGACGCGGTTTTTGTAGGGGAGGAAGCGCGAAAAGCTATTCACATAGTCCCAGACCTCTTCATCATCCGTATGGAAAATGTGCGGACCGTAGACATGCAACATGACGCCGGTTTCGCGATCGCGTTCGGTATAGCAGTTGCCGCCGATATGGTCGCGCCCGTCGATGACGGTTATGTCGTGGCCTGCTTGTGCAAGACGACGGCCGATCACCGCCCCTGATAGGCCTGCGCCCACGAGTAATATCTTCAAGCCGATCAATTCCCGAGCAGTTCGTTTCGGGGAGTTGTATCCGGGGGATATGCGGCTCACAAGCGCTCGTTAGGACAATATTCCCTTTGTGGTTGCATGAAGGGGTCATGCGCGGGTCGCTTGGGCCATTGGGTGGAGGCTGTCATGGCCCTATCCAAGATCAAACAGGATATCGGACAGGGCCATGTCGCCCTCGCTTAGCCCCGTCAGGGACACGTTTCCGCCGGTCCAGCTCAGCAAGAGCCCATCCGAGGTTTCGTTGAGGGCGAAGTCTTCGATGGTCATGCCACCTATCTGTATCAGCAGGGAATCTTCAGCAGGGTCGAAATCGGTTATTTCCCTTTGGCCTGTAGCCCCGGTGAATATGAATGTGTCGGCCCCGCCGTCCCCTGTAAGGGTATCGTCGCCGGCCCCTGATTTAAGGGTGTCATTGCCCTCACCGCCCCGGACGCTATCGGTGCCTGTAAAGCCCGCTTCGGATGTGTCGAACCATATATCGTCGCCCCACCCAAGGTCTCCGGTATCGCGGCCATTGCCCCCGTAGATGACATCGTTGCCCCGTCCTGCGACGATGCTATCGGCGCCTTTGCCGCCGCGTATGACATCGTCGCCATCGCCGCCATAGAGCGAGTCATTTCCGTCGCCGCCATAGAGCAGATCATCGCCGGTTTCGCCGTAGAGTTTATCCTTTGCGATATTGCCCATGAGGGTATCATTCCCCGCGCCGCCGCGGATTTTGTCCTTGCCGCCGCCGCCGGAAATTTCGTCGTTGCCCTCATCGCCAAAGAACGTGTCGTCCCCGCCGCGGCCACGGATTGTATCGTTGCCCGCACCGGCCTCAACGCGGTCGCGGCCTTTGGTATTGCCTTGTTTAGAGTCGTTGTAGAGGTCGTCGCCGTCTCCCATCTCAACCCAATCGCGCCCGCGTCCGCCATAGATCGTGTCGTTGCCAGCGCCGCCGATCAACGTATCGGACATTTGACCGCCGATCAGGTCATCATCGCCAATCCCGCCCGACAGATAATCGCGGCCTTTGCCGCCATTCAGCGTATCATTGCCCCATTCGCCGCTTAGGACATCGTTGGCGTTGCTGCCTTGCCAATCGCGACCCACAACCAGAGGCGGGCGATCCGGGCCGGTGGTGATGGTTGCCAAGATATCGGACCGCGAGAGGCTCCCGCCGCCTTTGCGCAAGACTTCGGTTGTTTCGCCGCGCCAATGGATCAATGCGCCTTGTGCCGTGCTTTCGATCTCAAGGGCGTTGGGGTCGTAGAGCATCGAAAAGGCAGAGAGGTCGATCGTGTCATACCGCTTGTCAAAGTTTTCGATACGGTCTTGTGCGCCGTCTTGATCGAGGACGAAGAGATCGAAACCGCCGCCGCCGATCAATGTATCCTCTCCGGCCCCGTCCACCAGCGTATCATCGCCGTCGTTCCCGAGGATCAGTTCATTGCCGCTTCCGCCGCTCAGGAGATCATCGGCACCCCCGCCCACCAAGTCGCCGCCCAGCGTATCGCCGATGAGCGTATATCCGTGCTCGGCAACGGAGAAAGAAAGCTGTGTCAGGCCAGCGGTTGTTGAGGAGGCGGCCAGGACCTGAACCTCGTCGCCAATCTGTGTTGCCGCGACCGCCGAGAGATTTTGCAGCGCGACATCGTTGCTATGGGCAAAGCTATCGAGATGGAGAAGGCGGCCATTGGGCATAAGCAGGAAAAGCGTTACGCCATCGTCGCCCCCCCCGGCGAGGACATAGGTTCGGTCCCCTGCGGTCACTGTGGACATGGATTGCACCTGTCCGAAGCGTGTTGAAAGAGTATCGAGGACGTGATCCATCGCGATCAGTGCGCCATCTGGGCCAATACGTGCGACGCTTAGGGCGCCAGCGCCAAATTCCGGCGCCGATGTGGCCGTAATGGCAAAGGTGGCGCCATAGGCAGAGACCGTTTCCAGCCCCACGATCTCGGGCAAAAACCCAAAACCATCCTGGACGCCCAAGCTATCGAGATGTTTGACCTCTCCGGTATCGGTATCAAGGCAATAGCTTGTGATGCCGCCCTCGCCGCGGCTTGCGGCAAGAACGATGCGACCATCGGCCATATCGCCGCCTGCAAGGCAGACGACATCGGTCAGGTGGCTCTCCTCGGTGTCTTGAAGGGTTGCGGTCTGGCTATATGTGCCCGTGGTATTCTGACTATAGATGCCAATGCCGTTTCCGCCGTATTCGGCAAGGAACACAACCCCGGTGCTGCTATCATGTAGGGCCGAAAGTTCGCCAGCTACGCCTAGCCCACTGATTTCTACCATCTCACCGAAGGATCCGTCCGGGTTCAGCACATACCCAAAAGATCCGGTGCTGCTATTGCCAATAATGAGGATATCCTGATCGCCCTGCGAGAGAATAGAGATTTCGCCGGTAAGATTCAGAGCGTCACCAGGAAGAAAGGACGTGGTTTGATAGGTCTGCGCGCCCTGACCGGAAGAGAGTTGGTAGCTTACCAGCCCGCCATTGATGCCGGTTGTTGAGATAACGAGAGGGCCGTTTGCCGTTTGCACCACGCGCAGATCACGAATGTCTGCGGCCAACGCACCATCCGGCGTTTCGACTCCCTGAACGATTTGTAGATTTGTCATTTCTCACACCCATAGAACCCATCCAAGAGTCTGCGCGGCACAGAGGGGTTCACCGGGTCGCGAATGCGGCGAATTCAGGGAGGTTGCCTAGGATATAAACCGAATTTTCAGAAATATGATTTCAGATCGCCATGTGGGCTTCGTGGATTGAAATGGCCTCTTCGAGGTCTTCAAAGTAGCTTATTTTGCCGCGCTCAAGCACAATCCCTGCATCGCAGAATTTCCGCACCTGTGTCATGTCATGCGACACCATGATCGCGCTGCTTTCCTTCATGCGTTCGCGGAACACGGCGCGGCTTTTGCGTTTGAATTGGGCATCTCCGACGGCTGTGACCTCATCTACGAGATAGGTATCGAAGTGAATCCCCATTGAGGCTCCGAAGGCGAGACGTGACCGCATACCAGAGGAATAGCTTCTGACGGGCATGTGAAAATGCTGGCCCAGATCGGCGAAATCCTCGACGAAAGCGATCAGGCTATCGGTATCGACGCCGTAAATCCGGGCGATGAAGCGAACGTTCTGGGCGCC
>JAPHRE010000018.1 GCA_026195905.1 Pseudopelagicola sp. | reverse complement strand
GCCAAGGCCGAAGAGGTTATCCGCGACACGATCATGGCGGATGAGCGGTCCTTGGACGATCCCGAGCCGTTCGTGCAGGTCAACAATCTGGGCGATAGCTCGGTGGATTTCCTTGTTCGGGTCTGGTGTTCGGCTGAGGTCTATTTCCAGTATCAGGCTGACATGAAGCGCAAGGTCAAAGAGGCGCTCGATGCGGCCGAGATCGACATTCCATTCCCGACCCGGACTTTGATGCATGAAAATCCCCGGTGTGAACTGGTGCACGGCGATGAGGAGGGTGGCAAGGAGACGGTTGCCGAATAGTGCGATCTGCCTTGCTCCATCTCTGGTGCATTGCAAAAAAGATCGCCGGGAATGGAACGGCCTTGCCGGTCATGCGTTGAGTTATCAGAGCGGCCACAGAGGATTGTGGCCAGAAATGAACCGAACAAAGAAGGAGATCGTTATGCGTAAACTTCTTGCAACCACTTCGATGTCGCTAATCCTTGCCGGGACGGCATTTGCTCAGTCGGGTACGGGCGTGGGTATGTCCGGAGAGACCAGCATTGGTGCAGAAACCGGCGTGGCCGAACAGGCTTCGAAAGCTGGCGAGGCCGTCGAGGAGACCTGGGACAAGACCAAGGATGCCGCTGCGGATGCTTATGACGCCACCAAGGAGGCTGCGGGTAGTGTCGCCGAGAATGTCTCCGAAGCCTATGACGAGATGACGATCGAGTTGAAGGAGCTTATGACCAGCTCTGCGCAGCAGGGATATGTCGTGGTCAGTCCCGAGGTGGTCGTAGCGGCCGATATTGAAGGCCAGCCGGTCTATGACATGGAAAACAACCGCATCGGTGAGGTCGCGAGCGTCGAGACCGGCGCCAGCGGTCAGGTCGAAGCCGCGACTATCGAGATCGGTGGCTTCCTTGGTATCGGTGAGGCCGAAGTCGATGTGGCCGCGACAGAGATGGGCGTTGTGCGCAACGACAAATCAGATGTCCGCGTCTATGTCGCCGCAACCGAAGATGAGCTTGAACAGCGCGCGGAAATGTCGAACAGCTAATGCGCAGCTTGGTTCAGCCGAGTTTGGGGCCGCTTTGAGCGGCCCCTTTTTCGTGGTGGGTCAGACCATTTCGTCGGGCACGCCCGGCACGGCGAGCGCGGTTTTTTCTGCCGCGCTCAGGTCGTAGGGGACGAGGAAGCCGTCGCGCCGGGAGGGCGCGGTGGCGGCGTTGCGTGTGAGGGTGTCGCGCAGAAGATCGAACAGTTCGTCGAGCGCGGTCGGCAGTGCGTCTGCCTCTGGCCCGAGCCAATGAAGCAGGCATTTCTGCCGGATGTCTTGCACCGTCGCACCCTGTGTCAGCTCCACGCCCAGTTCAGTATCCCACTTCATTGAGCGGCCATTCAGGTTGGCCGAGGACACGATTGCAGAGGTGTTGTCAAACACCGACACCTTGGCGTGCACATAGACCAAAGGCGCCTTGTGGAGCGTGGCCCTGTCGATTTTTTCTTCGGTTGGGCGGGGCGCGCGCGGTTGCACCGGGCTTGCCAAGAGCAGGCGGTTGCCGAAGGGCTTGCGGAGGATACGGAGGCATTTGGCCTGCAGGTAGTCGCCCACGCGCCCGTCAAGGCCAGGCTTGTCGCGGAAGGCCACGGTGTTGGGGGCGCCGGGGAGGATCAGGATGAGGTGCAGGTCGGGATTGGCGCGCGCGCGGCGAGCCAAGGCGCGGGCGATTCCGGTGTCGCGAAAGAACTGTGTTTCGAGATAGATCAGTTGCGTGGCGGTCGCGATGCGGCGCATATGCGCGGCGTGGATTTCGGACACAATCGTTTGCGGAGAAAAGGTCCAGAATTGGCCCTTGAGCCGGGCCGCCGACATGGTGCGCAAGAGGGGCGGCGCAGAAGGGTCCGCAGGCCGCGCGCCGCCGGTGACGGCAGCGAAACTGTCAAGGTGGGCGCGGGCCGATTGGGCGAGGTCGGGGTCGTCGATCAGCAGTTGCACGTCATGCCATGTCTCGTCTGCGTGACAGTCGTGATCCTTGGTGTCGAGGCGGCGTTCATCAAGGTCGAGGCCGCCGATATAGGTCCAGCGGTTGTCGATCACCGCGACTTTTTGATGGTGTGATGCGGGGAAAGAGCCGGGCTGGGTCGGGTCAGTGTGGGACAGGGCGTGGCGCACGCCAGGAAGCTCGAACAAGGCGTTCAGCCGCTTTGGGTCCGTGTTTTGGGTAAAGCGATTGCGTAAACGTTGTTTGCGCGCAATCACCATCGGGGCCGTCAAGAGCGCCGCAAGCTGCCCGATCCGTGCCGGGTGTAGCAGGGGGTGCACGGTCAATTTTGCGGCATCTGGGCGGGCGAGTTCGGAGATGGCGCGCAAGATGCGGACGCTATGCCATGTTTTGCGATGCAGGTCGGTGGCCACCAACGGGTCAAAATCCGAGAGGTGTAGCGTGATGTCGACCCCGCGGTTCAGTGCGTCAACAAGCAGATCCACCCATGTATCGCCGATACGCTGCGCCTCGGGACTGAGGAGCGGGGTCAGCGGGTCAAACACCCGAAACCCCATCACGACAGACTGGTGAGCCGCGAGCACCCGGCGCTCGAAAGCGGGGTAGCCGTCTTGGGCGGTTATCAGGGTTTCGACATGTTGCACTCTGTTACTTTGGCCCCAATGACCCCGCCGCACCAGCGGTTTTGTCAGTCATCCTCGACGAAATCAGTGATGTCAAAACGAAGCTGCACGCGGAACTCCTCGTCGCCTTGCGTGGTGTCGAGCGCGCCTTCCAGTTGCTGTGTGAACGCCCGCACCAAGCGGTCGCCGAGACCGGTCGAGTCCTCTTGAGTGGGCGTTGCTTCGGAGATGCCGAGGGAGTTGGACACTTCCAGAAGCGCGCTACCTTCGTCGGTCGAGGTCAGGGAGACCGACAGCCACGCGGCCTCACCGATCTCGGAGCCCATGTATTTGAGCGCGTTGGTCACCAACTCGGTCAGCGCCAAGCTCAGCGGCACGGCTTGGTCGGGGTAGAGCACGATGGGATCATAACGTTGCGTGATCTTAGGCTTGCGGCGCGACACAAAGGCCGTATCGACCATATTGTTGACCACGGTTTCGAGTAGTTCATCGGCCCGGATACGTTCCTCGCTCGAAGTTTCGTAGAGCTTTTGATGCACCTGCGCGATGCGCGTGACGCGTTGTTGAACCTCGATCAGGGCCGCCTTTTCGATATCGGAGGTGGATTTGCGGATCTTGAGGTTCAGGATCGAGGCGATCAGTTGCAGGTTGTTCTTGACCCGGTGATGCACCTCTTTGAGCAGGACCGATTTCTGATGCAGCGAATTGAGCAGATCGGCCTCATCGCGCAGGATGCTCTCGGCCATTTCCTGCCAGCTTTCGTCCATTTCGGTGATTTCGCTTGGCGTTGTCAGTTTGCGCGATACACCGCCAATCCGACGCGTGAGACGAAAAACCTGCATCCGCCGGCGCAGGTCGCGGATTGGGGCGATAACCATCACTTGCACCGAGAGGAAAGCGACCAGAAGGCTCGCGATCCACATGCCGAGCGGCAGCAGGAGCGAGGTTGACGGTCTCTGGCCCTGACCAAGCAGCACGCGCTGATTGTGTTCCCAACTGCTCAGAGCATAGATTTCCCCTTGAATGACGGGGACCGAGGCGAAAATGCGTTTTTCGCCATTCGAGGTCTTGCCGACGAAGACGGTTTTGCCGATGCGCGCAAGGTTGGCAAGATCGTTGTTGGTTGGCAAGCGGGTGTCAACATGGGCAAGGCCGCCGCTTGTCGCCAGAATCTCGCCGTCGATATTGAATGTGATCAGGTCGATGAATTCATCGTCCTTGGGGGAGTCCTGTGGGGCGCTTAGGAGTGTGTGTTCAAGCACAACGGCCACCAGCCCGGCAAAAACACCCGCGTCGTCCAGAACCGGGACCGAGATCACGACCGAGGGGGTTTCGTTGATCTGTGATTGGCGCACGAAAGAGGCGCGTGGCGACGGGTCTTGGCGCATGGCGAGAAAGACGCGATGATCCGCGAGATTGATCGGGTTATCGGCGGTTGAACAGGTCGATCTGCCCTTGGCATCGGTAATGCCGATGAAAGAGATCACGTCCGAGGTTTCGAGAAACCGGGCGAGATTGACCTCGCAAGTGGCCGTATCGGCGGTCACGGAAGCGTGGATCGCGGCCAGCGCCTGCGCCGCGCCGAAGGCCATTGTCGCATAGGCGGCCTCGCGGTCAGCGGCTTCGGAGGTTTTTGCAAGTAGGGCCGAATATTGGCGCGCCTCGGCATCGGCCAGCATCTGGCGGTTCTGCTCGATCGAGATCATTCCGATCGGTAGCATTGCGACCGCCAACAATACGGCAATTCTAAACGTGAGCGACCGGGTGGCCGTCGTGAGCCACTCGATCACACCACTGATTTCCTTGGTTGCAGGCTTTCGGTCACGACACCGACCGTGACCTGATCTGTCAACTCAAGCGGCTCGTCCTCGGACAGCGCCATCAGTTCGGCCAGTTTCTTGCGAGCGCGATTGACGCGGCTTTTGACGGTGCCCACGGCCACGCCGCAGGTTTCGGCGGCCTCTTCATAGCTCATGCCGGATGCCCCGACGAGGATCAGCGCCTCGCGGTGTTCGTCGGGCAGTTTGGCAAAGGCCTTTTCGAAATCCGCAAGCGCAAGGCGACCGTCATGTTGCGGTTTGACTGAGAGGGTCGCGGCCAGTGCGCCATCGACATCGGCCACTTCGTGTTTGGCTTTGCGGCGCTGCGAGTAGAACGTGTTGCGCAAAATGGTGAACAACCACGCGCGCAGGTTCGTGCCTTGTTGGTACTTGTCAAAATTCTTCCACGCCTTGACGATACTGTCATGCACCAGATCGTCCGCAGACGAGCGGTTGCGCGTCAGGCTCATGGCAAAGGCGCGCATACTCGGCAGATGTTCGAGGATGTCGTCCCTCGGATCGGACGCGGCACCATCGTTACTGGTCATTTGCTTGTTCCTGCTCTTTGAGCTGTTTCAGCAATTGCGCGAACCGATCTGGGATGGGCTCGGCCGTGTCCCGTTTGAAGACCTTTTTCAGGTTTTCGTCGATCTGCTCCTCGAGGCGGGAGTGTTCAGATTTTCCACCCATTTTTCGGTTTCCTGTATTTACCGGTAAATTTATAGCGCATTTCTTGGAACCAAACGCATCGCTGCGCGTTTGGTTCCAAGAAAAATGACAGTGAGGTCAAAAATATGTCGTCGAATGCTCAATCGGATTTCCTTTCGGTCACGGTTGCGAGGCTGCTGCCGTATCTGCGCCGCTATGCACGGGCGCTGACCGGGCGTCAGGAAACCGGAGACACCTATGCCGCCGCCACGATTGAAAGCCTGATCGCTGACCAATCGGTTTTTGATATGGGGCTGAGCGATAAGGTCGCTCTGTTCAGGATGTTTCACGCGGTCTGGAGCAGTGCTGGGGCGCCTGTTGGCAGCACCGATGAAAGCGGTGCGGGGCGGCGCGCGCAGGAACGGCTTGGTCGGTTGACCGCCAATTCACGCGAGGCGCTATTGCTACACACGATCGAGGAATTCAGCATCAGCGAAGTTGCGGCCATCATGGGGATTGATGAGAGTGAGGCGCAAACGCTCATCGACACGGCCCGCCGCGAAATGGCCGACAGCCTGTCGGGGCGTGTCCTGATCATCGAGGACGAGTCGATTATCGCGATGGATCTTGAGGATATCGTGTCGGATATGGGGCATGCGATCACGGGCGTTGCACGCACTCACAAGCGCGCGGTCGATTTGGTCGAGCAGGAAAAGCCGGATCTTGTTCTGTCCGATATCCAACTGGCCGATGGCTCGTCGGGGATCGACGCGGTGAATGACATTCTCAAGATCACGTCGTCGGTGCCGGTGGTGTTTATCACGGCATTCCCCGAGCGCCTGTTGACCGGAGAACGCCCGGAGCCGGCCTTTGTCATCACCAAGCCCTATACCGAGGAGCAGGTGCGCTCGGCGGTGAGCCAGGCAATGTTCTTTACCAGCACGGAAACGCTTTTGGCCTGAGTGCGCGCCAATCTGTTGCAACTGCGCGGCCTCGATCGGGTGATCGGGGCCGTTTTATTATTTTTGTGTAGGTGTTTACGGGAACTAGGCGCGGTTTTGCACGTTGACTTGGCAGATGTTGAAACGTCGCAGAGGAGGCGTCAATGCTGCTCAAGTTTTTCTATGGGACCATCGTTGCGATGGGGATTTCGCTGACCGCTTTACCGGTGCCGCCGATGTTTGTCGCACCGTTTTTCGACGCGGGTTTGCCTCGCCATGCGCAGCGCATAGACGCGAGGGAGATTGATCTGTCCTCTGATGTTTTCGAGTTGCTATTGGGCGCGGAGGTTGAAACCAGGGCGGGCCAGCCTGTGGGCTGTGTCGGCTCGGTCGAGATGGCTGCTGACGGGCAGGTGACGGGCGCTGTGGTCTGGCTTACGCCGGATAGGGTGTTTGGCACTGCCAAACCCGTGGTGTTGCCTGCTCAGGATTTGACCGTCGAGGCCAAACCTGTGCAGGGGGTGCGGGTGATTTCCGATCTTGAGGCGCGCCGGTTGAACACGCTGCCTGCCTTCCATCCAGAGATGGCGCAAGTCACTGATTGCACGCGTGTTTTTGGGTGATTTTGAAGCTTCAAATCCGAAGAATTACGAATTTTTGGAACGATCAAGGCACGTGCGCGTTGGAATAGTGAAACAGATATAAGGAGGTTGAACATGTCCGACCAAACCAATCACGAGTCCGGTTCTACGACCCCGCTCGCCTTTGTGCTGGGTGGTGTGGTTGTTGCTCTTGCTGTGCTGGCTTGGGTTGTTTTTGATGGCCGTCTGCCCGGTAACGAGCCGGATATCAGCATCACGGTGCCGGGCGTCGGCTCGGTTGAGGGCGAGGTCAAATCCGACCCGTAACCCTCTGAATATCTTCCTTGAGATGGTCAGCCTGTCCCCTCAGACCTGTCTCATACCTGACCATTCCGAACTTGGGGCCGGCATGTGCCGGCCCCCTTTTTGTTGCCTGCTTTACAGAGTGCACCGGTGGCACGTGGCGACCTTGTGCAGGGCGTTCCCAAACATGATCTGCCGACTTGGAGCCACGGAGAGCGAACCAGAATTGCGAAAATCACGGCCTTTGTATCATTGGTGACCGTTGGGCGATCTGCTCATATTATGACTTGGGCAAACGGCTAAATGCGCAAGCAACAAGCTCTGATCCTTGTCGTCCAGATGTGACGCGTTTTATATGTTTCGGATGCTTGCGTTAGGATTTCCTGAAAGGCGTTTGGTCTATTTTGTCGTCGGTGATGGCGTAGAAAAGCAAGGTGTAACCCGGTTGAACGAAATGAACCCCTGAGACCTCGAGCCTCTCACGACCCACCATGTCCCACATAATATTTCCGCAGGCTTTGTTGCAGCATCGCGATCTTGGGATCCTGCGGTTAGAATAGAAAATCGTCTTCGGTATATCCGTTCAGGCCATCGCGGAGATCGGTGAAGGCGATGCCCTCAAGCAGAATTGAATTGCTGCCGTCGACGATTTGGGCTGTGCCGCCTGCGTCGGAGAGGTGGTTGGCGATCAGGTCGTTGTAGTCGGTGATGCTGGTGACGCCGGAGAGGTCGATTTTCTCGAGGTCTTTTGCTTCGAAATCGTTGATGACATCGGTACCGAACCCGTCCTCGAAGATAAAGGTATCGGCCCAGATGCCGCCGGAGAGGCGGTCATTGCCTGCGCCGCCATTCAGGACGTCGTTGCCCTTGCCGCCAAAGAGGCGGTCGTTGCCGAGGTCGCCCTCCAGCGTATCATGTCCCAAGCCGCCATAGAGGCGGTCATTGCCCTTGTCTCCGTTGATGCTGTCGTCGCCATGTTGGCCGCGCAGGATATCTTTGCCCGCCTGTCCCCGGATTGTGTCATAGCCATTGCCGCCGTAGATCGTATCGTGTCCGGCCCCGCCCAGAAGCACATCTTTGCGGTTCAGGCCGCGCAGGATATCGTTGCCGTCGTCGCCCTTGAGGGTATCGTCGCCGGCGTTTCCACGCATCGAATCGTCGCCAGCGTCGCCGAGAAGCCAGTCATGGCCCGCGCTGCCGCTTAGGGTATCGTGCCCGTCGCCGCCCTGAAGGGTGTTGTCGGCGGTGTTGCCGGTGATCGCGTCGTCGCCGCTGCCGCCGGTGGCGTTCTCGATCAGCGAGCGGGAGTCGCCCTCGTATTGTTGGGCGTTAAAGATACTTCCGCGCGCGGTTTCACCATAGCCGAGATTGGCGAGTTGGTCCGTGTCAAAGACGGAATGTTGGCCGGGGCGCAGGTCAATCTCAAGGGCATCTGTATAGGCGGAGAGGTCATAGGTATCGGTTCCGCCGCCATCCCAGATCGTGGCAAAAATCACGTCGCCCCCGGCGTTGATCGCGATCTCACCATTGACCTCTGTGTTGCCGGAACCGGGGGTCCAGCGATAGGTGGTATCGTCGGCGTTTGTCGTAAAGTCAGCCCCATACATATATTGCAACGCGGCGATGTCGGCCATCATCCATGTCTGGGCATAGCTCCAGGTGGCGTTGGAATAGCCGCTGGTCGGCCCGCCCACGTAGGAGCGATACGTCATGATCGAAAATTCCATCGAGTCATAGGCGTAGGGCATGTTGACGAACTCCCATGCGGAATGTCCGTGGCTCAGGCCGAGCGCGTGACCGAGCTCATGGATATGCGTGGCCCAGGCGTAGTTCCCGGCCACAGGGGATTGGTAGGTGTAGTTGTTATAGGGGCCAAACCAGACATCGCCGTTGTCGTCCGTGTCTAAGGTGACGTCATTGGAGGGAAAATCACCGACCTGCGCGGTAAAAACCTGGTTTGAGGTTGTATTGGCGAGCCGGATTTCTTCCTTGGTGCCATAGGCGGTGTCGGGGGTGCTGTCGTAGGTCAGGATAAGGTTGGTGAAGCCTTCGACGGAAAACCCCGCGTTGGCGGCGGTGTGCGTGCCGTTGTCGGCATCGAGCGCAAAGAAGGCGGCTTGTTGTTGGGCCACGCTGAGCGCCGACATATTGGCGGGCAGGTCGCTCAGGCTAAAGTAGGTGTAGACGAGATTTGATGTGGGGAAGGAAAACTCGATCTCGGAACTGCCCCAGCGCACGCTGGTGAGGATGCCGTCGACGAAATCGTCACCGCTTTGTAGGACGGAGGTCGTTGCATTGCCGGTTCCGCTCATGGTCGTCTCGTCCCGTATAAGTGGGTCGCCTGAGCCAATTGAAGCCGCGTCCCGGATACTGTTTTTACGCTTTTGATAATTGCCGCAATCGAATGATAAAAGCCAGAGCGCGCTATTCTTTTTTCACCGTTGCGCGGTTTTGGTGCCGCCATTTGCGCACGGCGGCGGGGGCGGGATTTGAGGCGGCAAAAAACTTTCCTGTCGCGCGGCATATGCGCTTGACGCGCCCTCTGCCTCAGCCTAAACACCGCCACACGCTCGGGCCTAGTTCCGGGCGGACAGTGAGCGGTTGTAGCTCAGTTGGTTAGAGTGCCGGCCTGTCACGCCGGAGGTCGCGGGTTCGAGCCCCGTCAACCGCGCCACCACTGTCCGTCTTGCTTTCCAAGCGTATGCGCGGTTGTAGCTCAGCTGGTTAGAGTGCCGGCCTGTCACGCCGGAGGTCGCGGGTTCGAGCCCCGTCAACCGCGCCACTTATCCCCCCCCGAAAGGTGTTCTCATGAAGTGGCTTGATCGCGTATCGTGGTTCAATCTGGTGCTTGTTGCGCTTTTGCTTGGGCTGGCACCGTTTTCTCCAGAGCCGCATTTATGGGAAAAGCTCAAGATGTTGGCGGCGGGCAGCTTGGTGCGCCCGCTGGATTGGTTTGACTTGGCCCTGCATGGCGCGCCGTTCCTTGTTCTTGCGCTCAAGGGCGTGCGGCATGTGCGCAAAACAGGCGCCTGACGCGCTATTCGGTGCTTAGGGCGTCCAGGATGCGCGCCCAGGAACGGATGCCTTTGTGGAAGCTCTCCATGTCGTATTTTTCGTTCGGGGAATGGATTTGGTCATCGTCGCGGCCAAAGCCGATGAGCATCGAATCCATGCCGAGGATGTCTTTGAAATAGCCCGCGATCGGGATCGAGCCGCCACAGCCGACATAGGCTGCGGGTCGGGGCCATTCGTCTGAAAGCGCCTTGCGGGTTTTTTCAAAGGCCGGGTCGTCAATCGACATTTGCGAGGCGGGCGCGCCTTTGTCGGTGCGGTATTCGACGCTGAACCCCTCGGGGAGGGCGCTTTCGAGGTAGTTTCGGAAGGTTTGGCGAATTTTGTCGGGGTCTTGTTGTCCGACAAGGCGGAAGGAGACCTTGGCGGAGGCCTGGCTTGGCAGCACGGTTTTGAAACCGTCGCCGGTATAGCCGCCCCAGATGCCGTTCACATCGCAGGTTGGGCGGGCCCAGATTTGCTCAAGGGGCGTGCGGTCTTGTTCGCCGGCGGGGGATTTGAGGCCGACATCGCCCAGAAACGCCTCATGGTCAAAATTCAGCCCCTGCCACTGGGCGCGCATCTCGTCGGAGAGTTCGGGCACGTCCTCATAAAAGCCCGGCAAGGTGATGGCGCCGGTCTCGTCATGCAGCCCGGCGAGGATTTTCGTCAAAACGCGGATCGGGTTCATGGCAATGCCGCCATACATGCCCGAATGGAGGTCGCGCGAGGGGCCGGTGATGGTAAAATCCTCGCCAAGCAGGCCGCGCAGTTGCGTTGTGATCGCGGGCACCGAGCTTTCAAACAGGCCCGTATCGCAGATCAGGGCGATATCGGCCCCAAGTTCGGCGGCGTTTTCCTGCATGAAGGGGACGAGGGAGGGCGATCCTGATTCTTCTTCTCCTTCGAAAAAGAAAGTAATTTTGCAGGGCAGGTTTCCGTTTACGGCACTCCAGGCGCGGCAGGCTTCGACGAACGTCATCAATTGGCCCTTGTCGTCAGATGCGCCGCGCCCCCGGATGACTTTGCCTTTGGGGGTGTCTTCGATGGCGGGTTCGAAAGGCGGGCGATCCCAGAGATCGAGCGGGTCGACGGGTTGCACGTCGTAGTGACCGTAGAAAAGAAGGTGCGGCGCGCCTTCATCCTGTGCGTCGTCCACATGGCCAACGACCATTGGATGCCCCGGTGTGGGGCGCTTTTCGGCTTTTATTCCAAACGATTGCAGGTCTCTGACGAGCCAGTCCGCTGCGGCGTCACACTCAGGTTTGTAGGCCGGATCGGTCGACACAGAGGGAATCCGCAATAGATCCAAAAGCCGCTCGGTGGCGGCGTCGAGATCGGTATCAATACGGGATAGAACGGTATCGAGAGACATGCGGATTTCTCCTTGCGCGGTCGGGTGGGATTGTGATTTGAGCAGGAGCCTATCAGTGATCGCCGGACTGTCCAGCGGGCTTGACCGAGATCAAGGATAAAGGTGCTACGAAATGTAACCTATTGCTCGATGGACACGCGCGATATATCCATTCATGAACGTGAATAAATGTGGCAGTTCCGACCCGCGCAAGCGAATGCCAGTCAAGATCGGGAGAACACCTTTGGATTACAATGCCAAGCTCGACGACGCTCTGAATCGTCTTCATGAAGAAGGACGCTATCGGACGTTCATTGATATCGAACGTGAAAAGGGTAATTTTCCGCATGCCGTCTGGAACCGTCCCGATGGTGAGAAACAGCCGATTACCGTTTGGTGCGGCAATGACTATCTTGGCATGGGACAGCATCCGGTTGTTCTTGCCGCGATGCATGAGGCGATTGATGCGACGGGCGCCGGGTCGGGCGGGACGCGCAATATTTCGGGCACAACGGTCTATCACAAGCGCCTTGAGGCAGAGCTTGCGGATTTGCACGGCAAGGAAGCCGCGCTTCTGTTTACCTCGGCCTATATCGCCAATGATGCAACGCTTTCAACACTGCCAAAGCTCTTCCCCGGCCTGATCATTTACTCGGACGAATTGAACCATGCGTCGATGATCGAAGGCGTACGCCGTAATGGCGGGGCCAAGCGGGTTTTCCGTCACAATGATGTCGAACATCTGCGCGCGCTTCTTGAAGCGGATGATCCCGCCGCGCCCAAGCTCATCGCTTTTGAGTCCGTCTATTCGATGGATGGCGATTTTGGCCCGATCGAGGCGATTCTTGATCTCGCGGATGAGTTCGGTGCGCTGACCTATATCGACGAGGTGCACGCGGTGGGCATGTATGGTCCGCGCGGGGCCGGTATCTGCGAACGTGACGGGCTGATGCATCGGCTTGATATTATCAACGGCACACTGGCCAAGGCCTATGGCGTCATGGGCGGCTATATCGCCGCCAGCGCCAAGATGTGCGACGCGATTCGCTCTTATGCGCCGGGCTTCATTTTCTCGACCTCGCTCGCACCGGCGCTTGCCGCAGGGGCTACGGCGTCGGTTGCCTTTCTCAAAACCGCCGAGGGGCAAAAGCTGCGCGATCAACATCAGACGCAAGCAAAGATTCTCAAGACCCGCCTGAAGGGGATGGGCCTGCCGATCATTGATCACGGGAGCCATATCGTGCCGGTGATTGTCGGCGATCCGGTGCACACCAAGAAACTCTCGGATATGCTTTTGGGAGATTTCGGGATTTATGTGCAGCCGATCAATTTCCCGACCGTGCCGCGCGGCACGGAACGGCTTCGGTTTACCCCGTCGCCGGTCCACGGTCCTAACGAGATGGAAAAGCTTGTCCGCGCGATGGACGATCTTTGGTCGCATTGTGCGCTGAATCGTGCCGAGCTGGCGGGCTGACCTGCAAGTAAGGTGCAATTTCTGTTGCACTGTGTTACTTTAGCCTCAACAAAGAGCCCGATCCGAATCGGGATTCGGTAACGGATCGGCATTGCAGTGAGGCAAATGTGATGATCAGGCGCAAGGGACAGCGCAACTCCGTTGAGGAAACGTCAGGGCCGAAAGGCTTTGATGATTACGACCTTCGGCTTGGCGACATGATGCGCGGAGAACGCGCAACATTGGGGAAATCGCTCCTTGATGTGCAGCGAGAGTTGCGTATTCGGGCGAATTATATTTCCGCCATAGAGGATTGCGATCCTTCAGGTTTTGAGACACCGGGCTTTATTGCGGGGTATGTGCGGTCTTATGCGCGCTATCTTGGGTTGGACCCGGATGCGACATTTGCCCAGTTTTGCCGTGAAAGCGGATTTTCGACCGCGCATGGTATGGCTGCCGAAGCGTCAACCATTCGCAAGCGCGATGTGCTCGCAGAGCGCCGTGCGCGGGGCGATGACCCGCTTGATGCCCCCATCATGCCTTTCACCCCGGCGCCGGAATCCATCCTGAGCCGGATTGAACCCCAGGCGATTGGCTCGTCGATGGTTCTTGTGGCGCTTATCGTGGCGATTGGTTATGGCGGCTGGTCGGTGCTGAACGAAGTTCAACGCGTCAAACTCGCGCCGGTGGATCAGACCCCGGTGGTATTGGCCGATCTTGATCCGCTCATGGAGGCGACAGAGGGATCTGGGCAATCTGGCGCGGAAGAGGGCGTTCAGGCCGGGTCGGGCGTCTTTGCGCCGCCGTCGCAGCAATCTCTTGATCGTCTTTATCGTCCGCAGGCGCTTGATGTGCCTGTGATGGTGGCGCGTGATGCGCCCATTTCGACATTGAACCCCGATACCGTTGGCGTCTTTACCCCCGACGCGCCGCTTGTCGTTGCGGCGGCCTCGGAAGAGGCGCTTGATCGGATGATGCCGCAGGTTGTAGAACGCGACACACAGGATTTGATCCTGATGGCGGTGCGTCCGGCGTGGGTTCGGGTGCGCGCGGCGGATGGCACGGTCATCCATGAGAAAATCCTCAATCCGGGCGAAGAATACATCCTGCCGAAATCGGAAGATGCCCCGACCCTCACTGCGGGTATGAGCGGCGCGATTTATTTCAAACTCGGCGGGGCCGTTTTTGGCCCGGTGGGCGAGGGCACGAACCGGATCGGCGATCTTGCGTTGGACTCTGATAGCCTGCTTGAGGCGTATGACCTTGCCGACCTTGATACCGACCCTGACCTCGCGCGGATCGTTGCCGAGGCGGATGCGTCGCAGATCAACGCCGACTGAAAACCCTGATCGCGCATTGCCCCCGTGGCACAGGCGACTTACATAGGCTCTGATCCTGTCTGAGGTGAGGGGCTTTTCATGTCGATGAACCACATTCGTCCGTGGCGAAATATCGAACGGCGTAAATCGCGCCAGATTATGGTTGGCAAGGTGCCGGTCGGTGGCGACGCACCGATTGCGGTCCAGACCATGACCAATACCGATAGCTCAGACGTCAAGGCAACCGTCGCACAGGTGCAGGCGGCAGCAGAGGCGGGCGCGGATATCGTGCGGGTCTCGACCCCGGATGCGGCGGCGACCAAGGCGCTCAAAGAGGTGGTGCGCGAAACCACCGTGCCGATCGTGGCCGACATTCATTTTCACTATAAGCGCGCCATCGAAGCGGCAGAGGCGGGGGCGGCCTGTCTGCGGATCAACCCCGGCAATATCGGCGACGAGAAGCGGGTCAAAGAGGTCATTCAGGCGGCCAAGGATCATGGCTGTTCGATCCGCATCGGGGTCAATGCCGGATCGCTTGAGAAGCACCTTCTCGACAAATACGGCGAGCCGTGCCCGGATGCGATGGTTGAATCTGGGCTAGAGCATATCCGTATCCTCGAGGACAATGATTTCCATGAGTATAAGATTAGCGTGAAGGCGAGCGACGTCTTCATGACCGCCGCCGCCTATCAACAACTTGCCGAGGCCACCGACGCGCCAATTCACCTTGGGGTGACGGAAGCGGGTGGGTTCGTGAGCGGCACGATCAAATCCGCAATCGGGCTTGGCAATCTTCTATGGATGGGTATCGGCGATACGCTGCGTGTCTCGCTTAGCGCCGATCCGGTTGAAGAGGTGAAGGTCGGGTTCGAGATCCTCAAATCGCTTGGCCTGCGTCATCGCGGCGTCAATATTATCTCGTGCCCGTCCTGTGCGCGGCAGGGGTTTGACGTCATCAAAACGGTGGACGAACTTGAAAAGCGGCTGGCGCATATTCACACGCCGATGAGCCTTTCGATCATTGGCTGCGTGGTCAATGGACCGGGCGAGGCGCTTATGACGGATGTGGGGTTTACCGGCGGCGGGGCCGGATCGGGGATGGTCTATCTTGCGGGCAAGCAGAGCCATAAGATGTCCAACGACCAGATGGTCGATCACATCGTCGAAGAGGTTGAAAAACGCGCCGCCGAGATCGACGCGGAAATGGCTGCTGCCGTCGAGTAAATGGCCGAGTGAGCAGCGGGCGGGAGAGGGGCAGGCGCGCACGCTTTGCCCCCAAAGTCTATCCGAAAATCACAGGGCGCGCGGTCAGTCGTTGCGCTTCTCAGCGACCAGCGCCTGCATTCCGGCGAGCGGGATGTAGCCGCGCAGAAGTTGATCTTCGAGAACAAAGGTCGGTGTGCCGGAAATCGCGAGTTTCTGGGCAAGATCGCGGGTCTGCGCGATTTCGGCCGAGACACTATCGCTTTGCATTTGGGCGAGGATGGCGTCGGTATCAAAGCCAAGCGCGTCGGACAGACGGGTCAGGGCGGTTTCGGTCATATCGCCATTGAAGGTAATCAGGGCGTCGTGAATGAGCGCGTAGGCATCATTCCCCTCGACCTGTTTGACGGCGATGGCAAAGCGCGAGGAGATCAATGAATCCTCGCCAAGGATCGGGAACTCTTTGTAGATCAGGCGGATATTTCCATCCTGTTCAATGAGTTGCTTGACCTCTTCATGGGCCTTGCGGCAATAGCCGCAGCGGTAGTCGACAAATTCTACCAGCGTAATGTCGCCCTCAAGGTTGCCGCCGACAAAGCTATAGCCATCGTTGAAGATCGCGTCGCGGTTGGCTTTGACCAAAGACAGGTCATGGGCGGCGGAGGCGGCCTGTTGTTGTTTTTCCAGAACGTCGACTGCTTCCATGATGATGCCGGGGTTTTCGAGCAGGTAGGCGCGCACTTCGGCGCGAAAGGCGCTGCGCTCGGCGTCGCTTAGATTGTTGAGATCAAGCGCCGCGGCGGGCAGGGCGGCAGCCGCGAGAAAAGTGGCTGTGGTGAGGGTCTTGAACATTTCGAACTCCGTCAGGTTTATTTCTTTTCCGCGCGCTCTGCTTCACGCAGGATATCTTCGGCCAGGCGCCAACCACGTGACCCCGTGGGCAGCAGGCCGCTGGCCCGTTTGGCGAGCACTCCTGCATCTTTGAGCCGGCCTTGCAAGGCGTAACGTTCGGCGGTCGCCAGTGCGGCCATGCCATTGTTGCCAGTGCGCGCATAGGCCGCGCCGAGATCGCGCAACATGGCACTATTGCGGAAGTCACGGCTGCGGGCTTGCTCTAGCGGTTTGAGGGCATCGCGGGGGCGGTCAGCGGCGAGAAGGGCGCGCCCGAGGCTGGCAAGACAAAGCGCATCGCGCGGTGCGAGGTCAACGGCCTTGCGATAGGCGGTCACGGCCTCTGAAAAGCGGCGGTTTTCCAGGAGGATCTGGCCCTTGAGTTCGTAGTAAAACGCATCCTCGGGACGCAGGGAGATGGCACCGTTGATGGCCTTAAGGGCTGCGCCGCTTTGGGACAGGCGATGGCGGGCGGCGGCTTCGCGCATCAGGCGGATGTCGCGGCTTGCGCTTTCATCAAGGCGGCGCAGGGTCCATTTCGGCGATAGGGTAAAGGCGGCGAGCTTGGCGCGCGCGCGGTCATACCAATACGCGACTTCAGGGTCGGTTGGCTTGACCTTGTCGGCATGGGCTGCGGCATAGGTTTTCATGGTGCGGATGCGGTCGCGGGTCAGGGGGTGCGAGCGCATATAGGGGTCTTGGCGTGACGTGTTGAGGACTTCCTGGCCGCGAAAAATCTCGTGCACGGCGACGGCCCCTTTGGGGTTAACCCCGGCGCGGGTCATGTAGCGCACACCGGATTGGTCTGCGGCGACTTCTTCGGCGCGGCTATGGGCGAGAAAACGGCGTTGAGCTGAAGCGCTAGAGCCAAGGGCGATCCCCAGGCCGACATCGCCGCGTCCGGTTGCAGCAGCCGCAGCGGCGGCGAGGGCGAGACCAAGGCCGGCGGCGGATTGGGTCGTGCCCATATTGGTGATCCGGCGGGCGACGTGGCCGTTGGTGATATGGGCGGCTTCGTGGGCGACAACGGCTTGAAACATGTCTGGCGTGGCGAGGCGCAGGAGCATGCCGAGGTGGATATAGATATGGTTGTTGTCGAGGACGAAGGCGTTCAGGCTTCGATCATTGACCACAAGCACGCGCACGTTGCTGCCAAGCCCCGCAGCGGTCAGGACCGGCGCGGCGGCGCGGCCCAAGGCGTGTTCGATATCCGGGTCACGGATCAGCGAGACCGCTTTGGCGGCGTTGGCCGAGACCAAGAGCATCGCGACGACAAGAAAGGTTGCGATTGCCTTCAGGGGACGGATTGACGCCATAGGCGTTTCGCGGTGAAAACAGCGGGGATCAAACATGGGGCCAATAGGAAGGAAAACCATGCGAAACTCAACCCGCAGCGCTGTCGATCCCTTTATTGTGATGGATGTCATGGAGGCAGCCCGTCAGGCCGAGGCGGCAGGGCGCCGTATCATTCATATGGAAGTTGGCCAGCCGGGCACCGCCGCGCCGGAAGGGGCGCGTCACGCGGTGACGAAGGCGATGGAGCAGGACGCGATGGGCTATACCGTGGCGCTTGGGCTTCCGGCGCTGCGCAAGCGCATCGCGCAGCTTTATGGGGAGTGGTATGGGGTGGACCTCAACCCCGAACGCGTGGTGGTCACATCCGGGTCGTCAGCGGGGTTCTTGTTGGCCTTTACGGCACTTTTTGACGCCGGTGACCGGGTCGCCATTGGTGCGCCGGGGTATCCGTCATACCGACAAATTCTCAAAGCCCTGTCGCTGCAACCCATTGATTTACAGACATCAGAGGCCAACCGGCTTCAACCTGTGCCAGATGACTTTGCAGAAATGGACGTGCAGGGGCTTATGGTGGCGTCGCCGGCGAATCCGACGGGGACGATGCTTGATCGGGGGGCGATGGCGGCGTTGATCGAGGCGACCCATGCCAAGGGGGCCGCGTTTATCAGCGATGAAATCTATCATGGCGTGGAATATGAGGCCAAGGCGGTCACGGCGCTTGAGATCACGGATGAGTGCTATGTGATCAATTCCTTCTCCAAGTATTTCTCGATGACGGGGTGGCGCATCGGGTGGATGGTTGTGCCGCAAGATCATGTGCGCAAGGTCGAGCGTCTGGCGCAGAATATGTTTATTTGTGCGCCGCATGTGAGCCAGATTGCCGCCCTTGGAGCGATGGACAGTCACACAGAATTGCAAGCAAATATGGACGTTTACCGGGCCAACCGGCAGCTTTTGATCGAGGGTTTGCCCAAGATCGGCTTTGATCGCTTTGCGCCGCCCGATGGGGCATTTTATGTCTATGTGGACGTGAGCCGCTATACCCAAGACAGTCGAAGTTTTGCCCGCGATATCCTTGATGAGGCGGGGGTGGCGGTCACGCCGGGGCTTGATTTTGATCCCGTCCGGGGCGGGGGCACGTTGCGGTTTTCCTATGCGCGGTCGACAGAGGATATGCAGGAAGGGCTGGCGCGGTTAGGGGCGTTTATGCGCAAGCGCGGCTTTCTCTAGAACGCCAAAACCGGCCAAAAACGCACGTCGGTATCGCGTCGGTATTGCGTCTGCATCGTGTCGGTGCGGATTTTGCGGCGTTGACGTGCCACGGGGCGTTGGCGCTCGTGCGGTGGCCGGTATAAGGTGAGCAAAAGCGATCACCCGTGAGAGGGGTCATGAGCAGGATCACAGCAACGCTATGCGCCATTTTCTGGACGCTCGCGGCCTCCTTTGCAGGGGCGCCGGGTGCGCAGGCGCAGACATTGAGTGGGTTGGCGCGGGTCGATGCCGCGACCAGCGGTTTTAGCGAGGGCTGGCGCGGCGAGGTGACGCTCTCGCTCGGCCTGTCTCAGGGGGTGCCTTGGCGGGTCTTTCAGCTTGAGACGCCACGTCGGCTTGTGCTTGATTTTCGCGAGGTGGATTGGCGCGGGCTTGAGCCTGAGGCGCTCGGCAGCGCCGAGGGGATCGGGGCGGTTCGTTTTGGTCAGTTTCGCCCCGGTTGGAGCCGGATGGTGATCGAACTTGAGGCGGTGCTTGGGGTTGAGACCGCAGCCCTGACCGTTGATGAGGTCAGCGGCGGGGCGCAGGTGCAGGTTACGCTCGTGCCGGTTTCGCAAGATCGCTATGGCGCCTTGGCAGGGGCGCCGCGCGACCCGCGCTGGGATTTGCCCGAGCCTGCGCGCGTTGCGACAACAACAGAGCCGACGCGCCCAGATTGGGCACCGATTGTGGTTGTGATTGATCCCGGTCATGGCGGGATTGATCCGGGGGCCGAGCGCGATGATGTCAATGAAAAGACCCTGATGCTTCGGTTTGGGCGCGAGTTGCGCGATACGCTTCGACGCACGGGGGCGTTCGAGGTCGTGCTGACGCGCGATGAGGATGTGTTTGTGTCGCTTGAGCGGCGAGTGTCGATCGCGCATGATGTCGGGGCGGATATTTTCATCTCGTTGCATGCCGATGCGTTAAGCGAGGGCCATGCGACGGGGGCGACGGTTTATACGCTTTCGGATGAGGCGTCGGACAGGGCGTCGGAAATCCTCGCAGAGCGCCATGACCGGGCCGATATTCTTGCCGGGGTGGACCTGTCGCAGGCGGATGACGAGGTTGCGGATGTGCTTCTTGATCTGGCGCGGTTGGAGACCCAGCCGCGCACAGAGCTTTTTGCCGATATGCTTGTGGCGCGGATTGCCGAGGCGACGGGATCGCTTAACAAAAAGCCGCTACGCCATGCGGGGTTTTCGGTTTTGAAGGCCGCAGATGTGCCGTCGGTTTTGCTTGAGGTTGGGTTCCTATCATCGGCGCAGGATCTTGAGCGGTTGACCGATCCCAATTGGCGCGCACTTATGGCGGGGGCGGTGCGGGATGCGCTCTTGGCTTGGGTTGAAGAGGACGAGGCGATGCGGGCCTTGTTGCGCCAGTAGGGCGGCGAAAACGCGCCAAGCAATGCTGAGAACCGCGGGGTTGTGTTTTGACGCTCCTGCGTGCGGTCTATATAGGAACAGCATTGTCAGGTGCGAAACGAGGTAGGCGCGTGTTGCGATTCATTCTTTCCTTCATGGGAACCATCTTCACCTTTGTGACGATGGGTGCTGCGGTGATCGCGCTTTCGATTGGGGCGGTGTTCTGGATGTATGGCCGTGACCTGCCGAGTCACGAAGCCCTTGCCCAGTATAAGCCGCCCACGATCAGCCGGATTTATTCCGGCGAGGGCCAGATTATCGACGAATTCGCCAAGGAACGGCGGTTGTTCGTGCCGTCGGATGAAATACCGGATCTTGTCAAACAGGCCTTCATCTCGGCAGAGGACAAGAATTTTTATAGCCATAGCGGCTATGATGCGCGCGGGATCGCGGCTGCGGTTGTCGAGGCGGTGCGTTCGCGCGGTGAAAACGTGCGCGGGGCGTCGACGATCACGCAGCAGGTTATGAAGAATTTCCTGCTCTCCGGCGACCGCCGACTTGAGCGTAAGATCAAGGAAATCATCCTTGCCACGCGCGTAGAGGAGACGCTTTCGAAGGATCAGATTCTTGAGCTTTACCTCAACGAGATTTTCCTCGGGCAGAATTCCTATGGCGTTGCGGCGGCGGCACAGACCTATTTCAACAAACCCCTGAGCGAGCTGGCCCCGCATGAAGCGGCGACATTGGCTGCAATGCCCAAAGCGCCGTCGGATTACCATCCGGTGCGCCGCAAGGAGCGGCTTTTGTCGCGGCGCAATTTCGTTCTGCGGGAGATGTCGGAGAACGGCTATATCTCGGAGGCGCGCTATGAGGCCGAAAAGGCGATGCCGCTGCGCTCGGTTCAGAACGGGGATTTCGACAGTTTCAAATCGGCGCTGCCGCCGCGGGATTATTTCACCGACGAGATTCGCCGCCAGCTTTCGGAAGATTTCGGCGAGGATGAGTTCTTTTCCGGCGGTATGACGGTGCGCGCGACGATTGACCCGGAGATGCAGGCGATTGCGGCGCGGGCGCTGCGTCATGCGCTTGAGAAATACGACCGCTCACGCGGGGTTTGGCGCGGCACGGGGGTAAAGATTGATCCGGCGCTGCTTGGGGATGAGGCGGCATGGCGCGCGGCGTTGAGCGAAGCGGATGTGCCGCGCGATGTCGATCTTGAGGGGCGTTGGTATCCGGCGGTCGTTCTTGAGGTCGGTGCGCAGGATGCGCGGATCGGCATCGAGGGGGTCAATGGCAGTGATCATGTGATCCCGGCCAAGGATGTGACCTGGGCGCGCCCCCAGCTTGAAGATGGCAAACTTGGGCGTAAGGCCAAGAGCGCGGGCGATCTTCTGGCGGTGGGCGATGTGGTGCTTGTGCGCGCCATCACCAAGGATGAGGACGACAGTTTCGTGCGCTGGTCGCTTCGGCAGGTGCCGGAAGTGCAGGGCGGATTCATGGCGATGGACGTCAACAACGGCCGTGTGATCGCGATGCAGGGCGGGTTCAGCTATCAGGATTCGGTGTTCAACCGCGCCACGCAGGCCAAGCGCCAGCCGGGGTCGTCCTTTAAGCCGTTCGTCTATGCCTCGGCGCTGGATAGTGGCTATAGCCCGGCGACGATCGTGATTGACGCGCCAATCGAGATTGACACGCCGCAGGGCGTTTGGCGGCCGCGCAACTCTTCCAACAAGTTCTATGGGCCGACGCCATTGCGGACCGGGATTGAGCGCAGCCGGAACCTGATGACGATCCGCCTTGCGCAGGAAGTCGGGATGGATGTGGTCGCTGATTATGCAGAGCGGTTCGGGGTCTATGACGATATGGGGCCGTTCCTTGCCAACTCGCTTGGCTCGGAAGAGACGACGTTGTTTCAGATGGTGGCGGCCTATGCGATGTTTGCCAATGGCGGCGAGCGGGTCGAGCCGACCCTCGTGGACCGGGTTCAGAACCGCTATGGCGAGACGATCTATCGCCATGACAAGCGCGATTGTGTGGATTGCGGGCGCTCCGACATTGCGCCGACGCGCGGGCCACGCATCGTCAGCAACCGCGAGCGGGTGATGAATGCGATCACCGCCTATCAGCTTACGTCGATGATGCAGGGCGTGGTGCAGCGTGGCACGGCCTCGGGGACGGTGAACCTTCCGGTGCCTGTGGCGGGCAAGACCGGGACGACGAACGAGGCCAAGGATGTGTGGTTCATCGGCTTTACCAATACGCTTGTGGCGGGGTGTTATATCGGTCACGACCGTCCGCGCCCGCTTGGGCGGGGGACGTATGGCGGATCGACCTGTGGGCCGGTGTTCCAGGAATTCATGAGCGAGGCCATCGAGAAATACGGCGCGGGTAAATTCCGGGTTCCGCCGGGCGGGCATTTCATCAAGATTGACCGCTATACCGGCGCGCGGCTTGATGATGACGCCTCGGGGGCCAATGTGGTGGCAGAGTATTTCCGCGATGGCGAGGAACCGGTTTTTGGCGTCATGTATGATGGCGGCTTTGCGATGGGATCGAACCTGCCGCTTTTTGAAGAGGTCAACACGGGCGCGACAGAGGTCACGACCTCGACCGGCAAGAAAGCCGTGGTCGGCCCCAAGGCGGATTTTGGCACCTTGAGTTCCGGCGGGCTTTACTAAGGCGAGGCGCGCGCCACAGTCATATGGTACACCGTGACCCGGCGCACGAGAGTTGCGATGGGGCCGCGTTTGAAACGGCGGCTCCAGAGCCATGCGGCGATGACGCACAGGGCCACGAACCCGATTGACCAGAGCAAGGCGGTTGTCGCAGAGACGCCGCTTTCGAGCAGTCCGGCGGGTGCGAGCCAGCCTGTCAGGCGTGCGGGCGCGGGGGGCGTGCAGGGGAAACAGCTTTGTCATGATGCGCCTTGCTTGGCTGCGCCATTGTGGGCGGGCGCACAAGAGGGGCGAAACCGGTGGCGGATCGTCTTGCCCGTGGGGGCGTGGTGGTTTATCACGCTGCTTTGATAGGAAAAGGATACCCCTCGCATGCGTGCCGAAACCCAAAGTGTTGTTGCAGACATCGAAAAATCGCTCGAATTGCTGCGCCAGCGCATGGACTGGGAGACGGCGCAATACCGGCTTGAGGAATTCAATGCGCGGGTGGAAGACCCGGACCTTTGGAACGACCCGGAAGCGGCGCAAAAGCTCATGCGGGAGCGTCAGAACCTTGTGGACGCGTTCGAGACGGTCAACGGGATCGAAACCGACCTCTCCGACAATCTCGAACTGATCGAGCTTGGCGAGATGGAAGGGGACACAGAGGTCGTTGCCGATGCCGAGGCGGCGATCAAGGCGCTGGCCGAAAAGGCTGCGGAGAAAGAGCTTGAGGCGCTGCTCAATGGGGAGGCCGATAGCAACGATACCTTCCTTGAGATCAACGCCGGGGCCGGGGGCACGGAAAGCTGTGACTGGGCGTCGATGCTGGCGCGGATGTATGTGCGATGGGCCGAGAAGAAGGGCTATAAGGTCGAGTTGCAATCGCAGACGCCGGGCGAAGAGGCGGGAATCAAATCCGCCGCCTACAAGATTTCCGGCCATAACGCCTATGGCTGGCTCAAATCCGAGAGCGGTGTGCATCGTCTGGTGCGGATCTCGCCCTATGACTCGGCGGCCAAGCGGCATACGTCGTTCAGTTCGGTTTGGGTCTATCCGGTGGTGGATGACAATATCGAGATCGAGGTCAATCCGGCCGATATCCGCATTGATACCTACCGGTCTTCCGGCGCGGGCGGTCAGCACGTCAACACCACGGATTCGGCGGTGCGGATCACCCACGAGCCGACCGGGATCGTTGTCACAAGCTCGGAAAAATCGCAGCACCAGAACCGCGATATTGCCATGAAGGCGCTTAAATCGCGGCTGTATCAACTTGAACTCGACAAGCGTAACGCGGCGATCAACGAGGCGCATGAGGCCAAGGGCGATGCGGGCTGGGGCAACCAGATCCGCTCCTACGTCTTGCAGCCCTATCAGATGGTCAAAGACCTGCGCACCAACCATGAGACCTCGGATACCAAGGGCGTGCTTGATGGCGACCTTGACGGGTTCATGGCGGCGACGCTGGCGATGAACGTGGCGGGCAAGAGCCGCGCCGACGCGCAGGCCGAAGATTAAGTCGCCATAGGGGGAGGAGGGGCGCTGCCCCTCTTGGGCCTTTGGCCCAATTCACCCCGGAGTATTTTGCACAGAGAAGACAGCAGGCAGCCCCGTGCGAAAGCGCGAGGCCAAGTGGTTTTGTGTCGTCCCGCGCCGTCCCTCACTGTATCGGGCGGCGGCCTGTCTCTGGGCGGCGGGATCGGCGCGGTGCTTGAAAAGGTTGATTTGTGAACGGTCACAGGGTCATATCGTCAATACGACATACATTGGGGAGGAATGGATGCCGGAGAGACCAGAGCACGGGTCAGGCCACGGGCCAGCGGCGGGACCAGAGCAGGGGCCAGAGCATGGGGTGCCAGAGCTTGGGGCGGTGTCGTTTGGGATGCTGCGAGAGGCGCTTCGGCGTGGGGCGCGCGATTTTCGCGCCAAGCCTGGGTATGGCATTGTTTTCGCAACCTTTTACGTTCTCGCAGGGTGGCTCATCTCATGGGTGACTCTGGCCACAGGGCAGACCTATTGGCTTGTCTTTGCGGCGATCGGGTTTCCGCTATTGGGACCATTCGCGGCGGTGGGGCTTTATGAGGTTTCGCGGCGTCTTGAGCAGGGGCGTGCGATGGACATCTATGCGATTTTCGGCGTCGTGGGGCGGCAGAGCAAGCGGCAGTTGCCGTCGATCTGTGCGGTGATCGTGGTGGTGTTCCTGTTCTGGTTTTTCCTTGCGCATATGATTTTCGCGCTGTTTCTTGGCCTGTCGACGATGACCAATGTGTCGTCCTCTTACGAGGTTTATCTGAGTGCCAATGGCTTGATGATGTTGGCGGTTGGGTCGGTTGTCGGGGCGGCGTTTGCGCTTTTGCTTTATATGATCACGGTGGTGTCGCTTCCGCTGCTGCTTGATCGGGAGCTGGACTTTGTGACCGCGATGATCACCAGCTTTCAATGCGTTTCGAACAATTTCGCGCCGATGATCTTTTGGGCGGCGCTGGTTGCGGTCTTGACCTTTGCGGCGATGGTGCCGGGGTTTCTTGGGTTGATGTTTGTGCTGCCGCTCTTGGGGCATGCGTCATGGCATCTTTATTCGCTGATGAAGGAGGCAGGGGCGGCAGAGGCGCAGGCCTATGTCCTGGACGCTGAGGATGCGGTTGTTTGAGGTTATTCCTCGCGCTGCATGGCGCGCAGCATGGCGTGGAGGTCGGGGCTCATGTGATGGCCTGCTTCCAGCGCATAGACATAGGCATGGGTGAGATAAAAGCCACGGGCCTCGTCCTCTTGGGCGTGCTCGGCGGCTTCGCGGTAGAGCGTCACGAGCGACAGCGTATCGCCGGTGGCATGGGCGGCCAGAAGGCGGCTGTCGAGGGGGCGGCGGCTCATTGGGCCGCCTTGGCGCGGGGCGTATCGGCGATCTCATAGCGCGAGGCCACCCAGTCATGAAAGCAATGCGTCGGCCCATCCATTGCCGGAGAAAAGCGCCCACCGTCAAAGCCGAGCGCGTGGCGGCCGCGTTGCATGCCTTCGACAACGAAAACGTCCTCTTCGAATACGGTTTTCCAAAGCTGTGTGTTGCGGGCGCGCAGTCCGGCCTCGATTTCGGGGGCGGCATAATAGAGATGGATATGTTCGACCGTTTGGTCGATGGCGACAGGCTCTAGGATGATGGCAAAGGCGTGGTCACGCTGAGCGCCAAGCAGAACGTTGGGATAGACGGCGATATATTCCGCGCCTTCGTCCCATTTGTCGGAGAGTCCGGCAAAATCGGGGAAACGGTCGCCGTTGTGGCTTGTGAGTTGGCGATAGACGAGGGTGCCTTGGCCGGAATAGGCGCCGGGCGCGGCGATGTTGTAGTGATCCTCAAGGCGTGAGTAGCTATTGAGGCCGGGATGCACCCAAGGCAGATGGTAGCTTTCGCAGTAGTTTTCTACGGCGAGCTTCCAGTTGGTGTTTACGGTGAGGGTAAACTTGCTATCGACACCGCCGTGAAAAACGGGTTTTTCGACCTCTGCCCAACGTTTGAGGAGATCGGCGTGGACTTCTTCAAAGGGGGCGGCGTCGCCCGAGATATTGATAAAGACCACATCGCGCCAGATGTGGCTTCGGATCTCGACGAGGCCCAGCTCTGAGCGGGTCACGGCGGGATGGGTGTTTTGGCCGGGGCCGCCCACATGCGGCGTTGTGACGAGGCGGCCATCGGTGGCGTAGCACCATGAATGATAGGGGCAGCGGATCGCGCCCTCGATTTTGCGCGCCTCGTCGACAAGGATCATGCCGCGGTGGCGGCAGGTGTTGTAGAAAACGCGGACCTGCCCCTGTTTGTCACGCAGCAGGAGCAGGGGCATTCCCAGAAAGCTAAGCGGCACCGCGTCTCCGGGTTCAGGCACATCGGCGGCGACGGCGAGGCCGGACCAAGAGGCGCTCAAAACCGCCTTTTTCTCGGCCTCGAATTGGGCGGGGTCGGTGTAATGGGCGTTGGGCAGGCCGAGGGCCGCTTCCACGGGGCGGCGCACCGCCGACAAGTCTTGACTGTCCATGTCAAACTCCTCTCAGGGTGCAGAGAGGCTAGCCGCATACGCGCGATCCTATTTGCCTGACAGCGACCCAAAATGCCCCGCTGCGACATGCGAGGCTATGGGGCTGGCGTAGGCGAAGAGCGGATCAGAAGAACGGGCGTTCGGGTTGTATCAGCTTGCGATGGTAGGGAATCAGGTCTTCGGTGCGGCAAAAGCCGATCTCGCGCGCAGCCTTGAGCACACTTGGACCAAAAGCGCCGAGATGTTCATAGACCAAACGCGCAACGCGCCGACCCGTGGCTGATTCCCGCACTGTGCGGGTCGCGTAGCCCGCCCAATAGTGGTTTTGAAACGAGGCGACGCGGTTGAGATAGTTGAAGGAGGTCGCCATTGTGCGGCGGTGTGAGACCAGCGCGGCAACGCCTTCTTCTTGTGGCAGGACCACGCCGCGAAATTCGCGGGTTGTCGGGTCGGTCGGCAAGCCCTGTTGGCGCATGGCTTCCTTGGCCTCATAACCGCGCATGAACGTATGGGTGTCGCGGCGAAAGACGAACACAAGGCCGGTAATAATCAGGTCGGTTTCTGTAAAGCTGAGGCGCGAGAAGCGGTAGAACCCATCGGGAAACACATCCTTGGGAATGTTGGTCATCCCGCTGCCGATGTAGTCGTTGATAAACGGGTGATTGAGAACGCCGTGATCGGCTTGAAGCGTATCAATCGGTTCAAGCAGAATACGCGCGTCGACATCAAAGAAGCCACAGATACGGTGCAGCACGTCGGGGCGCGGAAAGCTCTCGCCAGAGAGGTAGCGGTTGAACTGGGTCCGGTTGATCCCAAGCTCCCGGCACAGTTGCGATACGGACGGGTATGTGTCCGCGAGAACGCGCAGGTTTGCCCCGAACATTTTACGCAAGTCAGCGGGGGACATGTCTGTGGTGTGTGGCGTGATTTTCCCGGGCAATTCACCCTCCGGCTGCTTGGCCTTGGGCCTGTTATATCTTTGCGCGTGGAAAAGTCAAAAAATGACGCTATATAACATCACGCTGATGCATTTTCGCATCCGGGATGGCGGAAGTCGACACAATTTCACACCGAACGACGCGCAATTTTTAATGTTTTCAAATCAACTTCTTTGGAAAACTCATGGGAGGACAAAAAAGGAGTTCTATCTCAAATGCTTGGCGTGGTTCTCTGGAGAGATTGTTTGGAAAATAAAGCTGTGATCTGGTGCGAGGATCATGGGGATCTTGCCTATTTTGAAGGTCCGCATGGCACGGTGTCCGAAGGGGCTGATGTGACGGGGGGTCTTGATACGGGCGATCTTGTTGCTTTTGAGATGGAACAGGTCGACGATCTTCGTCTGGCAAGAAATATGCGACGGGTCGAACAGGGCGCGTATGAAGGTCTGGGCGAGCGGATTGTGGCGGCGTCACCGCCGCAAGGCACGGGTAAAGATAGCAACCTGACGCCAGAAAAGAGAGCCAGGTTTCGCGTTGCCAATGTGATCCCTTTCGCGTCCCGTCGCGCGGCGCGCAGGGTGGGGACCCTTGTGTTAGCCTGATCGGTTGCGCGCTCTGCGCTGGATGCGAAACGAAAAAGGGGGCCGATGGCCCCCTTTCTTGTTGGTGATGTGATGTTGGGTCAGGCGGCCCCGCGCGACAGGGCGGCGACGCCGGTGCGGGCGACCTCGACAAGGCCAAGCGGGCGCATCAGATCGGCAAAAGCGTCGATCTTTTCGGGCGCGCCGGTGATCTCAAAGACAAAGCTCTGAAGCGTCGAGTCGACCACGTTGGCGCGGAAAATTTCGGCCAGACGCAGGGCTTCGATACGTTTTTCGCCATCGCCCGTCACCTTGAAAAGCCCCAGTTCGCGCTCGACGGCCGGGCCTTCGACGGTGAGGTCATGGACTTCGTGAACCGGCACGATGCGGCCCAGTTGCGCCTTGATCTGTTCGATGACCTGCGGCGTGCCTTTGGTCACGATGGTGATGCGCGACTGGTGGCCGTGATGGTCGACCTCGGCCACGGTCAGGCTTTCGATGTTGTAGCCGCGCCCGGAAAACAGGCCGATGACACGGGCGAGGACGCCCGGTTCGTTGTCGACATTCACCGCGAGCGTATGGGTTTCCTGCACGTCAGAGAAGTTCGGGCGCAGGTTATAGGCCGAATGCTTGGTCGAGCCTTTTTTGATTTTCAGAGCAGCCATTGTCGTCTCTCCTTACACAAGCACGGCGCCGCCAGCTTCGATGGCACCTTCGGTCTTGGCTTCGCCCAGAAGCATTTCGTTATGCGGTTTGCCCGAGGGGATCATCGGGAAGCAGTTCTCGTGTTTTTCCACCAGACAGTCGAAGATCACCGGGCCGTCGTAGGCGATCATTTCCTTGATCGCTTCATCAAGATCGTCGGGGTTGTCGCAGCGGATGCCTTTGCAGCCAAAGGCCTCGGCGAGCTTGACGAAATCGGGCAGGGCTTCGGACCAGCTATGGGAATAGCGTTCGCCGTGCAGCAGTTCCTGCCACTGGCGGACCATGCCGAGGCGTTCGTTGTTGAGGATGAATTGCTTGACCGGCAGGCGGAATTGAACGGCGGTGCCCATTTCCTGCATGTTCATCAGCCACGAGGCCTCGCCCGCGACGTTGATGACGAGGCTATCGCGATGCGCCATCTGCACACCGATTGAGGCCGGGGTGCCATAGCCCATTGTGCCAAGGCCACCGGAGGTCATCCAGCGGTTGGGATCCTCAAACCGAAGGTATTGCGCGGCCCACATCTGATGCTGGCCGACCTCGGTCGTGATGTAGCGATCCATGTCCTTGGTCAGTTGCTCAAGGCGATGCAGCGCGTATTGCGGCTTGATGGTGTTGCCTTCCTGCTTGAAGCTCAGGCAATCCACGGCGCGCCAGTCGTTGATCTGCTCATGCCACTTGGCAATCGCGCCCTTGTTGGTCTTGCGCCCGCGCGCTTTCCAGACCTTGAGGATGTCCTCAAGCACATGGCCGACGTCGCCGACAATCGGGATATCCGTCTTGATGACCTTGTTGATCGACGAGGGATCAATGTCGATATGGGCCTTTTTCGAACCGGGGCTAAAGGCCGAAATCAGGCCGGTGATGCGGTCGTCAAAGCGGGCGCCGATGTTGATCATCAGGTCGCAATCGTGCATCGCCATATTGGCCTCGTAGAGACCATGCATCCCGAGCATCCCCAACCAGTTCTTGCCAGAGGCAGGATAGGCACCAAGCCCCATTAAGGTTGAGGTGATCGGGATGTTGGTCGCGTCTACGAGTTCGCGCAACAGCTGGCTTGCGCCCAGGCCGGAGTTGATAACGCCGCCGCCAGTATAAAAGACCGGGCGTTCCGCTTTTTCCAGCGCCTCGACAAGTTCGGTAATCGCCTCGATATCGCCCTTGAGCTGTGGCTTGTAGGTGTTGGTGTCGATGGCCTGCGGGGGCGTATATTCGGCCGAGGCGAATTGCACGTCCTTAGGAATATCCACGAGCACGGGGCCGGGGCGGCCAGAGCGTGCGACATGAAACGCCTGATGGATGGTCGCAGAGAGGGTTTCGGTCTCTTTCGACAGCCAGTTATGTTTGGTGCAGGGGCGGGTGATGCCGACGGTATCGGCCTCCTGAAAGGCGTCGGAGCCGATCATAAAGGTCGGCACCTGACCCGAGAGCACGACAATCGGAATGGAATCCAGCAGGGCATCGGTCAGGCCCGTCACGGCGTTGGTCGCGCCGGGGCCGGAGGTCACAAGCGCCACGCCGACCTTGCCGGTCGAACGCGCATAGCCTTCGGCGGCGTGCACCGCGCCTTGTTCATGGCGCACGAGGATATGACGGATATCGTTCTGCTGAAAGATTTCGTCATAAATCGGTAGGACTGCCCCGCCGGGATATCCGAATACCGTGTCCACACCCTGATCCTTGAGGGCTTGAACCACCATTCTCGCTCCGGTCATCTGACGTGTCATCTGTCTCTCCGTTCGCAACGTCACTTAAATACTCTCACACAAAAAAGCCCCCGATTTTGGTCGGGGGCGCATGGGAACCATTATGGTGTCCGTTACCGGCCCATGCGCCATTTTCCTACGACGACAATAAGAGCGTCCATGTTCAAATCTCCTCGTGTGTGAGCGGACATTATGACTGCGATATTGGGGCGTCAACCGCGAAAAACCGGAGTTGCGGTGGAACTTGTGAGAAAAGTGTCGCAGGTCGGGGGGTAAACTTTGCGAAAGTTGCGTCAGGAGCGGTCGGAATTGTCATATTCTCTAAATCGGCGCGTATTTTGGAGGGCAAAGGGGCGGTTTGGTCATGCTATTGATTGAAAAATGTCAATTATACGGATGTTAACCATATGAAAAATATATCTTTTTTAACTACTTTAGAATTGATCCAAATCAAAGTTTCCGATGCGAAACCTGCCATCCTGAGATCAAACGCGTGAGACTCGAAGTAGGAGCTAATAATGAAACGTCTTTTGACAGCCACGGCGGCAATCGCCTGTGTCCTCGGAGCCCAAGCCAGCGCAGATGAACTGCGTGACGAAGCGGTTGATTATTTCAAGCCGCTGCCGTCGACTGTTCCGGCGCAGAAGGACAATGTGATCACCCCCGAGAAAATCGACCTCGGCAAGGCGCTGTTTTTTGATCCGCGTATGTCGGCCTCGGGTGTGTTCTCGTGCAACTCGTGCCACAACCTTGCGACGGGTGGGGACGACAACATGCCGACCTCGATCGGTCACGGCTGGCAGAAAGGTCCACGCAACTCGCCGACTGTGCTGAACGCTGTTTTCAATATCGCGCAGTTCTGGGACGGCCGCGCGGATGACCTTAAGGCGCAGGCCAAAGGCCCAGTTCAGGCCGGTGTTGAAATGGCGAACACACCAGAGAACGTTGTCGCGACGCTAAATTCCATGCCGCAGTATCAGGAATGGTTCAAAGCATCCTTCCCGGATGAGGCCGATCCGGTCACCTTTGACAACTTTGCCAAGGCAATCGAAGCCTATGAGGCCACGCTGATCACACCGGCGCCGTTCGATGCCTATCTCAATGGCAACGAAGATGCGCTGAGCGCGGAAGAGAAAGAGGGGCTTGCTCTGTTTATGGATAAGGGCTGTGCGTCCTGCCATAACGATGTGAACCTTGGCGGCAACGGCTACTATCCGTTCGGCCTTATCGAGAAGCCCGGCGCGGATATCCTGCCTGAAGGGGACAAGGGGCGTTTTGCTGTGACCGAAACGGCGGATGATGAATATGTGTTCCGCGCGTCGCCGTTGCGCAACATTGACCAGACCGCGCCGTATTTCCACTCGGGCCTTGTTTGGGATCTGAAAGTGGCGGTCGAGATCATGGCCGAAAGCCAACTTGGCGAAGAGCTTACGGATGATGAAGCCGATAAGATCGTCGCCTTCCTTGGATCGCTGACAGGGGAATTGCCGGTGGTGGAATATCCGGTCCTTCCGGCGGAAACCGCAACCACACCGCGCCCAAGCGGGATCATTGTCGAATAAGCGACACGACAAGATCGAAAAACGGGAACGCCGCGCCGATGCGCGGCGTTTTCGTCTTTGGGGCGACGTTAGCTAGAGGCTGACGCCGGTGCCCTGAAGCACGCCATGTTCCATCGCATAACGGGTCAGGCCCGCAGTCGAGGAAATGCCAAGTTTGCGTTTGATGTTCTTGCGGTGGGTTTCGACGGTGCGCACCGAGATATCGAGCGCCACGGCGACTTCCTTGTTGGATTTGCCTTGGGCCAGTTGCAAGAGCACCGTCTGTTCGCGGCTTGTCAGCACCTCGCGCTCGACATTTTCGGAGGGGGCAAGCGAACCTTTGGCCCCGGTGCACAGGTAGCGTTCGCCAAGCATCACGGTATCAATCGCGATGCGGATTTCTTCGGTTGGGACGTCCTTGAGGACATATCCCATCGCCCCATGCGACAGGGCGGTTGTGATATATTCAGGGCTATCATGCATCGACAGGATCAGGATGCGGGTCTCGGGGTAGGCCTCGAGCAGCATTTCCGTTGCGGTGAGGCCGCCGATTTCCGGCATGTTGAGATCCATCAGCACGATATCGGGGCCGAGAGCGCCGAGCTTGTCCACCGCCTCGCGGCCATTGCAGAGCGTGGCGATGACCTCAATGTCATCGTAGCTTTCGAGGATGGACTGAATGCCTTCGGCGACCATCGGATGGTCGTCCACGATGGCAATTCGGATCAAGGCGGGGGGGGGCGAGACTGGGGGGATCGAGACGGGGGCCGAAGGCTCGGTCATGCACTGGCCTTTCTTTTGTCTGGGGAGGCTTCTTCAGGCGTCAGGATGTGGCTAAGCGGGACTTCGGCGGCAATAGCCGTTCCCGAGCGGGTCGAAAAGATGCGCAGGGTGCCTTCGAGTTGTTCGGCGCGTTCCTGCATGTTGCGCAGACCAAGGCCGGCACGGGGATGGTGCGGACCTTCTTGGGGGATGCCGCTGCCATTGTCGGAAATGCGCAGCGTCGCGCCGCCGATATGGCCGCGCAGATCGACCGTTACGTGGGTTGCGCCGGAATGGCGTTCGACATTGGTCAACGCCTCTTGTGCGATGCGGTAAAGCGCGTTCTTGGCGTCATTGTCGAGACGGTTGCGGAACACCACGGTAGTAAACTGTGCTTCGATACCCGTGCGTTTGGCGAATTCATCGGTCAGGGCTTTGAGGGCCGGGCCAAGGCCGAGATCATCCAGCACACCGGGGCGTAGGTCGCGGGAAATACGGCGCACTTCCTGAATGGCGTTTGAAAGATGGCCGATGCCGCGGTCGAGCGTCTCTTCGGCCTTGTCATCGCCTTTGGCAAAGCGGCGTTTGGCGCTATCGAGTGCATAGCGCACCCCGACAAGCAATTGGCTTATGCCGTCATGGAGTTCGCGCGCGACGCGGCCGCGTTCTTCTTCCTGGGCGTCAAAGACACGTTGGGTCAGCGCCTTGAGCTTGACATCGGCAAGGCGACGTTCGCGGATATTGATGACAAGACCGGACATGAACACCATGAGCAGGGCTCCGACGGCGATGGCAAGGATATATTGCGACGTGCGCCGCACCCGGCTTTCGACTTCGGCGCGCGAGGCGGCAACGGTTTCAAGCACGTCGTCGATAAAGATCCCGGTGCCAATGGCCCATCGCCAGTCCTGAAGCCCGACCACATATGTGACCATGCGAGCGGTTTCGCCGGTCGAGGGTTTGGGCCAGTCATAGGTATGATAGCCGCCGCCTTGCCGGGCGATGCGGATCAGCGTGTCGGTGATCGCAGTGCCGTTCACATCCTCAAGCCCGGTCCAGTTCTTGCCGATCAGATGGGTTTGACGCGGGCTGACGAGGTTGTTGCCCTTATAGTCGAAGACAAAGAAATACCCGTCCTGCCCGTAGAGCATGGCGGCGAGGATCTGTGCTACGGCGGTTTTGGCACGCTCATCATCGGGCGCGGCGCGGCCGTATATATTGATAAAGGCCGTGCGGGCGATTGACATATAGTTTTTCAACTCGGCCCTTTTCGCCTCGATCAGGCGCATTTCAAGGGCGTGAATCTCGCGTTCGGCCAGTTGGCGCGATTGATGGGCCACAAGCACGGTGATCGCCGCCACCGCAAGAATAAGCGGTAAGGTTGCAAGCAAGGACAGCTTTTGCCCGTAGGACGGGCGCAGATGCGAGAGAAAGCGGCGCATGTATGATTCGTTACGACGTTGCAGGCCCGAATCATAGAGGAGAATTACCAGCGCGACCCCCTGTCAGCACGGCGTTTTGACCGTTGCTTGGGCAAACTGGTCAATTTTTCTACCATGAAGATGGGTCTCTACGCAGAAATAGGTATTCCAACACACGGGATGCATGGCTAGGCTGGCACCACTGTAACGATCCGCTCGCAGGCCGTTCGCGGCATGCTGGGCTGTAACAATATTCTGGGAGGAATCACTCTATGGATCGTCGTTCTTTTCTTAAAACTTCGGCTATGGGCGGTGCGGCTGCTGCTGCCACCACCACACTGGCAGCACCAGCTTATGCGCAAGGCAAGCGCACGCTGACGATGGTTACGACCTGGGGCCGTGGCCTTGCAGGCGTGTTTGATGCGGCACAATACACCGCTGATGCCATCACCGCGATGTCGGACGGCCAGCTGACCGTTGACGTAAAAGCGGCTGGTGAGCTTGTGGGTGCATTCGAATCATTCGATGCCGTCGCAGCAGGCCAAGCCGACATGTATCACGGCGTTGACTATTACTTCCTTGGTCAACACCCGGCGCTTTCGTTCTTTAGCCAAGTGCCGTTCGGAATGAATTTCCAAGAATTCAGCAACTGGTTCTATCATGATGGTGGGCGTGAGCTGGCCGATGATCTCTATTCGATCTTCGGCTTGAAAGCATTCCCGGCAGGCAACACCGGCCCGCAGTCGGGCGGCTGGTTCTCCAAGGAAATCAATGCGCCCGAAGACTTCCAGGGTCTTCGCTTCCGTATGCCCGGTCAGGGCGGTCAGGTGCTTGGTAAGCTCGGCGCCAGCGTTCAAAACCTTCCGGGTTCGGAAGTGTATCAGGCGCTTGCGTCCGGCGCGATCGACGGCACCGAATGGATCGGCCCTTGGGCAGATGAAAAAGCCGGTTTCCAGGAAATCACCAAGATTTACTACACCGCTGGTTTCCATGAGCCGGGCCCGAACCTCAACGTGACCGTCAACCTCGAAGTGTATGAAGGTCTGAGCCCCGCGCATCAGGCGATTATCAGCAATGCTTCGCAGGCGACCAACATCTGGTCGATGGCGCAGTTCATGTCGAACAACTCTGCGGCGCTGCAGCGTTTGCAGTCTGGTGGCGTGAAGATCCTTGAATTCCCGGAAAGCGTTTGGGATGCATTCGGCGCAGCAGCACTAGAAGTCGTGCAGGCACCGATGGATGATGAACTCTACAAGGCATGCTACGACAGCTACTATGAATCGATGAAAAAGTCGGCCGAATGGGGTAGCCGTTCGGAAGGCGCGTTTGCCGCGCAACGTAACCGCGTGATGGGCTGATTTAGCGCCTAAACTTACGAGGCCCCCCGGTTCGCTCTGGGGGGTCTTTTCGGCTCGTTAGGATAGCGCAGCTCGAACAAATCATAAGGGGATGGGGGCTCATGCTGGACGCAATCGTCTGGTTATTCACCAATATTATACAAGCCGTCGTCAATTTCGGCTATGCGATCACGCATCCGGGGCAATGGCTTTCGTGGCTGGGAGGTCTTGAGACCGCTGAAGACAAACAAGCGTTGGTGCGCTTTATCTATTACGGCGGCTCGACCGAGTTTTTCTTTGTCGTTTTCACGATTTTCCTGATCGTCACAGCCATCGGATTTTGGCGGCGGTCGTTCATGTGGGGCTGCGTACGCGCGCTTGAGGGCATGGCCAATACCATTGGCCGGTTTTTTGCGTGGGCCGGGCTTATCATGGTCTTGCAGCAGATTGTGATCATCTTCTTGCAGCGGGTGTTCAGCGTCGCGGAAATCTCGCTTATCTGGAATGTCGACTTTCTCACACATGATGTGAGTTGGTGGGCGGAACAGCTTAAGCTTTACAGTGCGATGGTTGTGACGTTGTGTGCGACCTACACGTTTGTGCAGGGCGGCCATGTGCGCGTCGATCTTGTGTATTCGGTGGTGTCGTATCGCGCCAAGAAGAGCATTGATATGTTTGGCGCGCTGATTTTCATGATGCCTACGGCTGTGCTGACATGGATGTATGGCTGGTTCTTCATGTGGCGTCACCTTGTGACGCCGAAAGTCTCGGCCTCCGACAAGTTTGAACTTTTGATGCGCAAATCGCGCATCCTCAAATGGAACGTGGAAACGATCAGTTTCTCGCCCAATGGCTTTAACGGCTATTTCCTTTTCAAAGTGCTTCTTGTCGCCTTTGCGGGATTTGTGTTCCTGCACGCGATCGCCCTTTTCTACCGCTCTTACCTTGAGTGGAAAGAGGGCATGGACAGCGATGGAAAATACCTCGACCGCGATACGCTCGGCGAGGGCGAAGAAGCCTACGAAGGCACACATTAATAGGGGCGGAACTTATGCTTTTTGGACTTGATGGGGTCGAGGTCGGCCTGATTATCGTCTTTCTCTGCCTCTTCGGGGGCATTCTTTCGGGTTTTCCGGTGGCGTTTGCCATTGGGGGGGCCGGGATCATTTCATTCGGCATCATCGCCGCGCTCGATAGCGCGGGGTTGCTGATCCACCAAGCGATTGACACCGGATCGGATCTCTATGCTGGCCTGATCGCGGAAGGGGTGCGACCGGATACGATTTCGATCTTCCGATACCCGGACTTGCCGCGCATGGCAGAGCCGGTGTTTCCGGGCGGATGGGAACTGGCAATGGACCGGAACCTGTCGTTTATCGTCAACCGGATGAACGAGCGGGTGCTTGCGGGCGCTTCGATTGAAACGCTTCTGGCGGTTTTGATGTTCGTTCTCATGGGCATTACGCTTGAGCGGTCGAAAATTGCCAATGAGCTTTTGACCACAATGGCGCGGGTCTTTGGTCCGCTGCCGGGCGGTCTTGCGGTGTCGGTTGTCGTTGTGGGCGCGTTCCTCGCGGCCTCGACCGGGATTGTCGGGGCGACCGTTGTCACGATGGGCTTGTTGTCGTTGCCGACCATGCTCAAGGCCGGGTATTCGCCCAAGCTCGCCACCGGGGTCATCGCGGCCTCGGGGACATTGGGGCAGATCATTCCGCCGTCGATTGTCATTGTTTTGCTCGGCACGTTGGCGGGCGATCTTTACTCGGCAGCACAGGAACAACGCGCGCAAACCGCGGGATGTTCGGATGCGCTGACCTTCCTTGGAGAGCCGGCGGTTGTATCGGTCGGGACGTTGTTTCAGGCGGCGCTTTTGCCGGGGATCCTGTTGGCGTTGCTCTATGCGCTTTACGCGTTTGGCTATGCCTTGCTGAACCCCAAGAATGCGCCGGCGGTTGAACTTGGCGCATCCAACAGCGAGCCGATTGGCCGCAATCATGGTCTGTTCTGGTTCCTTGGAATGCCGGCCATCCTCGTTGTGGGGATGATCGGGCTTGGCAATGTCGGTCTTATCGGTAGCCAAAGCGTCATCGTGGACAGCTATTCCGACGCCGGTCAGACGGCGAGCCTGCGCACAAATGTCGACGATCAATGTAAGGCGTCGATGATTGAGTTGCATGGTCAGGAGGCCTGGGATCAGGCCGTGGCTGAGCAGACGGCCATCAATGCAGCAGGCGGTGTGCAACAGTCGCGCGAGCTTAGCGATGAGGAAATCGCAGCGGCCTATCAGGAGAAGCTCGACAATGCAGCGCCGGTTGGCTCTGGTATTGCGATTGGGTTCCTGATGCTGGCGTTCATTCTGACCACGGCGCGCGGTGTAGGGCCGTCTCAGGACACGCGTCCATTGCTCATCGGCGCGGGCGGTATCGTTTTGGCGTTGATCGTGGATGCGCTTTTGATCACGCCGGAGACGACACCGGGGACGACGCTTCTGTTCCTGGCCATTCCGATTGCATTCACGCTTTATGCCTGTCGATATGCAGTGGGGATTTTGGGCCAGAACGAGCTTTTGCGTGTGGTGTTCCCGCCGCTTGTTCTCATCGTGGCGGTGCTTGGGTCGATCCTTGGCGGGATCACGAACCCGACACCGGCGGCTGCGCTTGGGGCGGGCGGGGCGATCATGCTGGCCGCTTATCGTAAGCTTCAGGAAGAGGAGAAATCCGGGCGGATCATCATCTGGTCGACCTTTGCGATCATCATCATGATCCTTGTGGGGATCAATTTTGATCTGCGTATCAATCAGAGCGTGGTGACGATTGAGAACTGGATCGCCTTCGCGGTGGCCAAGAGCGCCTATCTCTTCGCGATGTTCGGTATGCTTTATGGCTGCTGGGTGTTGTTCCGAGGCAAGGTTCTGACGCCGATTGTGCGCGAGACGGCCAAGGTCACGTCGATGGTCTTTACCATTCTGATCGGGTCGCAGCTTTTGAACCTTGTGGTGATCTCCTTCGGTGGGGAGCATTATATCCAAGGCTTCCTGAAGTCCTTCGACAATCCGGCGACGGCGTTCCTGATCGTGATGTTGGTGCTCTTTGTGTTGGGCTTTGTGCTCGACTTCCTTGAGATCATCTACATCGTGATCCCGATTGTCGGGCCGGTGATCTATGGCTCTTATTTCGATCCGAAATGGGTCACGATCATGATCGCGGTGAACCTTCAGACCTCGTTCCTGACGCCGCCATTTGGCTTTGCGTTGTTCTATCTGCGCGGTGTGGCACCCAAAGAGGTCACGACGGGACATATCTATAAGGGTATCATTCCCTTTGTCCTGATCCAGGTGGCGGGGCTTGGACTCCTTTGGTTCTTCCCATCCATCGTCACGATCTTGCCAGCACTGATCCCGAACTGATCGGGGCAGGCGAAAGACGACATAGAAACGGGGGCCTTCGGGTCCCCGTTTTGCTTTGGGTCAGTGTGTGATGGCGGGGCAGGGGTCTTTTCCTGCGGCCTTTAATGTGAAACAAAGGTAGAACATGAGGGGGCACCCGTGGCACGGCTTAAAATCGACAATCGCACAGCGCGCGCCTTGTGGCTGACCTCGCATGGTCTTGGCCAAGCGCCCACGGGGCCATTGGATAGCCTCGACCTTATTCAGCGGCTGGGGTTCGTGCAGCTCGATACGATTCAGGTCATCTCCCGCGCCCATCATCATATCCTGTGGAGCCGCAACCAGACATATCGTGAGCCTCTGCTCGATCCATTGTTGCGCGACAGGCGGCAGGTGTTTGAGCATTTCACCCATGATGCCTCGGTCTTGCCGATGGCGTTCTTGCCGATGTGGCAACGCCAGTTTCGACGCAAGAAGGCACAGGTCGCCCGGTCGAGTTGGTTCGGCAAGCATCTGGACCCGGAGCTGATTGCGCAGGTGACCCGGCGCATCACCGAAGAGGGGCCGCTTTCGACCCATGACTTTGAGACCAAGGTCAAAGGCGAAAAGGCTATGTGGGCGCGTCCGCCGCATAAGATGGTGCTCGATTACCTTTGGTATTCCGGCGATCTGGCGACATCGCATCGGGAGGGTTTTACCAAGTATTACGATCTGGCCGAGCGGGTGTTTCCGCGCGATTTGCCGGTATTCAGCGATGCGCAACAGATTGACGGGCTATGCCGCGCGGCGCTTGAGCGGATCGGGTTTGGCACGCCGGGCGAGATCCAGAGGTTTTGGGACGCTTGCACGGCACAGGAGGTCAAGTTCTGGGCGGAGGGCGCGGCGGCAGAGGTCGTCGAGGTCGAGGTGCAGGGCGCGGATGGCCGTTGGACGACTGCGCTGGCCTGTGCGGATATTGAGGCGCGGATCGCGGCCTTGAAAGAGCCGACGTCGCGGCTTCGGATCCTCAACCCGTTCGATCCGGCGATCCGTGACCGGGCGCGCCTTTCGCGGCTTTTTGGCTTTGACTATACGGTCGAGATGTTCGTCCCCGCCGCAAAGCGCAAATGGGGCTATTACGTCTATCCGCTATTGGAAGGCAACCGTTTCGTGGGCCGGATCGAGGCCAAGGGCGACCGGGTTCAAGGCACGCTGACCCTCACCAACCACTGGACCGAAACGGACCGGCTTCGGACAGAAAAACGCGCCGCAAAGCTCGGGGCGGAATTGACCCGTTTGGCCAAGCTCGCAGGTTTGAAACAGGTGGTTTGGGCGGTGTGACGGCCTAGCCGCTGGAATTGCGGGTGTCGGGGAGGGAGATGTTGGAAACCTGTTCGGCGATCGGGTCGGTCGAGAGCGGATGGCGGGCCGTGTCAAAGCGGTCGGGGTCTCCGATGGGTTGCCATTCGCCGCCAAAATAAACCTCAAGACCGGAGAAGCGGGCCTTATAGCCCATCTTGGGGCTGCCGGGGACCCAGTAGCCGAGATAGACATAGGGCAAGCCCGCTTCGCGGGCGATCTCGATATGGTCGAGGATCAGGTAGGTGCCAAGGCTCTGACGGGGCAGGTCCGGCTCATAGAAGGAATATACCATGCTCAGCCCATCGCTCAGGACATCGGTCAGGGCGACGCCGATCAGGGTATGATCCTCTTTGTCGGTATATTCGACGACGCGGCTGCGGATCGGGGTCTCTTCGATCATCGCGGCGAATTCAAACACGTCCATATCGGCCATGCCGCCATCGGCGTGGCGGGTGTCGAGGTAGCGCCTAAACAGGGCGAATTGATCCTCTGTGGCCCAAGGCGAGGTGGCGCGGCGGGCCAGATGGGCATTGCGGCGGATGGTGCGTTTCTGGCCCTTGGTGGGGGTGAATTTCGACACGTCAATGCGGGCCGAAAGACAGGCCGCGCAATCGCTACAGGATGGCCGATAGAGAACGTTTTGCGACCGGCGAAACCCCTGATGCGAGAGCGCATCGTTCAGCGTATCGGCATGGTCGCCTTGCAGGGCAGTAAACAGCTTCCGCTCCATGCGGCCCTCAAGATAGGGGCAGGGCTGGGGGGCGGTTACATAGAACTGGGGCGCGAGGGGGAGGGTGTGGCGCATGGGACTCCGTCGTTCGGTATTTTATGCGACGATAGCAAGCCCTCTGGCCCGCGCCAACCCTTTCAGAACCGGGCGCTCCGGTTGATGGCGACGCAGCCCATGACGTGATCGCTCAGACCTTGGGCGCGGGCGGTGGTGAGCATCAGCACGACCGAGATCAGTTGCAGCGGGAACACGGCGCAGGAGATGTAGAAACCGACGGTGTGCAAAAAGGCGCTTACGAGGTCGAAACGCTGGCCGTTGCGGTCGCGCATCTCCAATGAAACAAGGCGCATACCCCATGTGGCCGAGCCTGTGGCCAGCGTCACCACACGGTAGACAAACCCCGCCGCCGAGACCAGGAAAGCAAAGAAGAACAACCCGATAAAGGCGGTAAACGGCAGGATCAAAATCGCGATGATGATGCTCAGAATCGTGTCGATCACAAAAGCGACAAGGCGCTTGGTCGGCACGTCGGCATAGAACTCTGGCTGGGTGTCCGGGTCGGGGAGGGTATAGTCGCGAATGCTCATAATGGGGCTTCTGTATTGCGTCGGTATCACGTCGGTATTGCGGTGGTGCGAACGTCGCATATGCGCCCTGCCGTGGGAAGGGGCAGGGCGCATGCGCAAGGGACGGACGCGATTAAGCGTCGGTCTTGGGGTCTGCGGCCTTGGTGGCGCGTTCGTCCATGAATTGATCAAACTCGGCCTTGTCTTTGGCTTCGCGCAGACGTTCGAGGAAGGATTCAAAGTTCTGCTGTTCGTCTTCGAGGCGGCGCAGGGTATCTTCGCGGTAGGCATCAAAGGCGCTATTGCCGGTCGGGGCCATGCGACTCATGGAGGGCTGGCGGGCAGAGCGGCGGCAGGATTTGGCGAACATGTTATGGCTCCAGCGATTGGTGTAGGTGATGTAGAACACAAGGGCGAGGCCGATGGGCCAGAAGAAGATAAAGCCAAGGACCATTGCGGCAATCCATGCGCCCTTGCCCTTGTCATCGAGCCAATCGGTGGCACGTGTAAACCATCCCATCGGGCGGGATGTATAAGAGGCGGTGGCGGTCGGTGTCATTGCGTATCTCCGTGAACTGGAATGAAATGTAAATCGTCTTCACATTGCAATAGATGAGGAGGCGCAGGCCGGTTTGCAAGGGTGGATGTGAAAGGTTTTTACATTTATCGGGTATAGTATTGTTTCTAAGCGATAAAAAGCACCATCTCAGGCGGTGAAGTCGCCGGTTTTTGCGCCGGTCAATGGCATGAGTTCGGCCGGATTGATGGCGAAAACATGGTTTGGCGTGCCCGCAGCGGCCCAGACCGTATCAAACTCAAGCAGCCGGGGATCGAGGAACGCGCGCACCGGGGAGAGGTGGCCTATGGGAGAGACCCCGCCAATGGCAAAGCCGGTCTGGGCGCGCACGAGGGCGGCATCGGCCTTGCCGAGCGCCTCGCCGCATAGGGCGCTGGCCTTTTGGGCCTCAACCTGATTGCTACCGGCGGTCAGAAAGAGAATGGCCTCGCCGCTGCTCTCGCCGCGAAAGATGATCGACTTGGCGATTTGATCGAGGGCACAGCCTACGGCGTCGGCGGCCATCTGGGCGGTGCGGGCGCCATCGGTTTCAAGGATGTCGATGGGGAGCTGCGCCGCATCAAGCGCGGCGCGCACGCGTTTGAGGCTTTTGCTCATGGGGAACTCCTTTTTGCCTGCAAGATCAGGTATGGGCATTTGGCCCCTAGAAAAAGCGGATGTAAACCCGCCTTGAGTTGCGCAATGTCATTGACCAATGCGCGGTGGATTCGCATTGTCGCGGCATGGATTTTCTTACTCGTATTACCCGCCTTCCACGCGCCTTTGATCCCGAACGGGGCGACGACACGCTTGCCCTTTTGCCGGAGTTGAACGGCGACCTTGCCAAACTTGTGCATGGCACGGCGGGCTGTAGCCCGTATTTGAAATCGCTCATCGAGAAAGAGCGCGTGTGGCTGGCGGAGGCATTTGACGACCCCGAAGCGGCGGTGTCGCGGCTTTATGATGGTCTCAAAGAGGTCGCCCCCGACCAGCTTGGCACGGAGTTGCGCCGGGGCAAGCGGAGGATTGCGTTGCTGACGGCGCTGGCGGATTTATCGGGGGTTTGGGCGTTGGAGCAGGTCACGGGAACGCTCACCGATTTTGCCGATCTTGCCAGTGATCTTGCGCTCAAGGTTGCGATTGCCAATGAAATCCGGCGCAAGAAATTGCCGGGACAGACCGAGGACGATGTGGCCACGGCGGGCGGGATGGTCACGCTTGCGATGGGGAAGATGGGCGCGCATGAGCTGAACTATTCGTCGGATATTGACCTGATTTGTCTTTTTGACGAAACCCGGTTTGAGCCGGACGACTTTCACGAGGCGCGGGCGTCCTTCGTGCGGGCGACGCGGAAAATGTCGGCGATGCTCAATGATCCGACCGGGGAGGGCTATGTGTTTCGCACCGATTTGCGCCTGCGGCCTGATCCGTCGGTAACGCCGGTGTGCCTCGCGATGGAGGCGGCGGAACGCTATTACGAGAGCCTTGGGCGCACATGGGAGCGCGCGGCCTATATCAAGGCGCGTCCCTCGGCGGGCGATCTTGAGGCGGGGGGGCGGTTTCTTAAGGCGTTGACGCCGTTCGTGTGGCGCAAGCATCTTGATTTTGCGGCGATTCAGGACGCGCATGACATGCGTTTGCGGATACGCGAGCATAAGGGGCTTGGCGGCGAGATCACGCTTGAGGGGCATAACATGAAACTCGGGCGCGGCGGCATCCGCGAGATCGAGTTCTTTACCCAGACGCGACAGTTGATTGCGGGCGGGCGCGACCCGGAGTTGCGCGACAATCGCACGGTTCCGGCGCTTGGGTTGTTGGCGGCCAAGGGATGGGTGCCCGAAGAGGTCTCAGACACGTTGGCGCGTCACTACCGGGCGCATCGCGAGGTCGAACACCGGGTGCAGATGATCCATGATGCCCAGACGCATGATTTGCCCAAATCGCCCGAGGGCATGGAGCGGATTGCCTGTCTCATGGGGCGCGATGTGGCGCAGTTGCGGGGCGACCTCAAGGCGCGGCTGACCGAGGTGCATGAGTTGACCGAAGGGTTCTTTGCGCCCGATGCGGGGCGCGGCGAGGTCAATCACGGGTTGGATGAAGAGATCATTGACCGTTGGAAGACCTATCCGGCGCTGCGATCCGGGCGGGCGGTTGAGATTTTCAATCGGTTGAAGCCCGACCTGCTTGAGCGCCTGGCGGATACGGCGCATCCCGAACAGGCGCTTTTGGCGTTGGATGGGTTCCTGCGCGGCCTGCCTGCAGGGGTGCAGCTCTTCTCGCTGTTCGAAGCCAATCCGCAGCTTATTGACTTGTTGGTCGATATTGTGGGCACGGCACCGGCCTTGGCGCGCCATTTGTCGCGCAATTCAGGGGTGTTTGATGCGGTGATCGGCGGGGCATTTTTCGCTGAGTGGCCGGGGGATGCGGCGCTTGAAGCGGAGCTTGCGCAGGTCATCGCGCAGGACGGCGAGGATTATGAGCGCAAGCTCGATGCGGCGCGGCGGTGGGCCAAGGAATGGCGGTTCCGCATTGGTGTGCATCACCTGCGCGGCGTGATCGACGCCGGGGAGGCGGGCGCGCAATATGCCGATGTCGCGGGCGTGGTGTTGGCGGTGCTTTGGCCGGTGGTGGCAGAGAAATTCGCGGAAAAACACGGCGACATGCCGGGGCGCGGCGCGACGGTGATCGG
>JAPHRE010000010.1 GCA_026195905.1 Pseudopelagicola sp. | reverse complement strand
GAACAACGGCGAAAACAATGCCACGAATTTTCATATCTTACTCCCGAATGATTGAGTTCATCAATTGCATGTTCAATCGAGCATCTCAACAGAGCTTTATCTCCAAACTCACCTCCCCCGCCTCTTCACATTCCCACCTCTTTGCCCCGGCTTGCCTGCCGTTGACCGGCCCCGCGCCTTGGTTGCGGCGGCGCTGGCGGCTTCTACGGCGCTTTGTCTTGCCAGCGGGTCGTCGGCCACGGCCAGATCGACGGCTTCGAGCCGTTTGACCTCGTCGCGCAGGCGGGCGGCTTCTTCGAACTCGAGGTTCTCGGCGGCTTTGCGCATGTCGGTGCGCAGGCCGTCTAGGTGGGCTTCGAGGTTGGCGCCGTGCAGGGGTTTGTCGATCTGGGCGGTGACGCGGTTCATGTCGGTATCGCCCTGATAGAGACCGGCGAGCACGTCATCGACGTTCTTTTTGATCGTTGCGGGCGTGATGCCGTGTTCTTCGTTATAGGCAAGCTGGCGGGCGCGGCGGCGGTCGGTTTCTCCGATGGCGCGCTCCATGCTTCCGGTGATGCGGTCGGCATACATGATGACGCGGCCTTCGGCATTGCGGGCGGCGCGGCCGATGGTCTGAATGAGGGAGGTTTCGGACCGCAGGAAGCCCTCTTTGTCGGCGTCGAGAATGGCGACGAGGCCACATTCGGGGATGTCCAACCCCTCGCGCAGAAGGTTAATCCCGATCAGCACGTCAAACGCCCCGAGGCGCAGATCGCGCAGGATCTCGATGCGTTCGAGCGTATCAATGTCGGAGTGCATATAGCGGACCTTGATGCCCTGTTCGTGCATGTATTCGGTGAGGTCTTCGGCCATGCGTTTGGTGAGCGTGGTGACAAGGGTTCGAAAGCCCTTTTCCGTCACGCGGCGCACCTCGTCGAGGAGGTCGTCGACCTGCATCTCGACCGGACGAATCTCGATCTCGGGGTCAATGAGGCCGGTGGGGCGGATCACCTGTTCGGTAAAGACACCGCCGGATTGGTCCAGCTCCCATGCCGCAGGGGTTGCCGAGACGAAGACGGATTGCGGGCGCATGGCGTCCCATTCCTCGAATTTCAGCGGGCGGTTGTCCATGCACGACGGCAGGCGGAAGCCGTGTTCCGCAAGGGTCATCTTGCGGCGGAAGTCGCCCTTATACATGCCGCCGATCTGGGGCACGGAGACGTGGGATTCATCGGCAAAGACGATGGCATTGTCGGGGATGAATTCAAACAGCGTCGGGGGCGGCTCGCCGGGGGCGCGACCCGTGAGATAGCGCGAATAGTTCTCGATGCCGTTACAGTGGCCCGTGGCTTCGAGCATCTCGATGTCGAAATTGGTGCGTTGCTCAAGGCGCTGGGCCTCAAGGAGTTTGCCCTCGCTGGTGAGGATGTCGAGGCGCTGGCGCAGTTCCTCTTTGATCGAGATCACCGCCTGTTTGAGGGTCGGTTTGGGGGTGACGTAGTGAGAATTGGCGTAGATGCGGATTTTGTCCATGCTGCCGGTGCGCTCGCCGGTCAGGGGGTCAAATTCGGTCATCGACTCAAGCTCTTCTCCGAAGAAAGACAGCCGCCAGGCGCGGTCTTCGAGGTGGGCGGGGAAGACTTCGAGGCTATCGCCACGCACCCGGAAAGAGCCGCGTTGAAAGGCTTGGTCATTGCGGCGGTATTGTTGGGCGACGAGTTCGGCCATGATGGCGCGTTGGTCGTAGTCCTTGCCGACCTCCAAGTCCTGGGTCATGGCAGAGTAGGTTTCGACCGAGCCGATGCCGTAGATGCAGGAGACAGAAGCGACGATAATGACATCGTCGCGTTCGAGAAGCGCACGGGTCGCGGAGTGGCGCATGCGGTCGATCTGTTCGTTGATCTGGGATTCTTTCTCGATGTAGGTATCCGAGCGCGGCACGTAGGCTTCGGGTTGGTAATAGTCGTAGAACGAGACGAAATATTCGACCGAGTTTTCGGGGAAGAAGCTCTTCATTTCGCCGTAAAGCTGGGCGGCTAGGGTCTTGTTGGGGGCGAGGATGATGGCGGGGCGCTGGGTCTCTTCTATGACCTTGGCCATAGTGAAGGTCTTGCCCGTGCCGGTTGCGCCAAGAAGCACCTGATTGCGCTCCCCCTCTTTGATGGCCTCGGAAAGCTCGACGATGGCGGTCGGCTGATCGCCCGCCGGGGAAAACTCGGTGTGCATGACGAATGTCTTGCCGCCTTCGAGTTTGTCGCGCACGGGCACATCCTGCATCATGGGCAGGGATTTGTCGGAATGGGCATAGGGCATAACGGAACCTCCGGTTGCCCCTTAATGTGATCCCTTTTTGTTCTTGTGCAAGTCCTGTTTGCGCCCTGTCGCTGACCGTCAGAGCCTAAGGCGGATTGGCCAGTTTGGCAGGAGAATCTGGGATACTATTTGCGAATTGGTTAGGTTTTATGGCCGATTTTGAAACTTTCATAAACATACGCTGCCGTGTAGTGAAATTTTTTAACTTATTATCTTGTCAAAAAAGAATAAGTCTTTGTAAGATCAAATCTGCAAGCAGCCGATCAGGTTGCCGCATTCTCGCATTTACACCCCTCGCTCCCCGCGGGTTGGTCGACAACCAAGGCTGCTTGCAAACCCCTCAATCGGGCCGAATACCCCTAATTTTTCGACGTTTTTGCCGGGTTGCGACGATTTCGGCGCTTGCCCGAGCAGGGCAAATTCCCGATAAAGCAGGAACAAGAAGGAGTCGGAAATGATCGCACGTATCTATAAGCCCGCCCGCAACGCCATGACGTCGGGCACCGCCAAGACCCATGATTGGATCCTTGAATACGGGCCGTCCGAGGCGCGCGAGATTGACCCGCTCATGGGTTGGACCGGATCGGGCGACATGCAGACGCAGGTCAAGATGCGGTTTTCGACCAAAGAAGCAGCGCTTGATTATGCGCGCGAGCATGGAATAGACGCGCAGGTCAGCGAGCCGCACAAGCGCAAGCCCAATATTCGCCCCGGTGGCTATGGTGATAACTTTGCCACCAACCGGCGCGGCCCCTGGACCCACTAAGGCCCGCGACCTCGCCGGAATTTCCCGTAGAGCGAAAACACCAGTCTTGTTTTGGGCGGCCCGAACGGCCGCCCCAATTACGTGACGCCCAGACGGAGCACCCCCCTAATGACCATAATGCAGCTTGTGACCCATTCGGGCGGCTTTCATGCGGACGAGCTTTTGTCGTCGGTGATCCTAACGCGGTTGTTTCCCGAGGCGGCCCTGATCCGGTCGCGCGATGCGGTGCAGACCACGCCGGGCGCGGGCAAGATTATCTATGATGTGGGGCGCGCCTATGATGCAGAGGCGGGCATTTTTGACCATCATCAGCGGCCAAGCCCGCTACGCGATACGGGCCAACCCTATAGTTCTTTTGGCTTGGTCTGGCGGCATTTCGGGCATGACTATCTGCGGGCGCTTGCCGTGCCGGAAGAGAGCCTCGATAGTATTCATCACAGCTTTGATCAGGGGTTTGTTCTACCGATTGACTTGATGGACAATGGCGCGCTGGAACCGTCTGTGGCGGGTCCGTTGGCGGGCATGACCTTGCCGGTTTTGCTTGAAACGTTGAAGCCGGTGTTTGATGCGCGCGGAGCCGATGCGGACGATGCGGCCTTTATGGCGGCCCTGCCGATTGCGCGCGCCTTTGTCGAGGCGTCGATCAACGGCAAGGCGGCCAAAGCACGCGCGGCGTCGATGGTCGATGCGGCCATCGTGGCGGCGGGCGCGTCGCCTATTCTTGAGCTGCCGATGGGGATGCCGTTTCGCGCGGCCATCGAAAAGGCGGGCGCGGACCATTTGTTGTTTGTCGTTCATCCGCGCGATGAGGACTGGGCGATCACCACGATCCGCAAAAGCGGCGATAGTTTTGAGGCGCGGGCCGACCTTCCAGAGGCTTGGGCGGGGCTTACCGATGCGGCGCTTGAAGAGGCGTCGGGCGTTGTTGGGGCCAAGTTTTGTCACAACGCCCGGTTTATCGCCGTGGCGGCCACGCGGGATGCGGCGCTTAGGATGGCGGCGCGGGCGGTTGAGGCGGTTGCCTGAAGCTCGGGGCTTGTAAGCTATCGAGGTAAAGCCCGGCCATATGGCGCGCCGTTCCGGCAAAACTTGGGTCGCGGGCGTGTTGCGCGGCGACGATGGCGCCGTCGATCAGCACGGCAAGGCTGCGCGCACATTCCTTCACATCCGGCACTTTCATCTCTATCGCTTGGGCCTTGAGCCATGTGAGAAGGTGGTCTTTATGCGCGTCCGCCGCGCGGCGCACGGCGTCGTTGCCGCTATCCATTTCGGCAACCGCATTGATGAAGGGGCAGCCATAAAAGCCCGGATCGGCAAACCAGTCCTGTAGCACGTCGAAAACCGCCAATGTGCGGTCGCGGGCCGGGCCTTCTTTTTCGGCCATGTGACCAAAGAACCATTCTCGCCATGTTGCGCCTTCGGCCTCTAATACGGCGGAAATCAAATCCTCTTTGGATTTGAAATGATGGTAGAGCGTGGCTTTGGCTGTGCCTGCGTGGGCAAGGATCGTGTCGATCCCGGTCGCTGCAAAGCCATGATTGCAGAATAGGAAAGAGGCCGCGCTCATGATTTTCTCGCGCGCGTTGCGGGGCGGTCGGGCGGCAAAGCTCCAGCCGGTCGGATCAATGGGGCAGAGGCTCGGCGTGTCTTTCATAATGCGCTTCCGTCAAATTGCGGCGTTCTGTCCCATGATTCTTAGCGCGTCTCATAGGTGATAGACAAGTCTGTCTTACTTTTCCTTCCACTTTGAGCCTGAGGCGGGAGGGAGAGGAGCGGGTTTGACGGCGAATTTGCGCGCAAATTGACCATATGCGGGCATTCTAACTGAAAAATGGCCAAAAAATTGAGCAATCCCACAAATTGACGTTTTTTTGCAGGTGCAGCATTGACCGTCTGGCCTCTGCTGGTTTTCGATTGATGCACAGACAGACCTGTTCAGTTATCACGAGGAACGACCCAGAATGGCCCTGACCGATTACAGTCCTTCCAGCACAGATCAAGCCGTAGAGCAGGCACAGGTCCGCTCCGCCATACGGCCAAGCGGATCGCATGTGGCGGTGATGGGGCTTTCGCATACGTATCGCAAACGCGATGGGCAGGTGCTTGAGAATTTCGATTTTGAAATTCGGCCGGGCGAGGTTGTGGCGCTTCTGGGCCGGTCGGGCTGTGGCAAGTCGACCTTGTTGCATATGCTGTCGGGCCTGACGTTGCCAAGCGAGGGCGAGGTCGTGATCAACGGCAATCGGGTCAAGGAACCGTCGCCGCGTTGGGTCATGATGTTTCAGGCGCCGTCGCTCTATCCGTGGATGAGTGTGGCGCAGAATGCGGCGCTTGGTCTTCGGTTCTCGCGGCGTGCGGATGAGATCAAGACCCGCATTCCCGAAGTTCTGGACCTTGTGGACCTAGGCGCGTTTGCCGATCGCAACGCACAGGAATTGTCAGGCGGTCAACAACAGCGTGTGGCGCTGGCGCGGTCGCTGGCGACGAACCCCGAGATGCTTTTGCTGGATGAACCGTTCTCGGCGCTGGATGCCTTTACCCGCCGCTCGCTTCAACAGGATGTGCGCCAGATCGCCAAGCGGCTTGGGATCACGCTTGTGCTTGTCACGCATGATGTGGGCGAGGCGGTGCGCATGGCGGACCGGGTTCTTGTGCTTGAGGCCAATCCGGGCCGCATCGCCAAGGACACGATGATCCCGCTTTGCGAGGACGACCGCAGCGGATCGGACGCCTTCCAGAAGGAACACGCGCGGCTCATGAGCCTTTATGCGCAGGTCGCCGATATGCCGGGCGCACCCGACGAAACCGATTTCACCCAACTTTGAACCGCCAATCGCGAGGGACCACACATGACTGATCACAAGCCGCCCCATTCCTGTCGTCACGGTCAGGCGCACGACCTACACGGTGCCTGCTGTGGCGGAGAGACAGAGTTTGACGCCTCCAAACGCTCGACGCTTGACCTATTGGCCAAGGGTGGACTGGCGGCGATGTTCGGCGGGTTATCCGCTACATTGCCGCGCATGGCGCAGGCCGCAGAGGACGATGTGCTGCGCATTGGTTACTTGCCGATTACCGACGCCACACCGCTGCTTGTGGCCCATGCAAAGGGCTATTTCGAGGAAGAAGGCATCAAGGCCGAGCGCCCGACGTTGATCCGTGGCTGGTCGCCGCTGATTGAGGGGTTTGCAGCGGGCAAATTCAACCTTGTGCACTTCCTCAAGCCGATCCCGGTCTGGATGCGCTACAACAACAACTTTCCGGTCAAGGTCATGTCCTGGGCCCATACGAATGGGTCGGCGCTTGTTGTGGGGCGTCATACGGATATCGCGGATTTTGCCGGGCTTGGCGGCAAGCAGGTGGCGGTGCCGTTTTGGTATTCGATGCACAATATCGTGCTGCAATATGCATTGCGCGCCAATGGTATCAAGCCGGTGATCAAGGCCCAGGGCGAGGCGCTTGCGCCGGACGAATGCAACCTTCAGGTTTTGCCGCCGCCGGAAATGCCGCCTGCGCTCGCGGCGAAAAAGATTGACGCCTATATCGTGGCCGAGCCGTTTAACGCGCTGGGCGAGTTGAAGGCGGGCGCGCGGATGTTGCGGTTTACCGGCGACATTTGGAAAAACCATCCCTGCTGTGTCGTGTGCATGAACGAAGACACGACCAAGGCCAAACCCGAATGGACCCAAGGGGTTATGAATGCGGTGGTGCGGGCCTCGATCTATGCCTCGCAGAACAAGGAAGAGGTTGCAGAGCTTCTTTCGAAGGATGGCGAGGGCTATCTGCCCGCGCCCGGCGCGGTGGTGAAGCGGGCGATGACGCTTTACGACGAAGATGAGGGCTATGTGGCCTCTGGCGCGATCCAGAACCAAGACGAATTCCAAAACGGTCGGATTGACTTTCAGCCCTGGCCGTATCCGTCGGCAACCAAACTTATCATTGAAGCGATGAACGAGACGGTTGTATCGGGGGACACCAAGTTCCTCGACGGGCTTGATCCGCAATTCGTGGCGGACGATCTTGTGGACTACGCTTTTGTCAAAGCGGCGCTGGAAAAATACCCGGAGTGGAAAACCGACCCTTCGGTCGCGGGCGGCGATGATCCTTACACCCGTGAGGAGATTATGAAGCTATGAGCGATGCGACCCAGCTTCCGACCATTGCGGTCCGCCTGCCCGATTTGATGCGCTATCGCGGGATCATGAACGGGATCATAGGCATCGGTCTTCTTATGGCCCTGTGGTGGGTCGGCGGCTGGGCCGTTGCCAACAACGATGATCTTTTTGCCTTTGCGGATTTCGCGCCGGCCCCGACGCTTGCCCGTCTATGGGAGATGATCCTCTCGGGAGATGTTCTTGGCATGTCCGGGCCGTCCCTGATGCGGGTTGGGCTTGGGCTATTATACGCGATGATTATCGGCGTGCCGGTGGGTATTGTGATTGGCCGGATGAAGCGGGTGAACGAGGTGGCCAATGTGCCCTTCCAGTTCCTGCGGATGATTTCGCCCTTGGCGTGGATGCCGATTGCCGTGATGGCGTTCGACACATGGGACGGGGCGATCATCTTCCTGATTACGATGGCGGCGGTTTGGCCGATCCTGTTTTCCACGGCCTCGGGCCTGCGGCGGATTGATCCTGCGTGGCTGAAGGTGGCGCGCAACCTTGGTGCAAACCCGGCCCATATGCTTTTCATGGTGATTTTGCCTGCGATCGCGGTCGACATCCTGTCGGGCATTCGTCTGGCGCTTGGGGTTGCTTGGGTGGTGTTGGTGCCGGCGGAATACCTCGGTGTCACCTCGGGCCTTGGCTATGCGATCAACGATGCCCGCGACACGCTCGACTACGCCAGCCTTGGCGCGACCGTGGTGATTATCGGGGTGATTGGCTTCACGCTGGATTACCTCTGCATGCTGGCCATCAAGAAATTCAACTGGGTGCGTGAGGACCACTGACGCGCCCGTAAAACTTCCAATCTGACTGACTGAGTGAAACAAAGGAGAACTGAAATGTCTGAACCTGCAACCGCACTTACCGGCTGTCTTGTCCCCGATGCTGGCCTTGAGCCGATCGACAAAACGGGTCTTGATGCCCTTGTTGCCAAAGGCAAAGAGAACCCGCAGGCGATCAAGACGCTCTCGTGCAAGACCGTTGCCGAAGGCCGGTTCCGTCACGCCAACTATATCCGCAATCTTGAGCCGTATATCGTAGACGAGCCGCCCGCGCTTTTGGGCGATGACACCGCGCCGAACCCTTCGGAGGCCTCGCTTGCGGCGCTTGGGTCTTGTGTCGCTGTCGGCTTGCACGCCAATGCCGTGGCGCGCGGGATCACCGTGCAATCGCTGGCGCTTGAGCTGGAAGGCGACCTGAATATCACCGCTGTCTGGGGCACGGGTGATGTATCGGAAAAGCCGGTTGGTTTTACCGATGTGCGCATCAAGGTCGATATGAAGGCCGATTGCCCGCAGGAGGAAATCGACGCGCTTGTGGCGCATGTGATCCAGTGGTCGCCGGTGTTCAACACCTTCTCGCGCCCGGTCAACATGGTTGCTGAAGCCGTCTGATATTGCGCCCGCCTGTGCCGCGCGACACGGGCGGGCGATCCCCCCTTATTCCCCTTTTTCTCTCATGGAGCCGATCATGAACATCGCGATGACCCCCAAAGCCCTCGATCTTGAAGAGGTTGCCCGCATTTCGTCCCAAGACCTTGCCGGTATGGTCCGCAAGATCGACGACGAGCGCATCTATGCCCAAGACATCATGCACGCCTATGGTCGTGCAGGCGCCTATGGGAGCCATATTGGCGGCATGGAGGGCGCGGTGGACCTCTCAAACGCCATACTAAGCATGGCGTCTGCCTCTGAATATTGTTTGTCCACGGGGTTTTGCGTTTGGTGTCAGGATACGCTGGCGTGGTATATCGCCTCTTCGGACAATGATGTCCTCAAGGCCGAGGTATTGCCCAAAGTGGCGGCGGGGCAGGCGCTGGGCGGCACGGGTATGTCCAACCCGATGAAAGCTATGGGCGAGATTGAACCCATGCGCCTGAAGGGGGTGCGTGTGGAGGGCGGTTATAAGGTCAAGGGCTTGTTGCCTTGGGTGTCGAACCTTGTCGATGACGGGTATTTCGGCTCGATGTTCCATGTCGAGGTCGAAGGGCAGGACGCGCCGAAACGCGTCATGGCCATTTTTCACGCCGCATGGGAGGGGATTAAGCTTCAGCTTGATCACGAGTTCGTCGCGATGGGCGGCACCGCGACCTGCAACGTGCAATGCCGCGATGTGTTTGTGCCCGATGCCTATCTTCTTGGCGATCCGGCGGACGCGTTTATCCAGCGTATTCGCCCCGGCTTTACCCTGCTGCAATGCGGGATGGCGGCGGGCATGATCAAAAGCTGTATCGACCTGATGACCCAGGTCGAAAAGCCGCTTGGCCATATCAACCAGTATCTCGAAAAGCAGCCCTCGGACATTCAGGCCGACTATGACGCCCTTGTGGGCGAGGTGATGGAGTTGTCGAAAACGCCCTACGATCTCTCTGATGCGTTCTACCTTCGGGTGCTCAAGGCGCGGCTTTGGGGGGGCGAGTTGGCGGTCGAGGCGGCGCATTGGGCACAGCTTCATTGCGGGGCGCGTGGTTATGTGAGCGGCGGCGCGGCGCAACGGCGTCTTCGCGAAGCCTATTTCATCGCCATCGTGACCCCGGCGACCAAGCATCTGCGGATGTTGATTGCCCAAACCGAAGCCGCAATCGCCGCTGCCTGAGCCCGGCCCAAAGGGTTTGGGCCGCAAACAGACGTGATGGAGTGTTGGGGGCAGGGTGTCTTCCTCCAGCCTCCCCCCCTCATCGCAACAGGAGACAGACTATGGAAAGTGCACTCATCACACCGGAACAGCTAAAGACCTTGTCAGAGGCGGATCTTGCCGTCGTCATCGACACCCGCGATCCCGAGAGCTTTGCCGCAGGGCATGTTCCCGGCGCGGTGAATATGCATGATATCTTTACCTTCCTTGCGACCTCGGATGCCTCGGGCATGGCCGAGTTGAAGGGCAAGTTTGCCGCAGAATTTGGCGCTGCGGGCCTCGACGGAAAAAAGACCGCCGTGATCTATGAGGCGTCGATGGCGGGCGGGTTTGGCCAGTCCTGTCGCGGGTATTACCTCTTGTCCTTTCTTGGGTATCCCAAGGTCAAAGTGCTGCATGGCGGGTTTGCGGCATGGCAGGCCGAGAACTTTGTGGTATCGACCGATGTTGTCGCCCCGACGCCAGCCGGGTTCGATATCGACCCTTCCGCCGAAGCCCTGATGATGGATGTGGAGGATATGAAGGCAGCGATTGAGGATCCCGATGCGGTGATCCTTGATGTGCGTGATATCGACGAATGGATTGCCACCTCGTCCTCGCCTTATGGGGTTGATTTCTGTCCGCGCAAAGGCCGCATTCCCGGCGCTGTTTGGATTGAATGGTATCGGATGATGAAGCCTTCGGCGCATGGCCCGATGTTCAAATCCACGCAGGAAATCCTTGCGGAATGCGCCACCGTCGGGATCACGCAAGACACCCCGGTCAAACTTTACTGTTTTAAGGGCGCGCGCGCGTCGAACACGTTTCTCGCCCTCAAAGAGGCAGGGGTCAAGGATGTCGCGATCTACTTTGGGTCGTGGAACGAATGGTCGCGCGACCCCGCACTTCCCATCGAAGAAGGGCTGCCTTTTGGCGCCTGAGCTTTCCGCAATACCCTGACACAATGGAGATACCCAGATGACAACCCGTGCAGAACTCACCGAAAAAATTGTCGCGCACAAGACGTTCAACGATATCAAATGGTCCGATGTGGCCGCCGCTGTGGGACAATCCAAGGAATGGACCACCGCCGCGCTTATGGGGCAAATCTCGCTTAGCAAAGAACAGGCCGCAAAAGCGGGCAATGCGCTGGGTCTGAATTTCTCGGATGAGGAAATTGCCCTTTTGATGACCGTGCCCTATCGCGGCTCGCTTCCGACCGCCGTGCCGACCGATCCGTTGATTTATCGTCTCTACGAGGTGATTGCGGTTTATGGCACCACGATGAAGGCACTTATCGAGGAAGAATTTGGCGACGGCATCATGTCAGCGATTGATTTCACAATGGATATTTCACGCGAGGAGAACCCGGCGGGCGACCGCGTCAAGGTCGTGCTCGATGGGAAATTCCTACCTTACAAAATGTATTGATCCAAACTGGGCGCGGACCGTTGACCCGGATCCGCGCCCGGACCAGAGCCGGAGGTTGAGCCATGTCCCATATCGCAATCATCGGAGCCGGTCAGGCGGGTGCCGCTATGGCCGCAAAACTTCGCAATCTTGGTTTTGACGGGCGGCTTTCGCTGATTGGCGAAGAGACCGCGCCGCCGTATCAGCGCCCCCCATTGTCCAAGAAATACATGTCCGGGGAGATGGCCCTTGAGCGGCTTTATTTGCGCCCCGAGCATTTTTACAGAGATCAGAAGATTGACCTGCGTCTTGGCACCAAGGTTGCGGCGTTAGAGGCGGCGGAAAAAAAGATCGAGCTTGCGACTGGCGAGGTGTTGGACTGTGATCAGATCGCGCTTTGCACCGGGGCGGCGCCTATTCATCTTCCAAGCGCCGTAGGCGGCGATCTGGACGGTGTATATGTGATGCGTGGCCTTGCGGACGCGGACGCGATGGCGGGCGAATTTATCGAGGGTCGTCATGTGCTTATTGTCGGCGGCGGCTATATCGGGCTGGAGGCGGCGGCGGTTGCGGCCTCCAAGGGGCTTCAGGTGACGCTTGTGGAAATGGCCCCGCGTATATTGGCCCGCGTGGCGAGCGCCGAGACCGCCGATTGGTTCCGTGACCTGCACCAAAGCCACGGCGTTGATCTGCGCGAAGGCGTGGGCCTATCGGCGTTACACGGGGAAGCCGGGCGTGTGACCCGCGCCAGCCTTGGCGACGGGAGCGAGATCGCGGTTGATTTTGTCATCGCGGGTATTGGCGTGCGCCCATGCACCGCGTTGGCCGAGCAGGCGGGGCTTGTCCTTGAGAACGGCATTCGCGTCGACGGATTTGGCGAAACCTCTGTGGCGGGGATCTATGCGGCGGGCGATTGCGCGTCTTTCCCGTTGCGGGGATGCCGCATCCGTTTGGAATCGGTGCCCAACGCCATTGATCAGGCCGAAGCGGCGGCGGCGGCGATGCTTGGCCAAGGCGCGCCCTATCAGGCAAAGCCCTGGTTCTGGTCCGATCAATACGATGTGAAATTGCAAATTGCGGGGCTGAATACCGGCTTTGACGCGGTGGTGATCCGTAAGGGAGACAAGCCCCGGTCGCAGAGCCATTGGTATTTCAAAGGCTCCTGTTTGTTGGCGGTGGATGCGATGAATGACCCGCGCGCTTATATGATTGGCAAACGTCTTATCGAGGCGGGACAATCGCCGCTGAAGGGGCCGCTTGCCGACCCCGAAACCCCGCTCAAAACCCTTCCCCTGGTGACGCCCGTAGCGGCGTAAGGAGACCTCAATGACCCAGATCACTTTCATCAGCCCCGATGGCGTCGAAACCCTTGTTGAGGCCAAGGATGGCCTGTCGGTCATGGAAGCTGCGCGGGCGGCGAATATCGACGGCATTGTTGCGGAATGCGGCGGCTCGTGTAGCTGTTCGACCTGTCATGTGTATGTCGATGCGGATTGGGCCGCGACGCTTGACGCCCCCGAAGATATGGAAACCGACCTTCTCGATTTTGCGTGGGAGCCGGACCCCGCCCGCTCGCGCCTGTCCTGTCAGATTACGGTCAGCGAGGCGTTGGAGGGTCTGCGCGTCACCGTCCCGGCGCAACAAGGCTGATTGCCCGCCGCGCCCGCGACCCCCTCAAGAGCACAGACGCGCATCGACCTCTGAAAAATCGGCACTTCCGGTCGCCGGAGAAAAGTTTTAGGAACAGGCCCAAGCGGTCCCTTAGCTCAACTGGATAGAGCAGCTGACTTCTAATCAGCAGGTTGAGGGTTCGAGTCCTTCAGGGATCGCCATTTTATT
>JAPHRE010000078.1 GCA_026195905.1 Pseudopelagicola sp. | reverse complement strand
GCTTTGGGGCGTTGGTCGTGCAGTCGAGTGGGGGCTTGTGGGCCAAGTTCGACATTCGTGCCGTCTGGATGTGGATCGCAGCATTATGCATGAAGGGCGGATAGCAGGCATTCGCTGCGCGACACATCGACGTCTCCTCTGCGGGACGAAGCGGACCTACAAGTCGTCGTAATGGATGGCGGCTTCTGGAGTTCTGCAAAGCCGATAGGAACCACACTACAAATTGTATTGTTCACTTTAACCCAACAGGACCCAATCTAGTTTGAGGTACTGGGCAAGATGAAACAAAAACTCAGGGCAAATATTCAGTGCAACCGCTGCCGATTTAGCTTACCCGATGACAATAACTTTCTACTTGGGTACAGAAGCATGACAACTGACAAGAAAACGGCAATCGTAACAGGTGGGCTATCAGGGATGGGACTTGCCATTGCACGCAGGCTGGCGCGCGATGGTACAACTGTTGTGGTTGGCGCACGTAGCGCGGGCGATGAGGCCCACGTTCGCAAAATTCTTGGTGCAGAGCATGTTGGTATCCAGGCCGCAACGCTTGATGTGAGATCAAGCGAGAGTGTGGATGCCTTTGTCGGCAATGTCGCTGAAGCTTATGGCGGAGTTGATATACTGGTCAATGCGGCTGGTGTTTATGAAGAGGCGGCGGTTATCGATCATCCTGACCAGATTTGGGATGACCACATTGATACAAACCTAAGCGGTTCGTTCCGCACGATCCGCGCCGCGATGCCACATATGAAACGCCGGGGCTGGGGGCGGATTGTGAACATCGCGTCTGTTGCCGCCCATAACGGAATGGCGAATAACGCGGCTTATTGCGCGTCTAAGGCGGGGCTTTTGGGTTTAGGCCGCTGCGTCAGTTTGGAAGGTGCTGCGCATGGGGTTACCTGTGCGTCGATCAGCCCAACTTGGGTTGAGACCGAGATGTTAAGGCGCTTCATTGACGCTGATATGGCTGCAAATGATCAGACCTTGGAAGAGGTCCGCAGCGAATATGCCAAGTCCAATCCGCAAAACCAGCTTGTCCAACCGGACGAGGTTGCTGAACTTGCCGCATTTTTGGTAAGTGATGCGGCCCGCGCGTTGACGATGGAAGACTTTCAGATCAACGCGGGATCGCTTTGGTAGGTCTGTGCGCGGCGCGATAGCAGTGCTTTTGCGTCGCTGATATCTTCGTACGGACGATCCGACATTTGTTCCCAAGCGTCGCGTGCGGCTGTATTGGTGAATGTCGCGTCCGCTTGCAAGGTATCGGGAAAATTCGCAATGACGTTGGCGATGCCAGGGTTCAGTTCGACTGCGGCCAACCAATCTGCGGGTGCCAACGGGTCTGCGCATTTGGGCGCGATGTGCGTATCCGTCATCAGGTTGTAAATCGGGGCAGTGGGCCCCGTTACAGGGCCAAGCAGGAAAGCAGCAGCAGCTGTCACGTCAGTCATTGGGAATTCAAGCGACTGGGGCATGTGACCTGCACGCAAAGACGCCTGTAAGATGATCTCGTAAATGTCGCGCGGGTTTGGTGTGTTCAGATCATAAAGCGACGGAAGCCGCACGATTGCAGCCGGAACTTCCGAGTTTTGTATCGCAGCTTCAGCCGCGATTTTTGCAGCACCGTAACCCGTGCATCCCTCCCACACTTGTGCGGGTGCTTCTGGCCAAGGGCCGCCACGATCAGGGAACACCGCGCTGGACGATGTGAAACGTAGATCAGCATTTGCTGCCGCGCAGAAGTTTAACACTGTGGTCATGCCACGCGCTGACCAGTCCAACATTTCCTCGCGACCGATGGCGAGGTTCACCATTGCCGCGCAATGAATGACCTGTGTGACCGACCTGGCCAATGCGTTGAGAGCCGGTAGTTCAAGGCCAAAATCGGGTGCATCCAATGTGCCCGGAACCATAACGTATTTGTCGCGGGCGACTCCATTGGCCAAGGCCACTTCGTCAAGCCGATCACGGGCACCACGATTTTTATCGCGCACGAGGCAATACACAACCTGTCCCGCCGGGAGGCTGTTTGCTGCTTGGGCGAAGACGTGACCACCTAAGAAACCAGTGGCACCGGTTAACAATATGCCGGGGCGGTCAAAGTCGTCGGTTGGGGCGGGTGTGTCGGCCTCTTGCGTCATCAACTGGTCCAGACGGTGAAGGGGCACGTTCATCGCCAATTCAAAGTCGATTGGGCGACCATAGGTTTTTTCCAGCTCCAACATTAGGGTCACGCACATCAAGGAATCGCCACCTTGGTCATGAAAATTCAGCGATGGATCGATTTGCGACGCAGTGCATCCCATTGCGATTGCGGCGGCGGCGATCACCGCGTCTTCAGAGGCATCTGGTGCATCTGCCTCGTCCTTCACCGGCGGTAAGGCCCGCATATCGGCTTTTCCTGATACGGGATGAAGGGGCAGCGCATCCATCTGAACAAGGAACGCGGGTACGCAATAGGTAGGCAACACGGCCCGCAATTTGGTGGCTAGTTCTGCTGGCATCCGATTGATACCTGCGCTTAAACCCCAGCGATCCGCGTTGGCCTGGGCATGGGTCGCATCGGCGGCAAAATAGAAGATCAGGCTTTGCCCGCGCGTGCCTACCTCCGCCACCCAAGGGGCCGCGCTGGAAAACGCCAGACTGTCACGCATCGTATCCGTTAGGTCGCGTGTTTGGATCGAGAACCCGCGCAGTTTGAGCATATGGGCAATACGTCCTTCGATATGAAGGGCACCTGTGTTGTCGATCCACGCCTGATCACCCGTGTCGTAGAGCCGCGTTTCTTGCCCATCTATCGTCAACTCCCGAAACCGCAAACGGGTTTCTTCCGGGCGGTTGATGTATCCGCGCCCAAGCATTCTGGGCCCCTCGAAATGCAGTTGGCCCGAGGTTCCCGTTGGGCATGGCGTATCCGTCTCGTCCAGAATAATGGCGCGTAGATGTTTCATCGGAATGCCAACAGACGCAGGCGCGTCCCCGACTGCTTCGGTTAGGTGTGACATACACACATCGTGGGTTTCGCAAATGCTATAGAGGTTCCAAAGCGCCGCATTTGGCAGTTTGTTCAATGAGGCGGTGATCAGATCATCGCTCACAACTTCACCGTTCAAAATAACGCGGCTCAGGGGCAATGCTGCGGCCTTGTCGTTGTCCAATACGGATAGGAATGTGTCGTAAAAGGATGGTGTGAATAGCATTTCATCAATGCGGTATTTGATCAGAAAATCAGCCAATTCACGTGGCGAAAACAAGGTGCTGGCATCGGGAAACCACAGTTCGGCGCCTTTGCGCAGCGGGCGAAACATTTCCCATATGGCAAAGACGTAAATGCCCACGCGCATGCCGGTGCCATAGGGGGTAAATGCGTCACGCCAGTTATAGGATAGGTGGGCAGCATCTTGTGATACTGGAATGCATTTTGGCCGCCCTGTCGTGCCGGAGGTTGCCACCAGATAAATCGGGTCATCTGGAAGAACGTTGTTCGCTTTTAATGGTTTAGGCGAATTGGGCGTGTCACTTAAAAGGGCAGTGGCATCCAATGTCGTGCAGTTGCGGGGCAGATGGCCCGTGGCTGCGGTTTGACATGTGATGACCAAGCTGACGTTCAGTTCTGAAATGATGTTGTGCAGCACCATTTGCGGCATGCCCGGATCCAAATGCACGAAAGGTCGCCCATGAATTACACAGGCCACCGCGCTTGCCGCCATGACAACGCCGGGGGACCCAAAAACGCCAACGATTTGCGGTGTGTCCAGATGGGTACCAAGGCCTTTAACAAATTGCCCAAGCCTCGAATAGCTGATCGTGCAGCCCTGATCTGACATGGCAGGTGCATCCGCAAACTCTGCAATTGCGTAAACAAGATCAGAAGCGACGGTCTGAGGTGAAGTCATGGCACAAGTCCTTTTGGCGGCAGACCTAGCAACATTTGAACCTAAGAACAGCCTCTCTTTTTGCGCATGGCGTGACCATGAAAGAGACTTGGCTCGAGGCATGAAGGTTTATTGAAAATATAATGATCAAAATATGCGTTGCACTGCAATAAATAAGCAGAGCAAACTTTAGCCGCGATACAGAAACGCAGCAAAAACGTCGGCGTTGCTTGAGATGATTTGCGTCATCAGACCACCGATGTTGCGCGGTTCATCGAGAGCGCGTTCCAAAATTAGGGTTCATCTTTGCTTATTTAGTGCAAAACGTGTTTATAGGCTGAGCGCGCGAACCTATTGCAGACTGCTTCAAAAGCCAATGGCTGCTTTGGTGATGCTGCATTGCGAACTTCTGCCGACATCGAAGGTCGGCTATGTGCTGTTTGCGTTGCTCTAAGGCGTTCAGAAAATCCATTTTTCATACCCCGATCCAAGCGCATGATTGCTGTTCAACGACAGGCGCTGATCCGGTCTCTTGGGTTGCCTTTGCAATCCTGAAATAGGGATATTCCAGACCCTGACCAAAGAAAAACCGGGACGCGAGGGCGCCCCGGTTTTGGGTTTTAAATGACTGTGAGCTTAGTCGTCGTTGGCGTGGCCTGCATGTCCGCCGGCGATTTCTTCGGCGGCGAGGTCTTCGGGCAGGATGAGGTTCAGCACGATGGCGATCACGGCGGCCGGGAGGATGCCGGAGGTGGCGAGAACCTTGAGCGTGCCGGGCATGTGTTGCAGCGCGCCGGGTTCGAGTTGCAGGCCGAGGCCGAGCGACAGGGCGATGGCGAAGATCACCATGTTGCGCCGGTTCCAATCCACGTCCGAGAGCATCGACACGCCCGCCGCGACGACCATGCCGAACATCACGATCACACCGCCGCCCAGAACTTCGATGGGCACGGTTGAGATGATCGCGCCGATCTTGGGGACCAGCCCGCCAAGGATCAGGAAGATTGCGCCGATGGTGACGACGTGGCGGCTCATGACGCCGGTCATGGCGATGAGGCCGACGTTTTGGCTAAAGGAGGTGTTGGGCAATGCTCCGAAGAGACCGGAGAGGGCGGTGCCGATCCCGTCGGCATAGGTCGCGCCTTCGATTTCCTTGTCGGTGGCTTCGCGGCCTGCGCCGCCCTTGGTAATGCCCGAGACATCGCCCACGGTTTCCACCGCAGAGACAAAGCCCATCAGGCAGAAGCCGATGATCGCGGCGACGGAAAACTCGAGCCCGAAATGCAGCGGATTGGGCAGCGCGATGGGCGCGGCGCGGCCCACGTTGGCAAAGCTGACCATGCCCATGAAATAGGCGACGATATAGCCCACCAGAAGGCCGAGCAGCACAGCGGAGACCGAGAGCATGCCCTTGGCGTAGAATTTCAGGCCGAGGGTCACGAGGATCACGATGCTGGCCACGGTCCAGTTTTGCAGGCTGCCGTAGTCCGGCGTGCCGATGGCGGGCACACCGCCCGCAGCGTATTGGATGCCGACCTTGACCAGCGCGAGGCCGATCATTGTCACCACAAGGCCGGTCACGAGCGGGGGCAGGGCAAAGCGGATCTTGCCGATGAACAGCCCAAGGAAGGCATGGAAGATGCCGCCAACAAGGACGCCACCCATCAGAACGGCGACCGCATCGACGCCTTTACCCGCAACAAGCGGGATCATCACGGGGATGAAGGCGAAAGAGGTACCCTGGACGATGGGCAGGCGTGCGCCGACCGGGCCGAAGCCGATGGTCTGGATGAGCGTCGCGATACCGGCAAAGAACATCGACATCTGGATCATGTAGATCATTTGCGGGAAGTCGGGCGAGTTTGAGCCAAAGCCGAAACCCGCCGCGCCACAGACGATGATCGCGGGGGTGACGTTGGAGACGAACATCGCCAGAACGTGCTGGATGCCGAGGGGCACGGCCTTTGCCAGCGGCGGGGTGTAATTGGGATCGCGGAGCTGCTCCGGGGTCCCTATGGATGAATCAGTCATGGTGTCCTTCCTGTTCCAAGATGTAGAGAGTCCGCTTCTTTTATTGGCGGATTAGGGGGTATTGGGTGCGACGGTATAGGGGGTGTCGAACCAGTATTCCTCAAGGTTGTCGCCATCGCCAATCCGGTCGATCACGGCGAAAAGCCCCGGTGCATGCAGCGGCGTCAGCACGCCATGCCATGTATTTTTATGCAGGTTGATGCCTTGGTGCGGCGCGGTCAGAAACGCCTGTGGTGTGCCGGGGGTGTCGTTGTCATCCGGCGCGACGATGACAAGGAACGGCGCGGGATGGAGCGGCAGGAAGGCCTGGCTTCCGAGCGGGTGGCGTTCGACCATATCGAGCCGGTAGGGCAGGCTGCGCGGGGTGGCGTCAAACAGGCTTATCCCGGCGCGGCCTCCATCAAAGTCCATATTGGCGAGGTCGTGGTGACGCCCGCAAAGCCCTTGGTTGATGCGTTTGTCGGGGCTGTCCTTGAGCGCCAGCACGTCACCGAAGGGGGCGAAAGCCTCTGCGGTGAGGGGCTGGGGCCGGAGCGTGCGGGTCATGGCAAGAGGTCCATGAGGCGAAATTCAGCGATGCGCTCGACCTGGCGGCAGGCCTCGTCGAGTTCGGTTTCGGTATCACTGTCGATACGGCGGGCGAACGCGGCGAGGATCGAGGCTTTGTCATGGTCGCGCACGGCGATGATGAAGGGAAAGCCGTGTTTTTCGACATAAGAGGTATTGAGCGCGGTGAATCTTTCGCGCTCGGCGTCGGTCAGCATATCCAGCCCGGCGCTGGCCTGTTCGGTGGTGCTCTCTGCGGTGAGGCGGCCAGCGGTGGCGAGTTTGCCGGCGAGGTCGGGGTGGGCGTTGAGCACGGCGAGGCGCTTGTCGCGCGGCGCGCTGCGGAAGATGCGACAGAGGGCGTTATGCACACCTGCGGCGCAGTCATGGGCGGGGCCGAGTTCGAGGTCATAGGCGGCGTCGGCGATCCAGGGGGAATGCTCAAAGATGCTGCCATAGGCGGCGACGAAATCGGTGCGCGACATCTGCGAGGGGCGGGGCCAGCGGGTATGAGGGTGCGTCGCGGCCCAGTGGTTGGCGATGTCGATGCGTCGCGGGGTCCAGACGCCCTCAAAGCCTTGAATATAGTCGATAAAGCGTTTGAGGCCCGCAAGTTTGCCCGGACGCCCGATGAGGCGGCAATGCAGGCCGATGGACATCATCTTGGCCGCGCCCGCATCGCCTTCGGCGTAGAGCGTGTCGAAGGCGTCTTTGAGGTAGGTGAAGAATTGCTTGCCGGTGATATAGCCCGGCGCGGTGGCAAAGCGCATGTCGTTGGCTTCGAGCGTGTAGGGGAGAATGAGTTGGTCGCGCTCCCCGACCTCGATCCAATAGGGCAGGTCGTCGTCATAGGTATCGGAGATATAGGCAAAGCCGCCCTCTTCGGCGACGAGGCGGACGGTATTGGCGCTACAGCGGCCCGTATACCAGCCACGCGGGCGGCCTCCGACCACTTCGGTGTGCAGGCGGATGGCCTCGGCGATGGCGGCGCGTTCTTCGGCCTCTGGCATGTCCTTGTGCTCGACCCATTTGAGGCCGTGCGACGCAATTTCCCAATCGGCGGCTTTCATCGCGGCGACCTGTTCGGGGGAGCGGGCCAGCGCGGTGGCGACGCCGTAGATCGTCAGGGGAATGTCGGCGCCGGTAAACAGGCGGTGCAGGCGCCAGAACCCGGCGCGCGCGCCGTAGTCGTAGATCGATTCCATGTTCCAGTGGCGTTGCCCCGGCCAAGGGGCGGCCCCGGCAATATCGGAGAGGAACGCCTCGGAGGCGGCGTCGCCATGCAGGACGCAGTTCTCGCCGCCCTCTTCGTAGTTGAGGACGAATTGCACAGCGATCTTGGCCCCACCGGGCCAGTGTGGGTCCGGTGCGTTCGGCCCGTAGCCGCGCATATCACGGGGATATCTGCTCACGTTTTGGTCTCCGATCATGATCGTTTATTTCTATCTCACAATAATTCGAAAGACTTTCATTGATTTTTTGAAAGTCTTCTTTGTTACTGATGCCTGTCTTTCGGGCGGTTTTGCCGTCACAACAGGGCGGAATGAATAGTTTGGGGGCATTACATGTCTGGATATCTTACAACCCATGTTCTCGATACGGCGCGGGGCTGTCCGGCGGAAGGGCTTAAGATTGACCTCTACCGGATCGACGGCGAAACGCGGGCGCATCTGCGCAGCCTTGTGACCAATGCCGACGGGCGCACGGATGAGCAAATCCTGCCCGCGGCAGAGTTCGCGCGTGGCACCTATGAGTTGGTGTTCCATGCGGGGGCGTATCTTGATGCCTGCGGTGTTGCGCCCGAGGAGCCACGGTTTCTTGATGTGGTGCCGTTGCGGTTCGGGATGAGCGAAGCGGCGCATTACCATGTGCCGCTGCTGTTGTCGCCGTTTGGCTATTCGACCTATCGGGGCAGTTAAACGCCTGCGACCTGACGCTGGGCCAGCTCGTCTTGGATCCGTGTCGCCATGAAGTCGATGAACAGGCGGGTTTTGGGATCTTGGTGGCGGCGGTGCGTGTAAAGACAGGCGAGATGGATCGGCACGGGCGGCGTCTTTTGCAGCACCGGCACCAGCGCGCCGGAGGCAAGATGTTCGCAGACCTCAAACACGGGTTTGAGGATGATGCCGTGCCCGTCGAGCGCCCAATGGGTCAGAACATCGCCATCATCGGTTTCAAACGGGCCTTTGACGGCGAATTTGCGCGTGCCTTCGGGCATTTGCAGCATCCATTGAAATTCCGGCGCGCCGGGATAGCGCAGGTTGAGGCAATCATGGATGCCATTGGTCAGCTCTTCGGGGGTTTTGGGCAGGCCGCGCGCCGCAAGATAGGCGGGCGCGGCGCAGAGCACGCGCGGGCAATCGGCAAATTTGCGCATCCTGAGCGTGCTATCCTCGGGCAGACCAAGGAAAAAGGCCACGTCCAGCCCCTCGGCGGTCAGGTCCAGTTTGCGATCAGACAGGCGCAGGCGCAGGTCGATCAGGGGGTATTTCTCTTTGAAGGAGGGCACATGGGGCGCAATCAGGCGGCGGCCAATGCCAAGCGGCGCGGCGACATGCAGGCTGCCGCGGGGCGATTGGGTGATCGAGCTGACGGCGGCTTCGGCGTCGTCGATGGTTTCGAGAATCTTGCACGCGCCGCCGTAAAACACCTCGCCCTGTTCGGTGGCGTTCAATTGGCGCGTGGTGCGCATGAACAGGCGCACACCGAGATAGTCCTCGAGTTGCGATATGCGCGACGAGGCCACGGCGGCCGAAATGCGCTGATCGCGGGCGGCGGCGGACATATTGCCTAATTCATAGACACGCACGAAGGTCCGAATGTTATCGAGATAGGACATGCTAAATTCCGAGTTCTTACGCGAGCGATTTTATGGTTTTCTTTGAAGCTCTTCGGGTTTTTTCTACAATAGAGGAAAATGATCCGGGGCGCTACGGTGCCCAGAGGGCAAAAACGGGGTGTGCATTATGGTAATGACCTTTTTGATCGACTGGGCGGAATTTGCCCTACGATGGCTGCATGTGATCACGGCGATTGCGTGGATCGGGTCGTCTTTTTACTTTATCGCGCTTGACCTTGGGCTGCGCCGGGAGGGCGATCTTGGCGGCGCGGATGGCGAGGAATGGCAGGTGCATGGGGGCGGGTTTTACCATATCCGCAAATACCTTGTGGCCCCGGCGGCGATGCCCGAGCATCTCATCTGGTTCAAATGGGAGAGCTATTCGACCTGGCTGAGCGGGGCGGCGTTGTTGATGGTCGTCTATTGGATGGGCGGCGAGCTTTACCTTATTGATGCGACGAAAACCGACATGGTGCTTTGGCAGGGGATTTTGATCTCGGCGGTGTCGCTCACGATTGGCTGGCTCGTCTATGACCGGCTCTGCAAATCGGGGTTGGCGCAGAAGCCGACGCTCTTGATGCTGGTGTTGTTCGCGCTTTTGGTGGCGATGGGCTGGGGCTATACACAGGTCTTTACGGGCCGGGCGATGATGCTTCATCTTGGGGCGTTCACTGCGACGATCATGACCGCGAATGTGTTTTTCATCATCATGCCGAACCAGCGCATCGTGGTGGCGGACCTCAAGGCCGGGCGCAAGCCGGATCCTAAGTATGGCAAGATTGCCAAGCTGCGCTCGACGCATAACAATTACCTCACGCTGCCGGTGATTTTCCTCATGCTGAGCAATCACTACCCGCTGGCCTTTGCGACGCAGTATAATTGGGCTATTGCGGCGCTGGTGTTCCTGATGGGGGTCACGATCCGGCATTTCTTTAACACGATGCACGCGGGCGGCGGCATGAAATGGTGGACTTGGGGCGCGACGGTGGCGTTGTTCGTCGCCATTATGGCGCTGTCGATGGCCGGGCCGGATCATGGCAGCCTTGAGGACGCCGAAGCCCGCGCCTTTAGCGCGACCGAGCAGGTCTATGCCGATGCGGCGGGGTTCGAGGAGGTCACGGATATCGTGCTTGGCAAATGTTCCATGTGCCACGCGCGCGAGCCGGGCTGGGACGGGATCGGCCATGCGCCCAAGAATGTGCTGCTTGAGACGCCGCAGGAAATCGCCTCGCAGGCGCGGCGGATTTATCTGCAATCGGCACGCAGCATGGCGATGCCGCCCGCGAATGTCAGTTGGATGGACGCCGAAGAGCGCCGCATCATCGCGCAATGGTATGAGGCGGCGCAGGACGGTTAATGGTTCCGGCGCGGCAGAAAGTTTGCCTTCAGGCCGAGGATGAAGTCGCGCACGGTTTGTAGCGTCGGGGTCATGCGCAGGTCGGTGCGATGCAACAGATACCAATGACGCACGATGGGCAGGCCCGGCACGTTCAGCGCCACAAGGCGGCCCGCGTTCAGTTCATCCGTCACCGTATGTTGCGAGATCATCGCGATCCCAAGACCCGCAATCACCGCCTGTTTGATGGTTTCGTTGCTGCCCATTTCGACCTGTCGATAGGTCATGCCTTCGCCCACGCGATCAAGATAGCGCATCATCAGGATCCGGGTGCCCGAGCCGATCTCGCGGGAGATGAAGGTTTCGGAGAGAAGGTCGGCGGGGCTTATGTTGTCGATCTGGGCAAGGCGATGGTCGGGGCGGGCGATAATGACATGCGGATGCGGGCCAATCTCGTAGGAGATATTGGCGGGGCTGCGCGGTGGGCGGCCCATCACCGCAAGCTCGATCGCGCCTTGTTTGAGATCGCCGATGATCTTGTCGCGGTTGCCGACTTTGAGGATCACATCAATCTCGGGGAAGGCATCGCGCAGGCGCACGACGAGGCCGGGGGCAAAATATTTGCCCGTCGAGACCACCCCAAGCACCGCGACGCCCGATTGCCCGTCCCGCAGGGCGCGAATCTTGTCGAGACAGCTATCCAAAACGGAATCAATTTGCAGGGCCGTGGTCAGGAGCGCCTCGCCTTCGGCGGTCAGGATGGCACCGCTTGTGCCGCTGCTGGTGAGGACTTTGGAGCCGATGGCGGCCTCCAGACCGCGCAATTGCGTATGCACCGCCGGGGGGGTGAGGCCGAGTGTCTCAGCTGCGGCGGTGATGGTGCCGTGATCGGCAACCGTTGCCAAAGCGCGTAACTGCTTGAGCGTTATGGATTCTTTTTTTGGCATTTCAATTCTGGTTTAAATTATGCTTATGCAGCACGTCAAATTATTAAATTTTACAACCACCGTATCTGTGAAATGCAATGCAGATCAAACGCCAGTGAGATAGCACCATGACTGACAACACCTCTTCCATCGTGACCGACCACATTCCCGAACCCCTGCGCCCGTTGATGGCGGCGATTTGTGCCGTGTCGGTCGACGTGGCGCGGATTATTGCGCGCGGCCCGCTTGGGGAGGCTTTGGGCGCACAGGTCGGCGCGGCCAATGCCGATGGGGACGATCAAAAGGCGCTTGATGTGATCGCCGACGAGATGTTCGCTGCCGCCCTTGCCAAGACCTCGACCCGGTTCTGGGCCTCGGAAGAGCGCGACGAGGTGATCGAGTTGAACCCGGAGGGACAGTATGTCGTGGCGATGGACCCGCTTGACGGGTCGTCCAATATCGACGTCAACGTGTCGATCGGGTCGATCTTTTCGATCTATGAGGCCAAGGCGACGGGCGAGGCGAGCGTGTTGCGTCCGGCAACAGAGCAAATCGCGGGCGGATATGTCATTTACGGCCCGCAAACCGGGCTTGTCGTGACCTTTGGCGATGGCACACAGCATTATATTCTCGACCCCGACACGCAGCGGTTTGAATTGGTCGAAGCGCGGATGGTGATCCCGCCCCAGAGCAGCGAATTTGCCATCAACGCCTCGAATTACCGCCATTGGACCAAGCCGGTGCGCGCCTTTATCGACGATTGTATCGCCGGGAGCGAAGGGCCACGCGGGCGCAATTTCAACATGCGTTGGGTGGCGTCTCTTGTCGCCGAAACGCATCGCATCATCACGCGCGGCGGCGTCTTTCTTTACCCATCGGACGGGCGCGAGGGCTATGACCTTGGACGCCTGCGGATGCTTTATGAATGTGCGCCGATTGCCTTTGTCGTCGAGCAGGCGGGGGGGCTGGCCACGGATGGGTCTGATCCGATCATGGACAAGGCGGCCGGGCATCTGCATCAGCGCACGCCTTTTGTGTTCGGATCGTCCGAGAAGGTCGCCCGTGTCGCAACCTACCACGATTTACCCGAGCATGAGGTTTCGGCGCTCTTTGGGCGCCGGGGGCTTTTTCGAAACTGAGGCCCGTAAAAGGACTTTGTCATCATGAGTAAGAAACACCCAATCATTTCGGTCACTGGCTCGTCCGGGGCGGGAACATCGACGGTCAAATCCACCTTTGACCAGATTTTCCGCCGCGAGGGGATCAGCGCGGTCAGCATCGAAGGCGATGCGTTCCACCGATATGATCGGGCGTCGATGAAAATCGAGTTGGGCAAGCGCAAGGCCTCGGGCGATGAGACCTTTAGTCATTTCTCGTATGATGCCAATGAATTGGGGGCGTTGGAGCGGGTGTTTCGCGATTATGGCGAGACCGGCGCGGGGCAGACCCGGCATTATGTCCATGATGATGGCGAGGCCGAGCGCTATGGCGTCGCGCCGGGCCATTTCACCGACTGGGCCGCGTTCGAGGAGGGATCGGACCTTTTGTTTTACGAGGGGTTGCACGGGGCGGTGGTCAATGAGGATGTGGACCTTGCGGCACTGGCCGATCTCAAGATCGGGGTGGTACCGGTCATCAACCTTGAATGGATTCAGAAAATTCACCGCGACAAGGCGCAGCGCGGCTATACCACCGAGGCCGTGACCGACACGATCCTGCGCCGGATGCACGCCTATGTGCATTGCATCTGTCCGCAGTTCATCGAAACGGATGTGAATTTCCAACGTGTGCCGGTTGTCGATACCTCCAACCCCTTCTGTGCGCGGTGGATCCCGACCGCAGATGAGAGCATCGTGGTGATCCGGTTCAGGAACCCGCGTGGTATAGATTTTCCGTATCTGACCTCGATGATCGAGGGGAGCTGGATGAGCCGGGCCAATTCTATCGTCATTCCGGGCGGCAAGATGGACCTTGCGATGCAGCTTATTTTCACGCCGATGGTTCACCGTCTGGTGAGCGAGAGCAAGCGCGCCTGAGGCGTGCGAGGGGAGGAGAGGACATGAACCAGCACGCCACGATTGCGACCAATCTTGAGGGCCAGATGGCCAACGCCATTCGCGCGCTAAGCATGGATGCGGTGCAGGCGGCCAATTCCGGCCATCCCGGCGCGCCGATGGGCATGGCGGATGTTGCGACGGTTTTGTTCAACCGCTTTATGCGCGTGGACCCGAGCGCGGATAGATGGCCGGACCGGGATCGGTTCGTGATGAGCGCGGGGCATGGGTCGATGTTGGTTTATGCGATCCACAATCTATTGGGCTATGACGATATGGACATGGACCAGATCCGCAATTTTCGTCAATGGGGATCGCGCACGGCGGGACACCCGGAATATGGCCATGCCAAGGGGATCGAGACGACGACCGGGCCTTTGGGGCAGGGGATCACGACGGCGGTCGGTATGGCGCTTGCCGAGCGGATGATGAACGCGCGGTTTGGCGACGATCTTGTGGATCACTTCACTTACGTGATTGCCGGAGATGGTTGCCTCATGGAAGGGATCAGCCATGAGGCGATTGATTTCGCAGGCCATATGGGGCTTGGGCGGCTGGTCGTGCTTTGGGACGACAATGATATTACGATTGACGGCGCGGTGAGCCTGTCGTCATCAACAGATCAGCAGGCACGTTTTGCCGCCAGTGGCTGGCATGTGCAGGCGGTTGACGGCCATGACCGCGCGGCGGTCGCCGCGGCGATTGAAGCGGCCAAGGCCGATCCGCGTCCGTCGCTGATTGCGTGTAAGACGATCATCGGTTTTGGCGCGCCGACCAAGCAGGGCACGAGCGCCACGCATGGCGCACCGCTCGGGCCGGAAGAGATTGCGGCGGCGCGCGAGATGCTGGGCTGGCCCTATGCGCCGTTTGAGATACCGGGCGATGTGCGCGCGGCGTGGGAGGCGATTGCGGCGCGCGGCAAGGCGGCGCGGCAGGCATGGGAGGCGCGGCTTGCGGCCTCGGACAGGCGCGGTGCGTTTGAGGCGGCGCTGGCGCCGGTGGATGACGCGGCGCTTGGGGCGGCGATCAACGCCTATAAAGCACAGCTCTCGCAGGAAGCGCCCAAGGTGGCCACCCGCAAGGCCAGCGAGATGGTGCTTGAGGTCATCAATGCGACGCTGCCCAATACGGTGGGCGGGTCGGCGGACCTTACCGGATCGAACAATACCCGCACCAGCGGCATGAGTCCGGTCAGTCGCGACACTTACGGCGGCGCGTATATCCATTACGGTATTCGCGAACATGGCATGGCGGCGGTGATGAATGGCATCAGCCTGCATGGCGGATTGAAGCCCTATGGCGGCACGTTCCTGGCCTTTGCCGATTATTGCCGCCCGGCGATCCGGCTCTCGGCGTTGATGCAGCAGCCGGTGGTCTATGTGATGACGCATGATTCCATCGGGCTTGGCGAAGATGGGCCGACGCATCAGCCGGTCGAACATCTTGCAAGTCTGCGCATCATGCCGAACGTCAACGTGTTCCGCCCGGCGGACGCGGTTGAGACGGCGGAAGCGTGGGAAATCGCGATCAGTGATCCGGCGACGCCGTCGGTTCTGGCGCTATCGCGGCAGGGGTTGGCGACGCTGCGCACAGAGCATTGCGCGGAAAATCGGACCAGACGCGGGGCATATGTTTTGCGCGGGGCAGAGGGCGCGCGCGACGTGACCCTCTTGGCAAGCGGGTCGGAGGTTGAGATTGCGCTCGCAGCCGCCGATCTGCTTGCGGCGCAGGGCGTGGGGGCGGCGGTTGTCTCGGTGCCTTGTATGGAGCTATTTGCGGCGCAGGATGCGGGGTATCGCGCTGCGGTTCTTGGCACGGCACCGCGCGTCGGGGTCGAGGCAGCGGTGCAGACATCTTGGGACGCGCTATTGGGCGACAATGGCGGCTTTGTCGGGATGACGGGCTATGGCGCGTCGGCCCCGGCGGACGACCTGTATCGCAATTTCGGCATTACGGCAGAAGCGGTGGCCGACAAGGCCCGCGCCTTGATGGGTTGAGCTTGGAGAGGTCAGGACGATGACGATCAGGATTGGCATCAATGGCATGGGGCGGATTGGACGCTGCACCCTTGGCGCGATTATCGAGAGCGGGCGGGACGATATTGAGGTGGTGAAGATGAACGCCACCGGCCCGATCGAGACCAACGCGCATCTGCTCAAATATGACTCGGTGCATGGACGGTTTCCCGGCGAGATCACGGTTGATGGCAACCGGATGAATGTCGGGCGGGGGGCAATCGAGGTTTTCTCGACCTATGAGCCGACCGAGCTTGATTGGTCGGGGGTCGATGTGGTGCTTGAGTGTTCGGGACAGTTCAACGCGCGCGATGCGGCGGCGGTGCATCTTGGGCAGGGCGCGCGGCGGGTGCTTGTGTCGGCCCCGGCGAAGAATGCCGACCTGACGGCGGTTTACGGCGTCAATCACCAGCAGATGCAGCCCGCGCATGAGGTCATTTCCAACGGATCGTGCACGACGAATTGCCTTGCGCCGATTGCCAAGGTTCTCAACGATGCAGTCGGGATCGAGCATGGCATCATGACCACGGTGCATTCCTATACCGGGGATCAGCCGACCTTGGATCGCCGTCACAAAGACCTTTATCGCGCCCGCGCGGCGGCGATGAGCCTTATCCCGACCTCGACCGGGGCGGCGAAGGCGATTGGCGAGGTGCTGCCCGAGATGCGGGGGCGGCTTGATGGGTCGGCGATTCGGGTGCCGACGCCGAATGTCTCGGCGGTTGACCTTACGTTTCAGGCGGCAAAGACGGTCACGGAGGCGGATATAAACGCGATCATCGCTGAGGCGGCGGCAGGGCGGATGAGGGGTGTTTTGTCCTATGAAACCGAGCCGAAAGTATCGGTCGATTACAATCACAACACCCATTCGTCGAATTTTGCCAGCGATCAGACCAAAGTCATGGGCGGTCGCCTCGTGCGCGTGCTGGCATGGTATGATAACGAGTGGGGATTCTCGTGCCGGATGGCCGATAACGCCGCTTACATGGGCCAGCTTTAAGGAGACGCCACACATGGCTTTGATAACGCTTCGCCAACTTCTCGATCACGCCGCCGAACAGGGTTATGGCGTGCCCGCGTTCAACATCAACAATATGGAACAGGGGCTTGCCATCATGAAGGCGGCCGAAAAGGTCGACGCGCCGGTGATCCTTCAGGCGAGCCGCGGCGCGCGCTCTTATGCGGGCGATATTATGCTGCGCCATATGGTGCAGGCCTTGGCCGAGATGTTCCCGCAAATTCCGGTCTGCATGCATCAGGACCACGGCAACAACGAGGCGACCTGTTTGAGTGCGATCCGGCACGGGTTTACCAGCGTGATGATGGACGGCAGCCTTGAGGCGGATATGAAGACGCCCGCGTCTTATGAATATAACCTCGATATTACCAAGCGCGTGACCGACATGGCGCATTGGGTCGGCGCGTCGGTCGAGGGGGAGTTGGGCGTTCTTGGCTCGCTTGAGACCGGCGAAGCGGCGGAAGAGGACGGGTCGGGCGCGTCCGGCAAGCTGAGCCAGGAGCAGCTATTGACCGACCCGGATCAGGCGGTTGATTTTGTCACCAAGACGCAATGTGATGCGCTGGCGATTGCCTGTGGCACGAGCCACGGTGCCTATAAGTTCACCCGCAAGCCCGATGGCGATATCCTGTCGATGAAGACCATCGCGGCGATCCATGAAAAGCTCCCGTCGGTGCATCTTGTGATGCATGGCTCAAGCTCGGTTCCGCAGGAGTTGCAGGATTTGATCAACGCCTATGGCGGCGATATGCCCCAGACCTATGGCGTGCCGGTCGAAGAGATCGAAAAAGGCATCAAGATGGGGGTGCGCAAGGTCAATATCGACACCGATTGCCGCATGGCGATGACCGGACAGTTCCGCAAGGTGGCGACCGAAAACCCCGGTCAGTTCGATCCGCGCAAGTTCCTGACGGCGGCGATGAACGAGATGGAAGACCTGTGTCGCGACCGGTTTGAGCGGTTCGGCACGGCGGGCAATGCCGCGAAGATCACCGTCATTGACATGGATGACATGGCGGCGCGCTACGCGGATGGGGCGTTGGCGCAAAAAGCCGTCTAAGACAGTTACGATATTGGCGGGGCGGTTCCTTGCTGCCCCGCGCCTTACACAGATATACCCTGAGGTATGAGCTATGACATTCGACCGTTCTATCAAGATCGCCCCGTCAATCCTTTCCGCCGATTTCGCCAATTTTGGCGCAGAAATACGGGCGATTGAGGATCAGGGGGCGGATTGGGTGCATGTGGATGTGATGGATGGGCATTTCGTGCCCAACCTGACCTTTGGCCCGCCCGCCGTTAAGGCGTTTCGCCCGCATGTGAAGACAGTCATGGATGTGCACCTAATGATTGCGCCGGTGGACCCTTATATCGAGGCCTATGCCCAGGCAGGCGCGGATATGATCGTGGCGCATTTTGAGGCCGGGCCGCATCCGCATCGCACACTTCAGGCGATCAAGGCGACGGGCGCCAAGGCGGGCATTAGCCTTAATCCCGGCACGCCGGCGTCGGCGGTCGAATACCTTCTTGATCTGTGCGATATGGTTTTGGTGATGAGCGTCAATCCCGGTTTCGGCGGGCAGAAATTCATCCCCTCCAGCGTTGATAAAGTGCGCCAGATCCGCGAGATGATTGGCGACCGCGACATTCATATTCAGGTCGATGGCGGGGTTGATCCCAACACCATCGGGCCATTGGTCGAGGCGGGGGCGGATTGTTTCGTGGCCGGATCGGCGGTTTTCCGGGGCGGATCGGTCGACACGCCCGAAGTTTACGGCGACAACATCCGCGCCCTGCGTGAGGCGGCTGCAAAGGCGGGCTAGGGCAGGAGAGCATTGCCATTCACATCTTTGAATGTCAGCATGTTCCGAATTTCGAACAGGACAAAGAGGATGCTCACATGACACTGACGCGCAGAACGCTTCTTCAAGGGGCCGTGGCGGGCACCGCACTGGTCGGGCTTGGCGGGCGTATGGCCTTTGCTTCGGACCGTGCGGCGCTTGGCACTATGAAGATCACCACGCTTTCGGATGGCAATCTCATAACGCCGATTGATTTTACCTTTGGCGGGGTATCGGAAGCGGATCGCGCGCCGATCTTCAAGAAATTTGGCTTGGGCGACGGGATGCTAGAGCCGGAATGCAACGTCACCCTGTTGCAGGATGGGGAGCGCACGGTGCTGTTTGATGCGGGGTCTGGCCCGGCGTTCATGGACAGCGCGGGGATGCTTCCAGATGCCTTGGGTGAGATCGGGGTTGCGGTTGATGACATCACCCATGTGGTCTTTACCCATGCGCATCCCGATCACCTTTGGGGAATCCTGGACGATTTCGACGACCCGCTTTTCCCGCAAGCCACCTATATGATGGGGCGCAAGGAATGGGACTATTGGTGGGATCCGCAAACCGTTGATACGATTGAGCAATCCCGCGCCACAATGGCCGTTGGTGCAAAGCGGCGCATGGAGGTCATCGAGGACAACATCGCCTTCTTTGAGGATGGCGAGGAAATCCTGCCCGGGATCGCGGCGCGCGCCACCTATGGCCACACGCCCGGCCATATGGCGTTTGAGGTGCGGTCGGGCAGTGAGAGCGTCATGGTGCTTGGCGATTGCATCGGCAACCATCACGCGGCGTTTATGGCACCGGGGCTGGGGCTTGGGTCGGATCAGGATCGCGACACGGCGGCGCAGACGCGGATCGGCCTATTGGATCAGTTGGCGGCCGACCAGACCCGCATCATCGGCTTCCACCTTCCGGGCGGCGGCATGGGTCGCGTTGAGCGCAAGGACGGGGCGTATCGTTTCGTGCCGGAAGGCGCCTAAAGCAAGGAGATCGCACATGGCCGCAATCCCCCCTGTGTGTGACTTTGGCTGGCGGGCGCCTGATTTCAGTCTCCCGGCGACGGATGGCGGCACCTACGGATTGCGGGATGTGGCGGGCGCAAACGGCACGCTCATCATGTTTATCTGCAATCATTGTCCTTATGTGAGGGCGGTGCTGGACCGGATTGTGCGCGACGTGGAGGATTTGCACCCTCATGGCATCGGCGTCGCGGCGATCAGTTCGAACGACGCCGATGCCTATCCGCAGGACGGGTTTGACGAGATGAAGACGCTCGGCCTGCCGTTTCCCTATCTTTATGATGAAGATCAATCGGTTGCGCGCGCCTATGGCGCGGTTTGCACGCCGGATTTCTTTGGCTTTGATGCGTCCGGTGGCCTGCAATATCGCGGCCGTCTTGATGCGTCGCGCAAGGTTGCGGGGCCGGTGGGGGGAAGGCGTGATTTGTATGAGGCGATGAAACAGGTGGCCGAGACGGGGCATGGGCCGCAGGAGCAGGTGGCGTCGATGGGATGTTCGATCAAATGGAAGGAACGCGCGTGAAGGCGATTATTTTTGATCTTGATGGGACGTTGATTGACAGCGCGCCGGATATTCATGCGTCGGTCAACAAGATGCTTGCGGCCGAGGGGCAGGCGGCGTTGGATTTGGCGACGGTGACGGCATTTATCGGCAATGGCCTGCCCAAACTGGTCGAGCGGGTGATGGCGCATGTGGGCATGGATATGGCCGCGTTTGAGCGGGTCGTGGCGGATGTTCTGGCGATTTACAGCGCCCACGGGGCAGAGTCGACGCGGGTCTACCCGCATGTGCCAGAGGTTCTTAAGGTGTTGAAAGATCAGGGGTTTCGGCTTGGAGTCTGCACCAACAAGCCGCATGAACCGGCGGTGATTATTTTGGACGATCTGGGGCTTGCCGGGTTTTTCGAGGTGGTGATCGGGGGCGATAGCACGGCGGCGAAAAAGCCCGATCCCTTGCCGCTTCGCACAGCGATGGCGGCGCTTGGCGAGGACGTGCTTTATGTCGGCGATAGCGAGATTGACGCCGAGACCGCCGAGCGCGCGGGCGTGCCGTTCGCGCTCTTTACCGAAGGGTATCGCAAGGTCGGGATCGACGAGATGACCCATGCCCATGCGTTCGAAGATTTCCGGGATTTGGTCGAGATCGCGGGGCGGTAGGGGCGTCGAAAACAGGGGTCTGTATCGCGTCGGTATTACGTCGGTATCGCGTCGGTGCGGGGATCGGTTTCGTCGCATGGGCGGCAGGTTCGGGGGGCGTGCGGTAAGGAAGCTTAACGGCACGGCAATATCTTTCCGTTCGCTTCGACGTCGTTCCGGTGGCATCCGACAAAACTATCCCACCGGCGATGTCGGCTTCGGGGAAAATATCCTCTGGTC
>JAPHRE010000042.1 GCA_026195905.1 Pseudopelagicola sp. | reverse complement strand
TCGCCCAGGCCGTGCGCACCGGCCTCGGCCTCAAGGCCGAGATCAATTTGTTTTCGGCCTTTGACCGTAAAAACTATTTCTACCCCGACCTGCCGCAGGGCTATCAGATTTCCCAGCTTTACCACCCCATCGTGGGCGAAGGCGAAGTGCTTGTTGAAATGGGCGACGGCACAGCACGCAACGTGCGCGTCGAACGCATCCACCTTGAACAGGACGCCGGGAAATCCATTCACGACATGGACCCGCATATGTCCTTCGTCGATCTCAACCGCACCGGTGTGGCGCTGATGGAAATCGTCTCGCGCCCCGATATCCGTGGCCCCGAAGAGGCCGCCGCCTATATCGTCAAACTGCGCCAGATCCTGCGCTATCTCGGCACCTGCGACGGCAACATGCAGAACGGCAACCTGCGCGCCGACGTCAACGTCTCGATCTGCCGCCCCGGCCAGTATGAAAAATACATGGAAACGCAGGACTTCTCCCATCTCGGCACCCGCTGCGAGATCAAGAACATGAACTCCATGCGCTTCATTCAGGCCGCCATCGACGTCGAGGCCCGCCGCCAGATCGCCATCGTCGAAGCCGGCGGCACGGTCGATCAGGAAACCCGCCTCTACGACCCGGACAAGAACGAAACCCGCTCGATGCGCTCCAAGGAAGAAGCCCACGATTACCGCTACTTCCCCGACCCCGACCTCCTGCCGTTGGAGATCGAACAGGATTGGGTCGACGATCTCGCATCGAAACTTCCCGAACTCCCCGACGCCAAAAAGGCCCGCTTCATCGCCGATTTCGCCCTGTCGGACTATGACGCCTCCGTCCTGACCGCCGAAGCCGAGAACGCCGCCTTTTTCGAGGCCGTGGCCGCCGACGCGGGCGACGGCAAACTCGCCGCCAACTGGGTCATCAACGAACTCTTCGGTCGCCTCAACAAAGACGACCTCGCCATCAAGGACTCGCCCGTCTCACCGGCGCAGCTCGCAGGCATCATCCGCCTGATCAAATCCGACGCCATCTCCGGCAAGATCGCCAAAGACCTGTTCGAGATCGTCTATACCGAAGGCGGCGACCCCGAAGCCATCGTCGAAGAACGCGGCATGAAACAGGTGACCGACACCGGCGCCATCGAGACCGCCCTCGACGAAATCATCGCCGCCAACCCGGCTCAGGTCGAAAAAGCCAAGGTGAACCCCAAACTCGCCGGCTGGTTCGTCGGTCAGGTGATGAAAGCCACCGGCGGCAAGGCCAACCCCAAGGCCGTCAACGAGCTTGTCGCCAAAAAACTCGGCTAAATACCCCGCGCGGCCTCGTTCCTTGCCGCGCGGAATCCTTTCATGAAAACCCTTACCCGCCCGTTAACCCGCGCGCGTGGTTAACTCTGCGATTTGCGAAGTCGATACCGACGCAATACCGACGTAATACCGACGCGATACAACCGCTCGTTTCGCCGCGTTAAGTTTCGAGTCGCGATCTGGAACATCCGCCCATTCGGCGCTAGGCTGCGGCCAAATTGAACCCCGAAAGGAACGCCAATGGATTGGCTCAAGATCATCCATCTTCTCTGCGTCATGGGCTGGATGACCTCCGTCTTCGCCGTGCCCCGCGCCATCATCTATTGGAAGAAAGAACACGACCGCCTTGGCGAATTCGGTCCCACCGGCGACCTCACCATCCGCCTCTATCGCTTCTCCGCCATGCTCGCCGTGATCGGCATCCTTACCGGCCTGTGGCTGGCGTGGGCGGTCTGGGACTTCGCGCCGTGGACCCACATCAAGATCGCCGTGGTGACAATCCTCGCGATCCACTATGTCTGGACCGGCAAGATCGTGATGCGCGCCAAGCGTGGTGAGTTCCGAGAGAGCGAGTTTTTCCTGCGTGTTTTCAATGAGATATCTGTCGTCTTTACCATCGCCATCCTATGGGTGGTGGTCGTCAAACCATTCTGAGGTGTGCAATGACCAGCCCTTATCTTTCAGACCCGATGGAGATTGATCCGGCATGGATCGACTACAATGGCCATCTCAACATGGCCTATTACAACGTCCTGTTTGACCGGGGCGTTGATGAAATCTGGACCACGCTTGGCTTTGGCCCCGAGTATCGCCAAGAGCGCAATCTCTCGACCTTCTCGGCGGAGTTCCATATCTGCTACCTGCGCGAATTGCATCTCGGGGCGCGGGTGCGGGCCTCGTTTCAGCTTCTCGCCCATGACGAGAAACGCTTTCACTTCTACCAAGAACTGATCCACGAGGACGGCTGGGTCTCGGCCACCGGCGAAGGCCTCGCGCTCCATATCGACATGTCCGGCCCCCGCGTCGCCCCCATGCCCCCCGCCATCCTCGCCAACGGCGAGACCCTCGCCCCCGCCCACGCCACCTTGCCCCGCCCCGAACGGGTTGGCCGCAAGATGGGCATTCCCGGTAAGTCCATCTAAAAAAACGGAAAATCCAATGCTGACGCAGGCGAAAATGCCTGCTAGACTTGTCGCATTTGAAACAAAACCGTATGAGTTTGATGGTCGAGTATGAATACAAGGTCGTCCCTGCACCCAGCCGCGGCAAGCGCGCGCGCGGGGTCAAAGGGTCTGATGGCCGCTTTGCAAATGCCGTGCAGGAGGCGATGAACGCCCTTGCCGTTGAGGGCTGGGAATACCTGCGCTCTGACACCCTGCCCAACGAAGAACGCACCGGCCTGACGTCTTTTCAAACCACCTTCCGCTCGATCCTCGTATTCCGCCGCCCGCTGGCGCAAACCGCAACCCAATCCGCCCCTCAGAGCGCGCCCAACACCGCCGCCCCCGAGGCCACGCACACGCCGCCCCCGGCCGCCCCCGCAGAGACCCCGTTCATGCCGCAGGTCGTCACCGGAACCGCCCCCCACGAAGAAGAGAGCGAAGCCGATATGGACAATGTGCTGTCGATCGCGCTCCTGCAACGGGCGCAACAGGTCGGGGAAGAGGCCCAAGACACGGCCTTGACGGCCCAAACCAGCCAAACCAACAAAAAATCCGAAGTCGCCGCCGAGTAACCTTTAGGCGTCGATATCCAGCGCCAAGGCATGTATCCGCCCCACAAGCGGCTTGCCGAGGGCGTCATGCACCGCACGATGCCGTGCAACCCGGCTCATACCTCCAAAGCTATCCGCCCGTATTTTAACGATAAAATGGCTCTCTCCGCCTTCTTGATAACCGCCGTGGCCGCGATGGCTTTCGCTATCGTCGATCACATCAAGGACGCGCGGATGAAACGCCGCCTCGAGCCGGTCATGAATTTCCTGTGTAACTGACATTTTTTTCTCTGAGCCTCTTCTATCTGCTGACGGTTAGACTAAACTCTCCGCCTCGAGTCGAAAAGGTGAGTTCATGCGCAAACCAGATCCCTTCGGTTTTGATATGTCGGTATCGACGTCAAAGAAAAAAAATCCGCGTGGCCGACGCGGCATGTCCGGGGCAAGTGAAACCTCGACCCGTGTCTGTGAACACGAGGGCTGTGAGGAGCCCGGAAAATACCGTGCGCCGCGGGCGCCCGACGTGCTTGATGAATTCAAATGGTTCTGTAAGGACCATGTGCGCGAGTATAATCTCAAGTGGAATTTCTTCGACGGTCAAACCGAAGCAGAAATGAATGCCCAAAAATCCAAGGACAAGGTCTGGGAGCGGGAAACCAAATCCTTTACCGACCCCGAGGCCCGCGCCTGGGCCCGTCTTGGCATCGAAGACCCGCATCAGGTTCTTGGCGCCAATGCGACCCAAAACCCCGGCAAAGGCCCGGCCGCCGGGCGGCGCCTTCCGCCCACCGAACGCCGCGCCATCGAGATTCTCGAGGCCAAGGACACATGGACCAAGAACGAGGTCCGCAAAGCCTATAAGAAACTTATCAAGGTGCTGCACCCCGACATCAACGGCGGGGATCGAAGCCAAGAGGAACAGCTTCAACAGGTCGTTTGGGCTTGGGACCAGATCAAAGTCAGCCGCAACTTCAAGTAATCACACATAAAAAAGCCCCTCACGGGGCTTTTTTTCTGTCTGCGGATTGCTTCAATTCAAGCGATTACGCCGCCCGAAACACAAGGCTCACCCCATTGAGACAATGGCGTTTGCCCGTCGGTTTGGGGCCATCGTCGAAAATATGGCCAAGGTGGCTTCCGCAACGGCGACAATGACATTCCGTGCGCACCGAGAGCAATTTGCGATCCGGTTTTGTCTCGATCGCATTCGGCAGCGCCTTCCAAAAGCTCGGCCAGCCGGTGCCGCTATCGTATTTATGCTCTGAGGAATAGAGCGCCAGATCACAGCCCCGACAATGATACACCCCTGCATCATAGAGCTTGTCCAGCGGCGAGGTTCCGGCGCGTTCCGTGCCCTCCTCGCGCATGACTTTATACTGCAACGGCGTCAACATCGCGCGCCATTCCGCCTCGCTGCGGGTGACTTCGAATGTCTCTTGCACCGCAGAGGCCGGCCGCAGGCCAATCATCAAAGCCCCAAGCGCCGCGCCCCCTGTAAACAGAACCCGTCGTCGTGTCATGGCCATACTCCTTTTGCTTTTCCACATACTGACGCCCAAGCGTCTTTGGCTCAAATCACACTTGCCCACAGGTCTGCGAGTTATGTGACCAAATAGAAAAGGCCGCCCCGGTGAGGGCGGCCTCGTGCTGCGCTATTGCGGGCTTACATCGCGGGCAGAAGCACCGTATCAACCACATGGATCACGCCGTTGGATTGTTTCACATCGGCAATCGTGACCTTGCCAGTGCGGCCCGTTTCGTCGGTGAGGGTGATCTCACCATCGGCGTAGCTCGCCTTGAGGACACAGCCACCGACGGTCGCCACGTCATGCACACCCCCATCATCTTCGATCATGCTTTTGATCGCGCCCGACATGGCCTCGGCCCCCACAACGTGACAGGTCAGAACCTTGACCAACGCGTCTTTGTTCTCGGGCTTGAGGAGTGTTTCGACGGTGCCGTCCTCAAGCATACCAAAAGCGGCATCAGTTGGAGCGAAAACAGTGAACGGGCCATCGCTCTGAAGCGTCTCAACAAGGCCAGCGGCCTTGACTGCGGCGACGAGGGTCTCATGATCGGCCGAATTGACCGCGTTCTCAACAATGGTGCGGTCTTCATACATCGCCGCGCCACCCACCATCGGGTTTCCTGCAAATGCGACGCCAGCCGAAAGGGTCAGGGCGGTGATGATGCTAAGTTTCGGGAAAGTCATGTGTTCCTCCTAAAAATCATAAATGCCGACGTCATCGCCGGAACTGTGGGGGTTACGCCGGGCTTTGCGCTTTGGATCATGAAAACGCCCTCACATACGATCACCTCATCGTCATAAAGCCTGAGTGGTTTTTGGGAAAATCACGCTATCGCGCGCCCGCTATGGCCCCACAAACCCGTCACGAGCCCAATACGGCCCCGGTTTATTTTTTCTGACCGCCCTGCAAATATTCCCGATCCTCGCGCGCACCCTCGCGCGCACGATTGTCCTGCGCCCCAATTTTTGACGCCCGCTTTGCACAGCCCGCAGCGCATACCGTGCCGGACTTGTGACGGCGCGACAATCGGCGCAGAGGCTCTTGCCCTTGCGCTCAAGATAAGGCACCAAGTGCGGGTTTGGTGCCCGGCAGGGCATAGAGAAAAAGGACGAATTCTATGGCTGAAGGCTTGCTCGACATCAACGCAAAACCCACCGAGGCAGTTTCGGTGCGTGACGTCTTCGGCATCGACACCGACATGATCGTCCACGGCTTTGACGAAACAAGCGCCCGCGTGCCCGATATCGACCCCACCTACAAGTTCGATCCCGACACCACGATGGCCATCCTTGCTGGCTTTGCCCGCAATCGCCGCGTGATGATCCAAGGCTACCACGGCACCGGCAAATCAACCCACATCGAACAGGTCGCCGCCCGCCTCAACTGGCCCGCCGTGCGCGTCAACCTCGATAGCCACATCTCGCGCATTGACCTGATCGGCAAAGACGCGATCAAGCTGCGCGACGGCAAACAGGTGACGGAATTCCACGAAGGCATCCTGCCCTGGGCACTGCGCAACCCGGTAGCCATCGTCTTTGACGAATATGACGCAGGTCGCGCGGATGTGATGTTCGTGATCCAGCGGGTGCTTGAGACCGACGGCAAGCTGACCCTGCTTGACCAGAACGAAATCATCACACCGCATAAATATTTCCGCCTCTTCGCGACCGCCAACACCGTGGGCCTTGGCGATACCACCGGCCTCTACCACGGTGTGCAACAGATCAACCAAGCCCAGATGGACCGCTGGTCGCTCGTGGCGACGCTGAACTACCTTTCCATCGACGCCGAGACCAACATCGTCCTCGCCAAGAACCCGCATTTCAATACCGAGGCCGGCCGCAAGACCGTCAAACAGATGGTGACCGTCGCTGACCTCACCCGCACCGCCTTTATGAACGGCGATCTCTCGACCGTCATGTCGCCGCGCACCGTGATTACATGGGCCGAAAACGCCGAAGTGTTCCGCGATGTCGGCTATGCCTTCCGCCTGACCTTCCTCAATAAATGCGATGAACTCGAACGCCAGACCGTGGCCGAATTCTACCAGCGCCTGTTTGATGAAGAACTCCCCGAAAGCGCCGCGAGCGTGAGCTTGGGCTAAGACCTGTGCCACGGCCCTGGCCGCGTTGTTCCTCACGGTCAGCGCGGCACATGCACAGCTCTCCCCAGTTGCCCAAAGCGCCCGGCTCAATGATCAGCCCCATGTCGCTTGGCGCTGTTCAGACTTATCGCGCGCGATCAAAAGCCTCTCCCTGCGCCAACACGCCGACCAAAAACGCGCCCTGATGTGTGCCATAGGATTACTGGAACACACGCCACAACCACGGTGACGCACCTTGCCAAATCACACCCCGACCATGCCCATAACGGGAACACCCCCCCGGTCTTCGATCACGATCACGGCAATGAACCGGCCCCGCCTTTTTGGAGAGATGCTTCAATCGCTTGTCGCCTGTGGCCTTGAGGGCTGGCATGTGTTCATTGCCCTTGAACCAAGCCCGCAACAGGCGGATTTCACCGAAATCGCCGCGTCTCTTCTTCCCCCCGAAAGCTACACGATCACGGTAAATCCCAACCGTCTGGGCGTGCGTGAAAATCCACGTCAGGCCATCACTCGCGCCTTTCGGGCCGGGTCCGAATTGAACCTCTGCCTCGAAGAGGATTTCCGTCTCGCGCCCGACGCCCTTTTGATGGCCAAATGGTATCAGGAAAACCACAAGCCACACTGGATGGGCCTCAACCTGTTGGCCGGTCTTTGCGGCAGCGCGGGGAATCTATCGGCCCCCGCCCTGCCCAAAGTCCTGTTCGAAACCCGGTGCTTCAACTCCATTGGGGTCGCATTCACGCGATCGGACTGGGATCGGGTGTCACATTGCTTTAGGCCGCGCAGCTGGCGCTTTTTGCGGCGTAGAAACCTCTTTGATGAAGGGTGGGATTGGGCGCTTTTTGCCTATCTTTTGCTCTCCGAAGACCTGCGTATGGTTCAGCCGCTTGCGGCGCGCTGCACCCATACCGGAACGCACGGCACCCACTGCACACCAGACTTTCAAGCCCGCGCCTTTGATCGCCTGCCGCTGTCGGACTGGACCCCGGATTCCGCAACGCCACCCGGCTATGAGTTGACAGATATCGACGCCCTGCCCTACGAAATCTCGGCGCATATCTATAGCCAACTGACAATCGCTCGCCTCCAGACAAAGGCTTTGCGCAAACAACGCGTCCGCATCCCTGCGAAACCCTGAGATCGTATAGGAGATCATTGCGAAACCGTAGCGTTTCGCACCCTGTCCGCATCATGCGCGGTGGTGCCGTTTTGCATACCCTCCCCGAAAGCCAAGCAAACGCCTTGGACGTCCCGTTCCCTGCAATCCCGCCTTGCCTTTCCCGACGAAGGCATGATTTATCGTGTCTATGAGCAAGAAATCCGACAACCCCGCCGATCCGTTTAAGAAGGCTTTGGCCGAGGCCACCAAGGTTATGGCCCACGACCCCGAACTTTCGGTGAGCTATAGCGCCGACCCTTCGGGCGTGTCGGGCGAACAGATGCGCCTGCCCCAGATCAGCCGCCGCATGAGCCGCGATGAGGTTCTGCTGGCGCGCGGCACGGCGGATGCTCTGGCGATGAAACGGCGCTATCACGATGATGGCACCCATGCGAAATATGCCCCCGGCCAAGGCATCGCCCGCGACCTTTACGAGGCGATGGAAACCGCCCGCTGCGAGGCGATGGGCGCGCGCGATATGCCCGGCACGGCGACAAATATCGACGCCAAGATCGAGAACGAGGCGCTTGGGCGCGGCTATGATCAGATCACAAGCGCCTCTGACGCGCCGCTTGCCACCGCTGCGGGCTATATGGTGCGCCACCTTGCGACAAGCCGCGACCTGCCGCCCGCCGCGCGCAATGTCATGGAGCTTTGGCGCGGCTATATCGAACAACAGGCCGCCGAGACCCTTGGCGACATCAACGACTTGCTCGCTGATCAAAAAGGCTTTGCCAAACTCGCCCGCAAGGTCATCGAAGACCTGGGCTATGGCGACCAACTCGGCGAAGATCCCGACGCCGAAGACGATGAGAACGAAGACGAGGCCGAAGAGCAGGAGGACAATGAAGATCCAGATAGCTCTGGCCAGGACGACAGTCAGGACGACGAGAACGAGGCCAACCCCGAACAGTCGCAGGAAGAGCAACAGGACATGTCCGAGGCGCAAGTCTCGATGGACGAGATGGCCGACGAAGACATGGGCGACGATGTCGAGATGCCCGACGGCGAAGCGCCGCTTGAACCGCCCGCGCCTCAGCCCATTTCCGACGCCGACCCGGACTATCGTGTCTTTTCAACCGATTTTGACGAGGAGGTCGCCGCCGAAGACCTCGCCGAGCATATCGAGCTTGAGCGCCTGCGCGCCTATCTCGACCAACAGCTTGAACCGCTCAAAGGCGCGGTCGGACGCCTTGCCAACAAACTTCAGCGCCGCCTTCAGGCGCAACAGAACCGCTCTTGGGAATTCGACCTCGAAGAAGGCATCCTCGACGCAGGCCGCCTCGCCCGTGTGGTCGCCAATCCCACAACGCCGCTTTCGTTCAAGCGCGAAAAGGACACCGAGTTCCGCGATACGGTGGTGACGCTTTTGCTCGACAATTCCGGCTCCATGCGGGGCCGCCCGATCTCGATCGCGGCGATCTGTGCCGATGTTCTGGCCCGCACGCTGGAACGCTGCAACGTCAAGGTCGAGATCCTCGGCTTTACCACCCGCGCCTGGAAGGGGGGCCAAAGCCGCGAGGCATGGCTCAACGACGGCCGCCCGCAACAACCCGGCCGCCTCAACGATTTGCGCCACATCGTCTATAAATCCGCCGACTCGCCTTGGCGGCGCAGCCATCTGAACCTTGGCCTGATGATGAAAGAAGGCCTGCTGAAGGAAAATATCGACGGCGAGGCGCTTGAATGGGCGCATCGCCGCATGGTCGCCCGCCGCGAGGCACGCAAGATCCTCATGGTGATTTCCGATGGCGCCCCGGTCGATGACTCGACGCTTTCGGTCAACCCGGCCAACTACCTCGAAAAGCACCTGCGCGACGTGATCGCTATGGTCGAAAAACGCAAAGCCGTAGAACTCCTCGCCATCGGGATCGGCCATGACGTGACGCGCTACTATGAGCGCGCCGTGACGATCACGGATGTCGAACAACTCGCCGGGGCCATGACCGAACAGCTTGCAAGCCTGTTCGACAGTGACCCGCGCAAACGCGCCCGTGTGCTTGGGATGCGCAAGGTAAGCTAGCGCCGCCCCTCCCCCGGACCGCGCAGCGGCCTTTATTCAGGGCAGAAGAGAAACGCATGTTCCAAGATTTCACAGCCCCCACCCGGCCCGAGCAAGGCCCACCCCGCCTTGCGCGTCTACGCGCGGCGCTGGCCCAAGACGGTCTGGACGGGTTTATCGTCCCACGCGCCGATGCCTATCAGGGCGAATATGTGGCCCCCCGCGATGAGCGCCTCTCGTGGCTGACCGGGTTCACAGGGTCGGCCGGCTTTGCCGTGGTTCTTGCCGACAAGGCGGGCGTGTTCGTCGATGGCCGCTACCGCGAACAAGTGCGCTCACAGGTTGCCGAATGCTATACCCCCGTGGATTGGCCCGAAACATCGCTTGGCGACTGGCTCTTGCAGGAAGTCCAGGGCAATGCGCGGATCGGGTTCGATCCGTGGCTACATACCGTCGGCCAAATCGAGACCCTCGAAAAAACCCTGCGCGATAGCGGCATCGCGATTGTAGGCATCGCCAATCCGATTGATCGTATCTGGGACGATCAGCCCGCCCCGCCTGCGCTCCCTGCATCTGCGCAGCCTCTGGCCTATGCGGGCCTGTCGCATGGCGACAAACGCGCCGCACTTGCTGCAACCCTCAAAGACGCCGGACAGGCCAGCACCCTCCTGACACAACCGGATTCTATTGCATGGCTCCTGAACATCCGCGGCCATGATATCCCGCGCAATCCAATCGTGCATGGCTTTGCGCTTTTGCATGCCGATGCCTCGGTCGACCTTTTCATGGATCCGGTGAAACTTGAGGCTTTGGGCGACCATCTTGGTGCCGCCGTGCGGGTCCATAGCCCCGACATGTTACGCCCGACGCTTCAGGGGGGGGCGGGACCGATCCGCCTCGACAAGGCGACCACGCCGGTGATCCTTGCCGAGACCCTGACCGAGGCAGGCATCGCGGTGCAATGGGGTGACAACCTCTGCGCTCTGCCCAAGGCCCGCAAGAACGCCGCCGAACTTGCCGGAACCACCGAGGCACACCTGCGCGACGGCGCTGCGGTCTGCGACTTCCTTGCATGGTTCGACGAGGCCGCCGAGACTGGCATTACCGAAATCGACGTCGTGCGCAAACTCGAAGACTGTCGCCGCGCAACAGGCGACCTCCTCGACATCAGCTTTGACACCATCGCCGGAAGCGGGCCACACGGGGCCGTCATCCATTACCGCGTCACCCAAGACACCAACCGCATGCTTGCCACGGGCGATCTCCTCGTCCTTGATAGCGGCGGCCAGTATCGCGATGGCACCACCGACATCACCCGCACGCTCCCCGTCGGAGCGCCCGGCAAAGCCGAACGCGACGCCTTTACCCGCGTCCTCAAGGGCATGATCGCCATTTCAAGACTGCGCTGGCCGCGCGGCCTCGCCGGACAGCACCTCGAAGCCATCGGACGCGCGCCGCTCTGGCAAGCCGGTCTGGATTTCGACCACGGGCTTGGTCATGGCGTCGGCGTCTATCTCTGCGTCCATGAAGGGCCGCAACGGTTCTCGCGCCTGTCGGACGTGCCACTTGAGCCGGGGATGATCCTGTCCAACGAACCGGGTTATTATCGCCCTGGTGCCTTCGGTATCCGTATCGAAAACCTTGTTACCGTCGAACCCGCCCCGGTGCTTGAGGGCGGCGATGCACATCGCAGCATGCTTTGCCTGCGAACCCTGACCTATTGCCCAATTGACCGGCGTCTGATCGCACCCGAGTTGTTGACCAAAGACGAGCGCGATTGGCTCAATACATATCATGAGACGTGCCGTCGCGTTCTAAGCGACAGGGTGGCGCCTGCGACGGAAATGTGGTTGTATCGCGCAACCGCGCCATTGTGATCCACGACGCCGGCATTTTGCCGTGCCCTGTTGGGCTGTGACATCTCTGTGTCACATAGCATCGCGACAAAGGCGCTACCGAAAACCGAGGGGACTAGACGCATGGGTAAGAAGAAGATCACGATCCGCAAAGCGGACGGCAATTGGAGCGTTCGCGCAGGCGGCGCTGTTCTTGGCGAGAGCGCCAACGCGCTTGAGCTAACGGAAGGAACATTGCCGCCGGTGATCTATTTCCCGCGTGACGATATCGCTATGGCCTTCCTTGATGAAAGCACCCTCACAACCCATTGCCCGGCCAAGGGCGATGCGCGCTATTTCTCCATCGTCACCAAAAGCCGCACCATCGACAACGCGGTTTGGAGCTACGAAGACCCGGTCGAAGAGGCCGCCCGCATCAAGGGCTTTTTGGCCTTCGATCAAAGCGATGTTGTAACGGTCGAGCGCATTTGATCCAAGCGTGGCCTCAAGGCCCGCACTAAAAACCGCCCCAAAACCTGCACTGTCGCAATACATACGCAATACCGACGCAATACCGACGTGGGTTTTTCGGCCTACCTGTGCTCCTCTGCCGCTGTTGCGGCAAGGGCGCGATTGTAGGCCCGAAGCGCATCGACATGATGCAGCGCACCCCATAATTCAGGGGCCGCATCTTCTCCTGTGAGCGTCACAACCGGGATGAACATCACCCCGGATTTGTCGAAAATCGGCATTGCGGCCTCAAGGGTTGCATTGCCATCAACATAGATCCCCTCGCCGATCATTTCCCAACAGACATCCTCCGACGCCGCGCGCGGATCATCCTTTTTGCGCATGACATTCGCGACGCGGAACATCGACAATAGATAGGCTTGCGGCCCTGCTGCGACATGCACATTGCGCTGTTTCAACTGGCTGAGGAAAAAGGACCGATCGACAAGCCGCGACCCCAGCGCGGTTGAGATCGACACGCTCACCATGACCGCAATTCCGGTCTGCCAGTCGCCGGTCAACTCAAAGACAATCAACGTTGTCGAGATCGGCGCGCCGAGCACCGCAGCCGCCACAGCCCCCATCCCGGCAAGCGCATAAAGTGTCACACTTCCAGACACTTCCGGGAAAACGCCCGTCGCGATCAACCCATAGGACAACCCCGTCAACGCCCCCACCATAAGGGCTGGAGAGAAGACACCGCCCCCCATACGGCCCGCCATTGTGATCGAAACTGCGATGACTTTGAGCACCGCAAAAATGACCGCATTGTGCAGCGCCAATTCCCCGGTCAGCGCCAGCGACGTGGTCTCATATCCAACGCCGATGATATGCGGAAAGAAGATCGCCATCGCCCCAAGAAGGGCACCCGAACAGGCAGGCCGAAGCCAACGGGGCATCCCCGTCCTGTTCTGTATTTGGTGACCGATATCTTCTGCCCAGAAAATCGTCCACATAAGCGCGACAGCGACGAATCCACAAATCCCGCCAAGCATGAGAAACGCCGGAAGTTCTTGGTAGAATTGAAGCGTTGGCGTGTCGGGCAGATGGAACTCCGTGACCCCGCCAAACTCAAGCCGGTTGATCACGGTGCCCGCCACCGAGGCAATGACAATCGGCGCAAACGCATTGACCGCAAAGTGGCGCAACACCACCTCCATCGCAAACAAAGCCCCCGCAATCGGCGCATTGAACGACGCCGACACCGCCGCCGCCACCGCACAGCCAAGCAAATCACGCCCGGTAATGCCGTCCGCCCGAATCCATGTGCTGACCCACGTGGAAATCACCGCCGCAATGTGCACCACCGGCCCCTCCCGGCCAGAAGACCCGCCAGAACTCAGCGTGATCAACGAGGCCAGCGCAGACGCGACACCCTCTTTCTTCTCGACTCGCCCTTCCTTGAGAGCAGCCCCTTCAATCACATCCGCAACCGCGCGCACCCGCGCATCTGCCGTAAAGCGATCCAGGATGATGCCAACCACAAGCCCGCCGCCAATCGGGATCACCAAAAGCCAATACCATGCCAAAGCATCGGCGTAGCTGTGAAGCATATTGGTATCGTCGACCCCATAGAGCGTCGATTGCAGGGCTTCGATGCCTTTGCGAAATAGCAATGCGGCAAACCCCGCAGCGATCCCAATCATCAGGCTGATAAGCCAAAACTGGAACTGGCTTGGGCCTTTTTCGAGAAGGATTCTCCATCCCCTGCGCGCGCGCGCAGCGGCCTTCTTGACGCTTTCAGCGAGGAAGGACCGGATGGAATTGGACATCGACTTGTCTCCGCTATGGATTACTCAAGCTTTACGCCCTAGCCACCCGAAAGCAACGCCATGCACGCGATTACAACAACAAAGCGCGCGCCGCGCCTCTGGCTTCTTCGGTGATCGTGTCGCCTGCGAGCATTCGCGCCACCTCATCAACCCGCGCCGCGCCCTCCAGCGGAACGACCGTCGAAAGCGTGCTCTCGTCGACAACGCGCTTTTCGACCCGCCAGTGATGCGCCCCAAGCGCCGCAACCTGAGGCGAGTGGGTCACAACAAGGATTTGGCCCCCCTCAGCCAACGAGGCCAAGCGGCGGCCGACCGCATCCGCCGTTGCGCCGCCAACGCCACGGTCAATCTCGTCAAAGATCATCGTCAGGCCGGCATCATCCCGGCGCAAACAAACCTTGAGCGCGAGAAGGAAACGGCTCAACTCGCCGCCAGACGCGATCTTGCCGATTGGACCAGCGGGCGCGCCTGGGTTCGTGGCCACGGTAAAGGCGACGCTGTCATGGCCATCCGGCCCCGGATCAGACGCACTTACATCAGTCTGAAAGACTGCACGCTCCATCTTGAGCGGCGCAAGCTCGGTCATGACAGCGCGGTCCAGCCGTCCTGCCGCCTCCCGTCTGGCCGCACCGAGCGCATCCGCCTCTTGATTGTAGGCTTGCTCGGCCTGTGTGACGGCTTTCGTCAAATCATTCAGGTGTTCTGCGCCCGCATCCACCGTGGCGAGCCGCGCACGAAGGTCTTGTGCAAAAGACCCAAGCTCATCCGGCGCAACACCGTGCTTTCGGCCCAAGGCACGAATGGCAAAAAGCCTCTCTTCGACCTGCTCAAGATCATGGGGGTTGAAACTTAGCGCATCGAGACAGCGTTCAATGCCTTCTACGGCTTCGCCAAGTTCGGTCAATGTGCGTTCGAGCGCCAATATCGGCGCTTCAAGATGACCATCCGCACCGTCCTGCACGCCTTCGAGCCAGCGCAACGCGTCGCCGATATCCCCTTCGGCCTTATCCGCGCCAAGCGCGGCATGTGCCCGCGTCACGTCTTGGCGCAGACGCTCTGCCCCTTGCATCAGGCGGCGGCGCGAATCCAACTCCGCCTCTTCGCCGCTCTGCGGGTCAAGCTCATCAAGCTCCGCAACCGCATGACGCAGAAAATCTTCTTCGGCTTTGGCTTCGGCAATCTCGGCCTCCGCCAGGGACAGGGCTTTGCGGGCTTTGGATAGGTCCGACCACGCCACGCGCACACGCGCCCTTTGTTGGTCCAACCCAGCAAAACTATCAAGGAGATCTCGATGTCCGCGCGGATTAAGAAGTCCGCGATCATCATGTTGGCCGTGCAGTTCCACAAGCGTTTCCGAAAGACGGCGCAACACGTCACCGGAGCACCGCCGATCATTGACCCACGCGGTCTTGCGGCCATCTCGCGTGTTCACACGCCGAAGGATCAGGGTTTCACTTACTGGTATCCCCGCCTCTTCCAAAACCGCCTGAGCCGGGTGATCCTGTGCCAATTCGAACTCGGCTACGACTTCGCCCTGATCGGCCCCCTGCCGCACAAGCTCTGCCCGGCCACGCCACCCCAGCACAAAGCCAAGGGAATCGAGCAGGATCGACTTGCCAGCGCCGGTTTCCCCGGTCAGCACATTGAGGCCCGGCTGAAACATCAATTCCAGCCGGTCAATGATAAGCATGTCCCGAATATCAAGTGCGCGAAGCATCTCGTGGATATCTCCAGGCCGTGACTGGCTTAGAGCCAATCCCCTCTGACCGTCTGGCGATACACCCGCCGCAGCCAATTATCTCCGCGTGCCTTGGGTTCAAGGCCGCGCCCTGTCAAGAGAGCGTAGCTATCCTCATACCATTCTGTCGAACGATAGTTGTGCCCGAGAATGGCCGCCGCAGTCTGGGCCTCATTTGTAAGGCCAAGCGACAGGTATGCCTCGACAAGACGGTGCAAAGCTTCAGGGGTATGGGTTGTGGTTTGAAAGTCTTCCACGACGACCCGGAAACGCGAAATCGCGGCGGCGTAATGCTCTCGGCGCAGATAATACCGTCCGACTTCCATCTCTTTCGATGCGAGATGGTCAAAGGCGAGATCGAATTTCAACTTGGCCGAACGGGCATAATCGCTATCGGGGTAGGTTTCGATCAGCTTGCGAAGCTCCTGAAGGGCTTCGAGCGTCAGTTTCTGATCGCGCCCGACCTCGTCGATTTGATCATAATAGGATAACGCGAGGAGATATTGCGCATATGCCGCGTCATCATCGGCCGGATAGAAGTCGATGAATCGTTGCGCGGAGGCGCGGCTGCTCTCGTAATCCTTGGCTTTGTGATACGCGAACGTCTGCATAATCAACGCGCGTTTGGCCCAATCGGAATAGGGATAAAGGCGCTCGACCTCAGAGAAGTAAAACGCAGCGTCTTCGGCTTCATTGTCATTAAGCTCATATTCACCGCGCTCATATATCTGCTCAGCCGTGAAGTTTTCGATCGGGATCTTGCCGTCACGCACCTTTTGAGAGGTGCTTGAACTGCAACCTGTCAGAATGGCAATAGCGACGATCGCACTGATCACACCAAAACGCGGCCCAACACCTGTCATGCTGCACAACCTCTTTCCCGGTTTCGGCAGGATGGCCCTACCCTTCACCAAGCTGTTAGCACAGAAAATTCCCGTGCAAAACGCATTTGGCGTTTTTTCGCGTTTTGGTGTCAGGCTACGGCCGGAAATTCTTCGAGATGCACACCGGCCCCCGGAAGGCGCGCGGCGGTTTCTTCATCCACTTCCCGCACCCGGAAAGCCCCCGGAGTCGCGAAAAGCTCTCTCAAGAGCGCATTGGTCAAAGCATGACCTGCCCGGATACCAGTATAGCGCCCAAGGATCGGTGCCCCCGCGAGGGCCAAATCGCCCAACGCATCAAGCATTTTGTGACGGACGGCTTCATCTGCATACCGCAAACCACCGGGGCTAAGGATCGCATCCCCGTCCACCACCACAGCATTCTCAAGCGTGCCACCAAGGGCAAGCCCATTCGCATGCATGGTATCCACATCCGCCTTACGGCAGAACGTCCGGCTATCGCACAGTTCACGCACAAAGCTACCGTTCGCAAGAACAAGGGATTTATCCTGCACACCAATTGCCGAATCTTCAAAGTCGATATGAAAATCAATCTGCATCTCGCGCGCTGGCGCAAGCCTTGCAGTCGCGTTGCCGCGTGTAACACTAATAGGTTCAAGCACCTCTATGACCCGCACCCGAGACGCCTGCCGAATGATACCCGCCTTCAGGATCGCATGTACGAAATCTGCTGAGCTTCCATCCAGAATCGGAACTTCCGAGCCGTCAATCTCAATCAGGGCGTTGTGCACACCAGTTCCCGCAAGGGCCGCCATAAGATGCTCAATCGTCGAGATCGACACGCCCGCTTCATTGCGGATACGGGTGCAGAGCGGCGTTTGTTCGGCGGCGTCCCAACGCGCGGCAATCATCGCATCCCCAATGGCGATATCGGTCCGGCGGAACCATATCCCGTAATCTGCCGAAGCAGGATGGATCGACATGCGCACGGTTTCCCCGGAATGGAGACCCTTCCCGGTAAAACGAATTGGTGACTTGACCGTATTTTGCACGTTGCTCTCCGAATGGCGCGGCACACCCCCACCGTTGCCGCACTCTTGAGGTAACGCTTCGCACCCACAGCCTCAATTCAAAGATTGTAACCGTCTGAAACAACAATGTGACAAATCGGCAAAACGCCGCTGAGGAATGCATAACCGACTGATATAAAACAAAAAGGCCGCCCATATGAGCGGCCAATTCGTAACGGTGTTGGGCGATATTAATTTGCTTGGCGACGCAAAAAGGCAGGAATTTCGATCCGTTCCTGATCTTCATCAGCCTCTGGCTGCACCGCGTGCATGGTCGGTTGGCCATGAACGGCCTGAGGCGCCGAGCGCTCTGCCTCTTGATTTTGGCCCGTCATCCGCCCGATCAGAGAATTGAGACCAAAGCCACCCCGGCGCGGCTCTTCCTGACGTGCAGAGGGCGCTTGACGCTCCACAGTCTCGATTGGACGGCGCCCCGGCGCCTTATCGGCGGCAGCACGCAAACGCTGTAGAACTTCAGGCGACGGAGACCCGAGCGGCGGAGCCTTGGGAGCCACGAATTGCTCGACAGATTCATCCTCGTAGGTCTGCGCCTGCGGCTCATATTGCGCAGGCTGCGGTGTGTAGGCCGGTGGCGGCAGATCGTCTGCGAACGACTCTCCGCTGGCGGCCGTCTCGTCGAAGATGTCTTCCATCTGATCTTCTGCGGCAGCGCGCTCAGCGTCGAAACTGTTGAAAAAGCTCGGCTCTCCCTCAGGCTGAGCGGCCTCTTGCTCGACATGAGCAACTTCTGCCTCGGCCTGTGGAACTGCGTGCTGTGCCGCGTCTTCCAGAACATGCGGATTGAGCGGCTGTGCCAGAGGACGGCGCACCGGGATATCCGCATGCACTTCTGCGGCATCAATACCCGTTGCCACAACAGAAACGCGCATCCCGCCTTCAATCGCGTCATCAAGAGTTGACCCAACGATGATATTCGCATCTGGGTCGACCTCTTCACGAATGCGGTTCGCGGCCTCGTCGAGTTCAAACAACGTCAGGTCATGCCCGCCGGTGATGTTGATCAGAACACCGCGCGCGCCGCGGAGCGAAATCTCATCCAGCAGCGGGTTGGCAATCGCCTTTTCCGCCGCCTGAATTGCACGGTCTTCGCCCGTCGCTTCGCCGGTGCCCATCATGGCCTTGCCCATCTCGTCCATGACCGCGCGCACGTCGGCGAAGTCCAGGTTGATGAGGCCCGGACGCACCATAAGGTCCGTCACACCTTTGACGCCTTGGTAAAGGACATCATCTGCCATCGAGAACGCCTCGGTAAAGGTCGTCTTCTCGGTTGCGAGACGGAACAGATTTTGGTTCGGAATAATGATCAGCGTATCAACGACCTTTTGAAGGGCTTCAACGCCTTCTTCGGCCTGACGCATCCGCTTGGCGCCTTCGAACTGAAACGGCTTGGTCACAACACCAACCGTCAGAACGCCCAACTCACGCGCAGCCTGCGCAATGATCGGCGCAGCGCCTGTCCCGGTGCCACCGCCCATACCGGCCGTGATAAAACACATATGCGCACCGGCAAGCTGATCGACGATCTGCTCGATGCTTTCCTCGGCTGCAGCCGCCCCAACGGTCGCACGCGCCCCGGCCCCAAGGCCTTCGGTCACTTTCACACCAAGCTGGATACGGCTTTTGGATTGGCTTTGCTGGAGCGCCTGAGCGTCTGTGTTCGCCACGACGAAATCAACGCCCTCAAGCGCCTTTTCGATCATGTTGTTAACAGCATTACCGCCGGCCCCGCCGACACCGAAAACCGAAATACGCGGCTTGAGGTCACCCTGGTCGGGCATAGTCAGATTCAGAGTCATGATTTTCCGCCTGTTCTATGGTCCGCATTTGCTGCGGTTTTTTGCCTACTCCCCACCAGTATTACCCAAGACAGTAGGAATCGTCACGAGAAAAAGCGCATGTGACCGCAAAATATGGCCACATTTTCGTCACATTTCCCGATATTTCGTGATTTCAGGCAGATATAGAGACACCACACCGGCGGAATTTTGCCCGCTTGGCGTCACCAGTTCTCCTTGAACCAGCGCACGGCGCGTTTGATGCTGCGCACAGGATAGCGTTCAACCGGAAGGTCAAAGTCCCACCATTCATCCTGTGGGCGGGTGGCAAAAAGACACATACCGACCGCACTTGCAAATCCTGGCCCGGTCGCCGCCTGCGGCAAACCATGCACACGCAGGGGACGGCCAAGTCGGACCTGTTGACCAAGGATCTTTGACGCCAAACCGTCCAACCCCGGTATCTGGCTTCCGCCGCCCGTCAAGACGATCTTTTGACTTGGCAGATATTCAAACCCCGCCGCATCAAGAAGGGAGCGCACTTCCTCAAGGACTTCTTCGACCCGTGGCCTCATGATCCCGATCAGCTCGGCCCGGCTCACGCGGCGTCGGTCATGTTCCCAATCGCCGGTATCGCTTTCAAGCTCAATCATCTCGCGATCATCCATCCCCGTCGCATAGACGCCGCCATAAAAGGTCTTGATGCGCTCGGCCATCGCAGTCGGCACCTGCAACCCCATAGAAATGTCCGAAGTCACGTGATCGCCGCCCATGCGCACGGCATCCGCATAGATCATATGTTTTTTCATGAAGATTGAGACACCAGTCGTGCCCCCGCCCAGATCGACACATGCGGCCCCAAGTTCCTGCTCGTCCTCAACAAGCGCCGACAGAGCCGAAACATAGGACGACGACGCGATCCCCGCCAATTCTAGGTCACACCGTTTGACACAATGGGCGAGGTTCTGAATCGCGATCGCATCGACGGTCAGCATATGCATATCCGTCGCAAGCTCTTGGCCCATCTGCCCTCTTGGATCAGAAAGCCCTGTGCGATGATCGAGAGCAAAATTCACCGGCTGCGCATGCAGCACTTCGCGCCCGTCGCCGTAGTCTGGCATATCGCAAGAGGCCAATACGCGCGCCACGTCCTGTTCGTTTACGACACGCCCCTCAAGATCAATACTTCCCGCAAGCCCGTATGACCGTGGTGACGCACCCGAAAAACACGCAATGACGTGATCCACACGGATTTTAGCCATTTTCTGTGCGGCCTGAACCACTGTGCGGATCGCGCGCTCGGTTTCCTGCATGGCAGAGACCTCGCCAAACCGCACGCCACGCGACCGCGTTGTGGCCGCACCGATGACACGAAACCCGCTTTGCCCGGCCATCGACCCAATGCCTTCAACCTCTGCCAGACGCTCGGTGCCGTCAAAACGCAACACGAGGCATGCGATCTTGGAACTCCCGACATCGAGAATGGCCACGACACCGCGCTGCATCGCTGCTTTTCGCATGTTGCGCATTGCGCGCTGGGATTCGTATAGCTCCATCATTCTTCTGTATTCCCAACCTGTAGGCGTCGGATGCGCCACCATTCTTCTACTGATCTTTCCGCAATACGCAGCGTCGGACGGTCCGAGAGCCGCATATCCACGACCGTGAGGTCGCGCGCCAAAAGGTCTTGCGCATCATTGAGCGCAATAACCCGTTCCAGCGCCTGAACGGCACCATCAACCGGAAGGAAGATGCGCTGTCCGTTGTTCAACACCACGTCCCAACGCCGCTCACCGACACGCACCAAGCCTCTCACCCGCGCCTTGATCGGTTGGGCAGCGGCAAAAAGGGCGCGGGCCTCTTGCACTGCAAGCTCTGCCCCCGCCCCGGCCACAAGTGGTAAATCCGCATGAGCCGCTCGTGATTTTGCCGATGCCACGACAAAGCCCTCTTGATCGACAAGGAAAAGCCCATCACGCGACCGCCAAACCAATACCGGATCGCGCTCTGTGATCGTGATTTGCAAGATACCACCGGGCCGCACGCGCACTGTCGCAGAGGCGACGGCAGGCAGGCCGGCAACCTGTTCTTGAATATGCTCTAGCTCAAGGTCGAAGGAACTTAGCGGGAAATCAATCGGTATGATCTCGCGGATATCCTCTGCGATGCTGACGGAGGCGCCGTCTATGGCCATGACATTGACCATGAATTCCGGGCGCGTTTCGATACTCACCCGCGCCTCATGCACAAAGCCAGAAAGGCGGTCGCGCCGAGCCTCATCCGAAAGCCAGATCGCTGCGATCGAAAACACGACCATGAAAGGAAGGATGATGCGCAGGAAAAGCCGAAACAACGGCGTCAACATCAGGCGCTCAAGCCGATAAGCCCAACGCGACGGGGCCGGATCACATTTTGCTGCTACCTGTTGCACGAGGCGTCCTCCACCATCCAAGAACAAAGGTCTGGGAACGGTATCCCCATCTGCGCCGCTTGCTCAGGCACGAGCGAAGTCGGGGTCATGCCCGGCTGCGTATTGGTTTCCAGAAGGATAAGCCCCTCAAGCCCACGCGCCTCGTCCCAACGAAAATCGGTCCGGCTGACACCGCGACACCCCAAGGCGTCATGCGCGCGCAGGGCGTAGTCTAGACAAGCATCAAAGATATTCTGCGGCACATCGGCAGGCACGATATGACGCGACCCGCCTTCCTTGTATTTGGCATCATAATCATACCACCCATCCGTCAGGATATCGGTCACTGTAAGCGCCCTATCCCCGATCACGGTGGTTGTAAGCTCCCGGCCCGGTGCAAACGTCTCGACCATCACAAAGTCGGGCATATCCGCAGATAATTTCGGCGGGCTATTGGCGGCTTCGCTGACAAGATAGACGCCGACCGACGACCCCTCATTATTGGGTTTCACGACATATGGCGGAGCCATCACATGACGAGCGTTGACCTCTGCCTTGTTGCAGATCAGGCTCTCGACCACGGGAAGGTCGGCTGCGCGATATACGTCCTTGGAGCGCTGTTTATCCATCGCCAGCGCAGACGCCAGAACACCGGAATGCGTATAGGGAATAGCCATCCACTCAAGGATACCCTGCACGCAGCCATCCTCGCCCCAACGCCCATGCAATGCATTGAAAACAACATCCGGCTTGATATCGCTGAGACGCATAGCAAGATCGAGGCCGGCATCAACCTCGACAACGTCATACCCTGCTTCCCTTAGTGCGGCAGCGCATTCGCGCCCAGAGGCAAGCGACACTTCGCGCTCAGCCGAAGGTCCGCCCATCAATACCGCCACCTTGGGGTTTGCCCTGCTCGACATACCCGTTCGTGCCCCAATGTCCCGGACCGTTTTCGGTCCTGTTTTTTGTCTGCTGTCCGGCCTGTTTTGCCTGTGACCGGGAATTATTCAGCCATCGGTTCCCCGACGCGCTTGATTTCCCATACTAGCTCTATTCCGCTATTTTGGAAAACCCTTTTTCTGACCTCTTCACCGAGTTTCTCTAGATCTGCTGCCGTTGCGCCACCTGCATTGATCATGAAGTTGGAGTGTTTCTCGCTCATCTGCGCACCGCCAACCCGCGCGCCGCGCATGCCCGCATCGTCAATAAGTTTCCACGCCTTGAGGTCATGCACATCATCGGCCTGCCCCGTTGAAGAGAACCCGGCGGGGTTGCGAAAGGTGCTGCCCGCAGTGCGCTCCTTGGTTGGCTGCGTCGCGTCACGCTTGGCCAATTGGTATTGCATGCGCTTCGCAAGGTCTTCTGGGTCGCCATTTGGCGCTTCAAAACGCGCTTCGACAATGACCCAGCCCTCTGGAAGTTCAGTCTGGCGATACGCGAACTTCAGATCATCCGCCGTCAGCGTGACGATCTCACCTGCCCGCGTCACCGCCTTGGCCTCGACAAAAACATCCGCAACATACGTGCCATAGCACCCGGCATTCATCCTCACCGCCCCGCCGACAGCGCCGGGAATGGTGCGCAGGAAGGTGAGGTCTAGCCCCACTTCCGCGGCTTTGCGCGCCACATGGGCATCCAGCGCCGCCACGCCAGCGGTCACACGGTTGCCTTCGATCTCAATCGCGTTAAAGCCGCGCCCCATACGAATAACAACAGCCCTCAGCCCGCCGTCGCGCACGATCAGGTTCGACCCAACACCCATCGGAAACACATCCACATCCTCCGGCAATTCCCGCAGGAACGCCGCAAGATCCTCAATATCGGCAGGCTGAAAGAGCCAATCCGCCGGTCCGCCAACACGTAGCCAGGTCAGATCGGCCAACGCACGGTTCGGCGTCAGTTTTCCGCGGGTTTCAGGCATTTCAGTCATGACGACCTCCGGGTTTACACACATCCTTTAGGACAATCCCGCTTTGAGGGGCAAGGCACGCATTGGACAAAGTCAGCGCCAGGTTCATAGCTTGCGCCGCAGCCAGCGCCAGCCGTAAATCACCGGCCAGCGCATAATCCAGCCCGCCAGCACCAAGAGAACAAGCACATACCAAGGGCCATGTTGTTGCCAGACAAACCCAAGGATCGGCACGCCAAGCATCATCATAACATAGGCAAACCGCCAATGATGATCCCGGCTCGGGAACATGCCGCGCACATTCACAAAGATGAACCAAGCAAGTGCAAGGACCAGCGAAAGGCTCATAATGCGCCTTGAATATTGAACAGCAGCGCACCAGCGGCAAGGACGAGGCCAACCACAGGCACAGCCATAGGAACCCGGAACGCGGCCTCGGGCGTTCTACGTTTTTCCACAATCAAAGCAAGGTTCACCAAGACAAACACAGACAACAGAATCGAAGAAGTCACCTCGGCCAACAGCCCAACATTGAGCGCCAGTGCTCCGGCCACAATACCGCCCCCAACCAGACAGGTTGCCAGGACAGGCGTCCCCGTGCGGGGCCAGACGTGATGAAACAGGGCAAAGCTTTTTTCGTGTTTTCCAAGACCAAAGAGAACGCGGCTTGCCATCACAATCTGCGCCAGAACACCATTCAGCGCCGCGAAAACAGCAATGGTGGAAAGGAACCGCGCATCGCCCCCCTGCGAAGCCTGCCACACAAGCGCAAGCGGCCGTTCGCTTGCGCCAAGCGCCTCAAGCGGGACAGATCGAACGGTCGCAACGGCGACAAGCGCATAGATCGCGGTTGTCAGGACGAGCGATGCAAGAATAGCGCGCGGCATGGTGCGCTCTGGCTGCGAAACCTCTTCGGCCATGTTGACGATATCTTCAAAGCCGATAAAGGCGAAAAACGCCAATACGGCAGCGGCACCGACCCCTGTGAGGACCATCGGAGGCGCGGCGATCCAATCTGCGCTCGCCGGTGCGTTCCAACCGGCCCAGACGACCAGCGCAAGCCCGCCGAGTTCAATCACCGTAAACACCGCCGCCAAAAACAGGCTTTCCATCACCCCAAACACCGCAACAGCCGTGAGGACAACGCCAAGCGCGATCATAGTCCACCCCATATTGAGGTCGACAACAAGCATAAGATATCCGGTCCCGCCGCGCAGAACAGCCGCCGCCGATACCGTTCCCGCCGCCACGATTGCCAAACCAACACTAACCGCGAGGAGACGGCTCTGAAGGCCGCGCCGGATAAAGGCCGCCTCCCCCGCCGCCTCGGGAACGCGTGCTGCAAACTCTGAATAGGAAAGCGCGGTGGGGGCCGCGATGGCCCCGGCCAAAAGAAAGGAGAGAGGCGCCCATATCCCGGCCTCGCCTGCAACGGCTCCGACGAGCACATAAATCCCGGCCCCGACCATGACACCGACACCGTAGGCCGTCAAAAGCCCGAAACCGATGCGCCTTTTGAGATGTTCTGCCATTGCGCACTCCCTTTTGATCGACGTGTCTCTCACCCCCTGTGTAGACGGTCGTGAAACACTTGTATCAACGCTGCGATGCCGTCTCTATTTCAGTCGTTCCGCAAGGTTATTTGCCCAAGCACTGATCGTACCCGCCCCAAGGCACACCACGATATCGCCCGGCTTGGCCTCGGCGCGCACAAGGGCTTCGAGGTCGTCTTCGGTATTGATCGCGACCGCATGACGATGGCCGTGCGCCACGAGGCCCGCCACAAGGTCATCACGGCTCGCGCCCTCTATGGGCTGTTCACCAGCGGCAAAGACCTCAGAAATACCGACAACGTCGGCCTCATTGAAACAGGCACAGAAGTCTTCAAAAAGGCTATGAAGGCGCGTGTAACGGTGCGGTTGATGCACGGCGATCACGCGCCCCTCACAGGCTTGGCGCGCCGCGTTGAGCACCGCCGTGATTTCAACCGGATGATGACCGTAATCGTCGATAATCGGAATGCCCTGCCATTCGCCCACGCGGGTAAACCGACGATTGACGCCGCCAAAACTTGCCAAGGCTTCGCGGATTTCATCTTTGGACATGCCCAGATGCAACGCCACAGCCACAGCAGACAAGGCGTTGGAAACGTTGTGGTCTCCGGGCATCGGCAAGGTGCAGTTTTCTATAACATCGTCTTCGGCGCGAAGCCGGATATCGAAATGGGCAATGCCCGCCTGATAGGTAAGGTTCACCGCCCGCACATCCGCTTGTGCGTTGAACCCAAATGTCACAACACGGCGGTCGGTGATCTTGCCGACCAGCGTCTGCACGTCAGGATCATCCGTGCAGCAAACCGCCAAACCGTAAAACGGGATGTTGGAAACGAAATCGAAAAACCCTTTGTGTAGGTTTTCCTCGGTGCCCCAATGCTCCATGTGCTCGGGGTCAATATTTGTCACGATCGCGATGGTCGCCGGAAGACGGTTGAACGTGCCGTCGCTCTCATCTGCCTCGACGACCATCCACTCGCCTTCGCCAACACGCGCGTTAGACCCATAGGCGTGAATAATACCACCGTTGATAACGGTCGGATCAATCTTGCCGTGATCAAGAAGCGCAGCAACCATTGTCGTGGTCGTCGTTTTGCCATGCGTTCCCGCTACAGCGATATTCGACTTGAGCCGCATCAGCTCGGCCAACATTTCGGCCCGACGCACCACGGGAAGCCCACGGCGGCGCGCCTCGTCAAGCTCTGGATTGCCCGGTTTGATCGCCGACGAGATCACGATAACCTCTGCGCCATCAAGGTTTTCGGTCTTCTGCCCGACGAACACAGTCGCCCCCATATCGGCAAGGCGCTCGGTGATTTTGCTCGCCTTAAGGTCCGACCCTTGCACCACATACCCATGATTCAAAAGAACCTCGGCAATGCCCGACATCCCAATGCCACCAATCCCTACAAAATGGATTGGCCCAACGTCGCCGGGCAGTTTGGTCGCTGCAATTGTCATCTTCTTCACTCTTCTTTACTGGCCAGCATTTCCACGAGCGCCACAAGGTTCTGCGTTGCCTCGGGCTTACCCACTGAAAGCGCGGCCCTCGCCATTTGGCTCGCGCCCTGCGGATCTCCGAGGATCAGGGCGATTTGTTCGCCAAGGCTTGCGATGCTGAGTTTGCTTTCGGGAATACGGATTGCGGCACCGGCATCCACCAGGCCTTGCGCATTCGCGGTCTGGTGGTCGCCTGTGGCGGCCGCAAATGGAATGAGAATCGACGGGCGACCAATCACGCTGATATCGGCAACCGACGAAGCGCCCGACCGGGAGATGACAAGCTGTGCCTCGCTCATGCGGGCGGGGACATCATGGAAAAAGGGCTGCACATCGGCGGCGATGTCATGGTCGGCATAAAAGGCTGCAACGCGTTCGCAGTCCTCTTCGCGGGCTTGATGGCTGACACGAACATTGCGCAAAATCTCGGGCGGCAAGGACGCAATGGCGCCCGGCACGGTCTCGGACAGGATACGCGCGCCTTGCGAACCGCCAATCACCAAAACGGACATTGGATAGTCGCCCGGCGCAATATACCCCGATCCAGTTCGCTCCAGAACCACACCGCGCACAGGATTGCCGACATGCACCCCCTCAACTCCTTCGGGAAGGTCAGTGGGCCACGTGCCACAAGCAACCGCATCCACACGCGGCGCAAAGAGGCGGTTCACCCGCCCCAGAACGCCATTTTGCTCATGGATCATCCGCGGCAACCCCAAAGCCCAAGCCGCGCCCATAGCGGGAATGGTCGGATATCCCCCAAAACCAACAACGACCTCGGGGCGATCGCGCCGCAGCTTAACCACCGCCGACAACACGCCGCCGAGAATACGGAACGGCACCAAGAGTTTGGCCAGCGCGCCGCCACGCGCAAAAGTCGCCGAGGAAACCTGTTCTATCTCTGTGGAATGGGGAAACCCGCCCGTATAGCGCGCACCCCGCGCATCCGTGGTCAGTTTAACCCGCCAACCCTTGCGCAACATCACCTCGGCCAGCGCCTGCGCGGGGAACATATGTCCGCCCGTGCCGCCCGCCGCGATAACAAGCAATGGTTTCTTCATCATCTCACATGTCCCCGCAGGATGTCTCCGATCTCGCCCTGAGGCCGGTTGCGGGTAAACGCCAAAAGCATGCCGACTGCAATCCCCCCCGCAACAAGCGAGGAGCCGCCGTAGCTCACGAACGGCAAAGTCATGCCTTTGGCAGGCAGGAGGCGCACCGCGACCCCCATGTTTATGATGGCCTGCACACCGAACATCGCGGCAAGCCCGGTTCCCGCAATACGCGTAAACGGATCACGTTCGCGCATCAGACGAAGGAAAGATCGCAGGACAACACCCGCATAAAGCGCGATGATAGCGAAAACGAGGACAAGGCCATATTCCTCGGCGGCCACAGCAATGATGAAATCCGTATGCGCGTCCGGCAGAGACCATTTGACCTGCCCCTCTCCGACACCCACACCATAAAGCCCGCCCTCACGGATGGCGTTCGTCGCATAACCAAGCTGGGTTGTGGGATCAACAGATCGGTCTAGGAACCCATCAATACGGCGGGCGAAATGCTCGGAATTGGCATAGGCGAAACGGGCCACGGGGTAGATCGCGATAATAATCGCCGCAATAAGAACCATCGACGCGCCAGAGACGAAATACATCACGGCCCATGCAAAAAGAACAAGGCTCGCCTGACCGAAGTCAGGCTGAAGCGCCAAGATCACCACGAGCGAGAGCATCAGGAAAAAAGACCATGTGCGCCCTGGGGGGCCATTGATCTCTTCATTGGCTGCCATAAGCCAAGCCGCGACGACGACAAAGGCAGGCTTGAGAAACTCGGAGGGCTGCAAACTGGCAAAGCCAAGCGAATACCACCGCGTCGCCCCTTTGCCAAAATCCGTGCCAAAAAAGGGAAGCCCCAATAGCGCAATGAGCGTGACGATAAAGCCAATCACCGCCAAGCGTCGCACAACACGCGGACTCATCATCGACGTGATAAGCATCGCGACAAGCGACAATCCGCCAAAGATCACCTGTTTCTCGACATAGTGAAAGGCCGCAAACCCGTTTTTCTCGGCCAATGGCGGCGAGGCCGCGAGACCAAGAAGGACTCCGATTCCAAAAAGGATCAGGATTGCCGCAAGCGACCACTTGTCAAGCGTGCGCCACCATTTAGGGAGAACAGGCTCGCCCCCCTGCGCCGGAAGCGTGCCATACACCATCTCTGTCATCGGATACCCGCCGAATACTGCCTCGAATACGCCCGTTTTCCGGGTCTGTGCCAAAAGCATATCACGCCAATACCCCCTTGCAAAGCGTGACTGGCACCCGGAGCCTCTTGACCAGAGCAAAAGGATCAGGCACCCGACCGATCATGCGTTATGACACGATCATCCTTGGTGCCGGTGCCGCTGGCATGATGTGCGCCGCCCATGCCGGGGCGGGCACGCTCGTTCTTGATCATGCCAAAGCGCCCGGCGAGAAAATTCGCATCTCTGGCGGCGGGCGGTGCAACTTTACCAACCTCTATGCCGGGCCGGAGAATTTCATCTCGTCCAACCCGCATTTCTGCAAGTCGGCGCTCAGTCGCTATACCCAATGGGATTTTATTGACTTTGTGGGACAGCATGGCATCGCATGGCATGAAAAAACGCTTGGGCAGCTCTTTTGTGACGAGACCGCAAAAGACATCGTGGCGATGCTGGTTGAAAATCTCAAAGCCGCCGGAGCACGGCTTCAACTTGAGACGCGGATACTCGACGTTTCACATGATGGAAACGTGTTTCGCGTGACGACCGACCAGGCCGGATTGCGCAATCGTTTCACGGCGAAAAACCTTGTGCTTGCCACCGGGGGGAAATCCATCCCCAAAATGGGCGCAACCGGATTAGCCTATGATATTGCACGGCAATTTGGCCTACCACTGCGCCCAACCCGCGCCGGGCTTGTTCCGTTCACTTTTCCTGATGGCCGCTTCAAGCCGCTCTCGGGGACCGCCCTGCCCGTCCGCGCCAAGGCCAATGGCCCGGCGTTTGATGAGGCACTCTTGTTTACGCATCGCGGGCTCTCGGGGCCGGCGATGCTACAGATCAGCTCCTATTGGGCCGAGGGCCAGCCGGTTCATGTAAACCTTCTGCCCGAGATAGATGTTCTCGCCGCGTTGAAAGAGCGGCGCAAAAGCGATGGGCGGCGGCAGGTCCGCACCGTGCTGGGCTATCTCTTGCCTTCTAAACTTGCGGATTACCTCGCGACCGAATGGGCGCTTGAGGGGAATATGGCCGATCAGTCTGACAAGGCGCTTGTCGCGCTCACCGAGCAGTTGACGCAGTGGGCGCTCGTTCCTGGCGGCACAGAAGGCTATCGCACGGCCGAAGTCACGCTCGGCGGGATTGATACCGATGCCTTATCGTCCAAAACGATGGAATCCAAAACCGTGCCCGGCCTCTATGTTATCGGTGAAGCCGTTGATGTCACTGGATGGCTCGGGGGGTTCAATTTTCAATGGGCCTGGTCATCGGGATGGGTTGCAGGGACCGCCATTCGAAGCCGCGCCTAATCCAATAACCCATTGATACAGCGTATAAATTCCTCACCTCTTTTCTCGAAGCTATCGTATTGATCAAAGCTCGCAGCCGCAGGCGCAAGCAGGATTGTGTCGCCTGCTTCTGCATCACGGAAGGCCTGCGATACGGCGGCATCCATCGTTGTGCAGACCTCGGTTTCCACGTCCTTGAGTTGAAGCGCGAAGCCAGCCGCCTCGCGCCCGATCACATAGGCCTTTACGACCTCTCCGGCATGGGCAGAAAGGTCTCCCAGACCGCCCTCTTTTTCCAACCCGCCGCAAATCCAACGGATGCGCTTGAAAGCGCCAAGCGCCATTTTCGCCGCATCCACGTTGGTGGCTTTGCTATCGTTGACAAAGGTCACGCCATTTTGTGTCGCAACGACCTGTGAGCGATGCGGAAGGCCCGCAAAACTCGCAAAACCCGCCTCAATAACGCGGGGCGCAAGACCGAGAGACCGGCACACCGCATAGGCACAGGCGGCGTTTTGATGGTTATGCACCCCCGCAAGCCCCTTATTTATCGAGCGCAAGTCAATCGAGCCTGTCTGTCGACCCTTGCGATACTCTGATAAGAAACCTTTCTTTACAAAAACTTGCCAGCCCGGTCCGGTCAGCTTGCGCTGCACCGAAATCGGGATCACCCGGTCGTCCGCTGGTCCCATCGAAAGCTGATTGACAAGGAACTGTCCCTCGACCTCATCGACCCCGATCACAGCCCGGTCTGGCCCCCCTTCTGCAAAGAGCCGCCGCTTGGCCGCAAAGTAGCCGCCCATGCCTCCGTGGCGATCGAGATGATCCGGCGAAAGGTTTGTAAATACAGCAATATCCGGCGTCAGCGCGCGGGCAAGATCGGTCTGGTAGCTCGACAATTCAAGCACCACAACATCGCCGTCTTCGGGGGGGGGGAGGTCTAGGGCGCTGCGGCCTATGTTGCCGGCGAGTTGGGTGCGGCGGCCGGCGGTGTCCAGGACGTGGTGGATCAGGGCCGAGGTTGTGGATTTTCCGTTCGAGCCGGTGACGGCGACAACGCGGGGGATGGTTTCGAAATTGTCCCACTCCGGCGTGGCGAAGGAGCGGAAGAACAGGCCGATATCGTTGTCGACGGGCACGCCAGCGAGCAATGCGGCGGCGACGACGGGGTTCGGTTCGGGATAGAGATGCGGGATGCCGGGGGAGACGATCAGGGCGGCGATATCCTCAAAAGCGCCTTGCTTTCCAAGGTCTTGGCAGGTGAAGCCCTCAGCCTCGACGCGTTCGCGGGCGGCCGGGTTGTCGTCCCAGCAGAGCGGCGTTGCCCCGCCTTCGGCAAGGGCGCGGGCGGTGGCGAGGCCGGAGCGGCCCAGACCCAGAACCGCGACCCGTTTGCCCTCATACCCTTTGACTGGAATCATCGTTTTCACCCCCAATTCAGCGTGCCGCGACAATGCCCGCCCCCGCCGGATGACGCAAGAGAGGCCCCATTTTCAAGGCAAAAGTTAATGCAAAAACAGGGGTCTGCATCGCGTCGGTATCACGTCGGTATCGCGTCGGTGCGGGGTTTTGAGGCCAGCTTGGCGTTAACCTTCGCGGCAGCAAGGAGTTTAGCCCCCCTTGCCTGCTACGTTTTACCGGACCTTGAGGGTCGCGAGGCCGATCATGGCGAGGATGAGGGCGATGATCCAGAAGCGGATCACGATCTGGGGTTCGGACCAGCCTTTTTTCTCGTAGTGGTGATGGATCGGGGCCATGAGGAAGACGCGTTTGCCGGTGCGTTTGAAGTAGAGCACCTGAATGATGACCGAGAGCGCTTCGACCACGAAGAGGCCGCCGACAATGCCGAGGACAAGCTCGTGTTTCGTGGCAACTGCGATGGCACCGAGGGCACCGCCGAGGGCCAAAGAGCCTGTGTCGCCCATGAAGACGGCTGCGGGGGGCGCGTTATACCACAGGAACCCGAGGCCACCGCCTATCACTCCGGCGGCGAAGATGAGGATTTCGCCGGTGCCGGGGACGTAGTGCACGTCGAGATACTCGGTAAAGTCGACGCGGCCCACGGCATAGGCGATGACGCCGAGCGTGGCGGTTGCGATCATCACCGGCATGATGGCAAGCCCATCGAGGCCATCGGTCAGATTCACGGCATTGGCCGCGCCGACGATGACGATCATGGCAAAGGGCAGGAAGAACAGGCCGAGGTTCAGGAGCGTGTCCTTGAAAAACGGCAGCGCAAGCCCCCATTGCAGGGCTTCGGGGTGCAGCGTTGTCGACCACCAGGAGGCAATAAACGCGATCAGGAAGCCAAGACCAAGGCGGAGCTTGCCCGAAACGCCGGATGTATTCTGTTTGGAGACCTTGGCGTAGTCATCGGCAAAACCGATCATCCCATAGGCCAGCGTGACGAACAAAACGACCCAGACAAACCCGTTATCGAGCCGCGCCCAGAGGAGGGTCGAGGTCATCAACGCCCCAACGATCAGCAGACCGCCCATTGTTGGCGTTCCAGCCTTGGCGAAATGGCCTTCGGGGCCGTCATCGCGGATCGGCTGGCCCTTGCCTTGACGTCTGCGCAGCACATTGATGAGGGGCGGACCAAACAGAAACCCGAAGATCAGCGCCGTCATGAAAGCCCCGCCAGCGCGGAAGGTGATATAGCGGAACAGGTTGAAGAAGTCCCCACCGTCCGAAAACTCGGTCAGCCAATAGAGCATTTAGTCGTCCTCATCATTGGATTGCGGGGCGGGATGGCCCAATTTGCGGATGGCGTCAACAATTTGCGCCAGTCCCATAGATAATGAGCCCTTGGCGAGCAGGGAATCGCCTGCGTCGACGAGATGGCGGATGGTATCGGCCATCTCGGTGCTGGTTTCGGTCCACTTGCCGCGCTTGTCGAGCGGCAGGGCGGTGTAGAGGTGATGCATGAGGGGGCCGACACAGTGAATCGTGTCGATCTTTTCAATGGCCGGTAGTTTGGCGATGGCGGCATGCATGGCAGCCTCATCGGGGCCGAGTTCCTTCATGTCGCCGACAAAGGCGATGCGGCGGCCCTTGCCGATGCGCCCGACACCGTTTTTCGGCGTCGCGGCGGCAAGCACCTCAAGCGCGGCGGCAAGCGAGGTTGGGTTGGCGTTATAGGCGTCGTCGATCAGGTCGAGGGTCTGGTCGGTCTCGACCGGGTCCAGGTAGATCGTTTCGCGCGCGCCCCGGCCCGTATAGGGCGTCCAGCGGCCAAGATCGCCGACGGCAATCGCAAGGTCGGCACCAAGCGCGTCGGCGGCGGCAAGCGCCCCAAGCGCATTCATCGCGAAATGGCGTCCGGCGCTATTGATCTTGAAGACAAGCGGCGCACCCTGCGCGGTTGCGCGGGCAATGGTGCGGTCGCCCGACAGGGTCACGTCGCCGAGGGTCCAGTCTGGGGCGGTCATACCGAAGGGGATCGCGGCAACCCCGAGAGAGGCCGCTTTTTGGGCGAGAATTGTTGCGGTGTCGATATCGGCGGGCAGGATGGCGACCCCGGAGCGGTCCAACCCGTCAAGGAGTGCTGCCTTTTCGGCGGCGATGGCCGCCACATCCTCGAACGCTTCGAGGTGCACGGCGGCAACGGTTGTAATAAGCGCAACATCGGGGCGGGCCAGACGGGCCAGCGGGGCGATTTCGCCGGGGTGGTTCATGCCGATCTCGATCACGGCATAGTCGGTATCGGCAGGCATCCGCGCCAGCGTCAGAGGCACGCCCCAATGGTTGTTGTAGCTGGCCACCGAGGCATGGGTTTTGCCCTGCCCTGCGAGCATGGCGCGGAGCATTTCCTTGGTCGAGGTTTTGCCGACAGAGCCGGTCACGGCGACGACGCGCGCCTTGGTGCGGGCGCGGGAGGCGCGGCCCAAGGCCTCCAGCCCGGCCAGCACGTCCTCGACGATCAGCAGCGGCGCATCGGCGGCCACGCCTTCGGGGATATGCGTCACGAGCGCGGCGGTGGCGCCGTTTGCAAGCGCCTGTGCGACGAAATCATGGCCATCGCGGGCGGCCTTGAGGGCGATAAAAAGATCGCCGGGGTCGAGTGTGCGGGTGTCAATGGAGACACCATTGGCGGTCCAATCGGTTGTGGCCTGTCCGCCCGTGGCGGCGGCGGCCTCGGCGGCGGTCCAGAGGCTCATGCGATGCCCCCGTCAAGCGCGGCGACGGCCACGCTGGCCTGTTCGCAATCGTCAAACGGGAGAATGGCATCGCCGATGATCTGGCCGGTTTCATGACCTTTGCCCGCGATCAGGAGTGCGTCGCCCGGTTGCAGCGCGTCCACCGCGCGCAGGATCGCTTCGGCGCGGTCGCCGACCTCAATCGCATCCGGCGCGCCGAGGATGACCGCAGAGCGGATCACGGCGGGGTCTTCGGAGCGCGGGTTGTCGTCGGTCACAAAGACCACATCGGCATTGGCCGCCGCAGCCGCCCCCATCAGCGGGCGTTTGCCCGCGTCACGATCTCCGCCCGCGCCAATAAGGGCGATCAGGCGGCCCATGACATGCGGGCGCATCGCCTTGAGCGCGGTTTCCACGGCGTCAGGCGTATGGGCATAATCGACAGACACCGCCGCGCCATTCTCGCGGGTGGCGGCGAGTTGCATCCGGCCCCGCACGGTTTGAAGCTCGTGCAGCACCTCGAAGACACGTTCGGGATCTGCGCCGCAGGCAATCGCAAGCCCGGCGGCAAGGAGGACGTTTTCGGCCTGAAACCCGCCGATGAGATTGAGGCGGGCCATGTGGCTGCGGCCCCGGAAGGTAAAGCGGATGTCCTGCCCGGTGGCGTCAAAGCGTTGTGCGTTGAGGGTCAGGTCGGCCCCATCGCGGCCCACGGTGAGAACGTCTTGGCCGCGGGCGCGGGCAATGGCAACCATATCGACACCGCGTGGATCGTCGATATTGATCACCGCCGTGCCCTCTTCGGAGAGGACGCGGGCGAACAGGCTGGCCTTGGCGTCGAAATAGTCGTCAAAGCTGGTGTGGTAGTCGAGGTGATCTTGGGTGAAGTTGGTGAACCCGGCGGCCTTGAGCTGCACCCCGTCGAGGCGGCGTTGGGCGAGACCGTGGGAGGAGGCTTCCATTGCGGCGAACTCGATCCCGGCGGCGCAGGCGTCGGCCAGTGTGCGGTGCAGGGTAATCGGTTCGGGGGTCGTATGATGCAGGGGCGCGGTAAAGTCGCCCTCGACGCCGGTTGTGCCGAGGTTGATCGCCTCAAGGCCCAACTCTTGCCAGATCATACGCAGGAAGGTTGCCACGGATGTTTTGCCATTGGTGCCGGTCACGGCGACCATGATGCCCGGTTGCTCTGCGAACCAAAGCGCGGCGCTATAGGCGAGCGTTTGGCGCGGGTCTTCGGCGACCACAAGCGCGGCGTCGGACGCGGCCAGCTCGGCGGCGGCGATGCGCGCCCCTTCTGCGTCGGTCAGGATCGCAGCCGCCCCCATGCGCAGGGCATATTGGATAAACTCGCCGCCATGCACACGGGTTCCGGGCAGCGCAGCAAAGAGGAACCCGTCGCGCACCTCGCGGCTATCTACGGCAAGGCCGGTAATGTGGGGGTTGCGGCCTGCGGCGGCGGTCAGCCCCAGTTCATGAAGTGGTCGTGCCTCGCCAGCCATGCGGTATTGCCCTTTCGGCCTAGTTCGATGTCGGCGTTATATCAGCCAGCGGGGCGGGTTCAATCTCGGGGCGCAGCCCCAGAAGCGGCGCAACGCGGCGGATCATCTCGGCCGCGACGGGCACAGCAGTCCAACCGGCGGTGCGGCGCGGTTCCGGTCCCGATGTCTCGACGGGTTCATCGAGCGTCACCACAAGCACATATTTGGGATCATGGGCCGGGAAGATCGCTGCGAAGGTGGCGATAACCTTTTCGTCGTAATAGCCCCCGCCCTGTTCCTTGGGTTTGTCGGCGGTGCCGGTCTTGCCGCCCACCGCGTAGCCCGGCACGTCGCCAAAGGACGCGGTGCCTTCGGTCACGACCTTGCGCAACATGATGCGCGCCGCACGGGCCGAGGCCTCGCTCAGGACGCGCGGCCCGTTTTGCGGCGTATCGCGCTTGAGGAGCGTTGGCTTGATCGCAGTGCCGCCATTGGCAATGGCCGCGTAACCCGCAGCAAGGTGCAGCGGGCTTGACGAGAGGCCGTGGCCATAAGAAATCGTCATCGTCGAAAGCTCTGACCAGTTGGGAGGCAAGAGCGGTTTGCCGCCGCTGGCCTCGACGATTTCAAGCGGTGTCGCCTCAAGGAAGCCAAGGCCGCGCAGGAAATCCTGCTGGCGTTCAACACCGATCGACTGGGCCACGCGGGCGGTGCCGATATTGGACGATTTGACAATCACCTTGGTCAGGGACAGCTCTGATCCGTAATTATGGAAGTCCCGGATTTTATGCTTGCCCCAGCGCAACGGGCCTTTGGTGTCGATGATGGTCTCGGGGTTGGCGAGACCAAGGTCCATCGCCTGTGCGGCGGTGAAGATCTTGAAGGTCGAGCCGAGTTCATAGACACCCTGCACCGCCCGGTTAAACAGCGGGCTATCAGAGGCGTTGCCCTCGGTCGGGGGGCGCGGGCGGTCGTTGGGGTCGAAATCCGGCAGGCTTGCAAGCGAGATCACCTCGCCGGTGTGCACATCCATCAACACCGCCGCCGCGCCCTTGGCGTTCATCAGTTTCATACCGCCATAGAGCACACGCTCTGCCGCAGCCTGCACGGTCAGGTCCAGCGATAGCGCCAGCGCCTTGCCGCCATTGGAGGGATCACGCAGAGCATCGTCAAAATAGCGTTCGATCCCGGCCACACCACCCAGTTCAGCGGCGCGCACGTCTTCCTTGCGAAAGCTCGCGCCGCCCAGCACATGCGCCGCCAAGCGGCCGTTGGGGTAGAGCCGCATTTCGCGCGGCCCGAACATCAGGCCGGGATCGCCGATATCGTGCACGGCCTGTTTCTGCTCGGGGCTGAGCTTTTTCTTGATCCACATGAATTTGCGCTTGCCGGAAAACCGCGCAAGGAGCTTTTCTTCGTCAAGATCGGGAAAAATCGTCGCCAGTTCACGCGCCACATGAGCCTTGTCGATCATATGGTGCGGTTGGGCATAGAGCGAATGGGTTTCGAGGTTGGTCGCGAGGATACGGCCCCGACGGTCGACGATATCGGCCCGCTGCGAGGTAATCATCGAGCCAGAGACCGACGCGCGCGGCTCTTGGGCTTCGGAAAAGGACAGCATCGCCATGCGCGTGCCGACCACGGTGAAGAGCGACAGGAACACCACCGACAGCACCAAAAGACGCCCCTCGGCGCGCAGGCGCGAGGTTTGACGCATGGCTTCGTGGCGCAGGCGGATGTTTTCGCGTTCGATCGCATCCGGGTTCTCGCCGGTTTCACGCGCCGGAAGAATACGGGCCAGAGGTCGCAGGGGGGTGCGGGTCATTGCTCGTTGTCTCCATCAGAGGACACATCGACAGCGCCGCTAAAATCGAATTGGACGGGCGGGTAGACGACCTGATCCACGCGGCCAAATTGATCAGAGTTCAGCGGCAAGAGTTGCAGGCGGTCATAGTTGATCTCGGCCAGGTCACGCAGGCGCTCGGGGCGGTTGAGATAGGCCCATTCCGCGCGCAGCACGGAAAGGCGCGCGCGGGCGGTACCGATCTCTTGTTGCAGGCGCTCTGTTTCGTTGATCGCGGCCTGGGTCTGATAGTTTTCGCGGTAGGCCCAGACGGCAAGGCCAATCACAGCAAGGGCGGTCACAAGGAAGAGCATCGAGCGCATCAGGATCGTCCTTTCGCCGGTTTGGCTTGTGGCATACCGATCTCGCGGGCGGCGATTTCGCCTGCAGGCGCATCGGTGCGTCGCGCCACGCGCAGTTTGGCCGAGCGCGACCGGGGATTGATCGCAAGCTCTTCCTCATCGGGGCCAACCGCCTTGCGGGTCAGCAGATCAAAAGCCGGTTTTTCTTTTTCAATTTCAGGTGCATAGCGGTTGACGTTCCCCTTACGGCCAGCGCGCGATTGCATGAAACGCTTGACCATGCGGTCCTCTATGGAATGGAAGGTCACAACCGCCAAAAGCCCGCCCGGCGCCAGCGCGCGTTCAGCCGCCTGAAGCCCGCGATATAGCTCGCCGTATTCATCGTTTACCGCGATACGCAGCGCCTGAAAGGTGCGGGTTGCGGGGTGCGATTGGTTCGGTTTGGGACGTGGCAGACAGGATTCCACGATCTCGGCCAAGGCCAGGGTTGTGGTAATCGGCGCTTCGGCGCGGGCGCGCACAATGGCGCGGGCAATGCGGCGGCTGGCGCGCTCTTCGCCATAGTGAAACAGGATATCCGCAAGCTCTGTCTCGTCGGTGGTATTGACCAGATCGGCGGCAGAGGGGCCGTCTTGCGACATGCGCATATCAAGCGGGCCATCGCGCATAAAGGAAAAGCCACGCTCGGCGAGGTCAAGCTGCATCGAGCTTACGCCGAGGTCGAGCACAACGCCGTCAAGGCCGGTCGCGTAGTCGTCCATACGCGAAAACACACCTTCGACAAGCGCAATCCGGTCGCCATAGTCGCCCACCCAATCGGCGGCCATCTCAAAGGCCAGCGGATCGCGATCCACGCCGATAACCTTGTCGGCCCCGGCCTTGAGCAGGCCTTTTGTATAGCCGCCCGCGCCAAAGGTTCCGTCGAGCCATGTGCCCTGCACAGGTGCAACAGCCTTGAGAAGCGGCACAAGAAGAACGGGAACATGAGGCGCGGATGCGGGGGTGTCTTGGTGCGACATCGCTTAGATCCCCTCATCTCCGCCGAGATAGATGGACGGATCGACCTCGGGGTCGAAATCTTCGTCGGCCTCGAGCTGCTGCATCTGGTGCGCGTCGTAGGTTTCGGGGTTCCATATCTCGAACGTGTCGCCCTTACCGGCGAAGAACGCCATGCCATCAAGGCTGATCTTGTCGCGCAGGTCTTTGGGAAGCACGAGACGGCCGGTTTCATCGACGCTCGCCTCGGCGGTCTGGGTCATGTAAAGCTGCGACAGCGCGATGCGGCGCTTGGTGCCGCGCCCCATCTTTTTGATCCGTGCATAGACGTCGTTCATCGCCTCGACGGTAAAGCATTCGAGGTAATCGCGGCTCGGGCCACCATAGACAATGTAAAGATTGGGGTATTCGCCGCTTTTCCACTCTGGATCACCGGCTTCGAGCACGCGACGGAACTTGGCCGGGATTGACACCCGACCTTTCGTATCCACCTTGTTGCGGCTCTCGCCTATGAACATCAGCGCCACGGTTCGGCCTTTCCTGCCCCTCACATTTCGCATCCCGGAAACGAAACGGCGGATAGAGCTGCTGCCACTGCCCTATCCGCCGCCCTCGTCCCGCTTTGCGGGGTGTCCGACTGCGCGCGCCACCTGGGGGGATGTCTGCTCGCTCGCGCGCCGGATCTCTTGTTTCGATGAGCTGGGTGCCTGTATGAAGCCTGACTTTTGGATTTTTTGCGGGGTCTTTAGCGCCCCTTTGATCCCATCCTCATCGTGTTATCAGGTATGACATGGGATTATTTGGGAAACAACAAAAATATGTACGCAAAAGCTCCAGATACTGCCCTCAAGAGGGGGTGCTCGTAAGATGAAGTATCGAAAG
>JAPHRE010000064.1 GCA_026195905.1 Pseudopelagicola sp. | reverse complement strand
GGCGGTTGGCTTGACGGGGCGCTGGGCGTGATGGCGGCGCTTGAGGTGGCGCGGGCGGCGAAAGAGGCCGGGGGGCCAGCGGTCTCGGTCGTGTCGTTTCAGGACGAGGAAGGCCGGTTCGGTGTCACCACAGGAAGCACGGTCTGGTCCGGTAAGGTCACGCTTGAGGAGGAGGATGGGTTTGTCGATCACGCCGGGATCAGCTTTGCCGAAGCGCGGGCAAAGATGGCGCATATGGCAGGCGATTTCGTTGATCCGCGACAGTTCACCGGCTTTATCGAGATGCATATCGAGCAGGGGCCGTGGCTCGACAAGGCAGGCGAGGTGGTTGGTGTGGTGAGTGATATCGTCGGCATCCGCGATATGCGCGTGACCTTGACGAGCGAACAGAACCACGCGGGCACGACGCCGATGCACCTGCGCAAGGATGCGTTTCAGGGGCTGGCAGAGATCGCGACGCGGCTTGATACGGCATTGGCCGGGGTGGTGACGCCCGAGAGTGTCTGGACCATTGGGCATGTGGCGTTACGGCCCAATGCAAGCTCAATCGTGCCGGGCGAGGCGGTGTTCTCGATGCAGTGGCGCGACGGGGATGCCGAGCGCCTTGGGCAGATGGAAGAGGTCATCCGCGCGACGATTTCCGAGGTGGCCGAGGCGCGCGGTTTGGGCCTGTCGTTTGGGCCGATGCTCGGGCTTGAGCCGGTGGCGATGGATGGGCGGCTGCGCGGGGCATTGGCCGAGAGCGCCGGGGCGATTGCCGGGGATCGGTGGCGCGAGATGCCCTCGGGGGCGCTTCATGATGCGACGAATGTGGCGGTGCATCTGCCGGTGGCGATGCTGTTTGTGCCCTCGATCAACGGCATCAGCCATGCGTTCGAGGAAGACACCGACGAGGCGGATCTTGTCACCGGGCTTGAGGTTTTGGCCGGGGCGGTGGCGCGGCTGACGAACTAGGCCGGGACGAGGGCGCGGTCGGTGCGGGCATAGCCGCGCCGTTGCGCGCGCGAGCGGTATCTATCGGCGGCGGTCGAGGCCTCGCGCAGATTGCCGAAAAGGTCGATCCGCGTGCGGCCCTTGCCGCCGCTCACGCCCCATTCGCGCATCACGGAAATCTCTTCGAACAGGTTCATGGCGATCTCGACGCGGTAATAGCGCGGGCGGCGGCCGCCGCTATGTCGATAGAGGATACAGATAGCCATAAAGCGAGACTAATCCACCACGATTTGGGCTGCAATAGGCTCTATGTCGTGGTCTGTGTCGTCGGCTGTGGGTCCGGGGTGTCCTCCATCAGGCTATCAATCAAGAGGCTTAGAACTTCGCCCCGGTTATGGGTGCCGGATTTGCGGTAAATGGCATGCAGGTGGGCCTTGACCGTGCCTTCGGCGCTTCCGCGCAGCTCGGCGATTTCGGAAATGCTCAGCCCCTTGACCATAAAGGTTGCAACGTCTTGTTCAGAGGGGGTCAGATTCCAGGATTCGAAATGCACCTGAATCACGTCATGCATCGCGGCCTGAGCGACGGAGAGGTTGTGTTCGAGATGCGCATTGCGGCGCAGGAGGGCGAAGAGCAAGCGGATCTCAAACAGGATCGCCATCCATAGAAACACGGCAGAGGCTGTTTCGATCTGCATGTGCCAATCATATAGGGCGCTGCTGCCGTAGGCGCGGAAATCGTCGATCACGTCGCTTAGGAAAAACACGGCACAGAAAATCTGTGCCGTGAGAAGGACGAGGATACCCGTCGGGAGTCTGGAGTTTTTCGCGAGGCTCATATCGTGATCCTGTCAAACGTCATGACGTGGCGTTTTAATGTCTTTGTAGCCCGTGACCATAGCGCGGGGAAGGTTGACGCCAAGACGTCGGCTTTCAAAGATTACGGCAAGCACATGGGCGACCGCTGAAATCTCGGCCCAAGCGACAGCGACCTCGTGCAGTTCTTCGGGCCATTCCACCCCCCAGAACATATTCGTGGTCATCAGGTAACCCGACAGGCCGATCACAAGCAGCGCAAGGAGCAAGTTGTAGATCATCAGCGCGCCAAGGGGGCTATGGCCTATGTGGGTATGTTTGCGGCGCGTGGCCATCTCTGAAAGCTGTGCCAGGCCGGCCGAAACGGACGGGGGGAAGTCGGCAAAGCGCGCATGGCGCGTGCCGACAACCCCCCAGAGGATGCGTAGCCCGACAAGGACAAGGATCGTATATCCGACCCAGATATGGAGCTTGCTATCGTCATCCACGACAAGTGCGTTCGCGGTAAAGAGGATCACGAGCGACCAGTGAAATAAGCGGATAAAGGGATCCCAGACCTTGATACGTGCCATGATATGCCTCAATCGTCGATTTTGGTTTTGACGATGTTCAGATCCTTATCGAGATAGACCTCGAAGCGGGTTCCGTCCTTGAGGGCGTAGGCTTCGAAATAGCCGTCATCCATCTTGATCTTGCGCACCTCATACCCTTGTTCGGTCAGTGTTGTGCGGATCTGGGTTTTGATTTCGGGCGTAAGGCGCGCATAGTCGGAGTCATCGTCCGAGGCAAAAGCGGCCACAGGGGCCGTCAGGGCGAGGCAGAGAGCGAGGATGCGAGATTTAAGCATTGGGATACCTTTCATGTGATTCATGTGATGGTGATGCAGGCGACGGAAGTGCCGCTGCTGGTGTCAACATGAGAGGGAATGGGGCGTGGCACCATTGAACCACGGTTTGGAGCGGTGTTTCCGGGGCGTTGGCTTAGGCGTCTAAACCGGGGTTCAGGCCCGCTTCAGGCCCAGTGCACATCCCCAAGGAAGATATAGCCCGCGCCGTAGATCGTTTTGATCAGGCGGGGGTTCTTGGGGTCTTCGCGCAGTTTGGTGCGCAGGCGCGAAATGCGCACATCCATTGCGCGGTCAAAACTCTCACCAGCGGCACCGCCGAGGATTTCCTGCATCTGGCTGCGACTGATGAGGCGCTTGGGGCTATCGAGGAAAAGCCGCAGGACTTCGCCTTCGGCATGGCTAAAGGGGGTTTCAACCCCGGCCTCATCTTCGAGAATGTAGCGATCGAAATAGGCGGTCCAACCATGAAACCGCGCGGTCATGCTTGTGGTTGGGGCGGCGGCGGCCCCTTTGCGCAGGCGCGCGCGCACACGGGCGACAACCTCGGCGGGGTCGAAGGGCTTGATGATGTAGTCATCCGCCCCAAGTTCAAGCCCGGTCACGCGGTCCTTCACATGGGCACGCCCCGAGATGATGATGACGGCAGCACCTTGTTCAAGGGCAAGGCGATGCACAAGGGTCAGCCCGTCCTTGTCCGGCAGGCCGAGATCGACAAGACAGACATCCGGCACCGTGGTTTTGAGCATCGCTTCGAATTCTGTCGCGCGCCCGAACCCCAAGGTGCGAAACCCGGCATCTTCAAGCGCATCGGCCAGCATGGAGCGGATTTCTGGCTCGTCATCAAGGATGGTTACTAGCGGGGCAGTCATCGCGTTACCTCGGATGCAGGAAAGCGGCCAGACGGCCAGCGTCAAATGGTTTGGACAGCACCGGAGTCCGTGCCGCGCCTTCGATATAGAGCGGATGCGTCTTGGGCAAGGAGGTCATCAGGAAGGCGGGGACTCCATCGGCGGGAATCGAGCGAATGAGGTCGACCCCGGTTGCCTCGCCTTCAAGCGAGATATCCGAGAGCACAAGCGAGATATCCGGCAGTTCCGCAAGCAGGCTCTGGGCCTCGTCGACAGAGGCGGCCTCGATCACCGAATGGCCCATGCCGGTGAGCATTTCACGGATCAGACCGCGCAGGTCCGAATTGTCCTCGACAAGAAGGATCAGGCCCGGCGCATCATTGGTTGCGCTTGAGCGCAGCGGCAGGCGCAACGTCACACAGCCGCCCCGGTCGGTATTTCCAAGCCGCACATCCCCCCCCGCCAGTTTCGTCATGTCATAGACCATAGCAAGGCCAAGCCCCGATCCTTCGGTCCCTTTCGTGGTAAAGAAGGGGTCAAGCGCGCGTTTGAGCGGCTCTTCTCCGAACCCGGTGCCGGTATCGTATACTTGGAACTGAACCCATGTGTCCTGAATGGTGCGGGACACGATGTGGATTTCGCCTTCGCCGTCACAGGCGTCACGGGCGTTGAGGATCAGGTTTACAAGCGAATCCTGAAGCATGCCGGGATCGACGAGGATCGGTGTGGCCGGAATGGTGTTTTCGATAGTAAGAGAAATCCCCGGCGGCAGTGTCGATTGCGCCAGTGTGCGCAGATCGGCGAGGAACCGGACCATATCCGTGGGCTGAACCTCGGGCGCGCGGTGGCCGGTCATGTCGGCAATCCGATCAAGAAGCGTTCCGCCCCGGCGCGCGGCAGCGAGGGTTGCGTCGATCAATTCCCCGGCTTTGTCGTCGCGGTTCAGGCGTTGCAGTTTGCTCTGCAGGCCAAGAATCACGGTCAGCAGGTTGGAAAAATCATGCGCCAGGCCGCTTGTCATCTGGGCTGCGATCTCGCGGCGGCGGGTCTGTTGCAGGGCGACGCGGGTTTGGGTTTCCTTTGTGACATCCATCGACAGGATATAAACGCCGCGGTTCTCGCCGGTGTTGCCATCAGGGGTAAAGGCACCACGTATGCGGCGGGTCGATGTATGGTCGGTGAATTCAAAAACGGATTGCTGACCGTCAAACGCTTCGTCGAGGTGGGACCGAATCACGCGGTAGGTGTCTTCGCCAAGAACTTCGCGGATGGGGCGGCCTATAATATCCGGCCCACGCCCCGGCATCACCACAGACAGGCGGCGGTTGGAGTAGGTATAGCGCCGATCTGGTCCGACATGAGCGATATGCGCGGGCATCATCTCGGTGGTGAGGCGGGTGCGGGCCTCTGATTCGGAAATCTGTCGCTTGGCCTCTTCAAGCGCGGTGACGGTCGATTCGAGTTGACGGTTGGTCGCGGAAAGTTCTTCGGCATATTGCAGGAGTTGGTCCGAAAGTTCCTCGGATCGCGCGCGCAGGAGTTGTTCCTGGCGCTTGGTGCGGGTGATGTCGGTATAGACCGCGATCCAGCCACCACCGGGCAGCGGCGAGCCTTCGACACTAATCCAGCGGCCAATTTTCATCCGGCGCTCAAGGTAATGCGGCTCAAAGGCCATTGCTTGATCGACGCGGGCCTGAACAAAGGCGTCGATATCGGAAATATCGCCATATTCGCCTTGTTCTGTTTGGTATCGGATGGTTTCACCGAAATCCGCGCCGGGCGTGTTGTAGCACGCTGGCAAGCGGAACATCTCGCGAAAACGATGATTGGCCACGACAAGTTTCAGGTCGCTGTCATAGATTGTCAGCGCCTGCTGAATCAGGTTCAGGCCAGCATCAATCATGACCTGACGACTTGCGGAGATGGTTTCCATGCAACGTCCTCCTTAATCTTCGCTAGCATCGGATGGGAGGGGCGGAAAGAAAGAAATTTTGCTTGTTACAATTCGTAAGATTTGGGAAATGTTCAGGAAAAAGTTGACGGCCAGTGTGATTCACGCACCTAATTGGTGAGAGGAATCGCTTTGGCGGTTTGGCCCGTGGAGGCGGGCGCAAGGGAGGAATACAATTTGGCACAGTCGTCACAGGCGACCGGGGGGCTTGCGTCCTTTCCGGCGCTTTTGCAGCGGAACGCCACCCTGTTCGCGGAAAAGACCGCTTACCGGGAGAAGGAATTCGGGATCTGGCAGACCTGGACCTGGGCGGAAACCGAGAAAGAGATCGAAGCCCTCGCGCTCGGTCTTATTAACCTTGGCGTAAAAGAAGGCGATTTCATCGCCATCATCGGGCGCAACCGTCCGCATTTCTATTTCGCGATGGTCGCGGCCCAATCCGTGGGCGCGGTTCCTGTCCCTGTCTATAACGACAGCGCGGCGGAAGAGATGAAATACATCCTTGAACACTGCAGTGCGCGTTTCGCCATCGTGGAAGACCAAGAACAGGTCGACAAGATCATAGATATCCAAGAGCATCTGCATCAGTTCAAGCACATGATCTATATTGATCCGCGCGGCATGCGGAAATACGATCATAGCGCGCTTCATGAATATAGCCGTATTCAGGATCAGGGGCGTGCCGCCTATGACGAGTTCATCAAGGAACTCAAGACGCGCCGCGAAAAGCTGACCTACGATGATACCTGCGTGATGCTCTATACATCGGGCACCACGGGGAAACCCAAGGGCGTTGTTCTATCCAACCGCAACGTGATCGAAAGCGCCAAGAACTCGGCGGAGTTCGATAACCTTGGCGCGGATGAGGAAATTCTTTCCTATCTTCCGATGGCATGGGTCGGGGATTTCATCTTCTCGGTTGGTCAGGCGTATTGGTGCGGGTTCTGTGTCAATTGCCCTGAAAGCCCGGAAACGATGATGTCCGACCTGCGCGAAATCGGGCCGACCTACTATTTTGCGCCGCCCCGGTTCTTTGAGACGCAGCTCACCAATGTCATGATCCGTATGGAAGACAGCGGTGATCTCAAATACGCGCTGTTCCATCACTTCATGGATTTTGCCAAGACCGCCGGTGAGAAATACGGCATGCCCAAGCGCAGCCTTGCCAAGCCGGATATGAAGCGCCGGATCAAGAACGCATGGCGCTTTGCGATGGGTGCCGGTTTTGCCGTGGAAGCCCTTGTTGAAAACGCCATTCGCCTGTTTTTCGTCAAACTTCGTCACGGCAAAGACGCGCGCAAGCACTTCAAAGCCAAGGATCCGATCGGCCTGAACCTCTATAGCGGGTCTGTGCGTGATTATTTCAAATATCGCATGGGCAATGTGCTGGTTTACGGTCCGCTCAAGGATACGCTTGGCCTTGGCCGTGTGCGGGTTGGCTATACCGCCGGTGAGGCGATCGGGCCGGAGATTTTCGAATTCTACCGCTCGCTCGGCATCAACCTCAAACAGCTTTACGGCCAGACCGAAGCGACCGTGTTTGTCACCGTGCAGCCTGATGGTGAAGTGCGTGCCGATACCGTGGGTGTGCCCGCGCCGGATGTGGAGATCAAGATCGAGGAAAACGGCGAGATTTACTATCGCTCGCCGGGTGTCTTTGTCGAGTATTACAACAACCCGGAATCAACGGCGGCCACGAAGGATGCCGAGGGCTGGGTCGCGACGGGCGATGCGGGCTTCTTTGAACCCGATAGTGGGCATCTGCGCATCATCGACCGCGCCAAAGACGTTGGCAAAATGGCCGATGGATCCATGTTCGCGCCCAAATATGTCGAGAACAAACTCAAGTTCTATCCCGACATTCTTGAGGCGGTGCTGTTCGGCAATGGCAAGGAATACTGTGTTGCCTTTATCAACATCGACCTGAGCGCTGTCGGCAACTGGGCCGAGCGTAACAACGTGGCCTATGCCTCTTATCAGGAACTGGCCGGGCATCCCAAAGTGCTCGACACGATCCAGGAACATGTCGAGGCCGTGAACAAATCGGTGGCCGAGGATCCGATGCTTTCGGGCTGTCAGATTCATCGCTTCCTCGTTCTGCATAAAGAGTTGGATGCGGATGATGGCGAGATGACCCGGACCCGCAAGGTGCGCCGTGCGATCGTGGCGGACAAGTTCAAGGATCTGGTGGACGGGCTCTATGACGGCTCCGAAACCGTCTCGACCAAAACTGAAGTCACCTATGAGGATGGCCGCAAGGGCAGCATCAGCGCCACGCTTGAGCTGCGCGACGCCAAGGTCTTCCCCACCGTCAGCAAGGTAGCCGCAGAATGAGTACGCAGGAAAGCTACGTCACCGAGGACGGTCGCACCATCGGCCCGACTGTGATGGAAATGAAAAACATCACACTGCGCTTTGGCGGTGTGAAGGCAATCACCGACATTTCGTTCGACATTCGCGAGGGCGAAATTCGCGCGATCATCGGCCCCAACGGTGCCGGGAAATCGTCGATGCTCAACGTGATCTCGGGCTTCTATGTCCCGCAGGAAGGCGAAGTCTGGTACAAGGGCAAAAAGCGCCCGCCGATGAAACCCTATCAGGTTGCGCAGCAGGGCATCGCCCGCACGTTCCAGAACATCGCGCTGTTCGAGGGCATGTCCGTGCTCGACAACGTGATGACCGGGCGCATCCGCCAGATGAAGTCTGGTGTGTTTTCACAGGCGATCTGGAAAGGCAGAGCCGAGAAGGAAGAGGTCGAGAACCGCGAATTCGTGGAAAAAATCATCGACTTCCTCGAAATTCAGGCGATCCGCAAGACCCCCGTGGGGCGCTTGCCCTATGGCCTTAAGAAGCGCGTGGAACTTGCCCGCGCTTTGGCGGCAGAGCCTTCGATCCTGCTTCTTGACGAGCCGATGGCCGGCATGAACGTCGAAGAAAAAGAAGACATGTCGCGGTTTATCCTCGACATGAACGACGAATTCGGAACGACGATCACGCTCATTGAACACGATATGGGCGTCGTGATGGACCTTTCGGACCGTGTTGTAGTTATGGACTACGGCAAGAAAATCGGTGACGGCACCCCCAATGAGGTGCGCAACAATCAGGAAGTGATCGACGCCTATCTCGGCGTGGCGCACGACTAAGGGAGGACCGGCAAAATGCCCGTAGCATTTCTAAATTTCATGGAAGTGACGATGAACGGCCTCATGGCTGGCGTCCTCTATGCTCTCGTCGCGCTGGGCTTCGTGCTCATCTACAAAGCGTCCGGGATTTTCAACTATGCCCAAGGCGTCATGGCGCTCTTCTCGGCGCTGACGCTTGTCGGAATCATGGAAGGTCAGGTGCCGTTCAGTCACCTTATCAACGCCATTCTCGGCACGGAGATCCATCACTTCGGTTGGCATATCAATGCCTTCTTCGGCATCTTGTTCACGATGGTTGTGATGGTGGGATTGGCCTATTGTGTGCAACGTTTCGTGTTCCGCCATCTGGTGGGCCAAGAGCCGATCATCCTTTTCATGGCGACGATTGGTCTTGCTTACTTCATGGAAGGGCTTGGCGACCTGATGTGGGGGTCGGACATTAAAACGCTTGATGTTGGCCTGCCGCAGGGTGGTTCCTTGGCCATCGAAAACCTGACCGTGGGTCTCGCCGCAGAAGGCGCGCGTTACTATGGTATGTATATCGACAAGCTCGACATGGTTGCGACGGTCGTGGCGGCAATTCTTGTGGTCGCGCTCGTCCTGTTCGCACAATACACCAAACAGGGCCGCGCCATGCGCGCTGTGGCCGATGACCACCAGGCCGCTTTGTCGGTTGGTATCTCGCTGAACTTCATCTGGATTCTGGTGTGGTCGCTTGCTGGGTTCGTCGCCATTGTGGCGGGTGTCATGTGGGGCGCAAAATCGGGTGTTCAGTTCTCGCTGTCGCTGATCGCGCTCAAGGCTCTTCCGGTGCTTATGCTCGGCGGCTTTACCTCGATCCCCGGCGCGATTGTCGGTGGGCTTATCATCGGGGTCGGCGAAAAGGTCTTTGAATACCAATTTGGCCCGATGCTCGGCGGTGCCACCGAAAACTGGTTCGCTTATGTGCTCGCGCTGCTCTTCCTCGTGTTCCGCCCTCAGGGTCTGTTCGGCGAGAAGATCATCGAGAGGGTGTAACGTATGAGCAAGCTGATAGCTGTTCTCAACGTGGTCGCGTGGTCAGGGTTTTGGGCCTTTGGGTATATCGCCCTCGCCTCAGGCGATCTTGAGTCCACCAAGATGACCACCGCCGCCATCCTGGCCTTTGTCGGGCTGATTGTTGGACTGCTTGCCTATTTCAGTCTTGTGCGCGCGGCAGAAGCCTCTGGCTATGCCCGCCGCACCAACCAACTTAGCGCGGAAGAACGCAACCGTGCGCATGCCAAAAACGCCGAAGCGCTTGCCGAGGTCGAGGGGAGATAAGAAACCATGTTCTATCGTGAAGCGGGCGATTTCAAAACGTCCTACTCAGCTGACAACCAGACTTTCCCGATCCGTTTCGACCGGTATCGCTACTATCTTGTGCTGTTTGTCGCGTTCCTGGTCATTCCGTTTATCATCAATGATTACTGGGCCAGCGCAATTCTGCTGCCGTTCCTGATCTACGCGATCGCGGCGATCGGCCTGAATATTCTCGTGGGTTATTGCGGCCAGCTGTCTCTTGGCACCGGGGGCTTTATGGCTGTGGGGGCGTATGCCTGCTACAAGTTCATGACCAGCTTCCCTGATATCAACATCTTCTTCCACGTGCTGTTTTCCGGCGGTGTGACGGCGATTGTCTGCGTGATCTTTGGCCTGCCATCGCTGCGCATCAAAGGGTTCTACCTCGCGGTGGCGACCCTCGCGGCACAGTTCTTCCTCGTGTGGCTCTTCAACCGGGTGCCGTGGTTCTACAACTACTCGGCGTCGGGTCAGATCAACGCCCCCGAGCGGACCGTGTTTGGCATCGAGGTCACTGGCCCCAATACCGAAGCCTGGGCGGTTTATCTTTTCTGTCTCGTCTTCCTTGTCGGGAGCGCCATCATTGCGCGCAACCTGACGCGCGGGATGACGGGCCGGAAATGGATGGCGATCCGCGATATGGACATCGCCGCCGAGATCATCGGGGTGAACCCGCTGACCGCCAAGCTGAGCGCCTTTGCCATCTCTGGTTTCTTTATCGGGATTTCCGGCGCGCTGTTCTTCTCGGTCTATCTCGGGGCTGTTGAGGTTGGCGAAGCCTTTGGCATCAACAAGTCGTTCCTCGTGGTGTTCATGATTATCATCGGCGGCCTTGGCTCAATCTTCGGCAGCTTTGCCGGCGCGGCGTTCCTTGTCCTGCTTCCGGTGCTCCTGAAGAACGTGCTGGTGGGAGGCCTCGGCTGGCCGACCGACACGGCGGCGCATTTCGAATTCCTGATCGTGGGGGCGCTTATCATCGTCTTCCTGATCATGGAACCCCACGGCCTTGCCCAACTCTGGCGCGTGGCTAAGGAAAAACTTCGGCTGTGGCCCTTCCCGCATTAAGGCGGGGCCGCAATCATATCTTTCGGGGCAGGAGGAGGCCCCGGAGACCAATATCGGACAAACCAAAGGGAGGATTAACCCGATGAAGAAGACTTTTGTAACTGCAGTTGCCGCCATGATGGTCGCAGCGCCCGCGATGGCGGACCTCGTGTTCCCGTCGCTCAGCTATCGCACCGGCCCCTACGCCGCAGGCGGCATCCCGTTCGCAGACGGCTTTGCCGACTACTTCACCGTGCTCAACGAGCGTGACGGTGGTATCGGCGGTGAGCCGATCCGCATGATCGAGTGTGAAACCGGCTACAACACCGAAAAAGGCGTTGAATGCTATGAAGCGACCAAGGGCGAAGGCGCTCTGGTGTATCAGCCGCTCTCGACCGGTATCACCTACCAGCTGATCCCCAAAACCACCGCAGACGGCATCCCCATGCACACGCTTGGCTATGGCCGGACGTCGGCGGCAAACGGCAACGTGTTTAGCCATACCTTCAACTATCCTGCCAACTACTGGGATGGTGCGTCGGGTGCGATCAACCACATTCTTGAGATCAACGACGGCAACATCGAAGGCAAGCGTATCGCGCTGGTCTACCACAACTCGGCCTACGGCAAGGAACCGATCCGCACGCTGGAAGAGCTTCAAAAGAAGCACGGCTTCGAACTGACCCTGCTTCCGGTTGACCATCCCGGTCAGGAACAGAAGTCCCAGTGGCTTCAGATTCGCCGTGAGCGTCCCGACTATGTCGTGATGTGGGGCTGGGGCGTGATGAACCAGGTTGCCATTCAGGAAGCCGCCAACGTCCGGTTCCCGATGGAAAACTTCATCGGCATCTGGTGGTCCGGTGGTGACCACGACGTGCTGCCTGCGGGCGCTGCGTCGGATGGTTACAAGGCTCTGGCTTTCCACAACGTTGGCGACGATTACCCGCTTTACGACGACATCCAGAAATATGTCGTTGATGCAGGCAAAGCCGCAGGCGCAGGCGACCAGATTGGTACCGTAGTTTACAACCGTGGCCTCTATGCTGCGATGCTGACTGCTGAAGCCGCGAAAGAAGCGCAGAAGATCCACGGCGTTTCGACACTCACCCCTGCCATGATGCGCGATGGTCTTGAGGCTCTCTCGATGACCGAAGAGCGCATGATTGGTCTCGGCATGCCGAACTTTGGCCCGACCTTCGAAGCCAGCTGTGAAAACCACGGTGGTGGCGGTCGTGTTGGCGTCGTCCAGTGGGATGCGGAAAGCAAGTCTTGGTCTCTTATCTCGGACTTCAAGCCGACCGACAGCGAACTCATCGGCGCTCTGATCGAGGCTGACTCGGCGGCATATGCTGCTGAAAACAACATCGAACCGCAGTGTAAGTAAGCACCCGGTAGACTCCTTTTCCCGGCCGGGCATGATCCGGCCGGGGAACCCGCAACGCGACAGGAAAGACAAGGCACATGCTCGACGCTGGTCACACTGAAGAGGCCCTTCTTGAGGTCAACAATATCGAGGTGATCTACAACCACGTGATCCTCGTTCTGAAAGGTGTTAGCCTTTCGGTCCCCAAGGGCGGGATTACCGCGCTCCTTGGCGGCAACGGCGCCGGGAAGACCACAACGCTCAAGGCGATCTCCAACCTGCTCCACTCTGAGCGCGGAGAGGTTACCAAAGGCTCGATTATTTACCGCGGCGAGCGGATTCAGGATCAAGATCCTGCCGAGCTCGTGAAAAAGGGCGTCATTCAGGTTATGGAAGGACGCCATTGTTTTGAGCACCTGACGGTCGAGGAAAACCTCCTCACCGGGGCATATACCCGCTCCGGTGCCAAGGTCGCCCGCGATCTCGAAATGGTATACGACTATTTCCCCCGTTTGCGCGAACGCCGCAAATCTCAGGCCGGGTATACCTCGGGTGGTGAACAGCAGATGGTCGCCATTGGCCGTGCGCTCATGTCCCAGCCCGAGACGATCCTTCTTGACGAACCGTCGATGGGTCTCGCGCCGCAGCTCGTCGAAGAGATCTTTGGCATCGTCAAAAGCCTTAACGAGAACGAGGGCGTGACCTTCCTTCTCGCGGAACAGAACACCAACGTGGCTCTACGCTACGCTCATTATGGCTATATTCTTGAAAGTGGCCGGGTGGTTATGGACGGCCCGGCGGCCGATCTTCGCGAAAACCCGGATGTGAAGGAATTCTATCTCGGGATGTCCGACGAAGGCCGCAAGTCCTTCCGCGACGTGCGATCCTATCGCCGCCGCAAGCGTTGGCTGAGCTAAGTAAGCACGAACGACTGCGGGTTGCCGGGTGCCCGCCTTTTACATCCGCGTCAACGACACAACAGAACAGGGCGGCATCGCCCTGTTCATGAGAAAGCTACGCCTTGAGGGGAGACCCGAACGGCAGGGAGCGGCCCGCGTGAGAGGGTCGGCGCAGATAAAGAGGACGGCCCGATGAGCCAGTATTTCGATGACTTGGAAACGCGCTCTGCGCAGGACCGCGCAGAGGGAATCGCCAAGACGCTGCCGGAACAGATCGCTCGCGCAAAGGCGCTTCCGGGCTATGCCGAGGCTTTCGCCGATGTTGATCCGGCAAAGATCACGCGCGTGGAAGACCTTGTTGCGTTGCCGGTGTTGCGCAAGTCTGAAATCGGTGCGGCGCAGAAGGCCAATCCGCCTCTTGGTGGTTTCGCGGATATGGGCCGCAAGAGCATATCGCATGTCTTTCAATCGCCCGGCCCGATCTATGAACCGGGCAGCAACGGCGATGATTGGTTCCGCTTTGGCCGTGCGCTGCATGCGGCGGGTATTGGTGCCGATGACATTGTGCACAATTGCTTTTCTTATCATCTGACCCCGGCGGGGATCATGTTTGAAAGCGGTGTGCGTGCCTTGGGTGCCAAAGTGCTCCCCGCTGGCATTGGCCAGACCGAACTTCAGGTCCGTGCCGCCGCAGATATCGGCACCACGGCCTATGCCGGGACGCCGGATTACCTCAAGATCATTCTCGATAAAGCCGACGAAATGGGCGAGACGCTCAAGATCACCAAGGCCGTTGTCGGCGGCGGCGCCTTGTTCCCGTCCTTGCGTCAGGAATATGCCGACCGTGGCATCCAATGTCTGCAGGGCTATGGCACGGCTGATCTTGGTTCGGTTGCGTATGAATCCGAGGCAATGGACGGCATGATCGTAGACGAGGGCGTCCTGGTTGAAATCGTCACGCCGGGCACCGGCACGCCGGTCGCCCCCGGTGAGGTTGGCGAGGTGCTTGTCACCACGCTCAACCCCGATTACCCGCTCATCCGCTTTGCCACGGGTGATTTGTCTGCCGTGATGGCAGGCGAAAGCCCCTGTGGTCGCACCAATATGCGCATCAAGGGCTGGATGGGCCGCGCCGACCAGACCGCCAAGATCAAGGGCATGTTCGTGCGCCCCGAACAGGTGGCGCAATTCGTGGCCAAGCATGACGAGGTCTCCAGGGCGCGCGTCATTGCCACGCGCGATGGCGAGATGGACGTGATGACGGTTCAGATCGAATCCACCGGTGGCGATGCGGCGGCCTATGGCGCGTCTGTCGCGGATACGCTCAAGCTCAAGGGCAAGATCGAGATCGTTGCGCCTGATAGCCTGCCCAAGGACGGCATCGTTATCGAGGATCAGCGTAAATACGACTGAGCCAACCGCGTTCAAGACGCCAAGCACCCGCCCGCCGTCCTCCCGGCGCGGCGGGTTTTTTGTGGCGGATCAGCGCAGGAGGGAAGCGCGCGCAAAGCCAGGCGTAGAAACGATAAAAGCCGCCTCAAGGGCGGCTTTCGTCGGATCGCTAAGGTGTCGGGGGATTAGCCCTGACGTGCCTTAAAGCGGCGCTGCGTCTTGTTGATGACATAAACGCGGCCCTTGCGGCGCACAACACGACAGTCGCGGTGACGCTGCTTCAGCGAACGGAGCGAGTTCCTGACCTTCATGGGTCTTCTCCTCAGGCGTGGCGCGACATGCGCCGGGTTGACGAACACTTCCCGAAGGAAGCAGTGAATTCATGGTGGGCGATACTGGGATCGAACCAGTGACCCCTTCGATGTCAACGAAGTGCTCTACCGCTGAGCTAATCACCCATTTCCGGTCGAAACATGCTCCCCCTAATAAAAGGGGGCGCGGAATTCCGCGCCGGTAGCGGGGTCTATAAAAGGAGTCGCGACAGGGTTCAAGGGCTTTTGGTTCCTTTATTTTTTACGCTATATTTTTTCTAATCAGGAGTGACAATGCCCAAACGCCCCTTTGCCCTTTTGCGCCCGTCCCGGCGCACCTCTGCCGTGGTTTTCGCGTCGCCGCATAGCGCCTGTGATTACCCTGAGTGGTTCGTGAAACGGTCGCTTCTGGATGCACATAGTATTCGCAGCTCTGAAGATGCCTTTGTCGATAGGCTTTTTGAGAGCGTGCCGCAGCATGGCGCGCCATTTCTTATCGCCGGGGCACCGCGCGCCTTTCTTGATCTCAACCGCGATGCGACCGAACTTGACCCCGCTTTGATCTATGGCGTGTCGCGGGTGGGGCATAACCCGCGCGTGGCGTCGGGCCTTGGGGTTATTCCCCGCGTGGTGTCGAATGGGCGTGCGATTTATAGCGGAAAGATGCCCCTGTCCGAGGCCGAAGCCCGAATCGAGACTTATTGGCGCCCCTACCATACGCAGCTTCAGGCGCTTCTTGATGAATCGCGTGAGATTTTTGGGCGGGCGATTCTTCTTGATTGTCATTCCATGCCGCATGAAGCGGTCAATAGCGTCGCGCGAAGCGGGCTATCGCGCCCAGAGGTTGTCTTGGGGGATCGGTTCGGGGTGTCTGCCGAAACGGGTATCGTCGATCAGGTGGAAGAGATTTTTACCAAAGCGGGCCTGCGCGTTGCGCGCAATGCGCCTTTTGCCGGGGCATATGTGACGCGCCATTACGGACGTCCGGCCCGCAAGCAACATGCGATCCAGATCGAGATTGATCGCTCGCTCTATCTTGATGAAAAGCGCATCCTGCCCAATAGCAATTATGAGAGCTTCAAGGCGCTGATTGATCACATCATTTCAGAGCTTGTGGCCATCGGCCTTCCGCGCCAGAGCCTCGCGGCGGAATAGGCTTAGCGCATGGCGCGCCCTTTTAGGATCGCGTCGCTGCCGAATCTCTTGCGTATCTCATCTGTTGCGCGTTCCGCCTTGCGGCGCTGTGCGGCGTTTGGATCAAGAAGGTCGCCCGAAAGGTCGGCTGCATCCGCCGGGACAAGATCAGAAAGCCCAACCCCCAAAAGCCGATACGCGCCCTGCGTGCCGACCTGATCAAACAGGGCGCGAGCCTCGCGATAAAGCGTATCGGCCATCTGTGTCGCATCCCGCAGGGCAATGCGCCGCGAGATCAGGCTATGATCCGCGCGCTTGAGCTTGAGCGTGACAACCCGGCCTGCCTTGCCTTTGGCCTTGGCCCGGTCGGACACCTTTTCGGCCATCCGCCATAAATGCCCGTCAAGGATATCGGCGTTGCTGGTGTCCTCGAAAAACGTGGTCTCGTTTGAGATGGATTTGATCGGGGTATTGGCCCGGACGCGGCGGCGATCTTCGCCCCGCGCAAGATGCCAAAGCCGCGCGCCCATAGATCCGAACCGCGCCGTCAGGTCGCGTTCGTCCCAGCGCAGGAGATCGGCAAAGGTATGAATGCCCGCCCGGTCAAGCGACGCTTGGGTCGCGCCGCCCACGCCCCAGATCAGCCCAACAGGCTTGTCATGCAGGAACTCCGCGGTTTCGGCCTTGCCGATGACGGAAAACCCGCGCGGCTTCTCAAGGTCCGAGGCAACCTTGGCAAGGAATTTGTTGTGGCTAAGGCCAATGGACCCGCTAAGGCCAAGCTCATCCTTCATGCGCTTGATAAGCCGCGCCAAGAGAACGGCGGGTGGTGCCCCGTGAAGTTTGGCGGTGCCGGACAGATCCATAAACGCCTCGTCGAGGGACAGGGGTTCGACGTCTGGCGTCATCTCGTCCATCATCGCCCGGATCTGGCGCGAGAGTGCGGCATAGACCTCCATGCGCGGGCGGATCACAACCGCATCGGGGCAGAGTCTGAGCGCCTGAAACATCGGCATGGCCGAGCGCACGCCGCGAATACGCGCCACGTAACAGGCGGTAGAGACAACGCCGCGCCGTCCGCCGCCGATGATGACGGGCTTGTCGCGCAAATCGGGATTGTCGCGTTTCTCGACGCTGGCATAGAACGCATCGCAATCCATATGCGCGATGGTGAGGTCAAATAGCTCGGGGTGGCGCACGACGCGCATACTTTGACAGGCGGGGCAACGTCCCTCCCTGTCAAATGTCGTCAGGCAATCGCGGCAAAGTGCGGGCATGGCAGGAGCCTAGCACAAAGCGCAGCTTCAGAGACCGGCCAATTCCGCGACGATGGCGCGCGCGGCCTCGCGTGGGCTGGGCGCTTGCCAGACGGGGCGGCCGACAACGATATGGTCGGCCCCGTCCGTGATCGCGCTGGCGGGGGTGGCCACACGTTTTTGATCGCCAAGGGCCGCGCCGGTCGGGCGCACGCCGGGGGTCACAATCAGACGGCCTTTGGATTCGGGCAGGGCGCGGATCAACGCGGCCTCTTGCGGCGAGGCAATGACGCCATCTGCCCCGGCTTCAAACGCCTTGCCCGCGCGTTCCTGCACGAGATCGCGAATATCCCCGTCCTTGATAAGCGCCCCATTAAGGTCATCCCGGTCGAGCGAGGTCAGGATCGTCACGCCAAGAATTTTGAGGTCTTTGCCTGCCGCGCCTTCCTTGGCCGCCTTCACGACATAGGGGTCGCCATGCACGGTCAGGAAGTCGAGATCAAACTGCGCCAACCCGCGCACCGCATTTTCCACCGTTGCGCCGATATCGAAAAGCTTCATGTCGAGGAAAATGCGTTTGCCGTGGTCTTGTTTGAGTTCGTTCGCAAGCGCCATCCCGCCGCCAGTCAGCATCCCTAGCCCGATCTTGTAGAACGACACGGCATCGCCAATCGTTTCGACAAGTTTCAGCCCCTCAAGCGCGTTGGGGACATCAAGGGCAACAATCAGACGGTCATCGGACATCAAAAGACACTCCTAAGGGGTTTCCCGATGGGCCTTACCCCCCTTGTTCCATTCGGTCAAACAATTGCCGAAATGCGGGGTGTTTCAAATTGTGCGGATTTCCACACAACGCCTCTTGAAGCATCGCCCGGTGATCGCCAAATATATACCGAGGCCCAGAGAGGGGCGTGCCGCGATGCGGGCGCAACACATGCTTGGGCGCTTAGGAAAAAAGGAGAAACACCATGGACTTGAGCAAGTTCACGGAGCGGTCGCGCGGGTTTATTCAGGCAGCGCAGACCATCGCAATGCGGGAAAGCCATCAAAGGCTTGCGCCCGAGCATATTCTAAAAGCCTTGATGGACGACGAGCAGGGACTCGCCGCAAATCTGATCAAACGCGCTGGCGGCGCGCCGGAACGTGTGCGCGAGGCGGTCGACCTTGCGATCGGGAAAATCCCGCAGGTGAGCGGCGATGCGGGTCAAACCTATCTCGACAACACAACGGCCAAGGTTCTTGCCGAGGCCGAGGCGATTGCCAAGAAAGCAGGCGATAGTTTCGTCCCGGTCGAACGCATTCTCATGGCGCTTGTCATGGTGAAATCCAAGGCCAAGGACGCGCTTGAGGCCGGCGCGGTGAATGCCCAGGCGCTCAATACTGCGATCAACGATATTCGCAAGGGCCGCACCGCCGATTCCGCGAGCGCCGAGGAAGGCTATGACGCGCTCAAGAAATACGCGCGCGACCTGACCGAGGCCGCCGAACAGGGCAAGATTGACCCGATCATCGGCCGCGACGACGAAATTCGCCGCGCCATGCAGGTTCTTTCGCGCCGCACCAAGAACAACCCGGTCCTCATCGGTGAGCCGGGCGTCGGTAAAACCGCGATTGCCGAGGGCATGGCCCTTCGGATTATCAATGGCGACGTGCCGGAATCTCTGCGCAACAAGAAACTCCTTGCGCTTGATATGGGGTCGCTCATCGCCGGGGCGAAATACCGTGGCGAGTTCGAAGAACGCCTCAAGGCGGTTCTGACCGAAGTGACCGAAGCGGCGGGCGAAATCATCCTCTTCATCGACGAGATGCATACGCTTGTGGGCGCGGGCAAGTCCGATGGCGCGATGGATGCCGCCAACCTCATCAAACCGGCGCTTGCGCGCGGCGAGTTGCACTGTATCGGTGCAACGACGCTGGATGAGTATCGCAAATATGTCGAGAAAGACGCCGCCCTTGCCCGCCGCTTTCAGCCGGTGATCATCGCCGAACCGACGGTCGAGGATACGATCTCGATTCTGCGGGGGATCAAGGAGAAATATGAGCTTCACCACGGTGTGCGCATCTCCGACTCGGCGCTTGTTTCGGCGGCGACGCTCTCGCACCGCTACATCACGGACCGCTTCCTGCCGGATAAGGCGATTGACCTTGTCGACGAGGCATCGGCGCGCCTGCGCATGGAGGTTGATTCCAAACCGGAAGAGCTTGACGCGCTGGACCGCGAAATCCTGCAAAAACAGATCGAGGCCGAGGCTCTGCGCCTTGAGGATGATACGGCCTCGAAAGACCGGCTTGAAAAACTTGAAAAAGACCTTGCCGATCTTCAGGACAAATCCGCCGAGATGACCGCCCAATGGCAGGCCGGGCGCGACAAGCTCGCGTCTGCGCGTGATCTCAAGGAAAAACTCGACCAGGCGCGCGCCGAGCTTGATATCGCCAAGCGCGAAGGCAATCTCGCCAAGGCGGGGGAGCTATCCTATGGCGTGATCCCCGAGCTTGAGAAACAGCTTGCTGAGGCCGAAGCTCAGGAGGACAGCGTCACCATCGAAGAAGCCGTGCGCCCCGAACAGATCGCCGCCGTTGTCGAGCGTTGGACGGGTATTCCGACGTCCAAGATGCTCGAAGGCGACCGCGAAAAACTCCTGCGCATGGAAGACGAGCTTGGCAAGCGCGTGATCGGTCAGAAAGTGGCCGTGAAGGCGGTCTCCAACGCCGTGCGCCGTGCGCGGGCTGGTCTTCAGGACGAGAATCGGCCGCTTGGTTCGTTCCTGTTCCTCGGGCCGACCGGTGTCGGTAAAACCGAGCTGACCAAGACGCTGGCCGAATATCTCTTTGACGATGACAACGCGATGGTCCGCATCGACATGTCCGAATTCATGGAGAAACACTCGGTCGCCCGCCTGATTGGCGCGCCTCCGGGCTATGTCGGCTATGACGAGGGCGGGGTGCTGACCGAAGCGGTGCGGCGTCGTCCCTATCAGGTCGTGCTCTTCGATGAGGTCGAAAAGGCGCACCCGGATGTGTTCAACGTGCTGTTGCAGGTGCTCGATGATGGTGTGCTGACCGATGGTCAGGGTCGCACCGTGGACTTCAAACAGACGCTCATCATCCTGACCTCGAACCTCGGGGCGCAGGCGCTCTCGCAACTCCCCGATGGGGCCGACGCGAGCGAGGCCAAGCGCGATGTGATGGACGCCGTGCGCGCCCATTTCCGTCCGGAGTTCCTCAACCGCCTTGATGAAACGATCATCTTTGATCGTCTGGCGCGTGAGGACATGGACGGCATCGTCGATATTCAGCTTGCCCGGCTCAAGAAACGGCTCGCAGCGCGCAAGATCGACATCGCCCTTGATGAGGAGGCCCGCAAATGGCTGGCGGATGAGGGCTATGACCCGGTGTTTGGGGCGCGTCCGCTTAAACGCGTGATCCAACGCGCCTTGCAAAACCCGCTGGCCGAAATGCTCCTCGGAGGCGAGATCATGGACGGCGACACCATCCCCGTCAGCGCCGGCGCCGATGGCCTCATCATCGGCGACCGGGTCGGGGCGAGTAACCGGCCCAAACCGGATGATGCCGTGGTGCATTAAGGGAATAGGGAAGGCTTTGCGCTGACCTCAAAACACCCCCGCAGGGTTCTGCGGGGGTGTTTTTGTTTGGGGGCGGCCCTTTGTGGACATCCAGTTATAGACCTAATGTTGTTTGCGGCCTCTTGAACCGGTCATTCGTGCCTCGTGCAGAAATTTCAACTGTCGCGCGTGAGCCTTGCGCGCAACGCTGACTTTCGTCGCTTAATGAGGCACTCCGGGCGCTCCTCAGTCTATCAAAGCCTTAATCAAAAGCGTTGCAGCCGCCGCCAAGTAAATACTGTCTCCGTTTGCGACGTAAACTTCGTTGCCTCCGGGGCGCGGCAGGCCGCGTTTTCGCCAGTCTTTGACAACGATCACATCCTGCTTGCGGAAGCGATGACCAACCGCATGCCTATGACTCTGTTTTTGACTCTGCTTTTTCACCACCTTCAGCTTGGAGCTATTGCCATAGGTGCCGTGCTTTACAACTTGCCTGTCCGCCATGGCCGTCACGGGCGCGACAGCCACTGTTGCAGTAGCCATAATAAAAATTGTTGCGTATCGCTTCATCCGGTTTTGCATAGAGTCCATCCTCGTTGTTATCGTGTTATTCAACGTTGGCTCGACAGATATCCGTCGCTGAAACTTTGGGGATATATGCGATCAACCGCGTTGGGATGGTCAATCTGAGAGGCTGGAACCATTGCGCCGCGCAATGCCCGTCTCTCATCCTGACAGCAGATATATTTACCGCGCTTTCTAACGGACGAACTGTCCCGCCTTACATCTCAATCGCGGTTTGCACGATCTTCTCTAGCAGCGCCTCGACCTCTTTCATCGGACCCTCCGGCATGATGCGGTAGCCGATGGTGGTTTGGTCGGGGGTCTCCGGCATTTGCATGACGAAAATCCCATAGGGGCAGAACTGAAGGTTCATTGGGTCCGCTTCCATCACGTCGCGCGATACCTTGGCCGAGCAGAAGTTATAGACCTCGGCCTTGAGGAACACCGTCTTGGTCGCGCCGACGTCTTCCTTGGTGCGTTCGAGCATCGCGCCGACGTGGTTCACCGCGTCGATCAAAAGTCCCTCATCGGTGATCGCGCTTTCAAGGCCAAAGGTGACGTCATCATACTCCTGATCGACCGTATATGTGATCGCGGTGTCTTGTGCGGTGGCAATCGTGGCCCCCAGGGCGAGCGCCGCAGCCAGTAGAGTTGTCCTCATGTGTTCCTCCTGAAATACTATCCCTTGCGGCACACCAATTCGCACCGCACTTTTAACACGTGTAGCTTCTCGCCTTTGATACATGGGATGCCCGCGCGGATCAAACATAGCATTAGGAAATCTGAATATGTCAATTGGTGGTGCATTCCATATTGTCGAGCTTCTGGGCCTTCTTTTTGTCGGGCTTGTGGCGGGGCTTGTCCTTGTTGCGCTTGTGCTCTTTTTCATCGACCGCAGGCAAAAGGGCGATGCGATCCGCCGCAACTATCCTGTCATCGGGCGCTTTCGGCATTGGTTCTCGGCGCTGGGCGAGTTCTTTCGCCAATATTTCTTTGCTATGGACCGCGAAGAGCTTCCGTTTAACCGGGCACAGCGCGAATGGGTCACGCGCGCGGGCGAGGGCAAAGGCAATACCGTCGCCTTCGGCTCGACGCGCAACCTCAACGTTGTGGGCACGACGATCTTCGTCAACGATCCCTTTCCGCCGCTGGATGACCAATTCGCCTCGACCGAGCCGCTCTTGATCGGCCCTACGGCGCGCGAACCGTTCCTCGCGCCCTCGGTCTTTAATATCTCCGGCATGTCCTACGGGGCCGTATCGCGCCCCGCCATCGAAGCCTTGGCCCAAGGCGCGAAATCGGCTGGCATCTGGCTCAATACCGGCGAGGGTGGGGTCTCGCCCTTCCATCTCGCGGCCGGGTGTGACCTGGTGTTTCAGATCGGCACCGCGAAATTCGGCGTGCGCGATGAGGCTGGCAACCTCTCGGACGAGAAACTTCGCGCGGTTGCCGCGCATCCGCAAATTCGTATGTTCGAAATCAAACTGGCCCAAGGGGCAAAACCCGGCAAAGGCGGTATTCTCCCCGGTGCCAAGGTGACAGAGGAAATCGCCGCCATCCGTGGCCTGCGTGTCGGACAGGACGGTATCTCGCCCAACCGCCACCGGGAGATTGATACGTTCGACCACCTTCTTGAGGTCATCACCCATGTGCGCGAGGTCACGGGCAAGCCGGTCGGCATCAAGACGGTCGCCGGTTCCGAGGAGGCCATGCGCGGCCTGTTCGAGGCGATTGAGCGGCGCGGCTCTGATATGGCGCCGGATTTCATAACCATTGATGGTGGCGAGGGCGGCACCGGGGCCGCGCCCATGCCGCTGATTGATCTCGTCGGTATGCCGGTGCGCGAGGCGCTACCGCTTATCGTTGATCTGCGGGATGAATTTGACCTGCATGACCGTATCCGCGTGATTGCCTCGGGCAAGCTGGTCAATCCCGGCGATGTGGCGTGGGCGATTGCCGCCGGGGCTGATTTCGTGACCTCGGCGCGCGGCTTTATGTTTGCGCTTGGCTGTATTCAGGCGCTCAAGTGCAATCGCAATACCTGTCCTACGGGGATTACGACGCATGATGAACGCCTGCAAAAGGGTCTTGTGGTCGAACGCAAATACAAACGTGTCGCCCGCTATGCCAAGGCGGTCATCAAAGAGGTCGAAACCATCGCCCATTCCGTTGGCGTCTCCGAGCCGCGCAAGATGCGCCGCCGTCATGTGCGCCTTGTGCAGCCCGATGGCCGTTCGGTGCCAATGAACAAGATCCATCCAACGCATCCGGTCGAAAATCCATGACCTTGCGTGTGGGGGCCGCGTCTCCTGATGAACCCGGCGCAGGGCGCTGCGCTCTAGGTTACAATGCCCTCCCATCAACGTGACAACCTGTGCTTTGGCTTTGTTGGGGCGGGGCGATATCTCTCTTGGAAAGCAAAGAGGATATACTATGGCCAAACGCTGGACTTCCGACCTGACCCAAAAAGATGTGACGCCCGAGTCCCTCTTTCTCAACCGCCGCCAAATCATGGCCGGGCTTGCCGGGGTCGGACTTGCAGGGCTCACCGCGCCCGCCGCACGCGCCGAAACCCTTGAGCCGACAAGCCTGAAGGCGATCACCACCTATAATAACTTCTATGAGTTCGGCACCGGCAAGGAGGATCCGGTCAAATACGGCGACCGACTGACTACTGATCCCTGGACCATTGAAATTGACGGCATGGTGGATCGCCCCGGCGCTTATGCCCTGGGCGATATTCTCTCCAAAATGACCATTGAGGAACGTATCTATCGGTTCCGCTGTGTCGAGGCGTGGTCGATGGTCGTGCCGTGGAACGGGTTCGAGCTTGCCGACCTCCTTGATATGGCCGGGGTGCAGAGCGGGGCGAAATATGTCGCCTTCGAAACGCTTCAGCGCCCCGAGGAAATGCCGGGTCAGAGATTCCCGGTTCTGGATTGGCCCTATGTCGAAGGTCTGCGCCTTGATGAGGCGATGCATCCGTTGACCCTTATGGCGACCGGGATTTATGGCAAACCGATCCCGAACCAGAACGGCGCGCCGATCCGCCTCGTGGTGCCGTGGAAATATGGGTTCAAGTCGATCAAATCCATTGTGCGGATAACGTTGACCGACCGCGAACCCCCGACAAGCTGGAACAAGGCAAATGCCTCTGAATACGGCTTTTATAGTAACGTGAACCCAAAGGTGGATCATCCGCGTTGGTCACAAGCGACCGAACGGCCTATTGGCGGCGGTTTCTTTGCCGCGCGAAAGCCGACGCTCATGTTCAATGGCTATGAGAAAGAGGTCGCCGCGCTTTATACCGGCATGGACCTTGCAAAGCATTTCTAGCCGATGATCGACAAACTGAACCTCTGGCTTCGGCGGGTGCCGGTTTGGTCCCTCTATATACTGGGCGCGGTTTATCCCGCGTGGCTTCTCTATCAAGGGCTGGTCGGGGGGCTTGGGGTCGATCCGGTCAAGGCGATGGAACATGCGCTTGGCAAGGCCGGGCTTCAGCTTCTTGTCGTGACATTGCTAGTGACTCCCTTGCGCCGCTTTGTCGGGCTGAACCTTCTGAGGTTTCGCCGCGCGCTTGGTCTGCTGACCTTCTTCTATATAGGGCTGCATCTTCTGGTATGGTTCGCCCTTGATGTGCAGATCGCCGCGCAGGTCTGGGCCGACATCGTAAAGCGTCCCTATATCACCATCGGCATGGCGGGCTTTGTGTTGATGCTACCGCTGGCCGTGACATCGAACAATTGGTCGCTGCGGCGCTTGGGGCGGCGGTGGTCTCTGTTGCATCGACTCACCTATGGTGCCGCTGTGCTTGGGGCGGTGCATTACGTGATGCTGGTCAAAGGCCTGCAACTCGAACCGCTTGTCTATCTCTCTGGCGTGCTTCTGATTCTGGCTCTGAGGCGGGTTCCAAAGCGCCGACGCCCGCAATCTGCCTGAATCACCCCCGAATCCCGCTCCGTTTCACGCACCGCCGCGATGCAGACGCAATACCGACGTAATACCGACGTGCGATTCCGCCGGATTCGAGGTGTTCGAAGGGCGATTTGAGAGGCTTCCCTTGGGGCATCCTGTGGATAAGTGCAGTTGCAGCAATTTAGCTGATTAGGCTGCGGTAACATTGTTGCGTTTGGCGGCTTCTTTTTGAAACGCAATCACTGCAACCCCCTCAAAACATGGAGAAAATCAGAAAATTCGAAAAAAGATGACGTTTTTGCAAAAAAGGGGTTGCGGGTATTGGGGGTAAACCGTAGAACCCCCCTCACCGGCGGCGCTGAGGCGCTAACGGGACGCCAGACGGAGCG
>JAPHRE010000045.1 GCA_026195905.1 Pseudopelagicola sp. | reverse complement strand
GAGACCGGGCAGTTTTTCGGCTCGCTCCAGATGGATGCGGTGGAGAGCGGGTTTCCTGTTTTCAACGAATTGTTGGTCATGGCCAATGATGCCCAGCAGGCCGAGGCGCATTTGCGCGGTATGCCGGATTCGGAGGCGCTTAAGGACGAGATGATCCGCAAGATCATTGGCGAGCAGGAGATTCCAACGCGGCTTCAGTTCGCGCTGTCGCAGCGGCTCTATTACGAGGAATTGATGCGGGGCGAGATGTTCTGGGCGCAGAACCACCCGGAGGTTTACTGGCTTGCGACATTGGCCGAGCGGCGGCGCAAATTCATGGTGCATTGGGCGGTTTATGACAGCCAAATCAACCTGCCGACGATCTACGTTATGGAGGTCGAGGATAGCGGCAAGGTGGCGCTGCCCAAGGACGAGCGGCGTTGGCCCGAGGTGCAGGCGCATCTGATGAGCCAGAGCCTTGGGGGTTTGAAGCTTGTCACCATTGCGCGCGGGTTTGACGAGAGTTTTGACGATCTGCATCCCAAGCGGCTACGGCGCTATCATGTGGGGCCGATGTATTCCTCGGCCTTCACCCAGCAGGCGGGGCCGATCCGCGAGGTTCTTGAGGCCGCGCGCGCGCCTGAAGGCGAGGATTGGGCGCTGGCCTGGACCGTCGAGGATTTGCAGAGCGAGCGCGTCGAAGAAGAGCGCGCGGGATGGTTTTCGACGGTGGAGCGCGAGGTGTTTGCGCTCGACCCCTTCTCGGGGCGGGGCGTCGATACCGGGGCGACGCGCACCGAGCGCAGCATCATCCTGCCACAGCGCCCCTTTCAGGCGCTTGAGGAATTGAACCCGCCGGGATTTGCCAGCGTGACGAAATATGTCGTCAGCCCGCAGGGACGGGTGTTGCGGTATTGAGCGTTGCCGGGCTGAAGCCCGGCCTACGGGGTTTGGCCCGGCATGTGAGGAGTTTGAGAGATGAGTGTTACGTCGGACCTTATGGAGCTTCGGGAGGAGGATATTCGCAAGCATTACGAGGCTGCGTTCGGGATGCTTGACGGGTTCAATCACACGCCGCGCATTGCCAAGGGCAAGGGCATGGCCCCGGCGGAGCGGTCGTCTGGTTTGGCGGGGCGGCGGCGGTTTCGGTCGACCACGCCGGGATTGGTCACGCGATCCACGGCGCGGCCAGAAGGTGTACATTTGGTTGAGCGGATCGAAGGCGCGGATGGCGATGATCCGCTTGTGTCGCCGGCGCAGGCCAATGTGATGAACGCGATGCGCCGGGCGTTGGCGATTGCACTGGCGATTGGCGAGACTTTCTCGGAGGCGTCGGGGTTGGCCGAAATGAAGCGCGAGAATTTGGCCGGGGCGTTGCGCGAGGATCGCAAGGCGGAGTTCTCGGAACTTTTGGCGGCGGAGGCGCTGGCGGTGTTGCATGTGTTCGGCAATACGCTGGCCTATCTATTGGCGCCCTATATGGGCGAGGTTTCCGTCGAGGTTGGCGAGGTTGAAGAGGTTCTTACGGACAATGCGCAGTTGGCTTTGCATGGGGCGCTATGGGAGTTGGATCAGGACATTGCCGCGCATGTGAGCGAGGAGGCGCGGCTTGTGCCGTGCGTCTGTGCCTTTGGCGAGCAGTTGATGGAGAAGGTCGCGCTTCGGGCGCAATCGGCGGGGCGGTTGGGTGCGTTTGCTGGCGCGCGGTGGCGGGTTGAGGCGGATGACCTGACGATCAACGGCTTTACGCCCGCGCGGGCGGCGAAGGGGTCGGCCCTTACTATGACGTTCAAGAAACCGCATGAGGTTGTCGGGAACCATATCGCGAAATATCAGGCGATGAAGCTTGCCAAGATGCTCATGGCCTATGATTTCGACCGCCGCCTCAACCCCTTTGCCGAGATGGGCGGGTTTATCTTTACCTTTATGGGAGATGGCGCGCCGGGGACGGGCAAGACGACGCTCATTCAGATGATGGCGGGGTTGGTGAACGAGTATTGCGCCGTGGCGGGCTATCCGTTTCGCTATCAGAATTTCGGCATCGACAATATCGACAGCTATCAGGGCAAATCGGGACAGAACGCCAAGGCGTTTATTCAAAACGTTTTGGACCCAATGGTCATCGGCTTTGGCACGATTGACGACATTGACCAGATCGCAGGCAAGCGCGGCGATCGCCAGTCGAGCGCCGGGCAGCAGGAGGTCACGGCGGTGTTCATGGAGGCCTTTGCCGGGGCGAATACGGTGGTGCGCGGCAACTGCACCTTTGGCATGTTCTCCAACTATCCCGAAAACGTCGATGATGCCCTGCGGCAGCGGGCCGGGGCGCGGTTCCTTGTCGATGGACCGCAGACGCGGGAGGATTATATCGACATTCTCGCGCTATTGATGGGCAAGGGGCATGATATCCCGCTTGGGGGCCATGCGTTGTTCGAGGCGCAGGCGATCAAGAAGGCGGTCGCGCGTAGTTTCGAGGCGCATGGGCGGCCGCAAGAGGCGACACTGATGAATGTCTTTGACCGGGTGCAGGCGGACCTTGGCGAGATGGACACGATTGCCAAGCTTGGGACGTATCTCAAGGCCATTCAGGAGGCCGACCCGAGGTTCACGGGGCGGGCGATCAAGAACATCACGGATGCGGTCAAGGTCCGGTCGATGGACTTTGAATTGCCGGACGAGTGGATGGAAGATCCGGAGATGTTCCTGTTCCAGACATATGAGCGCAAAAAGGACATGATCGCCGCGCTGCGGGTGCCGATCACCGTTGAGATGGTGGTGCAGGAGATCAACCGCTACGCCGATTCAGAGTTCCGTTATGCGGAGAAATCGGACGAGGCGGCGATTGAAGACGCCGTGCGGGATATGCGCCGGATGGCCGAGGCGAAGAAGCGGTATTTGGAGGGGGAGTGATGCTAAAGGTCTATAAAGACTTCGCGGCAATTGTTGGATTGCCTGTATTCGTTATTGTCCTAGCAATTTACTTTTTCGGTTTGCCGATGGAGGAATTTGAAAACTTCGTGAAGCGATATAGCGGCACAATCATTTCTCTCGGAACTCTCGCACTTGTCTCCCTTCTTGCTCTGTTGACATCGCACATTTCGAACAAGGCTGCGGATAGGCGAGATGCACTGGCGGCAGAGGCTTCACATCAGAGAGAGGCGCTGATTCAAAGGGTTCAATCAGAACTTCAAGTCTCCCAATTCCGACAGGCTTGGATAAGCGAGATGCGCGATGATATTATCGAATACTCAAGCTTGGCCTTTCATAGGAAAGGTGTTGATGACATTACAAGAATGTTTGCTCTTCGCGCCAAAATCGAAATGCGCCTCAATACGGAGGAGCCGTTGGCAAGAGAGCTATCAAAGAACCTTAATGAAGCCTTTAGAAAAGCGAAAAGTGATGAAGAGATTGGAGCTGTTCTCGGTGAAGTGACGTCTAGCGGAAGGGCCTACTTGAAAGCGGAATGGGCACGTCTCAAAGATGACCTGCGAAAAGCACAACTGTTGGATGAGGCAGACCAATGAAACGTCTCATCCAACGCGGCCTCATGTTTGGGAACCTTGTGGAAGTATCCTCGCCTGTCCTTGTCGAACGCTATAACCGGGCGTTGGCGCATTTGACGGGCAAGCGGACCGAGCTGACGGATTTTCATATTGATGTGTCGGGGTTCAGCCCGGAGATCGGGGATGAGTTGGGGGATGTGTTTTACCTCAACCAAGGGGGCTGTAACCGGCAGTTTATTTTGCTCACGACCGAGCAGAAGAGCGCGCCGCTTCTCAATGCGCAGTTCTCGACCAGCCGGGAGATTCTGCGGCATTTCATCGAGGAGAATGAGGCGCAGTTGTTTGCCCTCACGGCGCGGGATGCGGTGGCGGGGGAGTTGGTTAACTCAGTCTTTTCCGTGACCACACCAGAGCGGCTTTTTGATATTCGCAAGGTGGTGATTGAGGCGGACACGACCGAAGGCACGCTGCGCGATGCGGACGCCTTGGGGGGGATGGTGGATCGGTTCAAACGCGAGGAGGATGCGTGGTTTGATGATGTCCTCATTGCCGAGATGATCGGGCTTGCCAAACGCACGGGCGATGTGACGCGCAATCCGGTGCGCCTCAAGCATATGGAATTTGCGCAGGATGATTTCTGGACCGCGCATTTCGGCGGGCTTTACCTGTTTCGCGGGGTCGATCATCCGGCGGTGATCGCGAAGGAGGATAAGGCGGCGCTTGGCAAATTGCCGATCAAACACGTGTTTGATTTCCGCGACCGCAACCAGATTGCCAAGTTTCTTGAGATCAACGACCTTGTAGAGCCGATTGTAAAGGCGCGGGGGATAGATGCAGGCGCGATCCTGCGTCAGAAGATGGATTTCATCGTTGTGGACGCGGCGCAGGATGCGGGCGTGGACCTTACCGGCGCGACGCGGCGCGATATTCGCGCGCTGGCGCGGGCCCATGCGGAGCGGTTGCCACAGGAATATCACGGGCTGCGCCAGTTGCTCTCATGGGCCGAGGATGGCGGGCCGTGGCCGCGTATTGCGTCGGACCATCCGGCGTATTTCTATACGCTTCGGGCGGCGGATACGGAGGATCGGGATTTGGTCAATATGCTTCTGGCCGAGTTGGCACCCAAGGATGTGCGGCAGGTGTTCATCTGTCACAAGGAGGTATTCTATCGCCTCTATCGGGACTGGTCAGAGACCAAGAAGTCCTTTGTGGCGGATTTCCTTGAGCGCGAGTATCAGGCCGATAAGGCGGGTGCGCGGGCGGCGCTTTTCGGGCATGATGCGCCGATGGAAGACCCTGCGCCGGTGCGGTCGCGCGACGAGATGATCGCGCGGGTCGGCCCGTGGGGCGCGGTCAGGAGGTAGACTATGTTTGCACTATTGCGTCTCAGTGTGATTGGATTCGTGGTCCTGACGGTCATCTATGTGTGCCTGTCGTTTTATTCCCGCGCGGTGCGGCGCGGCAAGCTTGAGGCCGAATGGGACGAAGAGGGTATGACGGGCGATAAGGAGGCCTGGGTCGATGAGGGGCTTGAAGATTATGACGGGTCGCTGCGTCGTAAATTGATCCTCGGTGTCTATATTGTGCCTGTGACGTTGGTCATCTTGTTGATCTATTTCGTGAATTTTTACTAAGGGGGCCGGACAATGGTCTATGTCAAATGGGGTTTCTGGGCGGTGTTCTGGATCATCGTGGCGGGGTTCTTTCATTACACGCTTCCACAGACGGACATCGCGCGGATCACGGACACCTATGAAAAGCGAATTGATTTCGGGGAAAATTCGATCTTCTGGTCCTCGCCGGATTCCGGCAATGCGACGGCGCCGGTCAACCGTGATGTGTTCTTTATCCAAACCAAGCGGCCCAATGACCGGGTGATGGTCTATCGCAACGAGGATACCGGCTGGGGCTGGCCGCCGTATTTCAAATTCGATACGGCCAACCTTCAGGCCGAAGCCTCGGACCTTAAGTCAACGGCACAGTCGCCGCGGTGGGTTGCGATCAAGCATTATGGATGGCGCAACGAGTTCCTGTCGATCTATCCCAATGCGGTTGGGGTTAAGCCGGTGGCGGGGCCGGATGTGCGGATCATTCCGTGGCTCAACATTATTATCCTGACGCTTTTTGCGGCGCTGGCTTGGGCGGTTTGGGTGCGTTGGCGGCGGTTCCGCCGGGCGCGGATTGACCCGGTGCTTGAGGATGTGAGCGAAGGCTTTGAGGATATGGGCGATTCACTCGCCGAAAAGCGCGGGCGTCTGTCGCGCTGGATGGATCGCTTTCGGTCAAAGCGTTAGGGGGAAGGGCTTGGCGATCAGGCGAGGAGCTTGACCCCGGCGAGGATGAAGGCGGCGATAAACGCGGTTTCAAGGGTTAGAAGGCCGATGGCCGCGCCGCCGACTTTGAGCAAATCTTTGATATTGGTTTTCATCCCCACCGCCGCGATGGCGATCAGCAAGAGCCAACGCGACGCGGACGACAGCAGGGCGGAGAGCGTTTCGGGGATCAGGTGCAGCGAATTGAACGTCGCCAGCACGAGGAAGCCAAGCACGAAACCGGGCAGGAGGGGCGGGTTTTCCCCCTCCGTGCGGGCATCGGCAAAGCGACGGATCAGGAGCGAGGCCACAAGCACCACGGGGGCGAGCATGGCGACGCGGATCAGTTTGACCAGCGTCGCGGTATCGCCCGTGGTCTCCGAGATGGTAAAGCCCGCGCCGACGACCTGGGCGACGTCATGGATCGTGCCGCCAAGGAACACCCCGCCCTGCACATCCTCAAGGCCAAGGAGGCCAACGGCGATCGGGTAGAGGATCATCGCAAGCGTCGAGAGCACGGTAACGCCCATGACGGTAAAGATCAGGTGTTGCTCCGAGCGGTCATCGCGCGGCAGGATGGCGGAGATTGCCATCGCCGCCGACGCGCCACAGATGGCGACGGAGCCAGCGGTCAGGAGCGCAAAGCTCCAGCCATGCCCAAAGGCGCGCGCGATCAAAAGGCCAAAGAGGATCGTGGCGACAACCCCGGCGATGACGAGACCGATCAGGGGCAAGCCAAGCGACATCATCAAATCAAAGCTGATCCGCACCCCAAGCAGGGCAACGCCAAGGCGCAGGAGGTTTTTGGCGCTGAAGGCGATACCCGCGACGGTCTTGCCTTCTTCGCCAAGGAAGTTGACCGCAATCCCAAGCAAAAGCGCCAGCAGCATGGCGGGTGTGCCGTAGTGCTGGGCGAGGAATTGGGCCGAGATCGCGACGATCCCGGCCATCGTGATGCCGGGGGCGAGGGTTTTGGCCGCGTTGATCCCCCGACCCATCTCAGGTTGCTTTCTGTGGCCGCATATCGGCCGGGTCGATGCCCGCAACCTCGACCGGCTTGGTCATTGCGTCGCGGCGGAAGGGCTCGCCGAGTTCCTGATTTATCAGGGCTTCGATGAGGGTCGTGATGCCGTTCTTCTGATCCTCGATGGCTTGGGTCAGGGCGGCGGTCAGTTCGTCCATCGTCCGGGCCACGACGCCTTTGAGGCCGCAGGCTTGCGCGATCCCGGCGTAGGAGACCTGTGTGTCGAGTTCGGTGCCGACGAAATTGTCGTCATACCAAAGCGTTGAGTTGCGTTTTTCCGCGCCCCATTGGTAGTTGCGGAAAACGACCTGTGTAATGGCGGGCCATTCGGGGCGGCCAATCGCCGTCAGTTCCGTCACCGCGATACCAAATGCGCCGTCGCCGGAGAAGCCGACAGCCGGGGTTTCGGGGCAGCCGATCTTGGCCCCGATGATCGAGGGCAGGCCGTAGCCGCAGGGACCAAAGAGGCCGGGCGCGAGGTATTTGCGCCCCGCCTCGAAGGCCGGGTAGGCGTTGCCGATGGCACAGTTGTTGCCGATGTCCGAGGAGATAATCGCGTCGGTCGGAAGTGCCGATTGGATCGCGCGCCATGCCATGCGCGGGCTCATCCAGTCGGGTTTGTCGGCGCGGGCGCGTTGGTTCCATGTCGTGCCGGGATCGTCGTCTTCGTGATCCATCGAGGCAAGTTGTTGTGCCCAAGCGGATTTGGTTTGGGCGATGGTGGCCTTGCGGGCGTCGCGGCCTGCGTCGCCTGCGGTTTCCGAGAGTTGCTCAAGGAGTGTTGTGGCGACCTTTTTGGCGTCTCCAACGATGCCGACACTCACAGGTTTGGTCAGGCCGATGCGGTCGGGGTTGATATCGACCTGAATGATCTTGGCGTCTTTGGGCCAGTAATCCATGCCGTAGCCCGGCAGGGTCGAGAACGGATTGAGGCGGGTGCCGAGGGCAAGCACCACATCGGCTTTGGCGATCAATTCCATCGCCGCCTTGGAGCCGTTATAGCCAAGTGGGCCGGCAAACAGCGGGTGCGAGCCGGGGAAGGCGTCGTTGTGCTGATACCCGCAGCAGACGGGCGCATCGAGCCGGTCGGCCAGCGCCATAGAGGCGGGGATCGCGCCGCCAAGGACCACGCCCGCGCCATTGAGGATCACCGGGAATTTGGCGTTTGAGAGAAGATTAGCGGCGTGCGCCAGCGCCTCTTCGCCGCCAGCGGGGCGCTCGAATTCGACGATGGCGGGCAGGTCGATGTCGATCACCTTGGTCCAGAAATCACGCGGCATGTTGATCTGGGCCGGGGCCGAGGCGCGTTTGGCGTTGAGGATCACGCGATTGAGGACTTCGGCGACGCGCGTCGGGTCGCGGACCTCTTCCTGATAGGCGACCATATCCTTGAAGGCGGCCATTTGCTCGACCTCCTGAAAGCCGCCTTGGCCAAGGGTCTTGTTGGCGGCTTGCGGCGTTACAAGGAGGAGGGGGGTATGGTTCCAGTAGGCGGTTTTCACGGCGGTGACAAAGTTGGTAATGCCGGGCCCGTTCTGGGCGATCATCATCGACATTTTGCCGGTGGCACGGGTATAGCCGTCCGCCATCATCCCGCCCGAGCCTTCGTGCGCGCAGTCCCAAAAGGTAATCCCGGCCTTGGGGAAGATATCGGAAATCGGCATAAACGCAGAGCCGATGATGCCAAATGCGTGTTCGATGCCGTGCATCTGGAGCGTTTTGACAAAGGCTTCTTCGGTTGTCATTTTCATCGGTGATATCCTCTTGCGCGCGTGTGTGCTGGGTAGATACCTACGGTCTGCTCTGAGGGTCGAATAGGGCCAGTTTGCCCTCTAGCGTGATGCCAGTTTACATGTCCGAGAGCGCTTGGGCGATGCGGGCGACGCCTTCGGGGATGCGTTCGGCGGGAATAGACGAATAGGCGAGCCGATAAAACCGGGTTTGCGGGTTGTCGCGCATAAAGAAGGCATGGCCGGGTTCGATCAGCACGTCCCGAGCGCGCAGGGCGCGGGCGAGGGTTTCTGTGTCGATGCCCTCCGGCGCCTGCATCCAGAAGGACGAGCCGCCATGCACGCCCTGCCCTGCGATGGTCAATCCATTGGCGTCGATCGCGTCCTGCATGATGGCGCGGCGGTCGCGCAGCACCCGGCGCAGGCGGCGAATGAGGGCGTCATAATGGCCGAGCGAGAGGAAATAGGCGGTGGTGCGCTGGATATGGCCAGGGGGGTGGCGCAGGACGCTGGCGCGCAGGGCGCGGGCCTCGCGGATGAAGGGCGCAGAGCCGACAAGATAGCCAAGCCGCAGCCCCGGAAACAGCGATTTGGAGAAGCTGCCGACATGGATCACACGCCCGTCGGTATCGAGCGATTTCAGCGCCGGGGAGGGCGTATTGAGGAAGGACATTTCAAATTCATAATCATCTTCGACAATCACCGCGTCGATCTCGCGCGCCTTCTGCAAGAGCGCCTGACGACGCGCCATAGGCATGGTCGCGCTTGTCGGGCATTGGTGGCTTGGGGTGGTGAAAATCACGTCGGTCTCATCCGGGATCGCGTCGGGCGGCAGGCCATCGCGGTCCACATCGACCGAGGCCACATGACAGCGCGATTGGGTCAGGATATCGCGTAGGGCCGGGTAGCACGGGGTTTCGATCGTCGCGGTGCGGCGTTGCGTCAGAAGCACCTGCGCCGCAAGCCAGAGGGCGTTTTGCGCGCCAAGGGTAATCAGCACCTCGTCGGGATGCGCGCGGATACCCCGGCGGGGCAGCGTATTGCGGGCAATGAACTCTACAAGGCGCGGATCGTCCCGGTCGTAGTAATCCGTGGTCAGCGCGGTAAAGTCCTTTTGGCCCAAGGCACGCAGGGCGCAGAGCCGCCAATTGGCATGATCGAACAGGGTCGGGTCAGTTTGGCCATAGATGAACGGATAGCGATACTGTGCCCAGTCATGCGGTTTCTCAGGCGTGTCGCCATCGCTAAAGCGGCGTCCGGTGATGCGGGTCCAATCCACAAGGTCTTCGCCGCGTGGCGTTGGCGTATAGACCGGCGGCACCGGCGCGTTCTCAGAGACGAAATAGCCCGACCGCCCCTTTGAGGTCAGGTAGTCGTTCGAGAGCAGTTCCGTATAGGCCAGCGTGACGGTGATCCGGCTCACGCCAAGGTGGCTGGCGAGCTTGCGGCTTGAGGGCAGGCGCTCGCCCTTGCGCAGGCGTCCCGACAGGATTGCCTCGGCGATCATCTCCTGAATTTGCGCCTGAAGCGTGCCGTGCGCATTGGGAGAGAGGAAAAAAGTTTCGACGGGAATAGCCATATGCGCCAGGATAGATTGGACTTACCCCCTGCGCAATCTGGTATGGTGTGGGCGGGGTGTTATGCGACCCCGCCCGCGTTGTGCTTAGCCAAACACTTTGGTCAGCGCCTTGTCGACCGCGTCGGTGATCGCGTCGATATCGGCGGGGCGCGCGATCAGGGCGGGCGAGAAGCAGAGCACGTTGTTGCGCTCGGGGACCGAGCGGTTGGACGCGCCGATGATAACGCCAAGCGCGCCACATTCCCCAACCACGGCCGTGACCTCGGCCTCGGAAACCGGTTCCTTGGTCTCGCGGTCCTTGACCAGTTCGATGCCTTGGAACAGGCCGATGCCGCGCACGTCGCCAATCACGTCATGCGTGTCCATCAACGCGGTGAGGTTTGCGGTCAGGCGTTTGCCCATCTCGGTGCAGTTCTCAAGCAGGCCTTCGTCCTCGATAATACGCATGTTTTCGAGCGCCGCCGCCGGGCCTGCGGTGCAGCCGCCGAAGGTCGAAATATCGCGGAAATGATCAAGTTTGTCGGAGGGGTCAGATTTGAACATATCAAAGACCTCTTCCGTCGCCACCATGCAGGCAATCGCCGCATAGCCAGAGGCCACGCCTTTGGCCATTGTTACGAAATCCGGTTTGATTCCATAGTGTTGGTAGCCAAACCACTCTGTGCCGGTGCGGCCCACGCCACAGACTACTTCGTCAATGTGAAGGAGGATGTCATACTGTGCGCAAATCTCCTGAACCCGGTTCCAATAGCCTTCAGGGGGCGTAATGACGCCGCCCCCGGCGGTCACGGGTTCAAGGCAGAGACAGCCAACGGTTTCCGGGCCTTCGCGCAGGATCACGTCCTCAATCAGATTGGCGGCGGCGATGCCGAACTCGCGGCCCGACAGATGGCCGAGGCCAATCTCTTCCTTGCGGTATTCCATGCAGTGCGGCACACGCACGAAACCGGGGGCCAGCGGACCGTATTGCAGGACGCGTTCGTCTTGGCCTCCGGCGGACATGGTGGCGAGGGTGCCGCCGTGGTAATCGCGGTCGCGGAACAGGATTTTGGTCTTCTTGCCGTCATATTTTTTATGCGCGATTTGGCGCACCATTTTGAAGACCTTCTCGTTCGCTTCGGAGCCGGAATTCGTATAGTAGACGCGGCTCATGCCCGGCATCTTTTCGATCAGTTTTTCGGCAAAGAGCGCGCCGGGGATCGAGCCTGCGGCCTGGGCGAAATAGCACATTTTCATGATCTGATCATGCACCGCGCGGGCCATGCTTTCACGGCCATAGCCAACATTCACCGTCCAGACCGCGCCGGACACGGCGTCGATATATTCCTTGCCGTTCTGATCCCAGACGCGCATGCCCTTGCCTTCGATGATGATGCGGGGATCACTTGTTTCAAAGGGTTTGTGCTGCACGAGATGGTGCCAGACATGGGCCTTGTCCGCGGAGACAACCCGTTCGAGATCATTGTTATTCAGTTTGCCATCCATTTTGACACCTCGCTATTGCCGGATCGGTAGGTCAAGAAAACACGCCGGAAAATGTCGGCAGGGCTTGGCCTATCCTCATATGAAAACCACGGCAAACGTTAGGTCCAGTCGGAAACGACAGGTATGTCCAAATGGAGGGCGCAGCCGCGTATTTTGCCACAAAAGTTAGCGATTGAAAGCGGCGTGAAACGGGGGGCTGTATCGCGTCGGTATCACGTCGGTATTGCGTCGGTGCGCAACGAGTCGCGGCGCGTATGAAGGGGCCGTGCGGTGGTGTGATGTCCTGACAGGGAATCGGCTCGGCCGTATTGGACTTTTTCGGCCCCGAAATGCCGTGTAACAGAGTCCGGCTCTTGCGATGGACACCGGGGCAAAGCCGCGATACTCAGGTTGCATTATGGCCAAGAACACGAAGAAAAATTCCGACCCCAATTACAAGGTCATCGCCGAGAATCGGCGGGCCCGGTTTGACTATGCCATCGAGGACGATATCGAATGCGGTATCATCCTGACGGGGTCCGAGGTCAAATCCCTGCGCGAGAACAGCGCCAATATCGCCGAAAGCTATGCGGCGGTTGAGGATGGGGAGTTGTGGCTCGTGAATTCCTATATCGCGCCCTATGACCGCGCGATGTTCAGCCATGAGGAGCGAAAGCGCCGCAAGCTCTTGGTCAGCCGCAAGGAGCTTGCCAACCTATGGAACGCGACCCAGCGCAAGGGCATGACCCTTGTGCCGTTGGTGATGTATTTCAACCATAAGGGCCGCGTGAAGCTCAAGATCGGGATCGCCAAGGGCAAGAAGGCGCATGACAAGCGCGCCACCGAGGCCAAGCGCGATTGGGGCCGCCAGAAACAGCGGCTCTTGCGTCACGGCGAGTAGGGGCCGAAGGCCACACCCTTTTTTAGATCAGTCGAACCGATAGCCCGAGGCGGTCACGCCACCAAAGATATTCTTTTGGTGGTAGATGCGTGTGGCCTTGCCGGATTCTGCCGCGCCGAGGGCGGCGAAGATCGGGGCGAAATGATCTTCTTGCGCATGGCAGGTCCGGGCGTAGGGAGCGGTTTCCCAATCAAGGAGGGCCTTGGTGCGGTCTTCGGGGGCAAGGGCGAGCGTTTCGTCGAGCCATGTATCAAAAGCCTCGGACGGGACACGGGCCGACGGGTTCATCAGGCGCAGGTTGTGATAGCTTAGGCCAGATCCGATGATGAGCACGCCCTTTTTGCGCAGGGGCGCGAGGGCGCGGCCCATGACGAAATGCGCGGATGGATCATAGCCTTTTTGCAATGAGACCTGAAACAGGGGCACATCGGCCTCTGGATACATGACATGGAGCGGCACAAAGGTGCCGTGATCAAAGCCCCGCGCCCCGTCGAGGCGGGCGGGCAGGCCAGCGGCGGCGAGGAGGTCAGCCGCTTCCTGTGCGATTTCGGGCGCGCCGGGGGCGGGGTAGGTGATCTCGTAGGTTTCGGGCGGGAAGCCGGAATAGTCATATTCCATAGGTGGTTTGGGGGCGGACATAACGGCAAAGACGTCATCCTCCCAGTGGCCGGAAATGGAAAGCACGGCCTTGGGTTTTTCCGGCAATTGGCCGGGCATGTCGCGCAGGGAGGATTCGAGTGGGGCGAATTCAGACCGCCACGCAGGGAGCCACGGCCAAGGGCCGCCGCCATGCGAGATAAAGTAGGTGGGCATGAGGGACATGGGAGGGTTCCAGCATCTTGATTCGATGCGAGGAATGTAGGTCTGTGCACGCTTGCGCAAAAGCCTCATGATTGCACAGGAGCTGTGCAGGTGCGCTTAGTCGTTGGCGAGTTCCTGCGCGCCGGACCATCCGGCGGTGCGGGCGCGGGTTATGGCTTGGGATTGAATGCGCATGTAATTGGCGCGCAGGGTTTCGGGCATGGCCCCGACACGAAAGCCGTATGTCCCCCATTCAGCATTGGCGCGCGCCCAGAGGGTTTCGATCTGATGCGGTAGCCAGCCTTTGCAGGTCTCGTCCTCGGGGATCAGACCGAAGGCCCAGGCATCGCGGATGATCTTGCCGGTGTCTGTCATGCCGCCGTTGATATCATTGTCGAGGCCGACATAGGATTTGGGTTTGAGCATGCTGTGTCCTAGCGTGTGAGGGTGGCGAAAAGGGTTGGCAGTTTTTCGGGCAGGCGGGCCACGTGATCGACGATGGTATAGTTGTTTTGACCGAAGATACGCTGAACGTAGGCATCTGCGTCTGGGTCGAGCGTCAGGCAGTAGCTCTGCACACCTTTGGCGGCGAGTGTTTCGACCGCCTTGCGGGTATCATGGCGCAGATGTTGCGGGTCGCGTTCGTCGATATCGGCGGGGGCGCCATCGGTCACAAGCAGGATCAGCTTGCGCCGTTCGGGCTGGCGCAAAAGGCCCGCCCCAGCATGGCGCAGGGCCGCGCCCATGCGGGTTGAAAGGCCGCCTTTCATCCCGGCGAGCCGGGTCTTGGCCTCGGTGTCGAAAGGCTGGCCGAAATCCTTGAATTTGACATACTGCACGTCGTGGCGACCATCGGAGGCAAAGCCATGCAGGGCGAAGGGATCGCCAACGCCGTCGATGGCAAGCGCGACCAGCGCCGCCGCTTCGCGGGTCAGCGCGAGGATGGTTTTGTCCGAGCCGTCCATCGTGTCATTGGTGCTTTCGGAAAGGTCGAGCAGCACGGTTACGGCGAGGTCGCGGGATTTGATGATGTTGCGCATGGTGATGCGGGTGTCGGGCTGTGCCCCCATGCGGATGGCGATCATGGCGTCGACGGCGGCGTTGATGTCGATCTCGTCGCCGTCTTCCATGCCGCGCACGCGTTGGACGCCTGCGGGAGAGAGCATGTCGATGATCTGACGGATACGGGTTGCGACGGGTTTGTGGTCAAGCAGGGTTTCGTCGATCAAGGCGGGGTCGCCCTTGGGCGCGCGGCGCTCGTAGACCGTGGCCCAATCGGGGCGAGAGAGTTGCAGTTGATGATCCCATTCGGGGTAATGGTAGGGCGGCGAGAGCGGTTCCTTGCCCCACATCGCGTTGAAAGAGGTGGTGGCTTCGCCGGCGTCCTCATAGGGGCGGAATTCATCTTTGCAGACCCAGATTTCCTGTGCATCGTCCCCGGCGAGTTCGGTATCGACCTCGTGGGCCATTTCCATGACCGAGACATATTTGCGGGTCTGGCGTTGGGGGGCGGGGCCGTGGCCCGAGGCGGTCCAATCAAATTCCGCATGATCCCAGATAAAGCGATTGTCGTCGCGATAAGGGATGCGCAAGGATTGCAGGATGCGCAGGGAGGGCACGTCGCGGCGGGCGGCGAAGATGTGGAAAAGCTCGAGGCCGAGCTGCCATGAAAAGGCGTTTTCCGCCATGTTAGACTCTATTTCAGAGTGAAATGTGTTGGCCAGCGTGTCGAGATCCGGGTCGTTGGTTGAAAACCCCGGATCATTGAGGCGGCGGGCGAATTTCTCCAGCGCGAGGACGGTCGGGTGTTCGGGCGGGGCGTCATGGTCGCGTGCAAGGAGGCGGCCCCAGAGCTTGACGAGGCCGGGGAAATCGCGGGCGGCGAGGTATTCTATGCGGGCGTCTTCAATCAGGCCGATAAAGACCATTTGCGCCTGTGAGAGGTGCTCGGCGGAGAGCGCGGCGGTTGTGTAGTGCAGATGCGCGGCCTGATGGGCGGCCATTGCGCGGTAGAGGTCGAGGCCGGGTATGCCGTCGAGATCGTCCACGGCGTCGGGCAGGTGCAGGACATGGGCGTCGATATAGGGGCGAAAGCCTGCGTGATCGGCGGCGGTCGGGCGCAGGAAAAAGTCCCGCCCCCAGAGCGCGCGGAGGTAGAAGTTCAACTTGCGCTGGGCGTTGATAAAGAGCGTGCCGCGGCGTTCCTGTTGCAGGATTTTGCGGGAATCGGTGCTTTGGAGGGCGAAATAGTCGGTCAGGCGCGGCAGGTCGCGGCGATAGGCGTCGGCGCCATAGGTGGCCCATCGGCGTAGGCCGGAGAGGGTCAGCTTGGAGAGCAATTCGTCGATGACGCCGAGCATGGGGCGCAGCCCACGGGCGGATTTGGCGGCAAGCTGATGGATGAGGGTCAGGTAGCCGCGCAGGAGGTCGGCGTCGCCAAGGCGGGTTGCGGCGGTCGGCAGCGAGGCAAAGAGCAGCGCGATGACCTCGCCCGAGGTCAGGGACGAGAGTTTCATCGCCGCGCCGAGGCAATCGCGGATCACGTCCTCGCCACAGTCGCGGGCGACGGCGGGGATATTGTCGAACCACGCCAGCACGAGATCAGGGCCGCGCCCGAGGTTGCACAGCCCTTTGGCGCCTTCCATGTAATCGGTGAACCCCTGGGCCGACAGGATGCGGGCGGCGTCTTGGAGGGTTGTGTCGAGCCTGTCAACAACCTCGGGCGGGGCGGAGGCGAAGCAGGCGCGGAAGTCTTCGAGGGTGATGGTCATGGCGCCGATCTCCGATCTCAGACGAAGAAGGTTTCCACGGCGGCCTGAAGCGTCTGGCGCATGTCGGGATCGTCGGTGAGGGGGGTGACCAGCGTCATCAGGCAGGCATCATGGGGCGCAACGCCTTCGGCAATCATCTGACCGGCGTAGACAAGGAGTCGGGTCGAGATGCCCTCATCAAGGCCGTGGCCCTTGAGGTTGCGGGAGCGATGGGCGACCTGCACGAGTTTGCCTGCGGTCTCGGGATCGACGCCGGTTTCGCGGCCCACAATCTCGGCCTCGATCGCGGCCTCGGGGTAGTCGAACTCCAGCGCGGCAAAGCGTTGCTTGGTCGATTGTTTGAGGTCTTTCATCAGCGATTGGTAGCCGGGGTTATAGGAAATCACGAGCTGGAAATCGGGGTGGGCGTCGATGATCTCGCCGGTTTTATCAAGCGGAAGCTGGCGGCGGTGATCGGTCAGGGGATGGATAACGACGGTGGTATCCTGCCGGGCCTCGACGATCTCATCGAGGTAACAGATCGCACCGATGCGGGCAGCGGTGGTCAGCGGGCCGTCCTGCCATTTGGTGCCGTCCTTATCGAGCAGGAAGCGGCCCACCAGATCCGAGGCGGTCATGTCCTCGTTGCAGGCGACAGTAATCAGCGGGCGGCCCAGTTTCCACGCCATATATTCGACAAACCGGGATTTGCCGCAGCCCGTTGGCCCCTTGAGCATGACCGGCATCCGGCGGGCATAGGCGGCCCGGTAAAGGGCATCTTCGCCTGCGCTCACGCGGTAGAAAGGTTCCTTGGCGACTTTGAACTGGTCGATGTCATGCGCGGTCATGGAATGCGCCCTTTTGAAAGCGTGGGATAGGGTGCCGTGGCGCGCATGGAGGCAGGCCACGGCGGATAGGGCCGATCAGACGGGTTTGCCGCGGTAGATGACCATCTCGGCACCCTTGGATTGGGCGTAGTTGTCATAGCCGACGAGACGCACGTGGTTGTTGGGGTGTGCCTTGTGGCAGGCCTCGGCCTCGGCTAGGATGCGATCGACATCGGTTTCGCCGAACATCGGCAGTTTCCACATATACCAATAGCTATCGGTGGCGTTCTCCGGTTCGGTATGTTCGACGGCCGGGTTCCAGCCTTTGGAGACGATGTATTCGACCTGTTTACGAGTCTGCTCCGGGGTCATCTCGGGCAGGTAGGAGAAGGTTTCGAACTTGCGGCTTGTGACGTCGGCAAGCGACGATTTGTAGTCCTGCATGTCAGACATGGGATATTCCTTTTTGCTATCGGGGCCAGAGGGTCAGATCAGCGGTGCTGGATATCCAGCTTGTCGACGGTGTCGAACTCGAACTTGATCTCTTTCCAGGTTTCCATCGCGGTCGCGAGTTCGGGCGAGGATTTGGCGGCGTTGGTCAGGATGTCCTTGCCTTCCTTCTCTAGCTCGCGGCCCTCGTTGCGGGCCTGCACGCAGGCTTCAAGCGCGACGCGGTTGGCGGCTGCGCCTGCGGCGTTGCCCCACGGGTGTCCGAGGGTGCCGCCGCCGAATTGCAACACCGAATCGTCGCCAAAGATCGAGACCAGCGCGGGCATGTGCCACACGTGGATGCCACCCGAGGCGACCGGGAAGACGCCGGGCATGGAGCCCCAGTCCTGATCGAACATGATGCCGCGCGAGCGGTCTTCCTTGATGAAGCTATCGCGCATTGTGTCGATCCAGCCCAAGGTCGCCTCGCGGTCGCCTTCGAGTTTGCCCACAACGGTGCCCGAGTGCAGATGATCGCCGCCCGACAGGCGCAGCATCTTGGTCAGCACACGGAAGTGGATGCCGTGGTTCGGGTTGCGGTCGATCACGGCATGCATGGCGCGGTGAATGTGCAGCAGCATCCCGTTTTCGCGGCACCAGTTGGCAAGCCCGGTGTTGGCGGTAAAGCCAGCGGTCAGGTAGTCATGCATGATGATCGGCGCGCCGATCTCCTTGGCATACTCGGCGCGTTTATACATCTCTTCGGGGGTTGGCGCGGTGACGTTCAGGTAAGAGCCTTTTTTCTCGCCGGTTTCGGCCTCGGCCTTCTGGATGCCTTCCATCACATAATCGAACCGGTCGCGCCAGCGCATGAAGGGCTGCGAATTGACGTTCTCGTCATCCTTGGCAAAGTCGAGACCGCCGCGCAGCACCTCATAGACGGCGCGGCCATAGTTCTTGGCCGAGAGGCCGAGTTTGGGCTTGATGGTGCAGCCGAGCATGGGGCGGCCATATTTGTTGAGCTTGTCGCGCTCGACCTGAATGCCGTTGGGGGGGCCGCCACAGGTTTTGACATAGGCGATGGGCACGCGCACGTCTTCAAGGCGCAGGGCGCGCACGGCCTTGAAGCCAAACACGTTGCCGACCAGCGAGGTCAGGATATTGACCACCGAGCCTTCTTCGAAAAGGTCGATGGGATAGGCGATGAAGGCGTAGAAGGCGTCGTCATTGCCGGGCACGTCCTCGATCGCGTAGGCGCGGCCCTTGTAGTAGTCGAGATCGGTCAGAAGGTCGGTCCAGACGGTTGTCCATGTGCCGGTCGAGCTTTCGGCGGCAACGGCGGCGGCGGCCTCTTCGCGCGGCACGCCATCTTGGGGGATGACTTTGAAACAGGCGAGGAAATCGGTCGCGAGTGGCGTATACTCGGGCATCCAATAGGTGTCGCGGTAATCTTTCACACCGGCGTTGTAGGTTTTGGTCTGGTCTTTGGGCATCTCGTTCTCCTCCCGAGGGTCGCGCTTCTGTGGTCGAGTCTTAGGGAGGGGATTGAATAAATAACACTAGATTGTTTTGATAATAACCATAGACTAAAGACTATGGCCAAGATCATCCCCCCCACGGTTCAGCAGTTGCGTCTATTCGAGGCGGTGGCGCGGCATGGGTCGATCACGCGCGCGGCGCAGGAGGTCAACCTGACGCAGCCGACGGTGTCGATGCAGGTCAAGGCGCTTGAAGGCAAGGTCGGCATGGCGTTGACCGAGCAGGTCGGCAAGGCGTTGCATCTGACCCATGCGGGCGAGGAGGTCGCGGCGACGGCGCGCGATGTGTTGGGGCGGCTTGCGGATATGGAGGCGGCGCTCTCGGATCTGCAAAGCGAGGTGGCGGGGCCGGTCTCTGTCGCGGTGGTGTCGACGGCGCGGTATTTCCTGCCGCAACTCTTGGGCCGGTTCAAACGTGCCTATCCCAAGGTCGAGCCACGGCTTCAGATCACCAACCGCGAGACCATACTTGAACGTATGGCGGAGAACCGTGACGACCTCTATATCATGGGGCAACCGCCGCAGGAGCATGAGGTCATCGCAGAGCCGTTTCGCGAAAACATCATTGTGCCGGTCGCATGGCCCGAGCATCCGTTGGTGGGGCAGCGGGGGATTTCGCTTTGCCAGATTGCCGCCGAGCCTGTGATCCGGCGCGAGCGCGGGTCGGGGACGCGTAAAGCGGTCGAGCGACAGTTTCAGGCGCAGGGTCTGAGCCTTGGGACGCATATGGAATTCGACGATAGCGAGGCGATCAAACAGGGAGTGATTTCAGGATTGGGAATCGCCTTTTTGTCGATGCAGGCGATGCGGCTTGAGCTTGCATCGGGAGAGATTGCGGTTCTCGACGTCGAAGGCTTCCCTTTGCACCGGCGCTGGTATGTGGCGCATCGCAAGGAAAAGCGGCTTACGGGGGGCGCCCGCACGTTTCTTGAATACTTGTTGCAAGACAGTGACTTGGGTCGAGTTTAGCGGGCATTTAGCAGGCATATTGTGCCAGATGCGGACAGGCATGACGCGACGTCATGGGGGTGCGCGCATTTGACAGCATACCCGGTAGTATGTTTGCTTTCTAAGATCGTGAACGTCTGCTTGGGGAGGAATGCAGTGGGAGCGCCTGCCAGACATGGCAAGAAACCCGAGCGCTATGAGGAAATCCTCGCAGCGGCGGCACAGTGTTTTTCCCAGCAAGGCTTTGCGGCCACGTCGATTGACTCGGTGGCGCGGTTTCTCGGATCGACCAAGGGGCGGGTGTATCATTACTTTCCCTCGAAGCTCGATCTGTTCAATGCGGTGCGCGACCGGGGGATGGAGCATTCGTTCGAGGCGATCCGGCCCGGATACGAAGCCAAGGCTCCTGCGGTTGATCGGCTTGCGCTTATGGCGCATGGACAGAGCTATGCGATGATGCAGCATATTGCCTATATGCAGGTGCTTCTCGACGGGCTACGCCAGCGTCGGTATGGCGCGACGACAGAGTTTCAGCGCAGCGCGATGCTGCGGCATCTCGAACAGCGCGACGCCTTTGAGGCGCGCTATATGGAGGTGCTGCGGGCGGCGGCGGCGGATGGGGCGTTGCGGATCGGGGATATGCGGCTGGTGTCGCGTAGCTTCCTTGCGGCGGTGAATGTGCCGGTGTTCTGGTATGTGCCGCGCGCCGATGACGGGCCGGAGAAATTCGCCCGCTTTTCTGATGAGATTACACAATTTGCGATGCAGGGACTTGGGGTCGATTGGACGCCCGAGCGGATGCAGCACATGCACAAACTGAGAGAGCTTGTCGATGCCTGAGCTACCCAAGACCATGACCGCCATTTTGCAGACGGGAGACGGGTATTCCGGCACCTCCGAGGGGCCGCATATCGACGACGCGGCAAACTATCTTGAGACGGCGGAAATTCCGGTGCCGACCCCCGGTCCGGGGCAGGTTCTCATACGGGTGCGTATGTCGTCGGTGAACCCGTCGGATTTGCATTTCATCAAGGGCGAATACGGCCAGCCGCGCGTCAAGGGCACTCCGGCGGGGTTTGAAGGCTGCGGCGATGTCGTGGCGGCGGGCGATGGCGCGGATGGCCTGATGGGCAAGCGGGTCGCCTTTGTCGTGGCGATGGGCGGATCAGGCGCTTGGGCGGAATATGCGCTGACCGAGGCGATGCAATGTGTGCCGCTGCGCCCGGACCTCAAGGATGAGGACGGCGCGGCGCAGATCGTTAACCCGATGACCGCGATGGCGATGGTCGATATTGCCAAACAGGACGGCGAGGCGTTTGTGGTCTCTGCGGCGTCGAGCCAGCTTGGGAAACTTATGGTGTCGCTTGGGCGTGATATGGGCCTCAAGCCGATTGCGATGGTGCGGCGGCAAGAGGCGGTGGCGATCCTTAAGGACAAGGGGGCGGAAGAGGTTCTTGTGACCTCCGACCCCGACATGGTTGGGACATTTGCCAAGATGAGCAAGGCGCTCAAACCGCGGGTGTTTCTTGATGCGGTATCGAACCAGCTTTCGGAGCAGGTCTTTGCGGCGATGCCAAACGGCGCGCGCTGGATCAGCTATGGCAAGCTCGATCCCGAACTGCCCAAGCTCACGCAGATGGGGCAGCTTATCTTCATGGGCAAGCGAATCGAGGGGTTCTGGCTTACGTCCTGGATGCGCTCCACGCCGCCGCAAGATCAAATGCGTGTGATCGGCGAAGTGCAGGCGCGGTTTGCCGATGGACGCTGGACAACGGATGTTTCGAGCCATTTGGCGCTTGGTGACGTAGTGTCACAACTCGCGGGGGCTTTGAAAAATACGGACGGAAAGGTGATGATCTCGCCATAATGAATGTGAAGGCCGGCTCGGGGAGGAGTTGGTCTGCATGAAAGGGAGTCGGGACAAACCGGCGCAGGGAGGAAAAATTGGATATTCTACAGCTCTTGATCAGTGGGCTGGCGAACGGCTGTGTTTACGGCCTTATCGCCTTAGGCTTTGTTCTGATCTACAAGGCGACAGAGGCCGTGAATTTCGCCCAAGGCGATTTCATGATGCTCGGCGCCTTTGTCACCATCGGGTTGACCAACGCGAATTACATGGGATTGCCGTTCTGGATCGCTGTGCCGATCTCGATCGCGATCATGGCGCTTTTGGGATACTTGCTAGATCGTTTTGTCATCCGTTTTATGTTCGGCGAAAGCCAGACGGCGGTTGTCATCCTGACCATCGCGCTTGGCTTTGTGATCCGGTTCTTTGCCGGGGTGATCTGGGGCCATGAGCCGCAATCGCTTCAGAGTCCGTTCGCGGGCAAGGAGGTCGCCTTTGGCGGGCTGGTCCTTGGGATGGAGGATGTCGCGGTTATCGTGGTGACGATCCTGCTGACTTGGGGGCTTTATGAGTTCTTCAATCGCACCAAGCTGGGGCTTGCGATGCAGGGCGCGTCGCAAAACCAGCTTGCGGCCTATTACATGGGGGTGCCGGTCAAGCGGGTGCAGGGGTTCATCTGGGCGCTTGCGGGCGGTGTTGCCTGTATCGCGGGGATCTTGTTTGCCGCCAAGGGCGCGGTTGATCCCAATACTGGTCTGATGGGGATCAAAGCCTTTGCCGCCGCCGTGATCGGCGGGTTCGGAAGCCTTCCGGGCGCGCTTGCAGGCGGGCTTATCGTGGGCGTCATCGAGCCGTTTGCGAGCCGGTATATCGCCGCCGGTTATAGCCAGGTCGCGCCTTATGCGCTCTTGCTTGCGGTGCTGATCTTCCGTCCGCACGGGCTGTTTAGCCAAGTGCGTGTGAAGAAGGTGTAAAGCGATGCGGATCATTTTCAAAACCGACTACATGCAAGACCTGCGTCCGTGGAAAGACGGATATCAGCTCTCGCTTTATCTTCTTCTGATTGCGGCGGCGATCGTGGCGCCGTTCGTGTTCGATGCGTTCTTTCTTGGCGAATTGACCAACGTGCTGATCTGGGCGCTTGCGGGGCTTGGGCTTATGGTTCTGACCGGGCACACCGGACAGGCCAGCCTTGGGCACGCGGCGTTCCTTGCGCTGGGGTGTTATGCCAATATTATCCTCGTCGAGGCCGGGGTTCCGTTCCTGATTGCCTTCCCGCTTGCGGGGATCATCACCGGGCTTGTGGGCATGGTTATCGCCATTCCGGCGCTGCGCCTGCATGGTATTTACCTTGCGATTGCGACGATGGCGATGTCGATCCTGGCCGATGATATCATCGTTCTGACCGAGCATTGGACCGGCGGCGTGGGCGGCAAATATGCCCCGCCTGTGAATGTCTTTGGCATTGATGTGGATCGCTGGGGCACGCCCAAAGCGTTTTACTACCTGGTGCTTGGGGTGACGATCCTTGTCACGCTTGGCTATATCAACCTTCTGCGCTCGCCCTTGGGGCGGAGCTTTATCGCGGTGCGCGATTCAGAAGTTTCGGCGCAGGCGATGGGTATCGACGTGGCGCGCACCAAGGCGATTTCCTTCGGGATCTCCTGTGCGGTCACCGGGCTTGCGGGGGCGCTCATGGGGCTATTTGCCGGGGCGTTCAACAACGAGACCTTTAGCGTTGTGATCTCGATCCAGCTTTTGATGATGATCGTTATTGGCGGGCTTGGGTCCATTCATGGCGCGTTCTTTGGCGCGATCATTATCGGCTTCCTGCCACAGTTCCTTTCGATCTCGAAGGAATGGGTCGGGGCGCTTGTCGGCGGCTCGAACGTGGCTATTCCGGGGCTTGAGTTTGGTATCTTCGGTATGATCCTCATCATGTTCATCTTGTTTGAACCGATGGGCATCTACGGGCGCTGGCTCAAGATCCGCACATGGTTTGAGCTGTTCCCGTTCTACCGCAAGGACATGTTCAAACGCCAGAAATCCTACCTGAAGACGGAGCGTCTAAGATGAGCCTTCTCGAGCTGGAAAACGTGACGCTGAAATTTGGCGGTCTCACCGCGGTGGATAATCTAAGCTTTTCGGTCGAGGAGGGCGAAGTCTTCGCCATTGTCGGGCCGAACGGTGCGGGGAAATCCACCGTCTTTAACCTCATCTCGCGGTTTTATACGCCGGTGACGGGCAGTATCCGCTTTGACGGGCATGATCTTCTCAAGGAGAAATCGTCGCGCGTGGCCGATTTTGGCGTCGCACGGACGTTTCAAAACATCGAGCTTTTTGAACAGGCGACGGTGCTTGAAAACCTTCTTGTCGGACGGCATCGCCATCGTGGCAGTAATTTCCTCACCGAGTTGTTCTTTACGCCCTCGGTGCGCAAACAGGAATTGCAGAGCCGCCATTTCGTCGAAGAGATCATCGACTTCCTTGATCTTCAGGCCTACCGCGAAAAGCGGATTGCAGGCCTGCCTTACGGGGTGCGCAAGGTGGTTGAGGTCGCCCGTGCGCTGGCGACCGATCCCAAGCTGTTGCTTTTGGACGAACCCGCCTCGGGGCTATCGGTCGAAGAGACGACGGATATGCGGTGGTGGATCGACGACATTCGCCGCCAGATGGGGATCACCGTTTTGATGGTGGAACATGACATGGGGCTGGTGTCCGGGGTGTCGGACCGCGTGCTTGCGATGGCGGACGGGGCGCGGCTTGCGCTTGGGACGCCAACGGAAGTCCAATCCGACCCGGCCGTGATCGAAGCATATCTGGGGAAAGCGTCATGAGCGAACCGATCCTGAAAATCCGCAACGTCGAGAGCTTTTATGGACCGATCATGGCGATCCGGGGCGTGTCTTTGGACGTGCATCCGGGGCGGATCGTGTCGATCCTCGGAGCGAACGGCGCGGGCAAGACCACATTGATGAAAACGATCTCTGGTGTGATGGACCCGGAAAAGGGCAAAGTCCTTTTCGAGGGCCGCGAAATTCAGGGACAGGAGCCGCATAAGATCGTGCATGACGGGGTTGTGCATGTGCCCGAGGGGCGCGAGGTCTTTCCGCTTTTGACCGTGGACGAGAACCTTAGCCTTGGCGCTTATACGCGCCATGACAAGGCCGGGATCGAGGACGATCGCGAGATGGTCTTTAGCTATTTCCCGATCCTCAAAGAGCGTCGGACGCAAGAGGCGGGCACGCTTTCGGGCGGTCAGCAGCAGATGCTTGCCATCGGGCGCGGCCTTATGGGGCGGCCCAAGGTGATGCTTTTGGATGAGCCATCGCTCGGCCTGTCGCCGCTTTTGGTTCAGGAGATTTTCGAAATCCTCAAGCGGCTCAACGAAGAGCGCAATATGACCATGATGCTTGTCGAGCAGAACGCCAGTGCGGCGCTCAACCTCGCGCATGATGGGTATGTGATGGAAGTGGGCCGGATCGTGATGGATGGCACAGCGGAAGAGCTGCTTAAATCCGAAGATATCCAGAACTTCTATCTTGGCGTGCAGGAAGAAGGCCCGCGCGAACAGCGCCGTTGGAAGCGCAGAAAGACGTGGAGGTAAGCATGTTGGATTCGGCAACGAACACGAATGAAACCGTTATCAACGGTGTGCGGTATAACGCACAGGCCGGGCAACGTCCGCTCCGGGTTGATGGCTGCACCACGGTGCCCGCGCTCTTTCGGGAGCGTTGTAAAACGCTCGGGGGGCGCACGGCGCATCGCGAGAAAGATCTCGGGATCTGGAAGCCCTATACATGGGATGACTATTGGAACCATGCCAAATGGATCGGTATGGCGCTTCGCAAACTTGGCCTCAAGCGCGGCGAGGCGGTGTCGATCCTGTCGGAAGATCGCAAGGAGTGGGCCTATTTCGATATGGGGGTTCAGGCGGTCGGGGGCATTGCCTCGGGCGTCTATACAACCGATTCCGCCAAGCAGCTTTCGTATCTTATCAACAATAGCGATAGCCGGTTTCTCATCGTTGAGGACGAGGAACAGCTCGACAAGTATCTTCAGATTGAAGACGAGGTTCCGGGGCTTGTGAATGTCATCATCCTTGAGGATGAGGGGCTGCATGATCTTGAGCATCATCGGTGTATGATGATCAGCGAGCTTTACGAGATCGGCAAACAGGCCGCTGCCGATGAGCCGGACGCCTTTGAAGCAGAGATCGAGGCGGCTCAGCCGGAAGATACGGCGATCCTCGTCTATACTTCGGGGACGACGGGGATGCCCAAGGGCGCGATGGTTTCAAACGAGAATATCATGGCTGCGATCGAGGCCGGCGCACGGCGGCTTTCGGTGCAGGAGACCGACCAGCAGCTTTGCTTCCTGCCGCTGTGTCACATCCTTGAGCGCGATGTGTCGATCTATTTCCCGCTGGCGGGCAAATGTGTCGTCAATTTCGCAGAAAGCCCGGAAACGGTTTTCAATAACCTGCAAGAGGTATCGCCCAATACGTTTACGGCGGTGCCGCGGGTTTGGGAGAAGATCTATTCGCAGGTCTTGATCCTTGCGCAGGAGGCGACGCCCCTGGGGCGCTGGGCCTATCATAGGGCGATCAAGGCCGGGATGACGCGGGCCTCTTATATGGTCGACAACAAGCCGGTTCCGGCCATAGTCACGGTGCAATATAAGATTTGGGATCGCCTTGTGTTGCGCAACCTGCGCCGGATGCTTGGCCTTGACCGGATGCGTCGGGGCGGCACGGGGGCAGCGCCGATATCGCCGGAGCTTATCAAGTGGTTCTGGGCGATTGGCGTGCCGCTTGTCGAGGGCTATGGCATGACCGAAACAGCGGGCCTTGCGACGCTCAACACCCGTGACGACAACCGTATCGGCACCATTGGCACGCCGATTCCGGGCTATGAGGTGCGCATTGCCGACGATGGCGAGATTCAAACCAAGGGTCTCAATAATTTCAAAGGCTATTGGCGCAACAATGAGAAAACGGCGGAGACCTATACTGCCGATGGGTGGCTTCGGACCGGGGATGTCGGGCGGATTGACGAGGATGGCTATGTGACCATCACCGGCCGTCTCAAGGACATCATCATTACCGCAGGCGGCAAGAACATCACGCCCGCCGAGATTGAGAGCCGATTGAAGTTCTCGCATTATATCTCGGATGCGGTCATTATCGGGGATCGGCGTAAATACCTTACGGCGCTCATAATGATTGATCAGGAGAACGTTGAGAAATACGCTCAGGACAAGAAGGTCCCGTTCTCGAACTTTGCCTCGCTCTGTGCGGCGAAGGAAATCAAGGACCTGATCAAAGCAGAGGTCGATGCGGTGAACAAAGAGTTTGCCCGCGTCGAGCAGATCAAGGACTTCCGCCTCATCGACGTTCTGTTGACGGCGGAGGATGACGAGCTCACCGCGACGATGAAGCTCAAGCGCAGCTATGTAGAAAAGGCGCACGCTCATCTGATCGAGGAGATGTACTAAGGACGACAAGACGAAAAATTTTCAACGGGAGGAGAACCATGAAAAATTTGGTAAAGAAACTATCGCTTGCAGCGGGTCTGACCGCCGCCGCGACCATCGCCTCGGCGCAAGTCCAGGGCGTCACAGATGACGAAATCGTCATCGGCTCGGTCAATGACCTGTCGGGGATTTTTGCCGCGATCGGCGTTCCAGCCGTCAAGGGCGCAAACGTCTATTTCGACAAGCTGAACGCCGCAGGTGGCGTACATGGCCGTAGCATCCGGTTCGTTGTGGAGGACAACGGATACCAGATGCCGCGCGCGATGCAGGGCTATAACAAGCTATTGAACCGCGACAAGGTCTTTGCCATGCTTCTAAGCCTTGGCACGCCGATGAACATGGCGGGTTTCAAACTTCTTGATCCCAAAGGTATCCCGAACCTCGGCCCGCTTACCGCCGCGCGTCAGATGCTTCAGGAGCCGATTAAGAATAAGTTCACCTCATTCTCGAGCTATTACGATCAGGCACGGGTTGGCGTAAAATATCTTGCCAGCGAATTCGGCGGGCAAGAGGTCTGTTCGATGTATCTCCCGACCGATTTCGGCGCAGAGATCGTTGACGGCACCAAGGAAGGCGCGAAAGAGGCGGGCATCACCTATGCCGCCGAAACTTCGCACAAGCCGGACGAGACCGATTTCGTCGGCTCGCTTTCCAAGCTCAAGGAAGAGGGCTGTGACATTGTCACTATGGCCGTGGGTGTGCGTCAGGCGATCACCATCGTTGGCACCGCCAAGAAGATGGGCTTGTCGGACATGAAATTCCTCGGCACCTCGGCGAGCTTCCTCACCGTTGTGGCAAAGGTTCCGGGCGGTGTGACCGATGGGTTCTATGCGGCGGCAAGCTGGCAGGATCTCTGGGCGCGGGCGGATGAGCCAACCCCGAAAGCCTTTATCGAGGAATATAGGGCCGCGACCGGCGAAGACCCGGTTGGCTTCTCGATGCTCGGCTATGCGGCGGCTAAAATGACCCATATGGCGCTTGAAAAAGCGGGCCGTGATGTCACGCAGGAAAGCTTCATCGCTGCGATGGAGACGCTTGAGTATCAGGACGATCTTGTTGGCAACTACATGACCTTTGGCCCCGATGACCACCAGGGCGCGGATTCGGTCTATATCAACATTGTTGAGAACGGTGCTTGGAAAAAGGTCCACGAAGAGTAAGGACCACAAAAAAGGGCGCCTGCCGGTGCGGGCGCCCTTTGACGATCTATCAGGTGACATCATGAGCGATATGCAAGATTTTCGCGCCTCGACACGGGCGTGGCTGGAGGAGAATTGTCCGCAGGAGATGCGCCAGCCAATGGGCGAGGCGGATGTATGCTGGGGCGGGCGCAACTGGGTTTTCCAGAGCGACGCGCAACAGCTCTGGCTTGAGCGGATGGCCGTGCGGGGCTGGACCGTGCCGACATGGCCCGAGGCCTATGGCGGCGGCGGTCTTACGGGCGATGAGGACCGTGTTCTGCGCGAAGAGATGCAGCGCATTCATGCGCGCCCGCCGTTGCAGAGCTTTGGTATCTGGATGCTCGGCCCGGCCTTGTTGCAGTTCGGCTCGGAAGAGCAGAAACGTCATTACCTACCACAGATCGCACGCGGCGAAATCCGCTGGTGTCAGGGGTATTCAGAGCCGGGCGCGGGGTCGGACCTTGCAGGGGTGCAGACCAAGGGCGTTGATCGGGGCGACTACTTTGAGGTCAGCGGGCAGAAAATCTGGACCTCTTATGCGGATCAGGCGGATTGGATTTTCTGTCTCGTGCGCACCGAACCGGACGCGCCGAAACACAAGGGGATTTCCTTCCTATTGTTTGACATGGCGAGCGAGGGTGTCTCGACCAAGCCCATCAAATTGATCTCGGGAGCATCGCCGTTTTGCGAGACTTTCTTTGATGCGGTGAAGGTGCCAAAAGAACAGATCGTCGGCGAGCGTGGCAAGGGCTGGAGCATCGCCAAATACCTTTTGACCCACGAGCGCGAGATGATCGGATCGACCGACTCGGCGCTTTTCAAATCCGAGAGCGTGGTCGATGCCGCGCGCGAGGCGGTGGGGCTTGATGCGACGGGGCGGTTGGCCGATCCATTGTTGCGCGCCAGGATCGCGGATTTCCTTGTTGATGAGATCGCATTCAAGGCCGAACTCGACCGGGCCAAGGCATGGGCGCGGGCTGGAAATCAGATCGGGGTCGAATCTGCGACGCTCAAATACACCGGCACGGAGCTGAACAAGCGGCGTCAGGAAATCAACATGGAGTCGGGCGGGTTCGACGCGGTTGAATGGGATTTCGCAAATGCGCAGAGCGATGAAAAAGCCTCGCTCTGGCTGCGGTCCAAGGGGAATTCGATCGAGGGGGGCACATCGGAAGTCATGCTGTCGATCCTCTCCAAAGCGGTTCTGGAGCTAGGGTAAGCGCAATGCAGATTTTCACAGAAGAACAGACGATGGTGCGCGATATGGCGGCCGGGTTCCTTGAGGAAAAAGCCCCGGTTTCGGCATTGCGCAGGTTGCGCGATGAGGGCGCGGTGCTTGGCTATGACAAGGGTCTGATGGGCGAGATGGCCGGTATGGGCTGGTTCGGGATGCTCATCGGTGAAGAGGCCGGGGGCGTTGATATGGGCGCGGTGGCTGCCGGGCTTGTGGCCGAGGAAATGGGCCGACGGCTCACGGCATCGCCGTTCCTGTCGTCGGGGGTTCTTGCGGCGACTGCGCTGCGCGATGCGGGGGCGCTGGACTGGGCCGCGAAGGTCGCGTCGGGCGCGGCGGTGGTGGCGTTTGCCGCCGATGAACACGGCAAGCACGAGGCCGGGCCGATCACCACGCGCGCCGAGGCGTCGGGGAACGGGTTTGTCCTTAATGGGGCGAAACGGTTCGTATCGGATGCGGTTGGCGCGGATCGCGTCATTGTCCCGGCAATGACCGAGGAGGGGCTGGCGCTGTTCCTTGTGGACCCGGCGCAGGACGGTGTGACCACGCGCGCCTTTGCCACGGTCGATAGTCGCAATGCCGCCGACCTTGCGTTTGAGGATGTGCAGCTTGATGGCGCGGCGCGGATTGCCAGCGGCGAGGGGGCAGAGGCGGCGATGGCGTCGGCCCTGCGCACCGGGCGCGCGGTTGCGGCGGCGGATTTGTGCGGCGTGGCCAAGGAGGCGTCAGAGCGCACGCTGGCCTACCTCAAAGAGCGCAAGCAGTTCGGGATCACGATTGCCAGCTTTCAGGCGCTGCAGCATCGCGCCGCCGATCTTTACACGCAGATTCAGACGACCGAGGCGGTGATTGCCGCCGCGCTGGCGGCGATTGATGCGGGGGACGCAGAGGCCGAGCGCCTGTCGCGGGTGGCCAAGGCGAAGGCGAATAAGACCGCGTCTCTGGCCGTGCGTGAGGCGGTGCAGATGCATGGCGGCATCGGCATGACGGATGCGCTCGACATTGGGCTTTTCATGAAAAAGGCGCGCGTCAGTATCGAATATCTGGGCGATAGCGCCTGTCACGCGGAGTGGCTCTTGCGGGAGGCCGGTCTCTAGGAGGAGATGGTATGGGAGAGGTTCTGGAACATCGTCGGGGCTGTAATATTTGCGAGGCCATGTGCGGTCTTGTGATCCGGCATGATGGGGAAAATGTTCTGTCGATCAAGGCGGACCCGGACGATCCGTTGTCGCGGGGGCATATCTGTCCCAAGGCGATTGCGCTTCAGGATTTCCGCACCGATCCCGACCGGGTCACACGACCGTTGAAAAAGGTCGATGGCGCATTTGTCGAGATCGGCTGGGACGAGGCGTTTGATTATGCCGCCGAACGGTTGCGTATGGTTCAGGCGCAGCATGGCAAGGACGGGGTTGGCGTTTATCTCGGCAACCCGAATGCGCATAAGTTTGGCAACCTGATGAATATTCCGGGGATGGTTCGGGCGCTTGGGACGACGAACCGGTATTCCTCGGCCACGGCGGACCAGATCCCGCATCACGTCGCGTCGATCCATATGTTTGGCCATCCGATGTTGATCCCGGTGCCGGATGTGGAGCGCACGGATTTCATGCTTATCCTTGGCGGCAATCCGATTGTGTCGAACGGCTCGATGATGACCGCGCCGGGGTTTGGCAAGCGCATGGACGAGATCAAGGCGCGCGGCGGGCGTGTCGTGGTGATTGATCCGCGGCGCACGGAAACCGCAGAGAGGGCGGGCGAGCATCATTTCATCCGCCCTGAGACCGATGCGTTCCTATTGCTTGCGTTGATTCATGAGGTGTTTGCGCAAGGCTTGGACGCGCCGGGGGCGTTGCCGATTGCGGGGGTTGAGACCCTGAAAGGGGCGGTCGCGCCGTTCACGGCGGCGCTTGCGGCCAAGCGCACGGGGATCGCAGAAGAGACGATCAAGACCCTCGCGCGGGATTTCGCCAGCGCAAAGTCGGCAGTCTGTTATGCGCGCATGGGGGCGTCGACGCAGAGCTTTGGCAGCCTGTGCCAATGGGCCAACAATGCGCTTAATATCCTTACCGGAAATTTCGATGCGCCGGGTGGGGCAATGTTTACCACGCCCGCGCTCAATTATGTGGGGCTGACGCCGCGCAAGGGCAAGGAGCGGACCTATCCCGAACGGCGGTCGCGTGTCTCGGGGCAGCCGCTTTATAATGGCGAATACCCTGTGTCGGTCATGGCCGAAGAGATGGAGACACCGGGCGAGGGCCAGATCAAGGCGCTTGTCACCATTGCGGGCAACCCGGTTCTGACCGCGCCGAACGGGCGGCGGATCGAAACGGCGCTGGAGGGGCTTGAGTTCATGATGTCGATCGACATTCATGTGAACGACACGACGCGCCATGCGGATTTGATCCTGCCCGGCACGGTGGCGCTAGAGGAAGTCATCTATGACATGGTGTTCCATAGCTTTGCCGTCAGGAATACCGCCGGGTTTGCCGAAGCGTTGTTCGAGCCGCCCAATGGCAACCCGCAGGAATGGGAAATCCTTGCCACGCTGGCGACGCGGATCGCCGGGACCAATGCGCCGATGCCATCGCCAACGCAGATGCTTGAGGGGCTTTTGCCGCGCGGGTATCACGGCGATACGGTGACCATCCCGGCGATGCTTGAAAGCGGCACGGCGTTGGATTTGGGGCCGCTGGTGCCCAATATCGCAGAGCGGTTGGAGACGCCGGATGGGCAAATCCACCTCGCGCCACAGGTGTTCCTTGAGGATCTGCCGCGCCTGATGGCCTTTGCGCCGGAGGAAAATACCGACTTCCCGCTTCAGATGATCGGGCGGCGGCTTGTGCGCAGTCACAATAGCTGGACCCAGAATAGTGCGCGCCTTGTGAAGGGGCGCAATCGGGTCACGGTTCAGGTCCACCCGCAGGATGCGGCGCGTATTGGCCTTGAAGAGGGCGGCGCGGCGCGCATCGCAAGCCGGGTTGGCGCGGTCACGATGCCGGTTGAGATCAGCGACGAGATGGCGCCCGGCGTGGTGTCGATCCCGCAGGGCTGGGGCCAGAAGAAAGGGCGGATAGAGGAAGCTGCGGGCGTTGGGTCGGTGTCGATCAACGATCTGACGGATGATGCCCGGATTGATCCTATTAGCGGCAATGCCGCGTTCAATGGTGTGCCGGTTGCGGTTACTCCCGCGTAACTGGCGCGCTGCGGACAGGGGGGACTGGCCCCCCTGTCCCGTTGGTCCTGTCCGCTTGGTCGGGGTCAGGCCTTGAAGACGCGGTAGATCGCCGGGATCACCAGAACGGTCAGCAACGTCGAGCTTAGCAAGCCAAACAAGAGCGAGATCGCCAGCCCCTGAAAGATCGGGTCTGCGAGGATCACGAACGCGCCGATCATCGCCGCAATCGCGGTCAGCAGGATCGGTTTGAAGCGGATCGCGCCCGCCGCGATCAACGTATCGACAAGCGGGGTATCGTCGCGCCCCTCATGGCGGATAAAGTCCACCAGCAGGATCGAGTTGCGCACGATGATCCCGGCAAGGGCGATAAAGCCAATCATCGAGGTCGCCGAAAATGGCGCGTTGAAAAGCCAATGCCCGCCGATGATGCCAAGGAAGGTCAACGGCACCGGCGTCAGCACCACGAGCGGTAGGCGGAACGAGCCGAACTGGGCCACGACGAGGATATAGATGCCAAGAAGGGCCACGGCAAAGGCCGCACCCATATCGCGGAACGTCACCCATGTGACCTCCCATTCGCCATCCCAAAGCAGGGTGACATGGGATTCGTCTTCGGGCTGACCGTTGAGGGCGATCACGGGTTTGGTGCCCTCGGGCCAGTCCATCGCCTCGATCGCGTCGGCCACGGCAAGCATCCCGTAGAGCGGCGCCTCATAGTCTCCGGCAAGCTCGGCCGTGACCATTTCAGTGGCGCGGCCATTGTGGCGGAAAATCGGGTAAGAGGCATGGTCTTCCTCAACCCGGATCACATCGCCCAATTCCACCACACCGCGCGCGCCCGGAAGCACATTGGCGGGGATCGGGGTCGACAGGAAACGTTCGTCGAGAAGGCGGTCGGCCTTGTCGCGCTCTACGATGATGGGGATGGGGCGGCGACCCTCTTCGCGGTGCGAATAACCCACGGTTGTGGAGCTGTTGAGGATGGCGATGGTCGAGAAGATATCGGCCTCTTGCACGCCAAAGAATTCCATCTGGTCGGTGTCGAGCGAGATACGCAGTTTGCGGGCCTGTTGACCAAAGCTATCGTCGACATCGACGATATAGGGAACGCTTTCGAAGGCTTCGCGAATTTTGACGGCCGCGGCGCGGCGGGTTTCGCCATCGGGGCCATAGACCTCGGCCAGAAGCGTCGCGATGACCGGCGGGCCGGGGGGCGGTTCGACCGTCTTGAGCGAGGTGCCGGGGGGCACGTCGAGGGCCATGACACGGTCGCGGATTTCAAGCGCGATTTCGTGGCTTGTCCGCTTGCGGTCATGTTTGGCGGCAAGGTTGACCTGCACATCGCCAAGCTGTGGTTCTTCGCGCAGGTAATAGTGGCGCACGAGGCCGTTGAAATCGAACGGCGCGGCGGTCCCGGCGTAGGTCTGGGCCGAGATCACTTCGGGCATCTTGAGGGCTTCGGCAGCCACGGCGCGGGCCACGGCGTCGGTCTCTTCGACGGAGGCGCCTTCGGGCAGGTCGATCACCACCGAGAGGGCGGATTTGTTGTCAAACGGCAGGAGTTTGACGGTCACGTCCTTGGTATAGAAGGCCGCCATAGAGCCAAAGCTCAGGACCACGGTCACGATCAGGAAAAGCCCGCTGCGGCCTTTGGTCTTGAGGAGCGGCTTTGCCACGGCACCGTAGAGCCGCCCAAGGCGTCCGCCGTGATCGTCCTCACCATGCCCATGCAGCGGCGCGTTGCCTGCGATCTTGAGCATGAGCCACGGCGTGATGATGACCGCAACGAAGAAGGAAAAGATCATCGCCGCCGAGGCATTGGCCGGGATCGGCGACATATACGGCCCCATGAGGCCAGAGACAAAGAGCATCGGCAAAAGCGCGGCGACAACGGTCAGGGTTGCGACGATGGTCGGATTGCCGACCTCGGCCACGGCGCGAATTGCCTTTTCGGCGCGCGTGCCTTCGCCTTTCATGCCCCAATGGCGGGCGATGTTTTCGATCACGACAATGGCGTCATCGACAAGGATACCGATGGAGAAGATCAGCGCGAAGAGAGAGACGCGGTTGAGCGTATAGCCCATGATCCAAGCGGCAAAGAGCGTGAGCAGGATCGTCACCGGGATCACGATTGCGACCACGATGCTCTCGCGCCAGCCGATTGCAAAGAACACCAGTGCGACGATGGAGATCGTTGCAAGGCCAAGGTGAAACAGAAGCTCGTTGGCCTTTTCATTGGCGGTTTCGCCGTAGTCGCGCGTGACTTCGATGGCCACGTTGTCGGGGATCAGATCATCTTCGAGCGCATGCACGCGGTGCAGGATTTCTTCGGCCACGATCACGGCATTGGCACCCGCACGTTTGGCCACGGCAAGGGTTACGGCCGGGATTGCCTTGGTCGTCGCACCTTCGCGGGTAAGGCTTGCGACGATACTATCGGAGGTGTCGGGAACAAAGGAGACATCGGCCACGTCGCGCACATAGACGGGACGCCCGTCGCGCGCCGTCAGTAGGAGATTGGCAATTTCAGAGGGCGCAGAGAGGGTCTCGCCTGCGATGAGGGCAATCTGGTCGCCGCCGTCGCGCACAAGCCCGGCTGGCATGGCGCGGTTCGCGCCTTGGACCTTACCCGCAAGCTGTTGCAGGGTAATGCCGAAGAGCGCAAGGCGTTCAGGATCGGGGGCGATGCGGATCGCCTCGGGGGAATCGCCAACGATATAGGTCAGGCCGACATTGTCGATCTTGGCAATCTCGATCTGGAGCGCGCGCGCGATGCGGGTGAGGTCGTTGGCGGTCAATCCGCTCTCGGGGGTGTCCGGCGTCAGGGTGAGCGAGACAATGGCCACATCATCAATCCCGCGCCCAACGATCAGGGGATCGTCGATGCCAACCGGGATACGATCGGAATTGGCGCGGATTTTCTCATGCACGCGAAGGATTGCGGCGTCCGAGGAGGTGCCGACAAGGAAGCGCGCCGTGACCATTGCATAGTCATCACGGGTTGAGGAATAGACGTGCTCGACCTCGTTGATCCCTTTGACGATGGTCTCCATCGGTTCGGTCACAAGTTTGATAGCGTCCTCGGCCGCAAGGCCCGGCGCTTGAATATGGATATCGACGAGCGGCACAGAAATCTGCGGCTCTTCCTCGCGCGGCAGGCTTATGAGCGCCACAAGACCGACGGCAAGGGCCGCAAGGATCATCAAGGGCGTCAGGGGGGATTTGATAAAGCTACGGGTCAACGCCCCGGCAAGGCCAAGGGGCCCGGTTGGTGTTTTGCTCTTCGGGGCATCAGTCATGTGTGGCCTCCGCGAGGGTCTCGCCCCCATTGAGGCCGCTCAGGATTTCGACAATCGCCACGCCATCGCGCATAGAGCGCGCGCCGGGGACGACCGTGCGCTGCACCGGGGTGCCATCCGGTCCGGTGATGGTCACGAAATCAAGGCCCATGCGCGTGATGAGTGCGGCTTCAGGCACGATGACCGCCTCGCGGGTGCCAACAGGCAGGCGCACGAGGACGCGGGCGTTGACAAAGTCACTATTGAGATCGGCGATATCCACATCGGCAATGACGCGGCCATTTTCGATATTGGGATAAATCTTGGCGAGGCGCCCTGTGGTTTCCGAGCCGTTCTCGCCAACCATGATTTCAGCCCCCTCCTTGAGGTGTGCGGCGTGGCGTTCCGGCACGGCCAGACGCAGGAAGAAGCCACCACCGCCAATCTGGGCGACGACCTCGCCGGGCATGATGACGGTGCCGGAGGTCAGCGGCACATCCAGCACCTTGCCGCCAAGCGGCGCGCGGACGGTGCCTTCGGCGGCGCGCTGTTCGATGACGCTCTTTTCGGCGCGTGTCGCGTCGATCTGGTTTTCGAGCACATTGACCTGGGTGCGCAGGGCATCGAGGCGCTGGGCGGTGGTCACGCCACGTTCAAGAAGGTCTTGGCCGCGTTGGAGTTCGGCGCGGGCGTTTTCGAGCTGCGAGCCGAGGGCGTCGATCTGTGCCTGCACGGCATCAAGTTGCAGGGCGAGTTTCTCGTCGCGGATCGTGGCGATGACCGCGCCTTTGGTGACGCTATCGCCTTCCTCGACGTTGATGACGACCACCACGCCCCCGATTTGCGATCGTGCCGGGATCATGTCGCGCGCTTCGACGCGCCCAAAGACGGATTTCCATTCTGTCAGCGTCACAGTCTCGGCGGTATCAGCCGCAAGGCTTTGGGGCGCAAAGATCAGGGGCAGGGCAAGGGCGAGAAACGCGCTAAGAATCGGGGGTCGCATGGTGGAAAACTCCTCGGTGACCGGTTTTGCCTTTGTATGCAAAAAACGGAATATGATGCAAGCTCTTGTTTTGCATCGCTTGGATTGCACCAGCCTACGCGCCGTGCTGCGCCTTGTGAACGCGTTTCTGGCGGTAAAGTTTGGGCGTTTATTGCCCAAAGCCATTCCTATCAGGGACATTCGGACCTATCTGAGTGGCAATGCCTTGTGCAGGATGCACAGTTGAGCCAAGTCAAAGAAGTCGCCCAAGGGGCGGCATAGGTGCGATAGGCGGGATTTGTCGGGAGGGCGAATCGGAGAAGACGCGTCGCCAAAGTCAGGATTGGAACGAAAAATATGACAGGTCACCCCCATTTTGACCGCGAGGATACCCCCAAAAAACCTCGCGCCAAAGATAGCATCGCCGAAGTCGCAAGCACCGTGGACACCGCGACCCACGCGATGTTCAGCGAGTTTACGGGCGGGCTTTCCCCGGCGGCGCTTGGGCTTGTGTATATGGATTGGGCGCTACATCTTGCGGCCTCGCCGGGCAAACAGGCCGAGCTTGCCTTTTCCGCCTTTGAGAAACAAACTGAGTTCGCGCAATACCTGACGCGTTGTGCAATGGGGGGGGCCAAGGGGCGGTGTTCGGTTGAACAGCGCACAGATCGCCGGTTCCGCCATCCCGATTGGGACGCCAAACCGTTCTCGGCCTATAAGGAAGCCTTTCTGCTTGCGCAGGAATGGTGGGAAGAGGCGACAAGCAATGTGCGCGGTGTGAGCGAGGCGGATGAAAAGGCGGTGCGTTTTGCGGCGCGGCAAGGGCTTGATGCGCTATCACCGGCGAATTTCCCGCTCACCAACCCGGAAATCATCGAAAAAACCGTCGAAACCAACGGCACCAATATCATCGCCGGGATGCGGAATTATCTCGATGATCTGCAACACATCTTGTTGCATGAGAAGATGGGTGCGGAATCGGATTACGTGGTCGGCAAGACGCTGGCCATCACCCCCGGCAAGGTCGTCTACCGCAATCACCTTATGGAATTGATCCAATATGCTCCGGCGACCGAGACGGTGCGCCCCGAGCCGGTCCTGATCGTGCCGGCATGGATCATGAAATACTATATCCTTGATCTCAGCGCGCAGAATTCGATGGTCAAATACCTGACTGAACAGGGCTATACCGTGTTCATGATTTCGTGGCGCAACCCGGGCGCGGAGGATGCCAATCTCGGCTTTGACGATTATCGCCAGCAGGGGCCGATGGCCGCGCTGGACGAAATCCAGAGGATCACCGGCACCGACAAGGTGCACGCGGCGGGCTATTGCCTTGGCGGCACGTTGTTGTCGATCACAGCGGCGACGATGGCGCGGGATGGGGATGACCGGCTGGCGTCGATGACGCTTTTCGCGGCGCAGCTCGACTTTAGCGAGGCGGGTGAGTTGATGCTTTTCATCAACGAAAGCCAGGTCGCCTTTCTCGAAGATATGATGTGGAAGAAGGGCTATCTCGACGCGGCGCAAATGTCGGGCGCGTTTCAGCTTTTGCGCTCTGCCGACCTTGTCTGGTCGCGGATTCAGCATGAATATTTGATGGGCGAGAAGCCGCGCTACAACGATCTTATGTCGTGGAACGCCGATACGACGCGGATGCCGTATCGGATGCATTCGGAATACCTGCGCAAGCTGTTCCTCGAGAACCAGTTTGCCGATGGCAAGTTCGTCGTCGGGGATGAGCCGGTGTTTCCCGGTGATATCACGGTGCCGATCTTTGCCGTGGGCACCGAGACGGACCATGTCGCGCCCTGGAAATCGGCCTTTAAGGTCGAGGCGCTGACGCGGTCGGATGTGACCTTTGTGCTGACCAATGGCGGGCATAATGCCGGGGTTGTGTCGGAGCCAGGCCACCCGCGACGCCATTACATGGTGCATACGTCGAGCGACAAAGATCGCTATCTTTCGCCCGAACACTGGCAGGAGGTCGCGGACCGGGAAGAGGGGTCATGGTGGCCGGAATGGACCAAATGGCTTGACGCGCAATCCGGCGATGCGGTCAAACCGCCGGAAATGGGCAAGGCGCTTTGCGATGCGCCGGGCACGTATGTGTTGATGAAATAGCCACTGGGTGTCCTGAACGCAAAAGCCCCGACCGATTGGCCGGGGCTTTTTTATGATTGGTGAGGAACGCCTTAGCCGATAGCGGCGGCTTTTACGTCGGCGTCGATATAGGGCAGGTATTGCTCGAAGTTGTCCGAGAACATCTGCACCAGTTTGGCCGCCTGACGGTCATAGGCGTCGGCGTCGTCCCATGTGCGGCGCGGATCAAGCAGGACGTCGGCCACACCGGGCACATCGACCGGCACTTCGAAGCCAAAGTTCGGGTCTTTGCGGAATTCCACTTCGCTCAGGCTGCCGTCGAGGGCAGCGGTCAACAGGCTACGGGTTGCGCGGATCGGCATCCGCGAGCCAGTGCCATATGCGCCGCCGGTCCAGCCGGTGTTGACGAGCCAGCAGGTCGCGCCGTGGGTGGCGATCTTTTCGCGCAGCAGGTTGCCGTAAACCTCGGGGCGACGCGGCATGAAGGGTGCGCCAAAGCAGGTCGAGAAGGTCGGTTCCGGCTCGGTCACGCCGCGCTCGGTTCCGGCGACCTTGGAGGTAAAGCCAGAGAGGAAGTGATACATCGCCTGCGCCGGGGTGAGGCGGGCGATCGGAGGCAGAACACCAAACGCATCACAGGTCAGCATGATGATGTTTTTGGGGTGGCCACCGACGGCGGTTTCCGAGGCGTTCGAGATATAATGCAGTGGGTAGGCGCACCGCATGTTGGCCGTGAGACTGTCATCCTCAAAGTCGAGTTCCTTGGTCTCTTCGTCATAGACCATGTTCTCGATCACGGTACCGAATTTTCCGGTGGTGGCGTAGATTTCCGGCTCGGCCTCGGGGTTGAGGTTGATGGTCTTGGCGTAGCAGCCGCCCTCGAAGTTGAAGGTGCCGTTGTCGGACCAGCCGTGCTCGTCATCCCCGATCAACACGCGGTCAGGATCGGCCGAAAGCGTGGTTTTGCCGGTGCCGGAGAGGCCAAAGAACACGGCCGCATCAACCGGGTTGTCCTTGGCGTGGTTGGCCGAGCAGTGCATCGGCATGATGCCTTTTTCCGGCAGCAGGTAATTCAGCAGGGTAAAGACCGACTTCTTGTTCTCGCCCGCGTATTCGGTATTCCCGATCAGGATCAGCTTGCGATCAAAGTTGAGCGCGATGACCGTATCCGAGCGGCAATCGTGACGCTTGGGGTCGGCCTTGAAGGTCGGGCAGTTGATGACGGTGAAGTCAGCCACATAGTCGTTCAGGGCGTCGCGATCCGGGCGGCGCAGCATGTGGCGGATGAACAGGCCGTGCCATGCGAGTTCCGTGACCATGCGGACATTGATCGCGTGTTCGGGATCGGCGCCACCGACGAGATCCTGCACGTGATAGTCTTTGCCCTTCATGTGCTCAAGCATGTCGACATAAAGGTTGTCGAACCCTTCGGGCGACATCTCGGCGTTGTTTTCCCACCAGATGGTATCGGACACGCTCTCGGTTTTGACGACGTGCTTGTCCTTGGGCGAGCGACCCGTGAATTTACCGGTCGATACAAGGAACGCACCGCCATTGCCAAGGCTGCCTTCGCCGTTTTTCAGGGCCGCTTCGATCAGAGCGGGCTCCATGAGGTTATAAAAGACATTACCCAGCCCTTCGATCCCTTGATCTTCGAGGCGGAATTGCGGGTTCACCCGTCCAAATGTCATGGTCTAACTCCTGTAGCCGACCCCTGAGAGGCGGCGGTTGTCATTTATCGAAAGCGATTTCGATCCCGCAAGATGCGAGTTCAGGACCGCCGATGGGCGCTCATAACACGTCGATTTCATAATTGAACAGGTCGGTTTATCGCAGTTAGCGCAACCACTTGCACGTTAGCGCCACCACATGCCGCATTGGTCGAAATCCGCCGATCAAGGTGAGTCATTTTAGCCATTGAGTAAAGAATTTCGGCTGCAATAGGGCGGTGCGGTGCCTGATTCGCACTTTGGGATTGATCTGAAACGCAGGAAAAGCGCATACTGTCTGAAAAAATCAGGCATAAAAATCAGAGCAGAATAAGGATTTCAGCCAATGTCGAAGATCGCTTTGGTCGATGATGACAGGAATATCCTGACATCCGTAGCCATGACACTCGAGGCGGAAGGCTTCGAGGTCGAAACCTATAATGACGGGCAACAGGCGCTCGATGCATTCAATAAAAAGCTGCCGGATATGGCGGTGCTGGATATTAAGATGCCCCGTATGGATGGCATGGACCTGCTTCAGCGTCTGCGTCAGAAGACCACCATGCCGGTTATTTTCCTGACCTCAAAGGATGACGAGATCGACGAGGTTCTCGGCTTGCGCATGGGGGCGGACGATTACGTTAAAAAGCCGTTTTCGCAGCGCCTTCTTGTGGAGCGGATTCGCGCGCTTTTGCGGCGGCAGGATGCGGTCGACGGCAATGTTGTCGGCGATACCGAGGAAACCAAGGTGATGGAGCGCGGTGAGCTGACGATGGACCCGCTGCGCCATTCGGTGATGTGGAAGGGGATGGACGTTACGCTTACTGTGACGGAATTCCTCTTGCTTCAGGCGCTCGCGCAGCGCCCCGGCTTTGTCAAATCCCGCGATCAGCTTATGGATGTGGCTTATGACGATCAGGTCTATGTCGATGATCGCACCATCGACAGCCACATCAAACGTTTGCGCAAAAAGATGCGCATGGCGGACCCGGAATTTTCCGCGATTGAGACACTCTACGGCATTGGCTATAGGTACAACGAAGAGTAACCGATGGTATGGCGTTGGCCGAACGGATAGATATGCGTGATATGACCCAAGGGCGCGACGGTGACGTTATCCTTGGGGATGATTGGGTCGCGCCAGAAAAAAGCGTTGAGACGGAGATGCGCGGCCGACGGGAACGTCGCCGCCTGCTTCCGCTTTCCAAATCGCCTCTGACGCGCAAGATCATTACCTTCAACCTGATTGCGCTCTGTATTCTTGTTGCCGGTATCCTCTATCTCAATTCCGCCCGCGATAGTCTCGCGGTTCAGCGTGCCGCCGGGTTGTTGTCCGAGGCGCGGCTTATCGCTGGCGCTTTTGAGGCGCAAATGCCCGAAGGTGCGCCGGTCAATCTTGTGACTGGCGATGGCCTGGATGTCGGGCGCACGCTCGAAAAACTTCCGATGCGCAAGGGCACTTATGTCTATGTCTACGACGCGGGGGCAAACCTGATTGCGACGGCGATGGGGACAGAACGCGCCGATGCGGCTCAGAAACTCGCCGAGCGCCCCTCGGGAACACCGTTCACTGGCGCGATCAACTGGCTCTGGGGCAAGATTGCGGGCGAGGCCGATAGCATTTCACCGGGCCAGCCAAGCGTTGCCGATCAGGCCACCACCCTGGCCTCAAAAGCGACCCAGGACGGCGAAATCTTGACGACGCTGCGCGGCCCCGAAGGCAGCACGCTCTTTGTTGTGGCCGTGCCGTTCGGGCAGGTCGCGGGCGATGTCGGCGTGATTGTCCTGACGAGCGCTGCGGGCGAACTTGACCAGATGGTGCGCTCTGAACGGGAACGCGTCTTGCAGATGTTCCTGATTGCGACGGTGGTTTCAATCGGCCTGTCGATGGTGCTTGCCTCGACGATCTCGAACCCGCTGTCCGATCTTGCCGCTGCGGCGGAAATCGGGCGCGACCGCGATAGCGATAGCCGCAAGGTCAACGCCGGGCGGGTGCGAATCCCCGACCTGACCGCGCGCCCTGACGAGATCGGGCGTCTTTCCGGCGCGCTGCGGGGCATGGTGTCGGCGCTCTATGACCGGATTGATAGCAACGAACAATTCGCCGCCGATGTCGCGCATGAGATCAAGAACCCGCTTGCCTCGCTACGGTCTGCGGTTGGGTCGCTGCGCATGGTCAAGAAAGAGGAGCACCGCGAAAAACTTCTTGATGTGATTGACCATGACGTGCGCCGCCTTGACCGCCTTGTAAGCGATATTTCGAACGCGTCGCGGCTTGATTCCGAGTTGGTCAAGGAGGAAGAGGAAGAGTTCAATCTTCTTGGTATGTTGGGCAACCTGACCCAATATCTTGGCGAAGATGCGCGCAACAAGGGCATCGACTTTATCACCGACCTGCCGCAAAACCCGATTGTTATTCATGGGCTTGAGGCGCGTCTGGCGCAGGTGTTTGTCAACCTTATCACCAACGCGATTAGCTTTTGCGAGGATGGCGACGCGATCCGTGTTTGGGCCCGCCAGCGCGAAAATCGCGTGCTTGTCGTGGTCGAAGATACCGGCCCCGGCATCCCCGATCAGGCGCTTGGCAAGATTTTCAACCGCTTCTACTCGGAGCGCCCCGAGAGCGATTTCGGCAATAATTCCGGCCTTGGTCTTGCCATATCCAAGCAGATCATCGAGGCGCATGGCGGCGTGATCTGGGCCGAGAATATCCGCCCGACCGATGCGGACCTGACCTCTGAACCGCTTGGCGCGCGATTTGTCGTCGGCCTGCCAATCTAACAGTGACGCCAGCCCCAACACCGCCCCTTTCGGAAATGCGCCATGCGTCCTGTGTTGCCTATGGCGGGCGTGGGGTGCTTATCCTTGGTGCGTCCGGGCGCGGCAAATCGGCGCTTGCCCTGCGTCTGATGGCGCTTGGCGCCGTGCTTGTGGCGGATGATCGAACCGATCTTTGCCGGGAGGGCGACAGCGTGATGGCGCGCGCACCGGATGCGATCAAGGGCATGATCGAAGCCCGCTACGTGGGGCTTCTCGCGGCAGAGGCCATTGAACGCGCGCCGGTTCATCTTGTGGTTGATCTAGACCAAAGCGAAAGTGATCGCTTGCCGCCAAAACGCAACACAGAGCTTCTTGGGCTTCCGTGTCCCTTGCTTTACCGTGCCAATGTGGATCATTTCCCCGAAGCAGTATTGCAATGCCTCGCGCATGGCAGAAAGGCCTGACCCATGTCGTCCAAGTCCAGTCCCGCTCTCCAGAGGCTCGTGCTTGTCACCGGGCCATCCGGCGCCGGGCGGTCCACCGCGATCAAGGCGTTGGAGGATGCGGGATACGAGGCGATTGATAACCTTCCGTTCGGCCTTCTTGAGCGGTTGTTTTCCGGCCCGGTTCTTGATCGCCCTATGGCGCTTGGGCTTGATGTGCGCAACCGTGATTTCTCGCAATGTGCTCTGCTTGAGGCGCTTGATCTTCTTGAGCATACCGAAGGCGTTGCGCCGGAATTGCTCTATCTTGATTGTCGCCCGGACGTCCTTCTGCGCCGCTATTCCGAGACCCGCCGCCGCCATCCGGTTGCCCCCGGTGAAAGCCCCCTTGAAGGGATCGCACAGGAGACCGACCTGTTGATCCCGATCCGCGCCCGCGCCGACGTGTTGATTGACACAACCGAGATGACGCCGCACAAACTGCGGTCGGAAATTGAACGCTGGTTCGCGCCGCAAACCGAGCGCAGCCTCGGCCTCACCGTGCAGTCCTTTAGCTATAAACGCGGCCTTCCCTCGGGGGCCGACCTTGTCTTTGACTGCCGCTTTCTGAGCAACCCTTATTGGGTGCCGGCCTTGCGAACCAAGAATGGTCTTGATACGGGCGTCGCGGCCTATATCGAGGCCGATCCGCGGTTTGGTGTTTTCTTTGAAAAGCTCACTGACATGGTCGATATGTTGCTTCCGGCTTATATCGAAGAGGGGCGCTCGCATGTCTCGATTGGGTTTGGCTGTACCGGCGGTCAGCATCGGTCTGTATTTACCGCCGAAAGATTGTCTGCGGCCCTTGCGCAAAAGGGCTGGCAGGTGTCAATTAGGCACCGCGAATTGGACCGTCGCGCCGCCTTGGGGCAAACCAAGTCCGGAATGACGGGCGCGCGGAATAAGGATGGGCAGGCGTGATTGGGATCGTGATCGTGGCACATGGCGGACTGGCGCGGGAATATCTCGCGGCGGTAGAGCATGTGGTCGGCAATCAGCCGGGAATTCAGGCCATCACCATCGAGACCGACCATGACCGATCTGCCAAGCAATCCGAGATTTGTATTGCCGCCGATGCGGTGGACATGGGCGATGGCGTTGTTGTCGTTACGGATATGTTCGGCGGCTCGCCGTCCAACCTAAGCCTTTCGGCCTGTGCGCCGGACAATCGGCGCATGATGTATGGCGCCAACCTGCCGATGCTGATCAAGCTCGCCAAGAGCCGCAACCTCCCCGTTGCCGAAGCCGTGCGCGCCTCGCTTGAAGCTGGTCGAAAATACATCGACAGCCAAAATATAAATATGGACAAAAGCCTATGAGTACGACCGTGACACGCTCCCTGAAGATCGTGAACCAGAAGGGGCTGCACGCCCGCGCATCGGCCAAGCTGGTCGAGGTGGTCGAGGGCTTTGATGCCAACGCCGAAGTCTCCAAGGACGGGATGTGCGCGTCGGGAGATAGCATCATGGGGCTCTTGATGTTGGCGGCGTCCAAGGGAACAACCATTGATGTCGAAACCTCCGGCCCGGATGCCGAGCCTCTTGCCGATGCAATCGAGGCCTTGGTGGTCGAAAAGTTCGGCGAAGGCGTCTGACCCCTCGTCGCCGGGCAACCGTAGAAGCAAACGGGATGAACAAGATGACGCAACCGGTGGGCGATCCGCAGACCCAAGACGAGGGCACGGTCGAAACCTATGACCGCGCCGCGCTCACCTATGCCAATAGCTTTGACAATGCTCTGACCTCTCTGGCGATCCGCGCAATCGAATGGATGACGGGCAAGATAACCGTGCTGCGCATGGTGAAAAAGTTTGAACGTCATAATGCCGCGTATCGGGGGCAGGCGTTCTGGCGTGGGGCGCTTGATATCATGGATATCCCCCTGACAACGCCCGAAGACCAGATCGCCCATATTCCCAAAGAGGGACCGGTCGTCGTCGTCGCCAACCATCCGCACGGTATGGTCGATGGCATGATCTTTGCCGACCTTATTGGCCGTGTGCGCCAAGATTATCGTATCCTGTCGCGCTCGGTCCTGACCGGGCTTGATGAGGTTGCCAGCAGTTTTATGATCCCCGTGCCCTTCCCGCATGACCCCGATGCCCAACGCAAAATGGTCGAAATGCGCGGCAAAGCTATGGCGCATCTGGCGCAAGGGGGCGTTGTGGCGCTCTTTCCGTCGGGGGTTGTGATGTCGTCGGATACCTGGATGGGTCCGGCGATTGAGCGCGAATGGAACGTCTTTACCGCCAAGATGATCCGCCGATCCGGGGCGCGCGTGGTGCCGATCTTTTTCCCCGGCTCAAACTCGCGTTGGTATCAATGGGCCTGCAAGACCTCCCCGATCTTGCGCCAGGGGTTGCTGCTGCATGAAATCGTGCGCTCTTGTGGCAGGCCGCAGGCGCCGGTCGTCGGGGCCCCGCTGAACGATGCCCAGATGGCCCGGCTAGAAACCGATCCGCGCGGTTTCATGGCTTGGCTGCGCCAGCATACGCTTGATCTTGGGAAGACGGGGGGCTGATCGCCTCCCGTTCGTTTTCTGTGTGATAATCCCGGCGGTTTAACGCGTCGGCATCGGCGTCTCGCCGCGGTAGTCGTAAAATCCGCGCCCGCTCTTACGGCCAAGCCATCCGGCCTCGACATATTTCGTCATCAACGGGCAGGGGCGGTATTTCGTATCCGCAAGCCCATCATGCAAGACGTTCATGATCGCAAGGCAGGTATCAAGCCCGATGAAATCCGCAAGCTCTAGCGGCCCCATCGGATGGTTCGCCCCAAGTTTCATCGCGTTGTCGATCGAGGCCACGTTGCCGACCCCTTCATAAAGCGTATAGCACGCCTCGTTGATCATCGGGATGAGGATACGGTTGACGATAAAGGCCGGGAAATCTTCGGCGCTGGCGGCGGTCTTGCCAAGTTTGGTCACGATCGCGAGGCACGCCTGATAGGTGTCCTCATCCGTGGCAATGCCGCGAATAAGTTCGACCAGGTTCATCAACGGCACGGGGTTCATGAAATGAAAGCCCATGAACCGTTCGGGGCGGTCGGTGCGACTGGCCAGACGGGTGATAGAGATCGACGAGGTGTTGGATGTCAGAATCGTATGCGGCGCAAGATGGGGAAGAAGTGCGTCGAAAATCTGATGCTTGATCTCTTCGCGCTCGGTAGCGGCCTCGATGATGAGGTCGCGCTGGCCAAGATCCGAAAGCTCAAGCGTGGTTGAGATGCGCGCCATTGCCGCCGCTTTGTCCTCGGCGCTGATCGCCTCCCGCGAGACCTGGCGTTCCAGATTCTTGTCGATGCGCGCGACAGCAGCATCAAGCGCGTCCTGACTTATATCGTTGAGCGTTACGTCATACCCGGCGAGCGCCATAACATGCGCAATCCCGTTGCCCATCTGTCCGGCCCCGACGACACCGATTGTCTTGATTTCCATGCTTCAATCCTTGTGATCTCCCCCCGACATTACGCGTGGGCAGGACGGTGCTGCAAGGCCCGTGTTCCGCTAAAATTTGAGACAAGGTTTGTCATTAGCGTTTTCGCAACCCGTCCCTGCGACTCTCGTCCTCGGGTGAAAATAAGTGGTGGGTAAGATGTCCTATGAAAAGAACGGGGGCAGAGCCCTCGATTACATGCCGTATCGTCTTGGCGAATCGCGGATTGCATTTCGGGGGCCACGGCCGGATCTATCGGGCAAACCGTTGGTCTGTCTCGGGGGCACCGAGACATATGGCAAATATGTGGAGCGGCCGTTTCCGACGTTGCTGGCCGAAATGACTGGCGTGTCTTGCGTCAATCTCGGGGTGATGAATGCGGGGGTTGATGTGCTTCTTGCCGAGCCGTCCATTCTTGAGCTGGCGCGTCGGGCGCGTCTCACGGTGGTGCAGCTTCCGGGCGCGCCGAATATGTCAAATCGCTACTATACGGTGCATCCGCGCCGCAACGACCGCTTTACCGGGGCGTCGCAGGTGATGAAGATGGTGTTCCGTGAGATCGACTTTACCGAGTTTCATTTTACCCGGCACATGCTCGGCGCACTCGCGGCCCGTGCGCCGGAACGCTATACCATCCTGCGCACCGAGCTTCAGCAGGCTTGGCTCGCGCGGATGAAGACGGTGATTGAGCGGATTGGCGGGGCGCGTGTGCTTTTGCTTTGGTTTGCCGACCATGCGCTTGACACCGAGGATGCCCCGTATGGCCTTGGGCAAGACCCGCTTTTCGTCGAGCATAGCATGGTGGATCAACTCCGCCCCCTCGTGGCGGGCGTGGTCGAGAGCGTCGTCAGCGAAGAGGCCTTGGCGCGTGGCACAGAGGGGATGGTCTGCAACGATCTTGAGCGCCCCGTTGCCCAGCGTCTTTTTGGTCCGGCGGCCCATAAAGAGGCGGCGCGCGCGGTGGCGGATTGGATCAAACGGCATGAGATATAAAAAAGGCCCGCCAAAGAGGCGGGCCTATCTGTCTTGTTGTGCCAAAGGCCCGTTTAGCCGAGCTTTTCGGTCAGTTCGGGAACCGCATCGAAGAGGTCCGCGACAAGGCCGAAGTCTGCGACCTGAAAGATCGGCGCTTCTTCGTCTTTGTTGATGGCGACGATGATCTTGGAATCTTTCATGCCTGCAAGGTGCTGAATCGCGCCCGAAATGCCGACGGCAATATAGAGGTCCGGTGCGACGACCTTGCCGGTCTGGCCGACCTGAAGATCGTTCGGCGCATAGCCCGAATCGACCGCAGCGCGCGAGGCACCAACGGCGGCGCCGAGCTTGTCTGCGAGGGTTTCGATCAGCGCGAAGTCCTCTTCCGACCCAACGCCACGGCCGCCCGATACAACGATACCCGCCGATGTCAGTTCGGGACGGTCGCTCTCGGCAACCTTGTCCTCGACCCATTCTGAAAGACCCGGATTGTCGGCTGCGCCGATGGTTTCGACCGAAGCCGAACCGCCGGTTGCGGCGGCGTCAAAGGTCGAGGTGCGGAAGGTGATGACCTTCTTGGCGTCTTTCGATTTGACGGTCTGCATGGCGTTGCCAGCATAGATCGGGCGTTCGAATGTGTTGCCATCCACAACCGCAGTCACGTCCGAAAGCACCATCACATCAAGAAGCGCGGCCACGCGCGGCATAACGTTCTT